>JACRIN010000020.1 GCA_016220085.1 Planctomycetota bacterium
CACGCTCGCCGCGGGCATCGAGAGGCTGCTCGGCGATGCTGCGCTGCGTGCGAGGTTGCGCGCGCGGTTGCTCGAGCGCGCGCCGGACAACACGTGGGAGGCGCGCGCTCGGCGCCTGCTCGCGTGGATGGAGGCCGCGGCGTGAAAGTGCTCTACTTGACCGATTCGCTGTCCGACCTCGACGGGGTCGGCCGTTACGCGATTCGACTGATCAGCGCGCTCGAGGAGCGCAAGCCAGGCCTCGAGGTCGAGATCCTACTCGCGCGCAAGCATCGGCCGAACTCCGCGCAAGTCCCGAAGCACTGGAAGGTCAGCGTCGCGCTGCCGCCGGACTACTTCTTCTACATGGCGCCGAGCCGCTTCTGGCCGAGCCTCGCGCTCGGCGTCGCGCGCGCGTGGGCGCCGGCGCGCCGCGCGGACCTCGTCCACGCGATCAAGGACTACCCGCACAGCCTACTTGCGCTGCTCGCCGCGAAGGCCGCCGGCAGACCGTGCGTCGCGACCGCGCACGGCACGTACAGCGTTCAGCCCCTGCTCGATCCGCGGCACGCCAAGCTCGCGCGCTGGACGTATCGGCGGCTCGCTTCGGTGATCTCGGTCAGCCGCTACACCGCGCGGCGGCTCGACGAAGAGCTGCGCGAAGGCGAGCTCCCGAGCGAGCGTCTGCACGTGATCCCGAACTCCGTCGACGCCGCGCACTATCGCGGCGCGCGCTTGATCGGCGCCAAGCCGTGGCACGGACTGCGCTACACGCTCGCGATGGGGGAGCTCAAGGAGCGCAAGGGCCACCACGTCTCGATCGAGGCGTTCGCGCGGGTTGCGAAGCGTCATCCCGAGCTGCACCACTTCCTGATCGGCAAGCACTCCGATGCGGACTACAAACGCGAGCTCGATGCGCTGATCGCACGCCATGGGCTGGCCGAGCGCGTGCATCTCGTCGGCAACGTCACCGAGGACGAGAAGATCGACATGCTCCAGCGCGCCGCGGTGTTCGTGCACACGCCGGTGACGTCGAAGGACGGCGGCTTCGAGGGCTTCGGCATCGTCTACCTCGAAGCGGCGGCGTGCGGCGTGCCGTGCATCGGCACGCGCGAATCGGGCGCCGAGGACGCGGTCGCCGACGGCGAGAACGGCTTGCTCGCCGAGCCGAGCGTCGACGCGGTCGAGCGCGCGCTCGAGCGCCTGATCTCGGAACCGGAGACCGCCGCGCGCATGGGCGCCGCCGGACGCGAACACGCCGAGCGGTCGAGCTGGCGCGACAACGCCGAGCGGGTGCTCGCGATCTACGAGCAAGCGCTCCGCTGACCGCCATGCGCATCCTGCACTTCAACGACCTACACGATCCGCGGATCGGTTCGTCGATCCGGCAGATGTACCAACTCGCGGAGCTCCAGCGCGCCGCGGGGCACCAATCCGCGGTGTTGACGGCGACGCCGGAACTCGCGGACGCGACGCCGACCGAGATCCTCGGCTCGCGAGTGTTCCGCGTGCACTCGCGCTACGACCCGCGCTGGCGCGCATGGGTGGGCTTGCGCAACCGCCGCGCGCTGCCGGCGATCGAGCGCGTGCTCGACGAATACCGCCCCGATGTCGTGCACGCGCACCTGATCCACTCGCACCTGTCGTACGCGTCGCTCGCCGCGGCGCGCGCGCGCGGAGCGGCGGTCGTGTTCACCGCACACGACGTGATGACGTTCTGCTACCAGAAGCTGACGTGCTTCCACGGCGGGGAGGAGCACGGCGGGACTTTGCGCGACTACCAGGCGAACTGGCAGAAGTGCGTGCCGTGCCAGCGCCTGCGCTGGCGGCCGGATCGCAACGCACGGATCCGCGCGATCCTCGCCCGCGACGTGCAGCGCTTCACGACGGTGTCGGAGGAGCTCGCGCGCGCGATTCGCGCCAACGGCATCCGCGTCGACCGCGTCGTGCACAACGCGATCCCGGGGACGCTGGTGTTGCCGAGCGCGCGCGCGGTCGCGGACTTCCGCGAGAAGCAAGGGCTCGTCGGCAAGCACGTGATCACGATCGCGGGTCGCCTGCACGAGCAGAAAGGCGTCCTGCAGCTCTTCCGCATGCTCGCGGAGCTCGGCCGCGAGCTCCCCGACGTCCGATTGATGGTGATGGGGCACCGCAAGGTCTACGACGCGGAGTTCGCGCACCACGCGCGCGAACTCGGGGTCGATCGCTTCGTCGTGCCGACCGGGTGGCTCGACGGCGAGGAGCTCGCCGCGGCGTACTCGGCGACCGACGTGTTCGTCACGCCGTCGATCTGCTTCGACACCTTCGGCCTGGTCAACCTCGAGGCGATGGAGCACGAGAAGCCGGTGGTCGCGACCGCGTTCGGCGGCAGCCCGGAGGTCGTCGAGCACGGCGTCACCGGCTTCGTCGAGAATCCGTTCGACGTCGCCGCCTTCGCCGGCCGCGTACGCGAGCTCCTGCTGCACCCCGCGCTCACGCGCCGGATGGGCCAGGCCGGACGTCGGCGCATGCTGGAGCGCTTCACGACGACGCGGCTCGCCTGTGAGTTCGCGGAGGAGTACCGGCTCGCGCTTGCCGCCGTGGGCGCGTCCGCGCGGTAGACTTCCGCTCGGTCCGCTGCGGTCGAATCAAGGTCCCGAAAAGTCTGCAATCCTTTCCCACAGCACAAGTTGCCGAATCCTGACGCGAAGGGTAGATTTCGACCCGGCGCTGCCGATCTTGGTTGAGATCCAGCGCTCCCTCGCCACCCCAGACTTTCCAACCTGACCCACACCGCGATGCGCAAGACCCTGCTGGCCTACGTCAAGCCGCACGTCCAAGAGGACCCGCTGTCGATGATCCTCGGGATCACCTACCTCGGGGCTTGCATGGAGAAGGCGAAGCTCCCGATCGCCCTGATCGACGAGCGCGTCGTCACCGACCAGGAGATGAAGCGCGCGATCGACGAGAACGACGTGATCGGCTTCGGCGCGCTGACGCCGAACATCCGACGCGCGATCGCCTGGGCGAAGTACGCGAAGGAGAAGGGCAAGGTCACCGTGATGGGCGGCCCGCACGCGTCGGTCGACCAGGGGATCTTCTTCGACAGCGGCCACTTCGACTACGTCCTGAAGGGCGAGGCCGAGGAGACGCTCCCGCGCTTCATCCAAGCGCTCGACGGCAACGACCAGGCCGAACTCTCGAAGGTCGCCGGCCTCGCGGGTTGGAAAGACGGCCAGGTGATCTTCGACAACGCCGCGCCGCCGCTGATCAAGAAGCTCGACGACCTGCCGCTGCCGGCGCGTCACCTCTTGCCGATGCAGACGTACTTCAAGCTCAACCCCGAGCGTCTGACGTACATCTTCACGACGCGCGGTTGCCCGTTCAAATGCATCTTCTGCCAGAAGGAGCTCACGGGCCGCGGCTTCCGCGTGCGTTCGACGCAACTGATCGTCGACGAGCTCGAGCACATCCTGAAGACGTACAACCCGGGCGTCGTGCTGTTCGTCGACGAGATCCTGACGCTGCGTCGCAAGCGCATCCACGAGATGTGCGACGAGATCCTGCGCCGCGGCTTGAAGTTCGAGTGGATCGCGAACACGCGCGCCGACTGCGTCGACTATCCGCTGTTGAAGCACATGCACCGCGCCGGGTGCCGCCGCATCTACTACGGCTGGGAGTCCGGCAGCCAGCGCATGCTCGACGTGCTCAAGAAGGACCTGACGCCCGAAGTGATCGTCGAGGCCGCGAAGATGACGCGCCGCGCCGGCATCTGGGCGAAGGTCTACCTGATCGTCGGCAGCCCGGGCGAGACCCGTCGCGACATCGAGGAGACCGAGAAGGTCCTGAAGCTCGCCGGTCCGGACCTGGTGCGCGTCAGCGTGTTCAATCCGCTGATCGGCACGGAGTCCTGGGACAACTACCAAGCCTCGATCGACGTCAGCGACCTGCGCGAGAACTACGTGTCCTCGAACCGCTCGGCGTACATGCACGAGAACTTCAGCCAGGTCGAGTTGGAGGAGCTGCGCAAGAACATGGTGCGCAACTACGAGCGCTGGTACTACGGCTACAACCAACGCGCCAAGCGCTTCATGGAGCGCACGATGTACTACATCGAGAATCCGAAGTACGGCAAGAAGCGCCTGTTCCGCGCGATCGGCCTCGTGCCGCCGCCGCAGAGCGAGAACGTCGCGACGCGCGTGATGGACGAGTCGCGCGCGAAGGCCCGCGCCTGACGCGAAGCGCAAGCGACGAGCCTCGCGCTCGCTCCGGTTCCGCCGGGCGGGCCGCGAGGCTCGCGCGTTTCCCGACCGCGCGCCGAGGCGTAGAATCGATCGCCTCGTGAGCCCCGAACCCGCCGCCCAGACGCCCCCGGAGACCTTCGCGGTGCACGCGTGCTCCCGCGACGATCGTGAAGAGCAGGCACGGCTCTTCAACCAGTGCTTCAAGAAGGCGGTGACCGCCGCGAACCTGCACTGGCGCTACGACGAGAACCCGCACGGCGGAAGCGTCTCGTTCGTGACCCGGCCGGCCGGCGGTGAAGGCGTGTCGGGCTACGCGTGCTCGCCGCGGCGCGCGCTCTCGTTCGGCGACGAGCGCACGCTCGCGCCGGTCGGCGAGACCGGCGACGTGATGACGCACCCGCAGTGGCGCAAGCGCGGGCTCTTCAGCGACCTCGACCGAGCCGCGATGACCGAGACCGAGCGCCTCGGCTGGCCGTGCGTCTTCGGGCTGCCCAATCGTCGCTCCGCGCACATCTTCGTCGAGCTCGGGTGGGAGGTGATCGGCTCGGTGCGGCCTTGGACGTTCGTGCTGCGCACCGATCCGGCCGCGCGGCGCGAGCTCGCCGTCGACGGCCGCGCGCGCGCGTGGTTCGCGCCGTGGACCGTGCGCACCTGCCGTGCGGCGCGCACGCGCTCCGCGACGCTCAGCCACGGCTTGCGCACGCTGTCGCTCGCGCGTTTCCCGCGCGACGTGGAGACGCTCGCTCGCACGGTCGAGAAGCGGTTCGCGTTCATGATCCGACGCGACGCGGACTACTTGAACTGGCGGTTCGCGGGCTCGCCGTCGAAGCTGCACCGCATCGTCGGCGTGTACGACGGTGCCGAGCGGTTCGCGGGCTACGTCGTCGTGCAGTTGCCCCGAGCCGGCGAGCCGGTCGGATACCTGGTCGACGTGCTCGCGCTCGAGGAGCGTGCGCTCGCCGCCGCGATCGAGGCGGGGATCGCCGCGCTGGAGGGCGCGGGCGCATCGCTGGTGCGCGCGACCGCGATCGACGGCTCGTGGTGGAATCGCGTGCTCGTCGACGTAGGCTTCCGAGCGCCGAAGCCCGAGAACCACCTGACCGTCATCCTGCATCCGCACCGGACAGACCACCCGTTGGTGAAGGCCGCCCGCGACGTGCGCGGCTGGTACTTCACCGATGGAGACCGCGACGACGAGACGATGGGCTGAGCCCCCGAGAGCCCGAGAAGACCCCACCGTGAAGCACAAGCTCAAGTTGGCCGCGCGCGAGTTCTACGCGCGAGTCCTGTTCCACACCGGCTTGCACGCCGTCGTCGACGCGGTGATGCCGCGCCGCCTGACGATCCTCGCCGGCCACTGCGTGAGCCCGAGCCCATCGTCGGAGCACCTGCCGAGCGAAATGAAGATCGACGTGCACGCGCTGGAGTCGATCCTCGCGTGGTTCAAGCGCCGATACGACGTCTGCACGATCGGCGCGGGCGTCGAGAAGCTTCGCCAAGGCGGGGGCAAAAGCTTGGTCGCGCTCTCGATGGACGACGGCTACCGCGACAACCACCGCGTGATGCAGCCGATGCTGCAGAAGCTCGGAGTCGGCGCAACCGTGTTCCTCGAATCGCGCGCGCTCGACGAACGCCGTGTGAACTGGTCGCACAAGTTCTTTTGGATCCTGACCAAGCTCTCGATCGCGGAGTTCATCCACCGCTACGGCGAGCTCTGCAAGGACGAGCGCTCGTACCACGTCGCGAACCAGTACGTCACCGAGGGCCGCGAGGATCCCGTCTATCAGTTCAAGCGCCTGCTGAAGTACGAGACCGATCCGCACGACCGCGACCGCGTGATCGACCTGATCTTCGCGGAGCAGGGCGGGGACGAGACGCGCCTGGCCGATCTGCTGTACGTGACTTGGGAAGAAGCGCGCGCGATGCAAGCGGCGGGGATCGAGCTCGGCGGTCACACCGCCAGCCACGCGATCCTCTCGAAGCTCGCGCCCGCGGAGGCCGAGCGCGAGATCCGCGAGGGCCGCGAGTCCCTGAAGAAGAACCTCGGCCGCGAGATCCCGACGTTCGCGTACCCGTGGGGGAGGCGCTGGGACTTCGACGATGCGACGGAAGCCGCGGTGACGCGCGCGGGGTTCAAGACGGCGGTGACGATGCACGCTGGCACCAATCGCCCTGACACGCCGCCGACGCGCCTGCACCGGCTCGCGATCGACGAGAACGCGAAGCTGCACCTGCTGGTCGCGGAAGCGTGCGGCGGCTTTGCGCTCGCCGCGAAGTTCGGACTCAAGCTCTCGGAGTGATTCCGGCCGCGCCATCGACGCCTACGGTTCGTAGGCCAAGCGCGACAGGCCGTCGTTCGGCGTCAGCGACACGACGATCACGAGCGAGCACCCGACGAGCCGCGCGAGTACGCAGCCCGGCTCTCGCGCCAGTCGCTCCGCAGGCTCGCCGCCGTGGCTCTGTCAGCAGAGCTCGTGGTGCCAGTAGACGCCGCCGCGACTCCGCGGAGTCCGCGACGCAGCGAGCTCGGCGACCGCGATCGCGAGCACCGCGACGACCATCGGCGGCAACACGATCCAGACCCGGTACTCGGCGAGGAAACGCTTCGCGTCAGAGCGGCCCATAGCGGAACCCTGCGATCGGCTGATCGTCGTGGGACGAAGCCACGAGCAGCGCGAGCACGATCTGGATGCACGCGATAGTCAGCAGCCAACCCCAGAGCTCGCGCACGAATCTGTCCATCGGCGGCCCCCGGGCTCGCGCTCAGAAGATCGTGTAGATGTCCCGAGCCGCGGGCTCGCCGCCGAAGATGCAGAACGCCGCGAGGACCGCTGCAATGATCGCCAACGGCAGCACGATCCAGACCCAGTTCTCGCGCACGAACTTCATCGCGAGCGGGCCGGAGCTCGTCTCAGAAGATGTTGTAGACGAACGGCGAGGACTCGTCGCCCGAGAAGAAGAACACGAGCACGGCGAGCACCACGAGCACGATCACGATCGGCCCGGCGATCCACGCCCAGTTCTCACGGAAGAATTTGCCCATGGGTGTGTGCCTCGAAGGGGGTTGGTCTCTAGATGTTGTAGATGAACGGTGCGGACTCGTCGCCCGAGAAGAAGATCACGAGCACGGCGAGCACCACGAGCACGATCACGACCGGCCCGACGATCCACGCCCAGTTTTCGCGAATGAACTTGCCCATTGGATGCGCCTCGGAAGGCGTCGATCGCTTCAAGATACCCCGAAACGGACGGCGCGCCACGCGGCCCGGGAATTCCGGGCGCTGCGCCGCGCGCTAGAACCCGCACCGACAGCCCGGACCGAGTTCCGTCAGCCAGCCGTACGCATACCAGCTCGCGACCGCGAGCCCCGCGAGCACGAACGGGCAGAGGGCTCGGAGCGCTAGCGAACGGGCTCGGACGAGCACGACGGCGCTCACCAGCCGTAGGGGCCGCACAGGTACCGCGGCTCGGTGAAGCACCGATAGGCGTACCAGCTCGCGACGCCGAGGCCCGCCAGGCAGAGCGGGCCCAGGCTCCAGAGAGCGTTCTCTCGCCAGAAGCGGCGCACGCGAGATCGACGCTCAGAAGAGCGTGTAGATGAACGGCGCGACGAACGGAGAGCTCGCCGCGACGACCAGCAGGCTGCCGATCGAGAGCAGCACGACGATCAACGGCATCAGGTACCAGTGACCGCGCAGCGTGAAGGCCTTCATCAGCTCCGCGACCGTGCCGACGCGTCGGCCGAGCTTGTAGACGATGAAACCGACGACGACGAGCACGAAGACGATGAAGACCATCTTCGAGTACTGCGGAGGCAGCATGCCGATCAACTTGTTGCCGCCGATCGCGATCGTGAAGATCGCCGCGAGGAACGCGCCGATCTTGACCGGCGCGAGCGCCTTGTTCTCGTCGGGGTAGGTCGTGACGAACAGGCTCGAGAGGAAGACCCACAGGCCCGCGAAGACGTAGGCCCACGTCGGGATCCCGCCCTGCTCGACGTGATCGGGCGGCGCGGGCACGGTCGTGGTCGCGACGACGGTCGGCGGGAAGAAGCTCTGCCGCTCGAGCTCGTCGTGCAGAAAGTGCGCGAACACCCGGTTGCCGTCGGGATTCAAGTGCCAGTCGATGTCGAAGTAGAGCTTCTGGCCGCCGGCGGCGACCTGGCGCAGGTAGGCGCGCGGATCGAGCGCGGGGATCCCGAGCTCCTTCGCGATCCCGAGGAACGTGTCGACCGGCTTGTCCGCCGACCACGCACCGTCGCCGAGCCCGCCGAGGCGTTGTTGGGCGAACTTCTCGGCGTGCGCGGCGTCGATCGCGGCGTGGCTCGGGATCGTCACGAGGACGAGCTTCGCGCCGAGCTCGTCGCACTTCTTCTTGAGCGCGGTGAGAGCGCCCTTGGTGCGAGCGACGCTGTCCGCGAGGAAGTCGGGCTGCGTCGCGAGCAGCGGAGCGAACTCCTTGCTGATCGGTCGCGTCGCGCCCTCGGGCGTGAAGTAGTACTTCTGCGCCGCGGAGCGATCGGCGACGAAAGGCTTCAGCAGGAGGCCGATGCCGGAGTTGTCGTACCAGGCGCGCGGGCCGACGTCGGCGAGCGTGCCGCTTTCCGAAGTGCCGTCGGCGCGGAAGACGGGCTTTTGCGTGTCGCGCGCTTCGTAGGTCGACGAGCCGCACCAGAAGATGTCGTTCTCGTACGCGAAGATCGCGACCGCGTCGGGCTGGAAGTGCGCGCCGTGCTCCAGCAGCCACGCGACCTCCTGGTCGGTCGAGTACGCCTCGCAGCCGGCGTTGACGATCTCGACCTTGCGGCCTTCGTTCTGCCACCAGCGCTCGAGCACGTCGACGAACAGGTCCTTGCGGTCGACGGTGAAGCCCTGGGTGAACGAGTCGCCGAGCGCGATCACGCGGTACGTGCCGGCGGCCTTGCCGGGGCTCGACATCGGATCGTCGGCGAGACCGTACTGGTTGGTCACGAGCCGAACCGAGTACTCGGGGCCGGAGCGTTTGAGATCGAGCTCGGCCCGCTTCTTCCAGCCGAGCTGTTGATCGAACTCGAGCACCATCGGAGCGGGACCCTTGCCGATCAGCCGCAGGCCGGCCTCGAACACGCCGAGGCCGATGAGCACACTGATGAGGATCGCGAGGAGGACGTTGATTGCGCGCATGGGGACTCTCGAACTCGCTCAGCTGACCATCTGAGTGACGCTGTCGCCCTCGTGGCGCAGGACGAAGCGCGTCTCGGCGATCTTCTTCTTGGCTTCCTTGCCGACGACGTAGTTGTTCATGAACAGGTAGTCCATGCCCGAGAGGCTGAACGTGTTGAACGCGTGGCTCGGGTCTTCGACGATCGGCTCGCCCTTCAGGTTGAAGGACGTGTTCATCACCACCGGCACGCCGGTGAGCTCGCCGAAGCGCTTGATCATCGCGTGGTACGCCGGCGAGACGTCCGGGAACACCGTCTGGAGACGACCGGAGCCGTCCTCGTGCGTGATGCCGGGCAGCACGGCGCGCTTCTCGGGGCGCACCGGCGCGACGTAGAGCATGAAGCGCGCGGGATAGTGACGCGCGGCGTCGGGGATGTCGAAGAAGTCGCTCGCCGCTTCGACGGTGACGCTCGGCGCGAACGGACGGAAGGGCTCGCGGAACTTGATCGTCGCGTTGAGCTTGTCCTTCATCTCCGCCTTGCGCGGATCGGCGATGATCGAACGCGCACCGAGCGCGCGCGGGCCCCATTCGAAGCGACCGCGGAACCAGCCGCAGACCGCGCCGTCGACGAGCTTCTTCGCGACGTAGTCGTAGAACTCCTCGTCCTTCTCGATCTTGGTGAACGGGATGTCGTACTTGCGCAGGAACGCTTCGATCTCGGCGTCCGTGTACTCGCTGCCGAGGTAGGGCGTGGTGAGCGCCGGTCCGCGCGGTTGTTCGAGCACGTGGTTGTACGCCCAGTACGCCGCTCCGACGCAGCCGCCGTCGTCGCCCGGGGCCGGGTGCACGTAGATGTCGTCGAAGATGTGCTCTTGGTGCCAGATCTTGTAGTTGGCGACCGAGTTCAGCGCGACGCCGCCGGCGAGGCAGAGGTTCTTCATGCCCGTCTCCTTGCGGAGGTAGCGGGCCATCTTGAAGAGGATCTGCTCGGTGACGACCTGGATCGACGCCGCCATGTCGCAGTAGTAGGGATCGAGCGACTTGTCGCCGAGCTTCGGATCGCGCGCGGGCTTGCCGAAGTGCTTGCCGAACTCCAGCTCGAGCGTGTTGTCGCGCGAGTAGTGGTAGGCGAAGTACTTCATGTCGTGCCAGAGCGACCCGTCTTCCGCGACATCGATGATCTCGTAGATCTTGTCGACGTAGCGCGGCTTGCCGTACGGGTGCATGCCCATCAGCTTGTACTCGCCTTCGTTGATCTCGAAGCCGCAGTACGCGGTGAACGCGGAGTACAAGAGACCGAGCGAGTGCGGGAAGCGCAGCTCCTTGATGATCTCGATCTTGTTGCCCTTGCCGACGCCCATGGTCGCGGTCGACCACTCGCCGGCGCCGTCGACCGTCAGGATCGCGGACTCCTTGAAGTGCGACGTGAAGAAGCTCGACGCCGCGTGCGACATGTGGTGGTCGCAAAAGAGCAGCTTCGAGTTGGGGACGCCGATGCGCTTCTGCATCATCGACTTGATCCAGAGCTTGTCGCTGATCCAGCGCTGCATCGACTCGCGGAAGACAGCCGACGAGCGCGGGAACGTGCTCATCGCGCTGATCAGCATCCGCTCGAACTTCACGAACGGCTTCTCGTAGAAGACGACGTAGTCGACGTCGTCGATCGTGATCCCGCCCATCTTCAGGCAGAAGTCGATCGCGAGCCCGGGGAAGCCCGAGTCGTGCTTCACGCGGCTGAAGCGCTCTTCCTCCGCGGCGGCGACGAGCACGCCGTCCTTGACGAGGGCGGCCGAGGAGTCGTGGTAATAGAAGGAGAGTCCGAGGATGTTCATCTAGCCCTGCTTGCGCGCAGCCTGCACGGTTTCGTTCTTGGCTTCCCACGCGGTCCAGTTGCCGTCCTTCCGACGCGCGATGTGCAGCGGGTCGGCGACCAGGCGATACAGGATCGCGAACGGCCCGAGCAGGCCGAAGTACAGCACGAAGAGGAGCACGCGAGAGAGCATGCTCCCGAAGCGCTCGGTGAACTGGATGAAGGCTTTCATGCTGGGGGGGAGGTGGGCTGCTTGGAGCCGCCTGGCGAGGCCTTGGGACCGAGCCTCCTCGATGTCCCGCCCGTCCGCGTGGGAGCGGTGGGCAGGAACCGTGCGCCGCCGGAGGTCGCGATTCGACCCCAGGCGGCAGCTCGGAGGGCAAAGAAGTATACAGGTCGAGGGGCGAGCGGGAAGCGCGAGCGAACTTCCGCGCCGGCGGGAACGGCTTTCCGGAGCGACGTCAGCGCAGGGTCAAGACACCCTTGTAGAGCTCTTCGCTCTGCGAGTACTTCCGGTCGTGGTTGTCGTCGCGCAGCACGTCGATCTCGACCGTGGTCCCCGCCGGGAACTGACTGAGCCAGGCCGCGAGGGCGACCGCGCTCGACACGAACACCGGCCGGGCCTCGCCGACCCGCAGCGCTTCGAGCAGGTCCTCGGATTGGAGGCCGAGGGCCGCGGCAGGCCCCTCGGGGCAGACGCTGCGCACGCACAGCAGCGGGAAGTTGCCCACGACGACGCGATCGGTGGTCAGACCCGCGCGCTCGTAGAGGATGCCGTCGATCTTGTTCCACGCCTTGAGCGACACGTCGAACGTGCGGGCCTTGCGCTCGATCGACAGCTGGATCGGCGTCGGAGCGCGCAGCGGCAAGCGCTTCAGGTGGAACTCCTTCGCCGTCGAGACGCGCTCGCCGTTCAGGCCGACGACCTTGTCGCCGACCTGCAATCCGGCTTGGTCGGCGGGTCCCTTCGGCGTGATGCGCCCGATCTCCAGCGTGTCCGCGGCGAGCTCGATCCCGAGGTACGCCCTCGCGCTCGACGGCGCGAGTAACTCGTCCTGCAGGACATCCTTGATCCTATCGATCGGGATCGCGAAGCCCATGTTCTCGGCGCGCTGGTTGACGACGGTCGCCATGCCGATCATCTCGCCGAGCACGTTGAGCACCGGCCCGCCGCTGTTGCCCGGATTGATCGACGCGTCGGTCTGCAAGAGATCGGGAAAGCGCAGCTCCTCGTCGATCGCGAGGTCGCGGTGGAGGCCCGAGATGATCCCGGAGCTGACCGAGAAGTTCTGGCCGAGCGGATTGCCGATCACGATCACGCGCTCGCCGATCATCAGGTCCGAGCTCGTGCCCATGGTGACGACGGGGAACTCCTTCGGTCCGCGGATCTTCAGCAGCGCGAGATCCTCGCTCGGCACTTCGCTGACGACTTCCGCTTCGTAGAGCGTCTCGTCGTACTGCGGCGCGAACTGAACGTGCACCTTCGACGCGCCGGCGATCACGTGGCTGTTGGTGACGATGTAACCGCTCTTGTCGATGACGACGCCGGAGCCGCCGGTGACCAGGGTGCGCGTCGAGAGCCCGCGCGTGCTCGCGGGGTCGATGTACCAGCCGCCGGGCTTCGCCGCTTCGATGTAGACGACCGACGGAGACGCCGATTGCACGACGCGCACCTCGGGCGTGATCCGTGGGTTGTTCGGATCGGTCTGCAGCGGAACGGGAAGTTGGATCGCCGCGAGAAGCAAGAGCTCGAGCATGTCCTGGGGTACGCGCGTGAACGCGGGAAGTGAGCTGAGCCTTTGCCCGAGGGGTTTGCCAGCGCGGAATCCGAGCTCGCGCGACCGCTCGAACGCTACGCCGAGGCGCGCAAGGCGGGAGCGATCTGCGGCGCACTCCGACGGGCGCGAAGAGCGCGTTTGCGCCGGCTTTCGAGCGTCCTTGGGCCGGACGCGAGGCGTACGCGGGCCTAGTTAGGCGGGGTGAGCCTAGGCGAGCCCTTCCCTCGCGCTGCGCCGCCGCGCGCGGATCGCGACGGGACCGGCGGGCGCGATCAAGCGCGCGGCCGGCGCGGCCGTGGCGACCGGCGCGACCGGGGCGACCGGGGCGACCGGGCGGACAAGATGGTGGGCCATGTAGGACTTGAACCTGCGACCTCTGCTATGTCAAAGCAGCGCTCTAGCCAGCTGAGCTAATGGCCCACTCGCCGTAGGCGATCACGGAACCAACGGCTTCGCCATCAGCGGCTTCACCGTCAGCTCCGGGCCGGAGAGCTTAGCGCTCGCTACGACGATGCCAAGGGTTTTCTCGCGCGCGAGCGACGCTAGACTCTTCGCCCTTCGCATCCGCGCCACGCGCGCAAGGGCCCCCAGCCGAGGAAACGTCGTGAAAGTCGGTGTCGTTCGAGAGATCAAGGTCCACGAGAACCGGATCGCCCTGACCCCCGCGGGGGCAGACCGCTTGGCCGCGGCCGGGCACGAAGTGTTCGTCGAAGCCGGAGGCGGCCTCGGCAGCGGTTTGCCGGACAGCGCCTACGTCACCGCGGGCGCGCGGCTCTTGCCGACCGCGGCGGACGTGTGGGCGAAGTGCGACATGATCCTGAAGGTGAAGGAGCCGCTCCCGACCGAGTGGCCGCACATCCGCAAGGGCCAGACGATCTTCACGTACTTCCACCTCGCGGCCGATCGCGCGCTCACCGAAGCGAGGGTGAAGAGCGGCGCGCACTGCTTCGCGTACGAGACGCTCGAAGTCGGCCATTCGCTGCCACTGTTGACGCCGATGAGCGAAGTCGCCGGTCGCATGGCGATCCAAGTCGGAGCGCAATGGCTCGAGAAGTCGCGCGGCGGCTCGGGCATCCTGCTCGGCGGCATCCCGGGCGTCGATCGCGCCAACGTGCTGGTGATCGGCGGCGGCGTGGTCGGCACCCAGGCCGCGCGCATGGCGGTCGGTCTCGGCGCCGACGTCACGCTGATGGACGTCAACCTCGATCGTCTGCGGTACCTCGACGACGTGATGCCGAAGAATTGCAAGACGATGTTCTCGACGCCGTTCGCGATCCGCGAGGCGCTGCCGCGCGCGGACCTGGTCGTCGGTGCGATCCTGATCCCGGGCGCCGCCGCGCAGAAGCTGATTCGGCGCGAGGACCTCAAGCTGATGAAGTCCGGCAGCGTGATCGTCGACGTCGCGGTCGACCAAGGCGGTTGCGTCGAAACGGCGCGTCCGACGACGCACGCGGATCCGACCTTCGTCATCGACGGCGTCATCCACTACTGCGTCGCGAACATGCCGGGCGCGGTGCCGCGCACGAGCACGTTCGGCCTGACGAACGCGACGTTGCCGTACGCGCTCAAGCTCGCGACGCTCGGTCCGATCGACGCGATCAAGCGCAACCACGAGCTGAAGACCGCCGCGAACTGCGTCGCCGGGCATCTGACCTACAAGGCCGTCGGCGAAGCCTTCGGCATGAAGTCGATCACGCCCGAGGAAGCTCTGGCGACGGTCTCCTGAGCCGGTCCGGCCGGGCGCACGCGCGCCCGGCTGCACCTGACTCATGGGACTTGGCCCGATGGAACTCTGGAAAGCGGCGATCCTCGGCCTGGTCGAGGGGCTGACCGAGTACTTGCCGGTCAGCTCGACCGGGCACCTGATCTTGACCGAACGTTTGCTCGGCATGCAGCAGGGCACGAGCGAGAGCGCTTTCGCGATCTGCATCCAAGCGGGCGCGATCCTCGCGGTGCTCGGGCTCTACCGACGCCGCGCGACCGATTGCGTGCGCGGCGTGTTCGGCAAGAGCCCGTCGGGCTTCGCGCTCGCGGTCAAGCTCGCGCTCGCGTTCTGCCCGGCCGCGCTGATCGGGTTCCTCGCCGACGATTGGATCGAGGCGCGGCTGTTCGGTCTGTGGCCGGTCGCGTGTGCGTGGTTGCTCGGCGGCATCGTGATCCTGTTCTGGCCGTTGAAGCCGATGCGCGCGGGGCGCGGGCTCGAGGAGCTCGGCTTCGGCGCCGCGATCGTGATCGGGTTCGCGCAGTGTCTCGCGCTCTGGCCCGGCACGAGCCGCAGTCTCGCGACGATCCTTGGCGGCCTCGGCGTCGGACTCTCGCTCGCGGCTGCGGTCGAGTTCAGCTTCCTGCTCGGCGTGCTGACGTTGACCGCGGCGACGGCGTACAAGGCGCTGAAGAGCGGCCCGACGATGCTCGACGAGCTCGGCATCGCCGCGGTCCTCGTCGGCGCGCTGACCGCGTGGGTCGCCGCGGTGATCTCGGTGCGCTGGATGGTCGCGTGGCTCGAACACCGCGGGATGCAAGTGTTCGGCTGGTGGCGGATCGCGCTCGGACTGGTCGTGCTCGCGCTGCTCTGGTCGGGTTCGCTGTCCTCGACGTAGCCTTGGGGCATGGCGGACGAAGCGCATTCGCGGCGACGGCGCGGCGCACGGTCGAGCGCGGCGTTGCGCTTCAACTGGAATCGGATGGCCGAGCTCGACGCGCCGGGCTACATCGCGCGCCGTCCGGGCTCGGCCATGCCGCGGTGGGACAAGGCGGAGTTCCTCGCCAGCGGCCGCGCGATCGTCGAGGCGTGCGCCGCGCGTGTGCGCGAGCTCGGCGGCGAGCTACGCGGCAGGTCGGCGCTCGATTTCGGTTGCGGCGTCGGCCGGATGAGCGCCGCGCTGCTCGAACGCTACGAGGAGTACGTCGGCGTCGACGTCGCCGAAGCGATGCTCGCGCGCACGCGCGACTTCGCGAGTTCTCCGCGCGCGGCGTTCGTGCACTCGCCGCGCGGCGACCTCGCGCCGCTCGGCGGACGACGCTTCGACTTGGTCTGGAGCTACGTGACGCTCCAGCACGTTCCGCCGGACGACGCCGAGCGGCTGCTCGTCGAGCTCGCGGCGAGCGTGTCGGAAGGCGGTTGGCTGTGCGCGCAGGTTCCGGTGCGGAGCGCGAGCGATCTCGAGCGCGTCTTCGGCCGCTCGACGTGGAAGGGGCGCTTGCGGTCCGCCGTGCCGCTCGCGTGGCTCGAGCGTTGGCGCGAGTGGCGCAACGACGGACCGCGCTGCGACATGTTCGGGCTCTCGCCCGAGCTCGTGACGACGACGCTTCGCGCCGCCGGGCTCGAACTGCGCGGCTCGGACGTCGTCGACGACACGCTCGGGCTGGTCGAGAGCCGCCGCTACTTCGCGACGCGGCCCGCGGCGAGCGCGGTCCGATAGACCGCGAGCGTCGCCTCCGCCGCCCGCCGCCACGTGTAGCGTTCGGCGTGCGCGCGTCCGCGGCGCGCATGCGCGGCAGCGAGTTCGCGATCGGAGAGCACGCTGACGAGCGCGCGCGCCGCGCCTTCGAAGTCGTCGGGCGCGACGCACGTCGCGGCGTCGCCGCAGACTTCCGGGAGGCTGCCCGCGTCCGCGACGATCGTCGGCACCCCGGAGGCGAGCGCTTCGAGCGGAGGAATCCCGAAGCCCTCGGCGCGGCTCAGGAAGAGGAAGGCCGACGCGCCGGCGTAGAGCGCGCCGAGCTCGCGCTCGTCGACCTCGCCGCGGACGTCGACGCGCTCGCGCACGGACGAGTCGGCGAGCGCGCGCTCGAACGTCTCCGCGCCGTGCCCGCTCGCGCCGGCGCCGATCCAACGACCCCCGACTCCGGCGCGCACCGCGAGCTCGAAGGCGCGCACCATCACCACGTGGTTCTTGCGCAGCTCGACGCGCGCGACGGTCAGCACGTAGCGTTCGGCGCGCGCGCCCGGGTGCGGAGAGGCGGGCCGGAGCAGGTGGTCGATGCCGAGCGGGACCACGTGGATACGCTCGGGCTCGACCCCGAAGCAGCGCAGCACCTGCGCGCGTGTGAACGCCGACGGCACGATCAGCGCGCGAGCCCGCAGCGCCGCGCGCCGCGCCGAGTCGGTCATGCGTCGCGAGTTCGCGCGGGTGACGAGCTCCGGCGACTCCACGTAGATGCAGTCGTGCAGCGTCGCGACCTCGCACGCGTCGCGCACGGGCATCACGTGGGCCTGCGTGTGGTGGAACACGTCGACGCCGCCGAGCCAACGGTCCGCTCCGCCGGCGCTGAGATTCATCCACGACGCCGCGAGCCGCGAGGGAACTTTGCGACGCCACAGGCGCGCGGGAGCGACCGCCGCGTCGAGCGCCGCGCGCTCGCCCGCCGGCTCGCGCCACGTACTGGCGAACAGTAGGATCTCGTCCTCGACCGCGAGCGCGCCGAGCGCGCGAACGAGCTCCCGCGTGTAGCGCGCGATGCCGTCCGACGCGTGCAGCGCGGCTCGATAGTCGATCCCGATGCGCATTTTCCAAAGCATACGCTCGCGCGTCGGCGGCCGAATTCGGTGCGCGCGAGAGCGACGGCGCCGGACGAGCGATCGCGGACTCGCGTGCGGCACGAGCTCGCGCTCCACCGCGCCGATTTCCGCGCGACGCGGCCTCGCGGCCGTCACGCGAAGCAGGCGCGCGTTTCGGCGGCGCGCGACCGACGAGCGAGCGTGGGTTTTCTGCCCCGGATTCGGACGCTGAGCGCGAAGCGATGGACTCGCGCGCGACTCCGTTGGCGAGCCACGAGCTCCTGCTCGCGCTCGATGGCCCGCTGGAGGCGGTGCGTTTCGAAGCGCGGGGCGACCGCGGCGTCGAATGGACCGACGAGCGGCGGCGGAGTCTGCTCGCGGTACTCGAGGCAGACCGGGTCGGCGCGCGCAAGCTCGAACGTCGGCCGGACGGGAGCCTGCCGAGCCTCTATCGGCTGCACGGCTTCCGTCGCGAAGGCGCGGGCGCGGTGCTCGAGGTCGGACCGACCGACTACGCCGAGTACCTCGCGACCAACGTCGCGCATCCCGAGTGGCGCGAGAGGCTCGGCGCTCGCGCGCTCGCGGACCCGCTCGGCCTGAGCGGCGTGCTGCTCGAAGGCGGGGGACGGATCGTGCTCGGGCGCCGCTCGCGCGACCTGCCGGTCGACGCGGGGCGCTTCCACGTCGTGCCCGCTGGGCATCCGTTCGCGCCGGAAACGCCGCTCGAGTCGCTTTGCGACGAAGCTCGCGGCGAACTCGGGCTCGCCGCCGACGAACTGCTCGACGCGCGCTGCACGGGCGTCCTGCGCGTGACGCACAGCGGCAAGCCCGAGCTCGCGTGCTTCGTGCGCACGAGCCGCACGCTCGAGGAGCTCGCGCTGCGCGCGCGCAGCGAAGCTTGGGAGCACGACGAGCTCGTCGCGCTCGCGTGGGAGCCCGAGACGATCGCGGCTTGGCTCGTCGACGAGCGCGCGCGCACCGCGCCCGCCGGACACGGCTCGGTCCTCTGCGCCGGCCGCGTGAGTTTTGGCGAGGCGTGGTGGCGCGCGACGCTCGCGCGGCTCGCGAGCGACGCGCGGAGTTGACGCACACCCGCGCGCCCGGTCGGCGGCGCGATCTGGGCTCGCGCGCGAGGCACGCGCCGAGCACGACACGCGTTCGTCGGCTCGCGAACACGCTCGCGCCACGAGCGCGCGCACGACCAGGCACCAGGAGCGCGCTTCGCGACCAGGCACGAGCCACTCGCGCCGAGACCTTGCACGGGGCGCACGCGCCGAAACCGACGCGCTCAGTCCGCAGCGGCCGCGCGTCAGCGGTGCTTCTTCACCCAGTCGATCAGGAACGGGCCGGGGCACTCGCTGCCGGTGAACTCCGTGTGCGCGAACAGCCGGTTCGCTGCGATCGGGAAGCGCGCGCGCAGGTCGGCGACCAAGAGCTCCAACGACTTCAGCGCCGCCGGCGTCGGCGGCCGGCGCAGAAAATCGCCGAGCATGCAGATCCCGATGTTCTGCGTATTGTTCGAGCCGTCCTTGCCGCCGGCGTGCGCGCCCTGCCACTTGAGTTCGCGCCCCTCGAAGATGCGCCCGCCCGAGTCGATCAAGAAGTGGTACCCGATGTCACCCCAGGTGTGACCGGTCTCCATGTGGAACTTCTGGATCAGGCGCAGCGTGTGCGCGGAGTCCTCGACCGAGCCGCCCTTGCCGTCGCTCGATTCCTCGGCGGAATGGTGGAGCGTGATGCGGCTCCATTGACCTTTCAACGGCGTCAAACGGCTCGGCACCGGGCTCAGCGCGCCCCAGCGCGAGCGATCGACCACGATCAGCGCCGGCTTTGTCGCGGTCGGCTTCGTCAAGGTCGCGAGCAGGCTCTCCGACGCCCGCAGTCCGATTTGTGCGCGCGCGGTCTGGCCCGGCATCAGCGTGTTGCGCGCGAGCAGCGAGCGAAAGCCGTCGCGCGCCGCTTCCAAACGGACGCGCAGCGCGTCGTGCGGGACGTTCGCGCGCTCGGCGTCGCGCTGCGCGAACGTGACGCGGCCTTCGTGGAGCTGCAGCTCGAGCTCGATCCGGAACTCGGGTGTGCGCTGCGACTGCGCCGTGTCGAGCCAGCTTTCGATGTTCTCGAGCTTTTGCCACGACAACGGCCCGGTCAGATCGGGACCCGGTTCCTCGACGGCGACCGGGGGCGGCTGCGCCGGCAACTTCGACGACGACGTGCAAGCGGCGACGAAGCACAACAGAATCGAGACCAGCGAGAGTCTACGAGCAGCGCGAGACCTGCGTACTTGCATGGTTCTCGGAGATACATTAGCGCCATGCTTCGAGCAACCTTCTGCCGTGGGTTCTGGCCGCTCGCCCTCTGCGCGTTCGGGGCCCCGAGCTCCGCGGCGACGGCGACCCCGACCCGCGCTTCGTTCGAGTCCGACGGTGCGCCGATGCTGCGCGACGCGCGCGACGCTCAGGACGAGGAGGCGTCGGAGGACGAGCTCGCCGCCGCGCGCGCCGAAGCCGACCGCAAGCGTCGGCGCGGCGATCGAGTCGGCGCACGGCGCGACCTCGAGGAGCTGCTCGACCTGGACGAGACCGACGCGGAATCCCGCGCGCTGCTCGCACGCGTACGTCTCGACGAGGGCGATTGGGAGAAGGCGGAGAAGGCGGCGGAACGCGCGGTGGTGGACTCGGCCGCGCGCTCGACGCCCGAGCGCTCGATGGAGGTCCGCCGACTCGCCGCGCGCGTGCTCGCCGAGCTCAGGCTCGAGCGCGGTGAAGCCGCCGCGGCGCTCGCGGCGCTCGAAGGCGTCGCCGACCCGTCCGACCCGCGCGATGCGTGGCTGCTCGGCCGGGCGCGCGCCGACGCCGGCCGGCGCGACGAGGCGCGGGCGACGTTCGAAATCGGTGCGCAGTCGCCGGCCGAGGGTTCGTGGGAGACGTTGCTCGCGAAGGCGCGCTGCCAGCGCCGGCTCGGTTTCCTCGAACGCGCGTCGCAGACCCTGGTCGCCGCGCTGGAAACCGCCGAGGCGGTCGAGCGCTCCGAGGAGCCCGAGCTCCTCGTCGAGCTCGCCGAGCTCTACTTCGAAGCCGACGGTGAAGTCGAGCACGCGCAGACGAAGCGCCGTTCGCCGGTGCCGTTGCTCGAGCGCGCGCTCTCGCTCGACGCCGGCAACGAGCGCGCGCGGCTCGCGATGTTCGAGATCTATCGCTTCAACTGGGTGAGGCAGCGTCGCAACGCAGGCGAGCTCCTGAACGAGCTCCTGGTCGCCAACCCGCGTTCGATCGCCGGCCTGATCGCGGCGACGGCGTCGGACCTCGACGACGGCCAGCTCTTGAACGCGCGCAACCGGCTGCGCCAGCTCGACGACCTCGCGCCCGGCCGCCGCGAGGTGAAGACGCTGCACGCGGCGCTCGCGTGGGTCGAACACGAGCGCGAACGCGCCGAGGAGTTGCTCGGCGAGCTCGCCGCGCTCGATCCGCGCGAGTCCGAGCCCGAACGCGAGGTCGGTTCGCATCTGAACGAGCTCTATCGCTTCGCCGAGGCCGTGCCGTTCCTGAAGCGCGCGGTCGAGCGCGATCCGACCGACCACCGCGCGTGGACGCAGTACGGTCGCGCGCTCGCGAACACCGGCGACGAGAAGGGCGGACTTGCGGCGCTGGTGCAAGCCGAGGAAGCCGCCGCCGGCCGCGCGGACGCGTGGCGCAACAACACGCGCATCGTGCTGCAGAAGCTCGCTCGCGACTATCTGCACGAGCCGCGCGGCGAGCTCTCGTTCGCGTGGACTCCCGCGCCCGCGCCGGTCTTCCGCACGTACTGGATCCCGTTCTACGCGGCGGAGCGCGCCGAGCTCGCGCAGCGCTACGGCTTCACGCCGTCGCCGACGCACATCGAGGTGTTCGACACCTGGGCGGACTTCTCGGTGCGCTCGACCGGGTTCGAGGGCTTCCCCGCGCTCGGCGTGTGCTTCGGACCGGTGGTCACCGCCGTGTCGCCGACATCGGAGATGCGCGGCAACTTCTCGTGGGCGCGCACGGCGTTCCACGAGTTCACGCACGTGATCCACCTCGGGCTCTCGCACAACCGCTGCCCGCGTTGGATCACCGAGGGGCTCGCGACGTGGGAGGAGGAGAACAAGAACCTCCACTGGTCGCGCAACATGCGCCGGGACCTGGTCGACGCGCTCGCGAACGACGACCTGATCCGCGTGCGCGACATGAATCGCGCGTTCCGGAGCTCGCGCATCCTGTTCGGCTACTACCAGAGCGGACTCGTCTGTCGGATGTGGATCGAGCGCCACGGTTTTCGAGCGCTCGTGCGGGTGCTCGAAGCGTTCGATCGCGGCGCCGACCTCGACCGCGCGCTCGCGGACGTCTTCGCGACGACGCCCGAGGCCGTCGACCGCGAGTTCGAGGCGTACGCGCGCGAGCACGTCGAGAACCTCGCGATCGAGCCGCGCTGGAGCGACGCGACGATCGCGAAGCTGCGCATCCGTCGCAGCGGCGCGGTGCCCGAGAAAGCGACCGAGAAGCGCGCGTGGGGCGAGGATCTGTGCTCGCTCGCGTGGGGCGAATGGCAACGCGGCCGGCGCCTCGACGCCGAGCAGACGCTGCGCCGACTCGACATCGCGGGCAGCGCGTTCGCGTTGCCGCGAGCGTACTTCCTGTGCGGCGAGATCGCGTTGTCGCGCGACCTCGACGCGGAGGCGCACACGGCCTACCTGCGCGGGCTCGAGCTCGGCGGCGAGGATTTCCGGGTCCGCATGGCGCTCGGCAAGACGCTGATGCAGCAAGGCGAGAAGGCGAAGGCCGAGGAGCACTTCCTCGCCGCGGAGAAGGCGTTCCCGGGCTGCGCCGAGCGCGAGCTCGCCGCGGAGATCGCGCTGTCCGAGCTCTACGCGGAGTCCGACCGCGGCGACGAAGCGCAACGGGCGCTCGCGCGCTGGCTCGAGCGCAACGACGACTACGCTTTCGAGCTCTCGGTCGCGCGCTGGCACGCGAAGCAAGGCCGCGCCGCGGAGGCTTGCGCGTACTTCCAGCGCGCCGCGGAGGTCGATCCGTTCCGGCGCGAGCTCCACGTCGCGTGGGCGGAGGCGCTCGAAGCGGTCGGCGACTTCGCGGCGGCGGCGCGCGAGTGGACCGTCGCGGGCGAGGTGCCGGCCGACGTCGACGCCGACGCTCCCGAGCCGCTGGCGCCGACCGAGCACGCCCGCTTCCTCGGACGCGCGGCCGAGAACCTCGTCAAGGCCGGGCGCAAGGAAGAAGCCGCGGCGGCGGCGAAGCTCGCCCTCGAGCTCGATCCCGATTGCGAAGCCGCGCTGTCGATCCTCGGGAACTGAACGCGCCGTCGCGCTAGCATGCGACGTCTTGAAGCCGATGTTCGTGGTCTTGGACGGGGTCGACGGGTGCGGCAAGTCGACGCAGGCGAAGCGCCTCGTCGCGCGCTTGGAGCGCGAGTTCGGCGCGCGGCCGCTGCACGTGCGCGAGCCCGGCACCACCGAGGTCGGTGAACGCGTCCGGACGATCCTGCTCGATCGCGAGCTCGTGCTCGCGCCGCGCACCGAGGCGCTGCTCTTCTGCGCCGCGCGCTCGCAGATGCTCGACGAAGTCGTCGCGCCGGCGCTGCGCGAGGGGAAGAGCGTCGTGTGCGAGCGCTTCCACGCCGCCACGTTCGCGTACCAAGCGGTCGCGGGCGGGCTCGACGAAACGCAGGTGCTCGCGTTGCTGTCGACGTGGGCCGGCGAGCCTCGGCCCGATCTCGAATTGATCCTCGACCTGCCGCCGGAGCGCGCCGCGCTGCGCCGCCAGGGTGCGAGCGATCGGATCGAGGCCAAGGGCCTCGAATTCCAACGCCGCGTCGCCGCGGGCATGCTGCGCTACGCGGCGTTGGTCGACCGCGCGCGCCGGATCGACGCGGACGGGGACGAAGCGGTCGTCGAAGAGCGGATCTTCGCGGAGGTGCGCGGTGGCGTCGCCCGTTGACCGAGGGGAGCGCGGGGAACGCGCCGAGCGCGCGGACGAACGCTTGGTCGAGCCGCTCGGCCACACGCGACGCATGCGTGAACTCGTGCGCTCCGCCGCGCGCGAGCGTCTGCCGCACGCGTTGCTCTTCACCGGCGCGAGCGGCATCGGCAAGTACCTCTCGGCGCGCTGGCTCGCGTGTGCCTTGCTTTGCACCACCGCCGACGTCGAAGCGCGGCCGTGCGGCGCGTGTCCGGGCTGTCGCCAGTTCGTCACCGCGAACCACCTCGACGTCTACGCGATCGACGAGGAGGGCGAACGCATCCCGCTCCGGAAGATCGCGTATCGCCCCGGCCACGACGAGGCCGAGTCGATCGAGGCCGAGCGCTTCCTCGGCACGCGCGCGGCCGCCGGGGGGTGGCGCGTCGTGCTCGTCCGCGACGCCGAGCGCATGACCGACGAAGCGCAGAACGCGATGCTCAAGATGCTGGAGGAGCCCGGGCGCAAAGCGCTCTGGCTGCTGACGACGTCGCGGCCGCAAGCGCTGCTCTCGACGGTGCGCAGTCGCTGCATCGCGGTGCCGTTCGACGCGCTGTCGGCGGAGGACTGCGCGGCGGTGCTCGCGCGGCACGGCTACTCGCCCGCGGACGCCAACGCGCTCGCGGTGTGGGGGCACGGCTCGCCCGGGCGTTCGCTCGCGCTCGCCGAACGTTCGGCGGGGGCGTTGCGTGCGCTGCTCGGCGGTGTGTTCGTCGGTTCGGCGGCGCCGCTCGACGCGGCGCGGGCGCTGATGCAGGTCGAGGGCGAGTTCTCGGGCTCGACGCCGCTCCAGCAGGCGCGTGATCGCGCGCGCACCGTGCTCGAACTCGCGCTCGAGATCGCCGGCGACGCCCTGCGGTTCGCTTCCGGCGTGCCGCTCGAGCGCCTGGTGCACGTCGACCTGCTCGCCGGCCTGCCGAACGACTTCCTGGCCGCCCAAACACCCCGCCTCGCGCGGAAGCTCGAGGGGTTGCTTGAGGCCCGCGCGGACATCGACAAGAATCTCGACCCTCAGAGCGTGCTCGACCGCGCTTGCCTGACGCTCGCGCCGTGATCACCGAATGATGAACGAATCCCAGCGGAAGCTCGCGTTGCGCGACGGACGCTACTCGCCGGAGGCGTTCCGCTTCCTGGGGGAGGCGCTCGAGCACGCCGTGCGGCTCGCCGGCAAGGAAGGCGCCGAAGGCGTCTCCAAGCACGTGACCGGCCGCGAAGTGCTCGCCGGGCTGCGCGCGTACGCGCTCGAGGTCTTCGGCCCGCTCGCCGCGCAGGTTTGGCGCTCGTGGGGCGTGCGCGACACGATGGATTGGGGCCGGATCGTCTTCCTGATGGTCGACGCCGGGCTCCTGAAGCGCCAGGACACCGACACGATCGACGACTTCGCCGACGGCTTCGATTTCGACGACGCGTTCGTCGCCAACTACTCGCCGTCGCTGCCGCCGACGATCGACGCGGGGCTCGGCGGCACGGGCGGAGCGGGGAGCTAGCGATGCTCGAACGCCTCTCGCCCGCTCGGCGCAACCTGGCACTGCTGGTCGTCGGGCTGCTGGTGATCTGGTTCTCGTGGACCGTCCGCACGGTGCTGAACCCGGTGATCCTCGGGTACCTGCTCGCCTACGTGCTGCACCCGTTGGTCGAGACGCTCGAACGGCGCGGCTGGTCGCGGCGCACCGCGGTGAACCTGATCTTCATGACGTTCGCGCTGCTGATGGCGCTGACCGCGCTCAGCCTCTTCTGGCAGGGCAAGGCGCTCTTCGAGCAGATCTCGAGCATGTTCTCGCCGACCGACGACGCGAACGTGCCCGCGCTGCAGGCGCGGCTCGACATCGCGCTCGCGGATCTCCAGCAGCAGCTCCTGAAGTGGGGCGTGCTGCAAGCCGGCACCGAGACCAAGCCGCTCGAGCCGTGGAGCCTGCACGCGGTCTTCGACGCGCTACGCAACTGGTGGCGCTCCGAGATGGGCACCGAGGCGAGCGCGCGCGCCGGCGCCGCCGCCGCGGAGGGGCTCTTCGGCGCCGTGAAGCGCGTCTCCGGCTCGGTGATGTCGGTGGTGTCGCTCGTCTTCCTGCTGCCGATCTACACGTACTTCCTCTTGTTCGAGCTCGAGCGCATCCACGCGTTCGTGCGCCGCTACCTGCCGCGCCGCGAACGCGAGCGCATCGCGCGCATCGGCGAGCAGATCGGCGAAGTGCTCGCGAGCTTCTTCCGCGGCCGGCTCTTCGTCTGCCTCTTGAAGGGGCTGTTCCTGACGGTCGCGCTCTTCCTCTGCGGCGTGCCGTACGCGGTGTTGCTCGGGTTCCTCGGCGGGATGCTCGCGCTGGTTCCGGTGGTCGGGCCGGTGGTCGCGTTCCTGCTCGCGTTCCTGGTCGCGATGCTCGAGTTCGACTCGGTGATGCAGGCGCTGATGTGGGTCGGCGGCGTGTACGGCGTCGCGGAAGTGATCGAAGGCTACGTGCTGATCCCGAAGATCCTCGGCGACAGCCTCGGACTCCACCCGGTGGTGGTCATTCTCGCGCTGACGATCGGTGGAGCGGCGCTCGGGCTGTTCGGCTTGCTGGTCGCGCTGCCGGCGACCGCGACGGTGATCATCCTCGTGCGCGAGCTGATCCTGCCGGCGCTGCGCGTGCTCGCTGAGGAGAACTCGACCGCGCCGCCGAAGACCGGCTGACGCGACGCGCGGCTCACGCGGAGCACGTCACGTCTCGCGTCCGCGCCCGCCCGCGCCCCCGAGCATCGGCGCGCCGCATCCAAGCGCGAGGGCTCGCCGCCCGTCGAGGCAGCGAGCCCAGCGCGACCGCCTCGCTCAGTGTCCGTCGAGGTTGTCCTCGAGCAGCTTCGAGAGGCTGTCGAGCGCCGCGGCGGAGAGCTTGCCGTCGCCCTTCTTCGCCTCGGAGAGCTCCTTCAACGCGTCGCGCAGCGCGACCTTCTCGTCGCCGCGCAATTGGACGCGCGCGACGCTCTCGACCGGGATGTTCGACTGGTACTCGGCGAAGTCCGTCGGCTTCTTGGCCTGGGCCTTCAGCGCGACGCGGATCGCTTCCTGGAGCTGCTCGTCCTCGACGAAATCGCCCTGCGGGAACTCCTTGCCGCGCTGATCCTGCACGCGGCGGCGGAGCTCGGCGCGCACGAGCGCGCGCACGTCGTCCGCGGGCAACGGCGTGTTGAGCCCCTGCACGAACGCGTCGAAGTTCGGGTACTTCGACACGTCGCGGTGATCGTTGTCCGCGAGCTCTTGCATCAGCGGCTTCTTCGACAGCTCGCCCCCGGCCGGGAAGTTCGCGTCGACGTAGTCTCGCACGGCATTGGTGCGGCGGATCTTGAGCATCTCCTCGATGCGCCACGTGTCGATGCGCCGGAGATCGACGTCGAGTTCCGGTCGCACGCCTCCGTCGCTCAGGATGTTGCCTTCCTTGTCGAGCTCGCGGTGGATCGAGCGACCGGACGGCAGCAGGTAGCGCGCGATCGTCAGCTTGACGCGCGGCGCGAAATCGAACTCGCCGTTGCCGTTCGCGTCCTTGGTCAGCTTCTCCCAGTTGTCGTGGCGATTGTTGGCGTTCTCGTCCTCGTACTCGTCGTCCTCCAGGCCCGGCACGCGGATCAGGTTCTGCACCGAGCCCTTGCCGAAGCTGCGCTTGCCGATGATCACGCCGCGCTTGTGATCCTGCAGCGCGCCCGAGACGATCTCCGCTGCCGACGCGGTGAAGCGGTTGACGAGCACGCTGACCGGCATCTCGATCGGCACTACGGGTTCGCCGGTGCTCTTGAACTGCTCCTTGCCCTCGATGCGGTTCTCCGTCGACACCACCGGCGTGTCCTTCGGCAGGAAGAGACCCGCGACTCCGACCGCTTCGTCGAGCAGGCCGCCGCTGTTGTTGCGCAGGTCGAGCACGATCGACTTCGCGCCCTGGGCGAGCAGGTCCTTCAGCGCCTTGCGTACCTCGGTGGTCGCGACGCGGCTGAAATCGTTGAGCACGACCATCCCGATCGCTCCGGGCAGCATCTGCGACTGCACCGCCGGGATCGTGATCGACTCGCGCGTGATCTCGACCGCCATGTCCTCGCTCGGACGGTCGATCAGCGCGCGGTCCATGCCGCGGCGCCAGATGTACAGCTTGACCTTGGTGCCCGGACGGCCCTTCAGGCGCTTGATCACCTCGTCGACCGGCTCGCGCAGCGTCGGCCACTCCTCGATCCGCACGATCTTGTCGTCGCTCGACAGGCCGGCGCGGTACGCGGGACCGGAGTAGATCGGGTGCGTGATCGTGAACAGGCCGTCGTCCGGATCGTCGCCGACGTACGCGCCGATGCCGCCGTAGCCCGCTTCGAGGTCCTGCTCGAAGCGCGCGTATTCCTTGCCGCTGAAGTACGTCGAGTGCTCGTCCATCGCCTGGAGCATCCCGTTGAGCGCGGCGGAGAGCAGGTCCTCGCGTTTCGCGTGGTCTCCTTCGATGTGCCAGCTCTGGATCATGCTCATCACGGTGCGGAACTGCGCCTGCTCCGGCGTCTCCTTGCCGCGCTTCGAGGCGTCGTCGCTGGTGCCGCGCTGGCGCAGGAGCCCCTCGGTCTGCTCGCGGACGCGCTCGGTCTCGAGGTACGCCTCCGCGAGCCGGCCGCGTTCGCCGGGCAGGCCGGAGAGCTTCTTCAGCTCGTCGTAGAGCACGCCGGTGATCTCCGCGTTCGAGCGGGCGAGCGCGAGCGCGCCCAGCGCCCGCAGGTTCGCGTCGTTCGACGTCAGGAACTCGGTCATGCGCGCGCGCGCTTGCCGCCGCGCGTCGCCGCCGCCGAGTTGGTACCACGCGTGGGCGGCCGCCAGGTTCACCTCGGGGTCGAGTTCGCCCTTCTCGGCGGCGAGCTGCAGTCGGTCGACGAGCTCGCCGCGCTCCTCGCCGGAAAGCGTGCGGAATTCGGCGTCGGCGAGCAGGTTCGCCGCGGCGATCGCGACGTCCTTGCTCGGATCCGAGAGCAACGGAACCAACGAGCCGACGAGCTTCGACGCGTCCGGATTCTCGCAGGCGAGGCGCAGCGCGACCAAGAAGAGCGCAGCGTTGGGCTCGAGCTCTTCCGCGCGCAAGAAACCGTCGACCGCCGCGCCGAGGTCCTTCGACGGCACGACCGACGTCACGGTCTCGACGCGCAGCCAGATGTCCTCGACCTTCCAATCGTTGCAGGCGCGCAGGTCCTGCTCGATCACGGCGCGCGCGTCGATGCTGGAGCCGTCTTTGGTCCCTTGCTGGGCGAACGCGATCGGCGCGGAGAGGACCAGCGCCAGGCTGAGGCTGCGGAGTTGGATCATAGGTGTACGCAAGGTGGAATCGGCGTCACGAGCGGCCTGTATCGGCGGCCGACGGCGTCGCGTGGGAGGGTGCGAAGGCGTAATCTAGGCTCCTCACCCGCGCGCGTTCTCCAAGGAACGAAAAACTTGCTTCGGCGCGCGGCACCATGGCTCGAACCCCCGATCGGAAGCGCGCGCTCTCGCACGTCGAGCGCTCGAAGCACGGCGACGGCGCGAACACGCGTTCGCGGATGGTCGACGTCGGAGGCAAATCCCCGACCGAGCGCAAGGCGACGGCGAGGGCGAGCGTACGGTTCCCGTCGCCGGTGGTGAGCGCTCTGTTCGCGGGCCGCGGACCGAAAGGCGCGATCACCGAGATCGCCCGCGCCGCGGGGCTGCTCGCGGCGAAGCGCACCGCGGAGTTGATCCCGATGTGCCATCCGCTCGCGCTCTCGCACCTCGAGATCCTCTTCCGGCCCCGCGGAGAGCGACGGATCGAGGTGACGTGCACGGCCGCCTGCGTCGGCCCGACCGGCGTCGAGATGGAGGCGATGGTGGGGGCGTCGGTCGCAGCCTTGACGATCTACGACATGACCAAGGCGCTCGACCACGGCATCGCGATCGAGGAGGTCGAGCTCCTGGAGAAGCGCGGCGGCAAGTCCGGCGTGTGGCGGCGACGCGCGCGACGGCGAGCGCCTTGAGCGCGGCGGCCGCGGCGCCCGACGCAAAGCCTGACGCAAGGCCCGACGCAGCGTGCGACGCAAAGGCGAAGCACGAGGGTACCGAGCGAGGGGGCCGCACCGGAGGACCGCGCGACCTGACGGCGGGCGGCGGCCGCAAGGGGGGCGAAAGGGCTTCGGTCGATCGCTATGCTGCCGCGACGCGGCGGCGCCTGGTCGCGCGCGTTGACGGCACCTGCCCCCCTCCAAGGCCCCGAGGATAGACGTCCGCATGGACATCAAACAGCTCCAGCGCCTGGTCGCCCTGATGCAGCGCGGTGAGATCACCGAACTCGAGGTCGACGACAACAAGAACGGTCTGCGCGTGCGCCTGAAGCGCGGCACCGAGCAACCGGCGTCGAACGCACCGGTCGTCCATGTGACCCAGGGTGCCGCGGCGCCGGTCGCGCTGCCGATCGCGGCCGTGGTCGCCCCGCTCGCCGCTGAGGCCGCTCCCGCCGCCGCGAAGGAACCGGTCGGCAAGCCGTTCCCGAGCCCGATGGTCGGTACCTACTACCGCGCGCCTTCGCCGGAAGCCGAGCCCTTCGTGCGCGTCGGCACGCGCGTCGAGCCGGAGAGCGTCGTCTGCATCATCGAGGCGATGAAGGTGATGAACGAGATCCGCGCGGAGACGTCCGGAGAGATCGTCGAGCTCCTGGTCGAGAACGGCGAGCCGGTCGAATTCGGCCAGCCGCTGTTCCTGATCAAGCCCGACTGAACGCCCCCCTCCGGCTCCACTGATGTTCCGCCGAATCCTGGTCGCCAACCGCGGAGAGATCGCCCAGCGCATCATCCGCACCTGCCGCGAGATGGGCATCGAGACTGTCGCGGTCTACTCGCAGGCCGACGCCGACGCGCTCTATCTGCGCCAGGCCGACGAAACGATCTGCATCGGCGCCGCGCCTGGCTCGAAGTCGTACCTCAACATTCCGGCGATCATCTCGGCCGCCGAGATCGCCGACGTCGACGCGATCCACCCGGGTTACGGGTTCCTGTCGGAGAACTCGCACTTCGCCGAGGTCTGCAACTCCTGCAACATCCATTTCATCGGGCCGGATCCGAAGAGCATCGAGGCGGTCGGCAACAAGGCCAACGCACGCGCGATGGCGATCTCGGCCGACGTGCCGGTAGTGCCGGGCTCCGACGGCCCGGTGGAGGACGAGCAGACCGCGCTCAAGGTCGCGCAACGCCTCGGCTATCCGGTGATCATCAAGGCGGCGGCGGGCGGAGGCGGGCGCGGGATGCGGATCGCGCGCAACGACCCGAGCTTGGTCAGCGGCTTCCACGCCGCGCGCAGCGAAGCGGAGGCGGCGTTCGGCGACTCGACGGTGTACGTCGAGAAGTTCGTCGAGAACCCGCGGCACGTCGAAGTGCAGATCCTCGGGGATCGCCACGGCACGCTGCTGCACCTCGGCGAACGCGATTGCACGATCCAGCGCCGCCACCAAAAGCTCGTCGAGGAATCGCCGAGCTCCAGCATCACGCCCGAGACCCGCGCCGCGATGGGCGCCGCCGCGGTGCGCGTCGCGAAGGCCGCGAGCTATCACAATGCTGGAACCGTCGAGTTCCTGGTCGACCAGAAGAACAACTTCTTCTTCATCGAGGTCAACGCACGCATCCAGGTCGAGCACTCGGTGACCGAGCTCGTGACCGGCATCGACCTGATCCGTCAGCAGATCCTGGTCGCGTCCGGCGAGAAGCTGCCGTGGCGCCAGGACCAGATCGAGACCCGCGGCCACGCGATCGAGTGCCGGATCAACGCCGAGGACCCCGACAAGGACTTCCAGCCGTGCCCCGGCGTGATCGACGTCTTCGTCCCCCCGGGGGGGCCTGGGGTGCGCGTCGACAGCCACGGCTACAGCGGGTATCGGATTCCGCCGAACTACGACTCCATGATCGGCAAGCTGATGGCGCACCGCGCGACCCGCGAGGCGGCGATCCGCACGATGCTCCGCGCGCTCGACGAATTCGTGATCGTCGGTCCGAAGACCACCATCCCGCTGCTGCGCAAAATCCTGAACCACCCGGACTTCAGGAACGGCGACCACGACACCGGCTTCGTCGAGCGCTACTTCGGCGCGCGCCCGGCGACGACCATCGCGCGGGACTCACAATGAAGCTCGCCCTCCGATTCCGGCTGCCCGCGCTCTCCCTGGGCCTCGCCCTGCTCGCGCCGAGCTGCTTCTGGCTCAACACGCAGCGTTGGCCGGCTCCGATGGAGGGCCCGACCGGCGACGAACTGCCGCCCGATCCGCACCCGCACCTTCCGGGCCCCGAAGAGGCGACCGTGTTCCGCCACGCGGATCCGGTGCAGTTCCGCCCGGCGGGCGCGCTCGCGGGCTACCCGCTCGTGTTCTTCGACAAGAAGGCCCGCGCCACCGCCGGAGCCTGCGTGATCGTCTCCGCCGGCGGCCGCGCCGAAGTGTTGTGGCCTTCGGGCTCGTCGGTGGTGATGTTCGGCCAGGCGGTCGGTTGGATCGGCAGCCCGGGCCGCGGCGAGCCGCTCTTCGAGTTCCAGGACGTCGATCGCGCATCGATCGAGATGAAGGCGGGCGACAACGTGCGCCTGCTCGGCGGCGCGCTGCTGTTCGGCGATTCGGGCCCGTACCTGATCGAACGTTCGCGCGCCGACATCGTCGTCTTGAAGAACCAGTCGAAGTCGCCGGTGACGCTCGCGTTCCGCGACGAGGTATACGAGCTCGCGCCCGGCCAGGAAGTCGACCTGCCGGTGGTCTCGACCGGCACCGCGCCCGAGGAGCCGCCGGCCGACGCGCGGCTGCTCGCCGGCCGCGGCTTCCAGGTCGAGGTGTCCGGCGAGCTTGCGCGCGGCGACGACGGGCATGCGCTGCGACTGCAAGCGAACGGACCCGCGACGCTCGACGGCCTCGGCGTGCGCGTGCGTCTCCAGGCGGGCGAGAGCGCGACCTTCAAGAGCCTCGGCGAGCCGCGCGACGAAGTCCCCGAAGCTCCGGCCGAGCCGCCGACCGACGGCCCGGCGGACGAGCCCACCCCAACCGACGGCGAGCGGCGTTGACGCCGCGGCCGAGCAAACCCTCCATGTCGAAACGACGCGTACTGATCACCGGCGGCGCCGGATTCCTCGGCAGTCACCTCTGCGACCGCTTCCTCGCCGAAGGGTTCGAGGTGGTCTGCATGGACAACCTGATCACCGGGGATCTGCGCAACATCGAGCACCTGTTCGGGAACTCGTCGTTCCACTTCTACAACCAGGACGTCACCGAGTTCATCCACGTCCCGGGCGACCTCTACGCCGTGCTGCACTTCGCGTCGCCGGCGAGCCCGATCGACTACCTCGAGCTGCCGATCCAGACGCTCAAGGTCGGTTCCCTCGGCACGCACAAGGCGCTGGGTCTCGCGCGCTCGAAGGGCGCGCGCTTCCTGCTCGCGTCGACATCGGAGTGCTACGGCGATCCGCTGGTGCATCCGCAGCGCGAGGACTACTGGGGCAACGTCAACCCGGTCGGTCCGCGCGGCGTGTACGACGAGGCGAAGCGCTTCGCGGAGGCCATGACGATGGCCTACCACCGCTACCACAAGCTCGAGACGCGCATCATCCGCATCTTCAACACGTACGGGCCGCGGATGCGTCTGAACGACGGGCGCGCGCTGCCGGCGTTCATGAGCCAAGCGCTGCGCGGCGAGGACGTCACGGTGTTCGGCGACGGTTCGCAGACGCGCTCCTTCTGCTACGTCGACGACCTCGTCGAGGGCATCTACCGCTTGCTGCACTCCGACGAGATCTACCCGACCAACATCGGCAATCCGGCGGAGATGACGATCCGGGAGTTCGCCGAAGCGGTGGTCGCGCTCTGCGGCTCGAACTCGAAGCTCGTCTTCAAGCCGCTGCCCGAGGACGACCCGAAGGTGCGCCAACCCGACATCACCAAGGCGCGGCGCGTGCTCGGTTGGGAGCCCAAGGTCGACCTCGCGACCGGTCTCGAGCGCACGCTCGCGTACTTCCGCTCGCGGCTCGAGCTCGTGCCGGCCAAGCCCGGCGGCAAGCCGGGCGACAAGAGGGCTTGACCCGTGTGCGGCATCGTCGGAGCCGTCGCGCGCCAAGGCGCCGTCCTGCAGGACCTCGTCGAGGGGCTGCGCAAGCTCGAATATCGCGGCTACGACAGCTGCGGCGTCGCGGTCGCGGACGGCGCGGAGATCGCGATCCGCCGCAAGGTCGGGCGCTTGACCGAGCTCGAAGCCCTGCTCGCCGACGGCGCGCTCGCGAGCGCGCGAGCCGGTATCGGCCACACGCGCTGGGCGACGCACGGCAAGCCGTCGGACGAGAACGCGCACCCGCACTCCGACGGGTCGGGGCGCATGGCGCTCGTCCACAACGGAATCATCGAGAACTACCTGGAGCTGCGTCGCGAGCTCCAAGCGGAAGGGCGCAAGTTCAGCTCGGAGACCGACACCGAGGTGCTCTCGCACCTGGTCGGTCGCGAGCTCGCGCGCGGGCTCTCGCTCGCCGATGCGGGTCGCGCCGCGTTGTCGCGCGTCCACGGCTACTACGCGATCGCGGTGATGGCGGTCGGCAAGACGTTCGAGCTCGTCGCGGCGCGCCAGGGGCCTCCGCTGGTCGTCGCGGCGACCGCGGACGCCGCGTGGTGCGCGTCGGACGTGCTCGCGCTGCTGCCGCACACGCGCGACGTGATCTACATCGAGGACGGCGATGTCGCCGAGCTCTCGCCCGGCAAGGTCGTGCTCTCGCGTGTCGACGGTTCGCCGGTGTCGCGCCCGGTCCGGCACATCGACTGGGACGAAGAGGCGGCTTCGAAGCGCGGCTTCCCGCACTTCATGCTGAAGGAGATCTTCGAGCAGCCCGACGTCCTCGCGCGCACCGCGTTCGATCGCATCCTGCAGCTCGAAGGCGACGTCGCGTTCGAGGGCGACGGCTGGGACGACGCCGGCTTGAAGCGACTCGAGCGCCTGCAGGTCGTCGCTTGCGGCACCGCGCTGCACGCGGGTTACATCACGAAGTACTTGGTCGAGAGCCTCGCGCGCCTGCCGGTCGACGTCGATTTCGCTTCCGAGTTCCGATATCGCGGGCCGGTGCTCGTGGCGAACACCGCGGTGCTCGCGATTTCGCAATCCGGCGAGACCGCCGACACGCTCGCCGCGATGCGACTCGCGCGCGAGCTCGGCTGTCGCCCGGTCTCGATCTGTAACGTCAAGGGCTCGACGGTGGTCCGCGAGTCCGAAGCGGTGATCCTGACCCACGCGGGCCCCGAGATCGGCGTCGCGTCGACCAAGGCCTTCGTCGCGCAGGTTATCGCCGGCTTCATGCTCGCGGTCCGTCTCGGCAGAGCCCGCGGCGTGCTCGCGGTCGACGACGGGCGCCGACTGCTCGACGAGCTCCGCTGTCTGCGGCCGCGCCTCGAGGGACTCTTGACCGAGAAGACGCTCTCCGCGGTGCGCCGCATCGCCGAGAAGCACGTCAAGGCGAAGGGCTTCTTCTTCCTCGGCCGCGGCGTCAACTTCCCGGTCGCGCTCGAGGGCGCGCTCAAGCTCAAGGAGATCTCCTACGTGCACGCCGAGGGTTACGCGGCGGGGGAGATGAAGCACGGTCCGATCGCGTTGATCGAGCCCGGCATGCCGATCGTCGTGATCAACAGCCCGGGCAAGGTCGCCGAGAAGGTGCGCTCGAACATCGAGCAAGTGAAGGCGCGCGGCGGTCACGTGATCGCGATCGGAGCCGATCGCGAGAGCCTCGCGCTCGCCGACGACGCGATCGAGGTGCCCGACACGATCGAGTGGCTGTCGCCGGTGCTCAACGTCGTGCCGCTGCAGCTCTTCGCCTACCACCACGCGCTGCTGCGCGGTTGCGACATCGACAAACCGCGCAACCTCGCCAAGAGCGTCACCGTCGAGTGAGCCCCGCATGAAAGTCCTGGTCACCGGAGGCGCGGGCTTCATCGGCTCGCACGTCTGCGAGGCGCTGCTCGCGCGCGGCGACGAAGTGGTCGTGCTCGACAACTTCAACGATTTCTACGACCCGCGCATCAAGCGGCGCAACGCGGCGTTGCTCGCTCGGGCGAAGGTCGTCGAAGGCGACCTGCGCGACCGCGAGCTCGTGGCGAACCTCTTCGCGAAGGAGCGCTTCGACGCGCTCGTGCACCTCGCCGCGATGGCGGGCGTGCGGCCGTCGCTGCTGGATCCGTTGCACTACGTCGACGTCAACCTGCGCGGGACGATGATCCTGCTCGAAGAGCTGCGCAAGGCTCCGAAGACGCGGTTCGTGTTCGCATCGTCGTCGAGCGTCTACGGCGCCAACGACCGCGTGCCGTTCAAGGAATCCGACGACATCCCGCACCCAGTCTCGCCGTACGCGTCGACCAAGCGCGCCGGAGAGCTCTTCGCCTGGACGCACCACCACCTCTACGGCATCCCGACCGCTTGCTTGCGCTTCTTCACCGTCTACGGCCCGCGCCAACGGCCCGAGATGGCGATCGCGAAGTTCGTCAAGGCGATCGAAGCGGGCCAAGCGATCCCGTTCTTCGGCGACGGCTCGACGCGCCGCGACTACACGTACGTCGACGACATCGTCGACGGCGTCGTGCGCGCGCTCGATCGCTGCGAGGGCTACCAGATCTACAACCTGGGCGAGAGCGCGACGACCTCGCTCGGTGAGCTCGTCGACCTGATCGGCAAGGCTGTCGGCCGCGAGCCGATCCTCGACCGCCAGCCGTTGCAGCCCGGCGACGTCCTGATCACCTACGCCGACGTCACCAAAGCGAGGGAAAAGCTCGGCTACCGGCCGACGACGCCGATCGCCGACGGGCTCATTCGCTACGTCGCGTGGTACCGCGCGACCGGCGGCGGCGTGCGCTGAACCCACGGGAGTCGCTCGCGCGTTGCCGACCAGCGCGCGTTGCCGCTCTCGACGGCGGCAATGTAGACTGCTCCGCTTCCCACGCTCCCCGAGCCGCCTCGCCGCGCCGATCCCCACCCCAGAGAACGCACGGAATACGTCCCATGAAAGGTGTCATCCTCGCCGGAGGCCTCGGTACTCGCCTCTACCCGCTGACCAAGATCACCAACAAGCACCTGCTGCCGGTGTACGACCGGCCGATGATCTACTACCCGATCCAGTGCCTGGTGAACGCCGGCATCAAGGACATCATGGTGGTGACCGGCGGGCGCAAGTCGGGTGATTTCCTGTCGCTGCTCGGCAACGGCAAGGACTTCGGGCTCAAGCACTTCAACTACACGTACCAGGAAGGCGAAGGCGGGATCGCGGAAGCGCTCGGCCTCGCCGCTCACTGGGCCGCCGGCGAGAAGATCTGCGTCGTGTTGGGTGACAACATCATCCAGGGCAACATCAAGCGCGCCGCCGAGGACTTCGAGCGCCAGCAGCGTGGCGCGAAGATCATGCTCAAGGAAGTGCACGATCCCGAGCGCTTCGGCGTCGCCGAGATCAAGGACGGCAAGGTCGTCTCGATCGTCGAGAAGCCGAAGCAGCCGAAGACCAACCTCGCGGTGATCGGCATCTACATGTACGACCCGCGCGTGTTCGACATCATCAAGACGCTGCGGCCGTCCGATCGCGGCGAGCTCGAGATCACCGACGTCAACAACTGGTTCATAAAGGACGGGTCGATGACGTACGAGGTGCTCCAAGGCTGGTGGACCGACGCCGGCACGTTCGAGTCGCTGCACCGCTCGGCGTGCTTGATCGCCGACGGCGGCGCGAACCTGATGGAATTGCCGGCGGCGAAGAAGTGAAACGCGTGCTGGTGACCGGCGCGGCGGGGATGCTCGGCAGCGAGCTCCTGCGCCGCGTGCCGTCCGGCGTGCACGCGCTCGGCACGGATCTCGTCACGCGCGACGGTCTCGACGTCCCCGGGCTCGACCTCGCGGACGCCGCGGCGGTCGATGCGGCGTGGGCGACGCAGGGTCCGTTCGACGGCGTGATCCACGGCGCGGCCTGGACCGCGGTCGACCTCGCCGAGGAGAAGCCCGCGGACGCCGCGCGCGCGAACACCGACGCGTGCCGCGTGCTCGCCGCGAAGTGCGCGGCGACCGGCGCGAGGCTCGTCGTCGTAAGCACCGACTTCGTCTTCGACGGACGCAAGACGTCGCCGTACGGCGAGAGCGACCGCGAGAACCCGCTCTCGGTCTACGGCAAGACCAAGCGCGACGGCGAGCTCGCGGCGCTCGCTGCGCATCCGCGCGCGACGATGGTCGTGCGCACGCAGTGGCTCTACGGCCCGCGCGGCAAGCACTTCCCGCGCACGATCGCGGGGTTCGCGCGCAGCAAGGGTGCGCTCAAGGTCGTCGACGACCAGATCGGCGCGCCGACGTCGACGCTCGAGCTCGCGCCGGCGCTGTGGGACGTGCTCGCGAAGGGCGAGACCGGCGTCTACCACGCGGCGTGCGCGGGCTCCTGCACCTGGTTCGAGCTGACGCGCGAGCTTTGCGCGCGACTCGGCCTCGCGCACGTCGAGCTCACGCCTTGCACGACCGCCGACTTCCCGCGGCCCGCCGCCCGGCCCGCGTACAGCGTGCTCGATTCCTCCAAGCTCGCGCGTCTGCGTGGCCGTCCGATGGCGGACTGGCGCGCGGCGCTCGCCGACTACCTCGTGTGCGAAAAGCTATGACGCTCTCCTGCATCGTCACCGGCGGCGCCGGTTTCATCGGTTCGAACTTCCTCCACCTGCTCGCCGAGACGCGACCGGACTGGAAGGTCGTCAACCTGGACGCGCTGACCTACGCGGGCAACCTAGAGAACCTGAAGTCGATCGAAGCGCGCAAGAACTACACGTTCGTGCACGGCGACATCCGCGAACCCGACCAAGTCGAGAAGGCGTTCGCGGCGGCGGGGGACGGCTGTGTCGTCGTGCACTTCGCGGCGGAGAGCCACGTCGATCGCTCGATCCAATCGGGCATCCCGTTCGTGACCACCAACGTCGTCGGCACGCAGGTGCTGCTCGACGCGTCGCGCAAGCACGGCGTCACGCGCTTCGTGCACGTCTCGACCGACGAGGTCTACGGCTCGCTCGGCGACACCGGCTTCTTCACGGAAGAGACGCCGATCCAACCGAACTCGCCGTACTCGGCCAGCAAGGCGGCGAGCGACTTCCTCGTGCGCGCCGCATGTCACACGCACCACTTCCCGGGCCTGATCACGCGCTGCTCGAACAACTACGGGCCGTACCAGTTCCCCGAGAAGCTGATCCCGTTGATGATCGCGAACGCGAGCGAGTCGAAGCCGCTGCCCGTGTACGGCGACGGCATGAACGTCCGCGATTGGCTGTACGTCGTCGATCACTGCGAGGCGATCCTCGCCGTGCTCGAGAAGGGCCGCGTCGGCGACGTCTACAACATCGGCGGCCACAACGAGTACCCGAACCTCTTCATCGTGAAGACGATCCTGAAGACGCTCGGCCGGCCGGAGAGCCTGATCCACTACGTGAAGGACCGGCCCGGGCACGATCGCCGGTACGCGATCGATGCCTCGAAGATCGAGCGGGAGCTCGGGTGGCGGCCGCGCTACAAGTTCGAGGATGCGCTGCCTCTGACGATACGCTGGTATCAGTCGCAAACCGAGTGGTTGCAACGTGTTAGGAACGGGGCGTACCGCGAGTACTACGCCCATCAGTACGGGAACTAGTCCAGCCCCCGGTCCATCCGGTGGAATGGCGCTCCGGCTTTGCTCCGCAGAGCGGCGCGTCCGGTCCGATATCGCCTGCGCTGATCGCCCCACATGCCCCACGGAACTCCTCGTCTCGCCCTGCTCGCGCTCGTCGCGCTCGTCCTAGTTCTCGCGAGCTGCAGCACCGCGCCGAACAAGCGCGAGCTGCAGTACCTCAACACCGACGGCTTCGGGAACCGCTACACCGGCAACGCCGAGGACCAGAACTACGTCACGCTCGGCGACACGATCAACATCGCGGACTCGTATCACCCCGAGCTCGGCGGGGCGTACACGGTCGACATCGACGGCACGATCGTGCTGCCGGAAGTCGGCGCGGTGTACGTCGCCGGACTGACGCGCACGGAGCTCGAAGCGTTCCTGATGCAGAAGTACTCGCCGTACTTCGCGAAGCTCGACATCAAGGTGCGCCTCGCGACGCGCGGCAAAGTGTTCTTCGTGTTCGGCGAGGTGCTCTCCGAGGGCTCGCGTCCGTTCCCCGGCGACCTGACGATCTTCGAGGCGGTCACTTCGGCGAAGCCGAACGAGCAGACGGCGAACTTGGGGCGCGTGAAGCTGATCCGCGCCGACCCGCGCGATCCGCTGGTGATCACGTGCAACTTGAGCGAGCTGATCGAGACCGGTGACTCCACGTTCAACATCCTCGTGCACGAGCGCGACATCATCTACGTCCCGCCGACGATGATGGCCGAGCTCGGCTACTTCCTCTCCGACCTCTTGTTCCCGGTGCAGAAGGTGATGCAGTCGCTGTTCTCGTTCGGTCGAGGCGGCTTCGGCGGTCGCAACCGCGGCGGCCTCGGAGTCGGCACCGGACTGGGTTCCGGCCTCGTCTTCTGAACCTCCCACCCCGTGGCAACGCAACCGCAGACAACCGGACAGCTCCAAGACTTCCTGGCGATCCTGAAGAGGCGCGCCTGGCAGATCGTGATCCCGTGCGCCATCGGCGTCGCGGTGGGCACGTTCGTGGTCTCGGTGATGCCGAAGAGCTACATGGTCCAGACCCAGCTCGAAGTCCACGAGATGACGCCGCCGATCGGCGGTCGCGGATTCGAGGCGACGGCGATCGCGCGCGAGGTCGCCAACGCCGGCGCGATGATTCGCGCGCCGGAGCGCGTGCGCTCGGTCGTCGAGAAGCAGGAGTGGGAGGACTATGCCGGTCTCTCGCGCGAAGAGCAGTTCGAATACATCAACAAGCTGATCGCGCGGATCGGCGTTCCGCAGCCGTTGGTGTCCAAGAACCAACAGGGCTCGCAGTTCATCCGGGTGACCTACACCGACTCGGAGCCGCAGCGCGCCGCGCAGTTCTTGAACGATCTGCGCGAGGCGTACGTGCGCGACATGGTCTCGCGCGGCCGCGAGAACGCGAAGTCCGACCGCGACAAGCTGCAGGAGCTCCGCAAGGAGAAGGAGCAGAACTTCCTGGAGGCGACGCGACGGCTGACCGACCTCAACAAGAAGTACAAGCTCTCGGTGACGCAGCCGTCGCCCGGCTCGAACCGCGAGCGTCCGGAAGACCCGCTGTTCACGCTGCGCAACACGACCGAGTCGAACCTCAACATCGCGAAGCAGAACCAGAAGGTCGAGAAGGCGAAGAACGAGCAACTGCGCGAGCAACTCGAGCGCGAGCCCGAGGAAGTTCCGGAGCAATTGGTCTCGTCGGGAGTCACCGTCGACCAGCGCGTCGCCGAAATCGACACCCAGATCGCGACGATCAACAAGGAGATCAAGGACAAGGGTCTGCTGCCCGCGAACTCGGCGTACCAGCGCCTGCAGGACACGATCCGCAACCTCGAGGAGCAGAAGAAGCAGATCCTCGGCCTCGGCACCGCGAGCTCGATCGTCACCAACTACGTCCACAACAAGAAGCGCGACGCGCTGCGCGACAGGCTCTCCGACAGCGATCAGCAGCTCGCCGGACTCGATGCGACCGTCACGACGCTCGAGGCGAACCTGAAGGACCTCAACGCGCGCGTGATGGAACTCGCCGACGTCTACCGCGAGGTCAACGGCCTCTCGCAGGACTGCCAGAACGCGACGATCGCGTACGCGGCCGCCGACGAGGCCTACCAGCGCCAGAAGGACTTCTACGAGTACATCTCCGGGCCGCCGGGCAACCCGTTCGAGGTGATCGAACGCGCGGAGCCGCCGCGCGAGCCGACCAGCCCGATCGTGCCGATGGTGATCACGATGTACGGCGTGATCGGCCTGGGTCTCGGGCTCGCGACCAGCGTGCTCGCCGAGTTCGGGCGCAACGCGTTCCGCTCGGTCGGCGACGTCTCTCGCTCGATGTCGGTGCCGGTGCTCGGAGCCGTCAACGAGATCGTCACGCGCAGCGAGCTGCGCAACCGCACCGTGCGACGCGCCGCGGTCGGCCTGGCGAGCATGGTGCTGATCGGTTCGGTGCTGTGGATGACCTGGGCCTTCGCGAACCGTCAGGACTTGCTCAGCGCGGACCTGCGCGACGCGATCCACTCGCTGCAAGAGAAGCTGCGATAGTCGGGTGACCCAAGGAGCGCCGGATCGCGCATGCGGGACCTGATCTTCGCTTCGATCATCCTGTTCCTGCTGCCGGTCGTGTACCGGCGGCCGTTCATCGGTCTGCTCGTGTTCTCGTGGCTCGCGTACATGCGGCCGCAGGACTTGTGCTGGGGCTTCGCGCGTCCGCAGCGTTGGTCGTTCCTGGTCGCCGTCGTGACGATGGCGGGTTACTTCTCGCGACCACGGCAGGAGTTTTATCGGCGCGACATCCGCGCGAACGCGTTAATGGCGCTGGTGGTCATCGTCGGCCTGAGCGTGCTCGCGGGGAGCGAGCAGTCGAGCGATCAGTTCAACCGGTACGTCGAGTTCGCGAAGATCGTCGGCGTTACGCTGTTCACGACGACGCTGGTCAGCACGCCGGAACGGCTGCGGGTGCTCGTCTGGGTGATCGCGATGTCGTTCGGGTTCTACGGCGTCAAGGTCGGTCTCGGCGGCGTCCTCTCCGGCGGCAACATGGAGGTGTTGCGCGGCCCGGGCGGGATGATGGAGGACAACAACGACTTCTCGCTCGCGCTCTGCATGGCGCTGCCGCTCCTGATCCACATCGGCTCGTCGGAGAAGCGCCCCGCGCTGCGCCGCGGCGTGTGGATGATGGTGCCGCTGACCGCGTTGACCGTGATCATGACGCACTCGCGCGGCGGGTTCCTGTCGCTGGTCACCTGCCTGGGCTTGCTGACGTGGCGCTCGCGCAATCGCGTCGCCGGTTTCGCGCTCGCGGCTGTCGCGGCGCTCGTCACTGTGCTGGTGCTGCCCGATTCCGCGTTCGAGCGGCTGCACACGCTGCAGAACGTCGAGCAAGACGGCTCCGCGATGGGCCGCATCGCCGCGTGGAAGACGGCGATCCGGATGGCGAGCGACAACCCGGTGCTCGGCGTCGGCTTCCAGATGTTCCGGCGCCACTACAGCCAGTACTCGTTGAACCCCGGCGAGTACGTGCGCGTTGCACACAACAGCTACCTGCAGGTGTGGGCGGAGACCGGCACGATCGCGCTGATGCTCTACCTATTCCTGATCTTCTACTCGCTGTGGCGCGTGTGGTCGCTCCGGCGCGACGCGAAGCGCTACTTCAACTCCAGCTGGATCATCAACTACGCGACGATGTTCGAGGCGTCGCTCTGCGCGTTCATCGTCGGCGGCACGTTCCTCAACCGTTTCGCGTTCGACCTCTTCTACCAGTACGTCGGCATCATCATCGCGCTGGAGGCGATCTCGTACCGGGAGATGGCGCGCCTCGATCTGAGGGTGCCGACCGCGGGCAGCGATCCGTTGCTCGCCGACATCCCGGTGCACGAGGAACGTCGACGCGGCTTCCAGCGGCGACCGAAACGCAGCGGTTTCCGCAATCAGCCGCTGCTGCGGGAGGGTTCCTGACCATGTGCGGACTCTGTGGCGTCGCATACGCGGATCCGCGGGTGCGCGCGACGGTTCCCGAGCTCGAGCGTTCGGCGCACACGATCCAACACCGCGGTCCCGACGACTTCGGCACGTGGATCCGAGGCGGCTTCGGGCTCGCGTTCCGGCGGCTGTCGATCATCGACGTCGCGGGCGGCCATCAGCCGTTCGAGAACGAGACCGGGCTCGTCGGGCTCGTCGGCAACGGCGAAATCTACAATTACGCGGAGCTCAAGCGCGAGCTGCTCGCGAAGGGCCACCGATTCCACTCGAACTCGGACATCGAGACGCTGGTGCACCTCTACGAGGAACACGGCGACGCGTTCCCCGAGCGCTTGGTCGGCATGTACGCGTTCGCCCTGGTCGATCTGCGCGACGAGCGAAGGCCGAAGCTCTTGCTCGGTCGCGATCGACTCGGCATCAAGCCGCTCTACTGGGCCGAGGACGCGCGCGGCATCGCGTTCGGCAGCGAGCCGAAGGCGATCCTCGAGCTCGGCTTCGGCGAGCGGCGGCTGCGGCGCGAGAAGCTGCTCGACTACTTGATCTCCGGCTACGTCGGCGGCGACGACGCGGCGTGGTCGGGCGTCAAGCGCGTGCCGCCCGCGACCACGCTCTCGTGGACGCCGGGCGAAGCGCCGAAACTGCGTCGCTATTGGGACCTGCCGACCGAGCGACTGCGCGTGCCCGCGAGCGAGGACGAGATCCTCGAGCTGCTCGATCGCGTCGTGCGGGACCACCTGCTCTCCGACGTGCCGCTGGGCGCGTTCCTCTCCGGCGGGATCGACTCGACCGCGGTCGTCGACGCGATGGCGCGCGTCTCGAAGGGGCCGGTGGTCGCTTGCTCGGTCGGCTTCCGCGAGAAGTCGCACGACGAGCTCGAGCTCGCAACGCGCACCGCTCTTCGACTGCGGGCCGAGCACCACACCGAGATCCTCGACCCGGATCCGCGCCTCGCCGTCGACCCGCTCGCGTGGCTCTACGACGAGCCGCTCGCCGATCCGTCGACGGTGCCGACGTTCCTCGTTTCGAAGATGGCGCGCGCCCACGTCACGGTCGCGCTTTCCGGCGACGGCGGCGACGAGGTGTTCGCGGGCTATCGCCGCTACGTCCACGACGTCGCCGAGAACCGCGTCCGCGCGAAGCTCGGCTCGGGCGGCACCAAGCTCGTCGGCGCGCTCGGCGCGCACTATCCGAAGCTCGATTGGGCTCCGCGCGTGCTGCGCGCGAAGACGTTCCTCTCGAACGTCGGTCTCGATCCGGCGCGCGCGTATTGGAACAGCGTCTCGCAGCTCTCGCGCGAGCGGGCGCTCGACTTGCTCGCGCCCGAACTCGCGCGCTCGCTGGCCGATTACGATCCGTTCGAGGCATTCGAGCGCATCTACCGCCGCCCCGCGATCGACGATCCGCTCTACCGCGCGCAGTACGCCGACTTCCACACGTACCTGCCGGACCAGATCCTCGCCAAGGTCGACCGCGCGTCGATGGGGGTGTCGCTGGAGGTGCGTCCGCCGATCCTCGATCACCGCTTCGTCGAGCGATTCGCGCCGCTGCCCGCGCACGAGAAGGTGCGGGGAGCGCGCGGCAAGCACGCGTTCCGCGAGGCGCTGCGCTCCCGCGTGCCGAGCGAGATCCTCGACGGCACGAAGCGCGGCTTCGACACACCGCTGAAGGCCTGGATCCGCGGCCCGCTCGCCGCGCCGGTCGCCGAGGCGTTGGAGTCGCTGCCCGCGGAGTGGTTCGCGCGCGACAAGCTGCGCGGCCTGCTCGCCGAGCACGCGAGCGGCGCGCGCGACCACGGACGCACGCTGTGGAGCCTCTTCGTCCTCGAGCTGTGGCGCCGACGCCACGCCGTGGTCGGCCTCGGATCATGAGGATCGCGGTCCTCACCTCGCTCTACCCGTCGGCGACGCGTCCGCACGAAGGCATCTTCGCCGAGCGACGCTGGCAAGGGATGCTCGCGCGGGGACACTCGATCCGCGTCGCGCAGCCGCTGCCGTACGCGCCGTTCCCGTTGTCGCTCTCCGCGCGCTACGGCGAGCTCGCGAAGAGCCCCGAGCGCGAGGAGCGGTCCGGCATCGTCGTCCTGCGCCCGCGCTACCTGCACTGGCCTCGCGCGGCGCGCGCGAACGCGCAACGCTTCGCCGCCAAGGGGCTCGCGGCGCTGCTCTCCGGCGAACGCCCGGAGGTGTTGGTGTGCGACTACGCGTGGCCCGCGGGTGTCGCCGCGCACGTCGCTCTGCGCGAACGCGTTCCGTGCGTGATCTCGGGCCGCGGCAGCGACGTCCTGCAGGTCGCGGGCGAAGCGGGGCTCGCACCGGAGCTCGCGAGCGCGCTCCAGGCCGCCGGCCATTGGTGCGGCGTGTCGCGGGACCTGGTCGATCGCATGGACGAGCTCGCCGGCGCGCGCCACGGCGTGCTGGTGCCGAACGGCGTCGATCTCGCGCTCTTTGCGCCGCGCGACCGCGACGCTCTGCGCAAGGAACTCGGGCTCGACCCCGCGCTCGCCGTCGTATTGGTCGTCGGTCACCTGATCGAGCGCAAGGATCCGCTGCTCGCGCTGCGCGCATTCCTCGCGTGGACGAAGAGCACCGCGCCTTTCGCCAAGCTCGTCTTCATCGGCCGCGGGCCGCTGGAGGACGCCGTGCGCGCCGCCGCGGCCGCCGCAGGCAGAGCGAACGCGGTCCTGCTCGCCGGCGAGAAGCCGCCGAGCGAGCTCGCGAAGTGGTACGGAGCCGCCGACGTGCTGCTGTTGACCAGCTCACGCGAAGGCCGACCGAACGTCGTGCTCGAAGCGCTCGCCAGCGGCCTGCCGGTGGTCGCGACGCGCGCCGGCGGCACGGCGGAGCTGCTCGAGGGACTGCCGCACGCCCTCGCGAGCACGCGCGACGCCGACGAGCTCGGCCGCCTGCTCGCTTTCGTGCTGCGCGAGCGGCCGTCCGCCGACCTGCTGCGCGCACGCGTCGCCGAGCTGTCGTGGAACGCCGGTCTCGCGACGCTCGAACGCCTGCTCGAGAGCGCCGCGCGCGCGGGAGTCGCGGCGTGAAGATCCTCTACCACCACCGCACGCAAGCGGAGGACGGTCAAGCGGTCCACATCCGCGCCCTGCAGCAGGCCTTCGTCGAGGAAGGACACGAGCTCGACGAGGTCGCGCTGGTCGAGCGAGCGAGCACGCTGGCGCCGCACGCGCCGAAGGCGAAGCCGTCGCCGTGGCGCGGCGTCACCAAGTTGCCCCGTTTCGCGCGCGAGGCGGCGGAATACGCGTACACGCTGGTCGCCGAGCGCAAGGTGCTCGCCGCCGCTCGCCGCTTCCGGCCCGACTTCGTCTACGAGCGCTACGCGTTCGGCAACCTCGGCGGCGTGCGCGCGTGCAAACGCCTCGGGTTGCCGTTGGTGCTCGAAGTGAACTCGCCGATGGTGCTCGAGCTCTCGCGGACGCGCGGACTCTCGTTCCCGGGCTTCGCGCGCCGGATGGAGACGCGCATCTTCCGGGGCGCGGACCTGGTCTGCGTCGTCACGGGCGTGCTCGGCGACATGCTCGCGGAGTACGGCGTTCCGCGCGAGCGCTTGCTCGTCACACCGAACGGCGTGCACCTCGAGCAATATCGCGAGCCGTCGCCGGAGGGCCGCGCCCGCGCGCGCGCCGCGCTCGGCCTCGACGCGCCCGGACTCGTGTTCGGCTTCACGGGCTACTACCGCGACTGGCATCGCCTCGATCTCGTCGTCGAGGCGCTGGCGACGCCCGAGCTCCGGGACGCGCGGCTCGTCTTGGTCGGCGAAGGGCCAGCGCGAGCGGAACTCGAGGCGTGCGCACGCTCGACCGGCACGACCGCGCGCGTACACTTCGTCGGCCCGAAGCTGCACGCGGAGATCCCGGCGCTGCTCGAGGCCTTCGACGTCGCCCTCGTCCCGGCGATCAATCCGTACGCCTCGCCGCTCAAGCTGCACGAGTACATGGCCGCGCGCCTCGCCGTGATCGCACCCGACCAACCGAACCTGCGTGAGCTCCTCGCGGCGGGCGAGAATGCGTGGCTGGTGCGCCCGGGCGACGGAGAATCGCTCGCGACCGCTCTGCGCGCGCTCGCCGGCGACGCCGTGCTGCGCGCGCGCCTCGGAGCCTCCGCGCGACGGACGATCGTCGAGCGCGATCTGACGTGGCGCGGCAACGCGAAGCGCGTCGTCGACGCGGTGCGGGGACTGCGGTGATGAGCGGGCGCACGCTGCACGCGTTCTCCTTCGACGTCGAGGAGTACTTCCAGGTCGCGAACCTGCGCCACCACTTCCGGCGCAACGACTGGGACGGCGTCGAGTCGCGCTTGACGATCGGGATGGAGCGCATCCTCTCCGCGCTCGACCGCCATCGCTCGCACGCGACGTTTTTCTTCCTCGGCTGGATCGCGGAGCGGCACCCATCGCTGGTCCGCCGCTGCATCGAGGGCGGACACGAGGTCGCGAGCCACGGCTACGAGCACGAGTTCCTTTGGGATCTCGGGCCGGAGCGCTTCGTCGGCGATCTCGCGCGCACCGAGGAGGCCTTGGTCGCAGCGGGGGCGCCGCGCCCGATCGGATTCCGCGCGTCGACGTTCACGCTGACGCGGCAGACGTGGTGGGCGCTCGAAATGCTCGCCGCGCGCGGCTACCGATACGATTCGAGCATCCACCCGGTGCGCCACCCGACCTACGGCGTGCCGGACTTCGAGCCCGACGTGTCGAGCATCGCAACGGAGCGAGGACCGATCCTCGAGTTCCCGGTTTCCACGTACCCGTTGTTCGGTCGGAATCTGCCGATGGGCGGCGGGGGATACTTCCGCCTGCTGCCGGGTGCGGTCACACGCGCGGCGCTGCGCGCGCTCGAGAAGCGCGGCCGCAACGGGCTCTTCTACCTGCATCCGTGGGAGTTCGACCCCGAGCAGCCGCGCTGCCCGGCGGGCGCGACGGCGCGCTTCCGCCACTACCTGAACCTCGATCGCACGCTGCCGCGGCTGGAGCGCATGCTCGCGGAATTCCGCTTCACGACGATCCGCGAGGTGCTCGCCTCGCGCGGTCACGCCTTCGTCTGAGAATCCGTGAAAGCCACGACGCGCCGGGGCACGGACCTGCGGCGTCGGAGCGCTTCGACGCCTTCACGCAGTCGCGTCGTCGCGCCTCCTTGCAGGACACGCTCCGGCAGTTCCTCGGGCCGATACGTGGGTTCGCTCGCGGACTCCGAGCGACGCCTACTTCGCTTCCGTCGCCGCCTCGGCGTTCGACGAGCGACCTGGGATCTGCAGCGCGAGGTGCGAGAGCGCGCTCAACAGGTTCTGGCGCACCGGATCGGTCACCATGCCGCGCACGGTCTCGAGCACCTGGCTCGCGACCTGTCGGTCCTGGTAGCGCGCGCGCTGCACCAGCTGCGTGCCGTAGAACTGCCCGAGCTCGACGACGCTGACGCGGCCGGTCGCGCGCTCGCGTTGTTCCCAGAGCCGCGCGAGCACTTCGATGCCGGTGTCGCGCGAGGACGGTCCGGCGTTGCAGAACGCGCGCGCCTGGGTGAACTCGAGGTCCAGGTCCGGCGTCGTCGCGTTCTCGAGCCGCATGGCGACGTCGATGTTCTCCTGCACGCGCTCGAGTTTGCGGCCGCTGCTGGAGAGCAGCCAGGCGATCGCGCGCCGCGTCTGGCCGTCGGGCACCATGCGCTGCACGAACTCGTAGAGCTCGACCGCTTCGTCGGGCTTGCCGCGATCCGCGAGACACTCGCCGAGCATCAGCCACGTCTCGATCGAGCCCGCGCGCTTCTCTAGCTCGCCGCGCACGAACTCCTCCGCGCGCTCGGGATCGAGCGAAGCGTAGAAGTTCTTCCAGCGCCGCACGGAGCCGGCTCGCAGCGTGTCGAGCGCTTCGTTCAGCGTCGAGCTGCGGAAGCGGCGCAAGCGCTCGTACGCGCGGGCGACGCCGACCGCCGGCAGCGACGGCGCGGAGCCGACGTCGAGCTTCGCGAGCTCGAGCGCGACCCACGGGTCGGTCGGGAAACGCTTCGCGAGCGTATCGAGCCGCCCGGCGCGCAACGCCGGGGTGATCTGGTCCTTCGCCCGCAGGGTCGCCTCGTCCATCAGCGCGATCAGAGCGCCGACGAGCTTCGAGTCGGACGTGACCGGCGTCACCTCGCACGCGCGCGCGAGCGCCGCGACGGCGCCGCTCCAATCGCCGCGCGCTTTCTCGATGTCGGCGAGCTCGACCAACGCCGGCAGAAGCATCGGGCTCGCGTCGAGCGCGGCGCGCGCCGCGGTCGCCGCGGGCTCGAACTCGCCCTTGGCGGCGAGGTCCATCGCGCGAATCAGCAGGTCCTCGGCTTCGTCGCCGCTCTGCGCGCCGAGCGCCTTGCGCCGCGCGTTGCGCAGCCGCACGAGTTCGATGTCGTCGAAGCGACCGACGCGCGCCTGCGTGACGTCCTCCAGCAAGCGCCAGCCCGGCGCGAAGCGCGGGAACGCGCGCACCAGCGTCGTCAGGATGTCCTCCGCGCGCCCGTCGTGCCCGAGCAGGAGCTCGGCGCGAGCGGCGAGATAGGTCGGCCACAGCGAGCCCGGCTTCGGCGCCGTGCCGAGCGAAGCGCAGTGCGCGACGCACCACGCGGCCCACGGACGGTGCGTCGCCGCGAGCACGAGCCCGAGCGCCTGGCGCGGATCGCCGGTCGAGCCTTCGCCGCGCAGGAAGACCATCGTCTCCGCGTCGCTCTCGTCGCCGAACGGCCGGATCTCGGCGACCGGCGTGCCGCGCATCAGCGCGATGCCGGCGGACGCGAGCGCCCAGAGCGGATCCTCGGCTTGGTTCTTCACGCCGTCGGCGAGCGCGCGCTCGGCCTGGTCGACGCGCTCGTCGTAGAACGCGAGGATCGCGTTGTGCAGCGGCGACGCCTTGAAGCGCGTGCGGTTGAGCTCGCGCACGTGGAACGGCAAGCGGCTCCACGCGCGATCGTCGAGCACGAGCATGAGGCGCCCGAACTCCGGTCCACCGTTCTCGTCGAACGCCGCCGCGCGCTCGAGCAGGTCCTCGGTGTCACGACGCGAGCCGCCGAGCCACGCAATCTGCGCCATGCGGAGATAGAGCGCGCCGCCGCGGTGCGCTTCCTGCGCTTCGATCGCCTTCGCGAGCGCGCCGGCCTCCAGGGCGCGGCCGGAGGAGAGCAGGAGCTCGATGCCGAGCAACGCGCCCTGCGGCTCGAGCTGCGCGTCCTTGCCGACCGAACGCACCCATTGAGCGAGCCGCGTGTCGTCCTTCGAGCGCAACGCCGCGGCGAGCGCGAGCGGCAACGCCTGGCCGTACTGCGCCGAGCCCGGCTGCACTTCGGCGAGCACGTCGAGCACCGAGCTCCAACGCTGGAGGTCGGCGTAGAGCGTTGCGATCAGCAACCGACCTTCATCGCCGAGCGGCGCGGTGTCGAGCGCATAGAGTCCGTTCAGCGCCTCGGAGGAACGCCCGTCCTGGCGCAGCGTGCGCGCGGCGAGCAACCGTCCGGTGCGCTCGGGATCGAGACGAACGAGTTCGAGCAACTCGGCGTCGGTCAGCGTGTCCTCGGAGAGCCGCTTCAGTTGGCGTAGCACCGCGGCCTCGGGGCCCGCGCGCCGCAGATGCTCGATCCACTGCTCGGCCGCCGTGCGCTCGTCGCCGGCCTCGAACGCGAGGTCCGCGAGCAGGTCGACCGCGGGCAGGAAGCCCGGGTAGTTGTCGAGGATCCGTCTGCAGGCGGACATCGCCTGCGGCGCCGTCCCGCGCTGCACGTGCAACTGCGCGAGCCGCCAGAGCTCGAACGCGCCCGCGGGGCCGAGCGGCGTCGAAAGACCTTGCGCGGCGAGTTCCTCGATCAACACCTCGAGCGCGACGCCGCTCGCGGCCATGTGGGCTTGGCCGGCTTCGCCCCAGCGCGGCATCAAGTCGGCGCGTTTCTCGGGCAGCAGCCGCACCGCGTGAGTCAACGCGTCCTCGATCTTGTCGAGCGATTCCGGTTCCGTCTGACGCAGCACCTCGGCGTAGCGCAGCCACTCCTCGCCGCTGGTGTCCGGCGCGACGCGCAGAAGCTCGATCAACGCGGGCTTCTCCTGCAGGATCTCGCCCTGCGCCTGCGCGCACTTCGCTTGCGCGCGCCGGGCGAGTTCGATCGCGTTCGGCACCGGCTCGAACGCGTCGGTCTGGAGGTAGCGCGCCAGCGCCGTCAGCGCCGGGCTGCATTGGCGGTCCTCGGCCTCGCCGATCGCGATGTAGAACTGCGACGCGGAACGGAGCTCCTCGTCGGAGTAGAGCCGCATCTGCTGGCCGATGTACGTCAACTGACGCCAGCGCTCGGACTGATAGAGCGCGAGACACCACGTCGAGAAGAAGGCCTGGTCGGGCACGACGCCGCGCGCGAGCTTGGTGTCGATCGTGTCGCAACCGAGCTCCGGCCGGCCGAGCACGACCAGCGCGCGCAGCACCGAGAGCATGATGTCCCGATCCGCGTGCGCCACGGGATGCACGACGATCGCTTGCGCGAAGTCGACGGCGTCCTGCATGCGGCCCGAGCGCTCGAGGATCTGCTGGTACGCCTTCTGCGCGTCGCGCGAGAGCTTGCCGCGGAAGGACTGCACGAGCGCGACGCGCGCATCCGAGAGATCGCGACTCGACAGGTCGACGATGCGCAGCACGTCGCGCGCCTCGGACTCCTCCGACGCCTCGAAGTCGCTGCGCAGGTCGTGGAGCACGGCGACACGCAACGGGTCGCTGACGTCCATCCCGGCGGCGCGTTGCACGAGCGTGAACGCGGCGCGAGCTTCTTCCTCCGCCATCACGCTGCGCGTCAGGTCGTTCGCCTCGATGATGCGGCGCTGCGCGAGCGCGATCAGGATGAGACCGCGCTGCGTCCACGCCTCGATCAGGTCGGGCTCGCGCTTCAGCAGGCCGGACACGCGCTCGAGCGCGCCGTCGTAGTTGCCATCGCGCACGTCGAGCTCGACCAGCCGCAGCTCGACTTCGGAGTCGCCGGGCCGCCACGTGTCGAGCACCGCTTGGTAGTCGCTGCGCGCCTGCGTCAGCGATCCGATGCCGCGCAGCATCGCCGCGCGCGTCACGAGGATGTCGGCGACGAGCTTCTTGTCGGGCGCGTTGGTGGCGAGCGCCATGCGCAGCGCGAAGTCGAGGTCGGAGAGCGCCCCGCGATTGTCGGGATCGGGCCCTTGCACGCGGTGGCGCGCGGACTCGAGCAGTTCCTTGGGCGTCCGCTCCCCGCCGCTGAACACCAGCCCGCCGAGCAGGCCGACGGCCGCCAAGCAGACCAGCACGAGGATCCAAGTCGTGAAACGCATCGGGGAGGGGTGGGAAGCCCTTAGGTTGCGGGTTCGGAGGAGGGATGTCCAGGCGCGGATGGCGTGCGTGAGCGGGAGGGGATCCCGAGCAGCCCGTGCTTGCGCATCTTGTTGAACAGGGTCGTTCGGTTGACGCCGAGCGACGCCGCCGTCGCCTTGCGGCAGCCGCCGTGCTGCTCCAGGGCGCGGCGGATGAGCTCGCGCTCCGGCTCGGCGAGCGCGTCCTTGAGGTGCAAGAGCGACGGCAGCGAGAGTTCCGGAGCCGCGCGGACCGGGTCGAGGCCGGCGGCGAACTCGACGCCGAGGTCAAGGGCCTCGATCCGCTCGCGGCGAGCGAGCAGGACCGCGCGTTCGATCGTGTTCTCGAGCTGACGGACGTTGCCGGGCCACGGCGCGCGACAGCGCGCGACCAGCGCTTCCTGCGAGAGCCCGTCGACCGGTCGGCCGTACTCCGCCGCCGCGCGGACGACGAAACTCTCCGCGAGCAACGCGACGTCGCGCGGACGCTCGCGCAGCGGCGGCAGGTGAATCGGCACGACCGCGAGGCGCCAGTAGAGGTCCTCGCGGAAGCGTCCCGCGCGCACCTCGTCCTTCAAGTCACGATTGGTCGCCGCGATGACGCGCACGTCGACGTGACGCGTCTCGGTGTCGCCGACGCGCTCGAAGAGCTTGTCCTGCAGCACGCGAAGCAGCTTGACCTGGAGCTCCGGCGGCGCGGTCGCGATCTCGTCGAGGAACAACGTGCCGCCGTCGGCGGCTTCGAAGCGGCCCGTTTTGTCGCGCGTCGCGCCGGTGAACGCGCCGCGGACGTGGCCGAAGAGCTCGCTCTCGAGCAACGTCACCGGCAACGCGCCGCAGTTGACCTCGACGAACGGCTCCTCCGCGCGCGAGGAGCGCTGGTGGATCGCGCGGGCGAGCATCGTCTTGCCCGTGCCGCTCTCGCCGGTGATCAAGAGGTGCGCGCGCGTGTCGGCGACGCTCTCGACCAAGTGCTTCACCTCGAGCATCTTCGGGTCGCGGGAGAGGATGTTGCCGAGGCCGAAGCGCTCGCCGAGACTCTCCTTGAGCCGCGCGTTCTCGCTGCGCAGCGCGGAGTCCTCCAGCGCTCGCTTCAAGCTCAGCAGCAGCCGATCCGCCGCGATCGGTCGCGTGAGGTAGTCGGCCGCGCCGCGCCGCATCGCCAGGACCGCATCGCCGATCGAGCCGAACGACGCGAGCACCAACACCGCGGGCCCATCCGCTTCGCTCGAGCAGAGCACCGACCAATCGAAGTCGAGCGTCGCCGGGTCGACGATCCACGCCGCTGGAGGAGACGACGGAGCGTGCGGGTCGAGGTCGCGAGGATCGAGCCCGGCGTCGGAGAGCGCGGCACGGATGCGCTCGCGCTCGCCGCCCTCCGGCAGCACGATTCCGATCACGGCTCGCGCCTTCGCGGCGGTCGCGCTCATGTCCAAGCTCCCAAACGCATCGTGTCGCGGCTTTTCGACACGCGCGTTCGCGGGGCTGAACGCTCGGGCGCCGAAGCGACGCTGGAAGGACTTTCCGGAGCGCTTCCGGGCCGCTCGAACGCGGGACGGATCGCCGGCCGCGGCTTCCTGCGACCGGCGTGGGGTCAAAAAACCCTCCCGCTCGGTCGATGGCGTGGGGTACTTTCAGAGTTCGTCCATGGCCCCCGCTCTTTCGATCGTCGTCCCCGTCTACAACGAGGAAGAGAGCCTCGAGGAGCTCCACGCCCAGATCGCTCGCGCGCTCGATGCGTGTGGACGCACCGCCGAGGTCGTCTACGTCGACGACCACTCGCGCGACAAGAGCCTCGCGGTGCTCCTGAAGCTCCGCGAGAGCGACCCGCGCATCCGCGTCATCCGCTTCACGCGCAATTTCGGTCAGACCGCGGCGATGGGGGCCGGCTTCGACTACGCGCGCGGCCACGTGGTCGTCACGCTCGACGCGGACCTCCAAAACGACCCGGCGGACATCCCGCGGCTCCTCGACGAGCTCGACAAGGGCTTCGACGTCGTCGCCGGCTGGCGACGGTCGCGCCAGGACGGCTTCCTCTTGCGCCGGCTGCCGTCGCAGGTCGCCAACCGGCTGATCGCGTGGGTGACCGGCACCGAGATCCACGACACCGGTTGCACGCTGAAGGCGTTCCGACGCCAAGTCGTCAAGAACCTACCGATCTACGCGGAGCAGCACCGCTTCTTGCCCGCGATGTCACGCCAGAGCGGCGCGCGCGTGTCCGAGATCGTCGTCAATCACCGCCCGCGCGTTCACGGGCAGTCGAAGTACGGCATCGAGCGCGCGCTGCGCGTCTTCCTCGACCTGTTCGCGATCAAGATGATCGCGCAGTTCGCGCACCGGCCGTTGCACTACTTCGGGCTCTTCTCGTTGCCGTTCGCGGCGATCAGCATGGTCGCGCTCGTCTTCGGCGTCTGGGACTACCGACACGGCCGGATCGAGGCCGAATGGCCGGATTTCGTCGTCCTGGTCGTCGGGCTGTTCCTTTCGCTCGCGTTCTACTTCATCCTGCTCGGCCTGCTCTCCGAACTCGCGGTCTCCGCCGCCGGCATGCATCGCCGGCGCGTGCTCGATCGCGTGCTCAGCCACTCGGAATGACACCGTGACCACCATCGTCGAGCCCCAGAAGAACCCGCAGGTCGCCCCGCCGCGCGCCGAAGCGCCGCCGCGCGAGCTCGACGTCTCGATCATCGTTCCGATCGCGCTCCAGGACGCCGAAGTCGACGACGTCGTCAAGGCGCTCGGCGCCGAGCTCGACCGCGCCGGCAAGACGTGGGAGTGCATCCTGGTGTTCGACGCCGTCCGCGGACCCGCGTACCACGCGGCGCAAGCGCTCGCGGCGGCGCGCGGAGAGCAGATCAAGCTGATCAGCTTCAAGGCGCCGTTCGGCGAGTCGATGTGCTTGAGCGCCGGCGTCGAGCGCGCGCTCGGCCGCGTGATCCTGACCTCGCCGCCGTACGTGCAGGTCGATCCGGTCGAGATCCGCGCGATGCTCGCGAAGATCGACGCGGGCGCGGACTTCGTCACGCCCTGGCGCAAGCCGCGCGTCGATCCGTGGCCCAACCGGATGCAGTCCGCGTTCTTCAACTGGGTGATCCGCCAGATCATCCAGGCCGAGTTCCACGACCTGAATTGCTACTTGCGCGCGATTCGGCGCGAGGTGTTCGACGACCTCGCCGTGTACGGCGACATGTACCGCTTCCTGCCGGTGATCGCTCACCGCAAGGGCTTCCACGTCGTCGAGGTGCCGGTGCGACACCTGCGCGAGTGGGGCAAGACCGGCATCTACGGCGTGGGCGTCTACGTGCGGCGCTTCCTCGACGTGCTCGGCGTGATGTTCCTCACGAAGTTCACGCACAAGCCGCTCCGGTTCTTCGGCTCGGTCGGCGCGCTGACGCTCGGCATCGGCGGCTTGATCATGACGGTGATCCTGTACCAACGCCTGTTCCTCGGAGCGGCGTTGTACGGTCGACCGATCTTCGTGATCGCGGTGCTCTTGCTGGTGCTCGGCATCCAGATCATCGGGTTCGGCTTGCTCGGCGAGATCATCATCTACACGCAAGCGCGCAACCTGCGCGGCTACCGGATCGACCGCATCTACGACGATCGCGACGAGCCGCCTGCCGCGCCGCCCGAGCCCGCCGCGGCTCGCGGAGCGAAATGACTTCCGGGCTCGAGGCTTCACCCCGACCGGACGGAACGCCGATCACCAGCTCCCCGATGATCGCCCCCGCAGTGGAAATCCGCGCCCTTCTCCCCGCCGACGAAGCGTCCGTCGAAGCCTGGATCCGCGCCGCGCCCGGCGCGTCGTTCTTCCATCGCGTCGGCTGGCGTCGCGCGGTCGAGCGGGTGTTCGGACACGAGCTAGTCGACCTCGTCGCGTGGCGCGAAGGCCGCGTCGTCGGGATGCTGCCGCTCTCGCGGTCGCCGGGCTTGCGCGGCGCAAGCCTGATCTCGTCGCCGTATGCGGTCTACGGCGGACCGATCGGCGACTCGCGCGACATCGAGGTGCAGCTCGCGGCGGAAGCGAAGCGAATCGCCGAGACGACGCGCGTGCGCAGGCTCGAGCTGCGCTGCTTCGAAGATCCCGGCCTCGACCTCGTGCCGTCGGAGCTCTACGCGACGTTCATCCAGGACCTGCCCGACGATCCCGCCAAGGTGCTCGCGTCGATTCCGAAGAAGGCGCGCGCCGAGGCCCGCAAGGCGCGCGAGCGCCATCAACTGACGCTCTCCGACGGCCGGTGGTACGCGCCGGACCTCTACCGGCTCTTCCTGAACAACAAACGCAAGCTCGGCTCACCCGGCCTGCCGCGCGCGTGGTTCGAGGAGCTGCTCGCGCGCTTCGGCGACGAGTGCGTCGTGCACATGGTGCACAAGGACACGCAACCGTTGATGGCGGTGATGTCGTTCGTGTGGCGCGACACGCTGCTCGCGTACTACGCCGGCACCGCTGACGGCGCCGATCGCGAGTACAGCGCGTCGAACTTCATGTACATGGCGCTGCGCGAGTGGGCGGTCGAGCGCGGGCTCGCACGCTTCGATTTCGGCCGCAGTCGCAAGGACGCCGGCGCGTTCTCGTTCAAGGAGCACCAAGGCTTCGTGCCGCGCGACCTGCACTACCGCTATCACCTGGTCCGAGATCGCGAGCTGCCTTCGTTCACGCCGTCGAATCCGAAGACCAAGGTGCTGCGCGACGCGTGGTCGAAGATGCCGGTGTGGGTGAACGCACGGCTCTCGAACGTGCTCGCGCGCTACTTGCCCTGAGAGTCGGCGCGCTCGGCGGCGAGGATCGCGCTCGCGGCCGCCGCCAGGTCCGCGACGTAGAGCTCGGGCCCTCCGCCTTCGGCCCGCGCTCGCTCCAGCTCGCGTGCGCCCTTGCCGGTGGCGACCAACACCGTGCGCGCCCCGACCGCACGCGCGGCCGCGAGATCGCGCAGCGCGTCGCCGACGAGCCACGAGCGTTGGAGGTCGAGCCCGAGGCGTCGTGCGGCGTCGTGCAGCATCCCCGGCTGCGGCTTGCGGCACGCACACGCGCGCCGGTAGGGAGGCAGACCCTCGCGATCGTGGTGCGGACACGCGACGAAGAGGTCGATCCGCGCGCCGCCGAGCGCGAGCTCGTCCGCGATCGCTCGATGCACGCGCGCGAGGCGTTCGTGGTCGAGCCAGCCTTGCGCGATCGCGCTTTGATTGGTGACGACGACCAACGCGAAGCCGGCCGCGGACAGCGAGGCGAGAGCGCGCGCGGCGTCGGGGGCGAGTTCGAGCTGCTCCGGAGAAGCCAGCGCGCCCTCGATCTCGCGATTCAACGTGCCGTCGCGGTCGACGAACACCGCGCGGCGTGCGCCGAACTCCGCGCTCACCCTTGCTCGGCGCGGCGCAGGCGCACGAAGATCCGGCCGGGGCTGCTGCCGCGATCGACCTTCACCGGAGCCAGGCCGTCGACGTAGTTGAGCCAGAGCGGGAAGCGCCAAACCTGCCAGTTGAGGAACATTTCGCTCCACAAGATGACGTACACGCGTCCGCCGGCGGTCACCAGGCGATCGACCGGCTGATAGCCTTCGAGCTCGAACTTCAGTTGGTGATCGTCGCGATCGATGTCGAGCACGCACGGCGTCAAGTAGCCCGAGTCGCGGCCGTCGACCGACACGCGCGCGCCCGGCGGGCTCGTCGAGAGCGCGACGCCCGGGCGTTGGACGATCTGGCACGACGCGAGCAGCGCGAGGACGAGCGCCGGAACGATGGAGCGTGAGGACATGCGAGGTGAGGAGAAGTCGGGCCCGACGAGCATAGCTCGGCCGATCTCCAGTTGCCTTCGTCGACCGGCTTTGGAACGCTCCTGAAGCCCGATGTCCCACCCCTCCCAAGCCCGCGCGCCGGGCGGCCCCCCGCTCGGACTGGTGATCTTGCTGGTCGCCTTCGCGGCCTTGCGCTTCTTCCGACTCGGGGAGTGGGGGCTCTGGATCGACGAAGCGTTCACCCTGACCGACCTGCGCGCCGCGGCGGCCGGACGCGAGCCGTGGCCCGACAATCCGCTCGGATACCGCCTGGTCGCCGAGTGGCTCGACCTGGTCGGCGTGCAGACCGAGCTCGCGTTGCGCGTCGTGCCCGCCGTCTTCGGCGCGGCGCTGCTGCCGCTCGCCTACTGGGCATTCCGACCGTTCGCGGGCGCCCGCAACGCGGCGATCGCGGCGGTGCTGCTCGGCGCGAACACGTGGACGCTCTATTGGGCGCAGAACGCGCGCTTCTATTCGATCGCGCAGACGCTCGGCGTCGTCGGAGTCGGGTTCCTCGCGCGCGCTCTCTTCCAGAGCGGCACGTGGCGAGCTTACGTCTTGCTCGCGTTCGCCCTCGCGGCCTTCGGCGCGGCGACGCTCGCCCACCCCTCGGCGTTGCTGTTCGCCGGCGCGGCGTGCGCGGCGCCGGTCGTGCTGTGGCTCGCCCGCGTGCGACCGGACGGCGCGTTCGGGCGCGTGACGCTGACGCTGGTCGGCCTCGCGATCGCGTGCTCGGCTCTTGCGATGCCGTGGGCGCAAGAGCTCTGGACGCGCTATCAGGAGAGCAAGTCGGGCCCGAGCCCGTTGCACTTCGTGCTGACCACCGGTTACCACGTCACGCCGTGGCTCGCTGCCGCCGCGGCCGGCGGCGTGTTCGTCGCGCTGCGCAAACGCGAGCCGTTCCGAGCGTGGGTGGCGGCCGCGCTCGTCGCGACGATCGCCGCGGCGCTGTTGCTCTCGCTGCAAGCGCGCGTGTCGGCGCAGTACGTGTTCGTCGCGCTGCCTGCGGTCGCGCTGCTCGCTGCGTATGGGCTCGAAGCGCTCGGCGAGCACAAGGCCGCATTCGCCCGCGCCGCGTTGACCTTGATGCTCTGCGCGTCGGCCGTGGATCAAGCGCACTACTTCTTCGCTCGCAACGGCGATCGCGAGCGTTGGCGCGAGGCGTACCAGTTCGTCTGGAACTCGCGCGGCGCGGGCGATCTGATCGTCGGCATGGCGGGTCCGGTCGGCGAGTACTACCTGGCGCCGGACTCGACGTCGTTCCGCCAACCGCTCGCGCTGGTGCCGCTGACGACGCACAACGCGTACGTGACGATGCAGTGGGCGCGACGTCAGCGCCGCGTGTGGTACGTCGTCCTGGACGAGTGGCTCGAGGAGTGGCCGCGCGATCAGCGCGACGCGCTCGTGCGCTACCTCGATGACGGCGGACGGATGCTCGCCGAGTTCCCCGTGCGCCACCCGATCCGCGACCTGACGGTGCGGGTCTGGCTGGTCGAGTGAGCGGCGGAGCGCGGAAGAGCTCTACGCGCGGCCGAGGAACTCGCCGTCCTCGCACCGCACCTTGATCTGCTCGCCCATCTGGATGTGGATCGGGACCTTGACCTTGAGGCCGGTCTCGAGCACCACTTCCTTCTTCACGTTCGTCGCGGTGTTGCCCTTCACGGCGTGCTCGGCTTCGGTGACCTTGAGCACGACAGCCGCGGGGAGCTCGAGCCCGATCGCGCGCCCCTCGTGGAAGGTCGCCAGCACGACGGTGTTCTCCTTGACGAAGCCCATCTTGTCCTCGACGAGCTCGGCCGGCATGTTGAACTGCTCGAAGGACTCCTGGTCCATGAACACGTACTCGCCGCTCGCTTCGCGGTAGAGGTACTCGCAGTTCTTGCGTTCGAGGTGCGCGACCTCGAGGACATCGCTGGATCCGAGGCGCTGCTGACTGGTCGCTCCGCTGCGCAAGTCGCGGGTCTTGATGTGGATGATCGCGCGCAGGTTGCCGGGCGTGTGGTGGGAGTACTCGGTGATCAGGAGCAGCTTTTGGCCGTCCTGGAGGACCATGCCCTTGCGGAGTTCGGTGGCTCGGACGCCCATGTGCGAAGCGGTACGGAAAGGGGTGGGGAGGACGCGATCGTGGAGCGAAGGGCGAAGATCCTAACACCGCCGCCTCACGGATGCGCGTCCACACGGGCCATGCGCGTTCGCGGCGCGCGGGTCGAGCCGCCGACCGCTTGCAATTCCGTTGAAGAAGTCACCGACCCGGCTCGCGCGCGTGCCTCGCCCCGCGACTTGTCGACCGGCGGCTAGAACCGGCGGCGTTGGCTCGAAGAGGGGATCGACAGCGCCTTGCGGTATTTGGTGACCGTGCGGCGCGCGATGTGGATCCGATCGCGCTCTTCGAGGCGGGCGGCGAGCTGGTCGTCGGAGAGCGGGGAGTCCGGATCCTCTTGGGAGACGAGCTCGGCGATGCGCTGCTTGATCGCAGCTTGGCTCTCGACCTCGCCGTCCTCGTTCGCCGTGCCGCCGGTGAAGAAGAACTTCAGGGGGAAGATCCCGCGCGGCGTCTCGGCGTACTTGCCGGAGACGGCTCGGCTGACCGTCGAGATGTGAACCTTGACCACGTCGGCGACTTCCTGCATGCGCAGCGGCTTCAACGCCTTGATGCCCTTGTCGAGGAAGTCGTGCTGGCGGACGAAGATCGCGTCGGCGATGCGCTGGAGCGTGCTGTGGCGTTGCTGCACCGCGTCGATGAACCAGCGCGCGGCTTCGACGCGCTTCTTGACCCACTCCTGCACGCCGTCGCCCTTCTTCGCTTGGCGCAGCAGCTGGCGGTACATCGGGTTCAGCGTGATCTCTCGTACGCGCGCGCGGTTCAGGCGGACCTCGTAGCGGCCGTCGATCTCCTCGACGGTGACGTCGGGGAGGATCACCTCGGTCCGCGCTTCGCCGTACTGCGCGCCGGGCGCGGGCTCGAGCGTGCGGATCGTCTCGATCGCGTGCTTGACGTCCTCGATGCTGCGGCCGGTCGCCTTCGCGATCCGCGGCAGGCGGTTGGTCGTGATGTCCTCGAGGTGGTCGACCACCAGCGTGCGCACCAACGGCGTGTCGATGCCGCTCGCGTCCAGCTGGAGCAAGAGGCACTCGCGCAGATCGCGCGCGCCGAGCGCGGGGTGGATCGCCTCTCGGAACGCGGCGAGCACCGCCTCGAGTTCCTCGGGCGTCGCGTTCTCGACGCCGCAGTCGCGGGCGAGATCCTCGCGCGGCTGGGGCAGGTAGCCCTTCTCGTCGAGCGACCAGATCAGGTACTCGGCGATCTTGCGGCCGCGCTCGTCGAGTTCGAGGAACGCGAGCTCGTCCATCAGCGCCTCGGACAAGCTCTTCGGCTTCTCCGGCGTGTTCTGCATCGCCTCGAGCTTGCGCTCGCCGTCCTCGTCGTACGCGCCCTGGGAGCGCGAAGGCGGGCCGATCTCGCGGTCATTGGTGCGGCGCTCGAGCACCTCGAGCAACGCCTCGACCCGACCGGCTTCCGCCGCGGTGCGTTCCTCGGGTTCGGGGTCCGGCTCGGGCTCGGCGAGTTCGAGGAACGGGTTCTCGGTGAGCTCCTGCTCGATCCGCTCCTCGAGGTCGATCGCCGGCAGCTGCAGGATCTGCATTGCCTGGATCATCTGCGGCGACTGGACGAGTCGCTGCTCCATGCGGGCGGATTGATGCAGTCCGAGTCTCATGCTGTGGTGGGGCCGGCGGGCGATCCGGTCACGAAGTATAGAGCCTCGTGGCGCGAAAGTTGGAGCGTCGCAATCGCCAATCCCAAGGGTCCGGACGTTCTGTCCGGATCGGACCGCGCAGCGCGCGCGAGAAGGGGTGACGGCCGCGCGCGCTTGTTCGAAAAAAAACTTGGAGCTCGCGTCAGCGCTGCACGAGTTCGATCGTCAGCCCCTGCAGCGCACCTTCGCTGGGGAAGAGCTCGACGCGCGGATGCGCTCGATCGATCGAGCCCCGTTCGGTTCGGAAGCCGCGGGTGACGAGCTGCATCCGACCGAGCCGAGCCTCCTCGCGCGAGAGCTGCGCGGTGACCTGGCTCGACGCCGACCAGCCGGCGAGCTCGAGCCGCTCGCCGATCCAACGGCCCTGGACCCAACCGCCGTCGATCACGCGCTCGACGCTCGGGGTCGGCATCCAGGTCTCGGTCGCGATCTGGATGGAGTAGCCGTTCATCACCGTCCGCTCGTTGGCGACCAGCAACCGTACCGTTGCGCCAGAGACCGCGGGGACGAGCGCACGCAGCTTGCCGTGCTTCAGCACGAGCTCGGCCTCTCTCTCGCGGTCCTTCGAGGCCGCCTGGATCAGCGCCTCGAGCTCGACGGTCGCTTGCGCCTCGGAGCGGGGGACGCAGAGGAAACCGGGCGCCCACAGCACCGAAGCGACCGAACGCGCGGCGCCGCGCGCGCGGGCCTCTTCGAACACCTGGGCGAGCGTCGACGCGGTGAGGGGCTCGAGCACGCCGGCGGTGGACGCTTCGTCGGCGCCGACTTCGTCGAGGCCCGCGCCGGGCACGACCGGCGGGAGCGCGAAATCGGGCGCTTCGAGCCACGCGGTGTCGAAGGCGCGCCATGGACCCTCGGTCGGGTCGACGGTAGTGCGCGCCTCGATCCAGAGGGTGCACTGTTCTTGCGCGAAAGGCGCGCCATCGAGCGCGACCGCGAGCACGCCGCCGCTCGCGACGCTGCCGCCGAACGCGACCTGCACCGCATGGACGCTGGGTTGCTGGATCACGCCGAGGTCGGGGGTGCCCGCGTCGAACACCGTCATCGCGCCGGGCTCGGCGAGGTCGAGCCAGCCGTTGAGCCGCACGCGCGTGCCGCCGTCGGCGCGCGCGGCGTAGAGGTGCAGGGTGCGACCGGAGAGCGCGCGGACGAGCTTCGGCTCGGCGACCCCGCTCGACGACGCGACTTCGCCCGCCCACGCTCCGAGGAAACCCGCGGACTCGCGCGAGCCGAACACCGCCACCTCGCCCGACACCACGCGGCGTTCGCCCCACGGCGCGTTCGCGCGCGTCGCGGTCTCGAACTCCGGCCGCGCGGGGTGCGTCGTCGTCGCGAGCGACGGCGTCAACCAGACGCGGAGCTCGACCTGGAGCGCCTGCGACGCGCGCTCGAGATCGGCGAGCCGAGCACCCGCCTCCGAAAGCGCGATCGGCGAACCGCGCACCAAGAGCGGCGGTCCGCCGGAGAGCACGCGCAGATCCGACTGCGTGCGCCGCGACTCCTCTTGGAGCCAATCGATCACGCTGCGCAGCGGCACGGTCGGCCGCGGAGCGGGGGATTCGCGCTCCAGCGTGTCGCCGGGCAGCAGCAAGTGGTGGCCGCGCACCAACCGAGCAAGGTAGGGCGCCGGAGGAGCCTCGACGCAGATCCCTGGAACTTGGAGAGCCGTCCAGCCGGTGCGTTCACCCGACTGGGATGCGACCGCCGGGGCAGACTGGGCGGTCTGCACGGCCGAGCCAGCCGGGCCCGGCGCGGCGGACGTGGTCGGCGCGGCCGGCGTGATGAGCGCGATGGGCGCGGCGATACCGAGCAACAGAGCGATCGCGATCAAGTGGAGGCCTCCGTGCGCAGCGCCGAACGGCGACCGCGGACCCGCAGGATAGTCGCGCGCAGGACTCCGGGCGACACGCCGAAGGTGCAATCCGCGGCGCGAAGCGGTAGGAAGACGCCGTGGCCTACGCCTGGATCGAACGTACGACGCCGCAGGGCAGCGAGCGTCATGAGCTGGAGCGCGGCTTGACGCGGCTCGGCGGCGCGCGTGCTCACGTTGCGATCGAGGGCGTGGTCGACGACGAGCTACAGCTCTGGGACGATCCGCCGAAGCTCGTACACCTCGGCGCAGAACCGCATCCGACGGTCAACGGCCGAACGTGCAGCGAGACGGCGCTCGAGCCCGGCGACGTGATCGAGTGGCGCGGCGCTCGGTTCAGCTTCCGCGCGATCGCGCGTCGCGCGCAACTCGCGTTGGAGGAGGAGACCGCGGCTCCCGAGCACGCTGCGCGGCTGCGAGCCGCTCGACGCCTGCTCGCAGGGTTCGCCGTCGAGCACGAACTCGTCGACGTGGACGCGCTGCGTCGTTGGCGCGCGTCCGCCGGCAACCTCGAAGTCGATCGTTGCGCGGAAGAACTGCTCCGCACGCTCGACAAGGACGCCGCGCGGAAGCTGCTCGAAGCCTCGGCGCGCGAGCTCGCCACGCGAATCGAGCCGCCGCGCGGCAAACCGGCGCCGCGTGTCCCTCGCGAAGCTCCGGCGGTCCAGCCGAGCACCGCGCGCGACACATTTTGGAGGCTCGCCTTCGCGCTCGCGTTGGTCGCCGCGATCGGCGCCGTCCTGATCTGGGCGCGCGCCCGCCACGGCGTCAGCCTCGATGCCTGGATCGACCGAGCTCTGGGCGGCTGAGACGGCGCTTCGGAGCGGCGAGCACGTTTTTCGGTCAGGGTGCGGGCGTGGAACGCCGATTTGGTAGAAGGCCGGATCGGCCGAGAGCCCCGAAACATGACTTCGAGCTTCCAAGACAGCGAACCGAACCTCTTCTCGCTCTCGCAGATCATGCACTTGATGCGGGTCGAGTTCAGTCGCGCGCAGCGCTATCGCTACCCGGTCGCGTGCTTGATCGTCTCGGTCGACCGCTTGAACCAGCTGCGCGATCTGTACGGCTACGACGCGAAAGAAGCGATCCTGAGCGAAGTGATCGAGCTCCTGCGCACGACCACGCGCAGCTGCGACTTCCTCGGACGACTTTCCGACGATCGCTTCCTGGCGGTCGTGCCGCACACGCCCGCGGACGGCGCGCGCGTGCTCGTCGAGCGCCTGCTCGCCGCGACTCGCCAGCTCGAGTTCCAAGCGGAAGGCCGCGAGCTCGAGGTGACGTGCTCGATCGGCTCGTCGCACAACGAAGGAGGCGCGACGCTCTTCTTCGACGCGATGCTCTCGGCGGCCGAGGGCGCGCTCGCCGAGGCGCAGTCCGGCGGCGGAGATCGCTACGTGGCTCGTGACCCGGGCACCGGCGCGAGCTAAGACGGCTCGCATGCGCATCCTGCTCGCCGACGACGAACCGACGATCGCCATCACCCTCCAGGACGCCCTCGTCGGCGCCGGCCACCAAGTCTGGGTCGCCGCGGACACCGCGACGGCGCTCGAGCTGCTCAGCTCGAAGGAGCCCGACGTCGTGCTCACCGACGTGCGCATGCCGGGCAAGGGCGGACTCGAGGTGCTCGCACGCTCGCGCGAGCTCGCGCCCGACCGTCCGGTGATCGTGATGACCGCGTTCGGGACGATCGACCAAGCGGTCGAGGCGATGCGCATGGGCGCGCACAACTACGTGCAGAAGCCCTTCCGCAACCAAGCGATCGTCAGCATGGTCGGAACGCTTGCCCGCGTGCGCGACCTCGAGGCCGAGAACGCTGCGCTGCGCGCCGAGCTCGCCGCCGCGAAGCCATTCGAGGGATTCGTTGGCTCCGCGCCGTCGATGCGCGCGGTGTTCGACCGCATCCGCACGGTCGCGCCGACCGACGCGACCGTGTTGATCGAAGGCGAGAGCGGAACGGGCAAGGAAGTCGCGGCGCGAGCGATCCACCAAGCGAGCACGCGCTCGAACGGAACGTTCGTCGCGCTCTCGTGCGCCGCGTTGCCGGAAACGCTGCTCGAGGCGGAACTCTTCGGCCACGAGAAGGGCGCGTTCACCGACGCGCGCCGCGAGAAGCGCGGCCGCTTCGAGATGGCGGACAAAGGCACGATCTTCCTCGACGACATCGACGACATGCCGGTCGCGGTGCAGGTCAAGCTCCTGCGCGTGCTCCAGGAGCGCACGATCGAGCGCTTGGGCTCGGAGACCGCGCGCAAGATCGACATCCGCGTCGTCGCGGCGACCAAGGTCTCGCTGCGCAAGCTCGCCGACGAGAAGCGCTTCCGCGAAGACCTCTACTACCGCATCAACGTCGTTCCGATCCACCTGCCGCCGCTGCGCGAGCGGATCGAGGACTTGCCGATCCTGCTCGCGCACATGCTGCAGCGCCACGGCGGAGGCCGCCGCTTCGAAGTCGCGAAGTCGACGTTGGCCCTGATGCAACGCTATCGCTGGCCGGGCAACGTGCGCGAGCTCGAGAACTCGGTGCAGCGAGCGGTCGCGCTCGCGCCGGCGAGCGGCGAGCTCCAGATCTCCGACCTCGTGCCGCTCGACGAGCGTTGGCGCGGCGCGACCGAAGTCGACGACGGCCAGGTCCGCCCGCTGCGCGAGGTGCTGCGTCGGCTCGAGATCGAGCACATCAAGAAGGCGCTCGCGCACTGCGGCAGCCACCGTTCGCAGACCGCCGAGCTGCTCGGCATCTCCCGCAAGGTCCTGTGGGAGAAGATGCGCGACTTCTCGATCACCGCGCCGGGCGAAGCGCCGCCCGAGGACGAAGCGGCCGCGCCGCGCTGAGTCACGCGCCCGGCTGCCGGCGACGAACGCATCGAGCGACGGCTCGGAAGTATCGCGGGGTGCGCGGCGCTCACCGACTGCAACTAAGTGCTGCGCCTCGTCCAGGATCTGAACTGACCGCGCGACGCGAGTCGTTCGCAGTCTCGCGCGCGGGGCGTCCGCGGAACCGACCCGACGAAGTTGTCCGCCGCGGCGACCTGCGCACCGATACGACTACCTACCCCGTTGAGCGAAAGGGCGGCCAGGTCGAGACGCGCGGTTTGCGTGCGGCGACTCGCGCCGAACAGTCGCTCCGCGAAAGCGCCGCGCACGGTCGACGGATCCGTCGTCCGAGAACTCTTGCGCGGCGTATCCAGGACTCGACGGAGAATCACCCCATGAAACGACCGAACGCATCCATCCTCGCACTGGCACTTCTGGCGCACGGTTCCACAGCACTCGCGCAGACGACGACGCGCATCACCAGCGGGGCCTCGAGCTGGTCGAGCCCTTCGACGGACAAACTCGGCAAGACGCTGATCTACACCCAGGGCGGCACGACGATCCTGCACACGCCGTCGAAGTCGTACGCGATGCCGGTCGCCGTGTCGGCCTCCTCACCGTTCTTCTCGCAGGGCGGCAAGGTGCTCGTGTACGCGTCGGACGGCGATCCGCTCGGCACGAACGACGACGGCAACGACGAAGTGTTCCTGCTCGACCTCAACAAGCGTCGCACGGTGCAGCTCACGACGACCGCCGACCCCGCGTCGGCGTCGAGCGTCACGACCGACAAGTACGGCAAGCGCGTCGTCTTCCTTTCGGACGCGGACCTCGTCACGGGCTCCAACGCGGACCTGAACCCCGAGGTGTTCCTCTACACGGTGTCCACGGGCGTTTTCGAGCAACTGACCGACACGACCGGGGTCAACCAGAACCGCAACCCGCGGATCAGCGCCTCCGGCAAGCTCGTCGTCTACGACTCGGATGCCGATCCGCTGACGACGAACGCCGACGGCAACGTCGAGATCTTCCTCTACGCGGTCGGCACGGCGACGACGACGCAGCTCACCACCACGACGGTCGGTGACTGCTCTCGTCCGTCGATCTCCGCCGACGGGCGCTTCGTCGCGTTCGAGTCCGACACCACCGAGCTCGCCGGCGCCAACGCCGACGGGCTGGACGAGGTCTATCGACTCGACCGAAAATCGTCGACGTTCCTGCGCCTAACCGACTCGACCGAGGCGTCGGATCGCGCGTTCGTCTCCGGGAGCGGCGCGTACGTCGTGCTCGAAAGCGAGGGCGATCTCGTCGTCGGGGGCAATCTCGACGGTTCGAACGAGCTCTATCTCGCTGCGATCACGAAGGCAGGCGTGAGCACGTTGACGCAAGTCACCGCGGGCGCGGTCGGGACTTCGAGCCGCAGCGCGACGTGCGATCACCTCGCGAAGCGGATCTACTTCCGCTCCGACGCGGACCTGACCTCGCAGGGCAGCGGGGACGACCACATCTTCCTCTACGTCCGCTGAGACCGAACGGGTGTCAACGCGTGAGTACGCCGGGTAGTCCGTACCCGGGCGGCCTCGCGAGCAGCACCACCCGGCCGGAGTAACCCGAGGTGACGAGCTCGTCGGTCGCATTGCGGCCGTCGAGCTCGCCCGCGCAGAGCCAGTGGCCCTTGTCGCGGTCGACGAACAGAGTCTCTCGCGTCCAAGCGCCCGCGCGACGCGAGAGCAGCTCGACTTCCTTCGAGTAGCCGAAGACTGCGATCGTCTCGACGTTCGCGTCGGCGTCGAAGCGACCGGCGGCGATGCCGCGCAGGCCTTGCGGACCGGCGTAGACGAGCTCGTTCCTCCATGCGTCTCCTTCGCGCTCGTGCCGGAACACGCGCCCGTCGTCGCACGTGCTGTAGACCACCGTCGGACGGCCGGGGCGCGCGGGCGCGAGCGCGACGCGCCCGACGCCCATCGGCACTTCGAGGATCGTGGTCCAGCGCGGGCCGTCGCGTTCGAGCCGCAGGATCTCGACTCGTCCGTGGCGACCGGCGGTGACGATCTCGGGCGGCGACGCGCCGCCGGGCAACACCAACGCGTCGCGCACGCGGCCGGGGATTTCGGCGAGCACCGTCACATCGAAGCCATCGCGACCGTCGCTGCGCGCGGTCAAACGCGCGAGCTTGCCCGGACGCGTGAACGCGATGAGCTCGGGGCCGTCGTGCGCGAGATCGAGCTCGCCGCCGACCAACGTGTGGATCTCGTGCCCGGGGAGCTGGGCGATGATGCGGCTGTCGAGGAACGTCTCGAGCCGAGTCGTGATCTGATAGAGGTTGCCGTTCTGGGAGCCCGTGTAGAGCTCGACGCCCGGCACGCGCGGATCGAGGTCGGCCTGAACCAACCCGCCGAGCCACTTGCCGTCGTGCACGGTGCTGACCGGGGTCCACTTGCCGCTGTACGACCAGAGCGCGTGGAAGCGTCCGCGGTCGTCGAGCGCTGCGATCTCCGGACAGCCGAATTGCGGATAGATCTTGAGCACGCCGACGGTCCAGACGCCGACCTTGCCCTGGTCGACCACCAGAGACGCGTTCCAACCCGCGAACGCCGGCAGCGGGATCTCGTCCTCGGTCGGTGCGCCGGTCGCGGCGCCGGTCGTGACGGCGGGCTCGGCGGCGGAGCGCGCCTCGCCGTCGGGGTCCGGCAGCGCGCGGCAGCCGGTGAGCACACCGCACACGAGCACCGCAGAGAGAGTGAGCTTCATGGGAGAGAGCTTGCGCTGGAGACGTCCGAAAGGGAAACGCGCCGCGGCGAGCACCACGGCCGCCGCGCCGGTTGTCGACTCAGAACCCGAGCTGAAAGCCTGCATACACTTGCTGCGGAGCGCCCGCGACCTTGCCGCCACCGAAGAATCCGCCGCGCGAGTGCACGAACCACTCCGAGTCGAAGAGATTGGTCGCGCCGACGAAGAATCGGCCCGCGGCCTTCTTCCCGAGCGAGAGGTCCTTCGACACTTGCGCGTCCCACACGGTGCGCGAAGGATTGAGCCCGATGTCTCCGTTCGAGCTCTCCGCGACGGTGTTCGCGTCGTCGGAGAACGACTCACCGACGTGCGTACCCCCGAGCGAGAAGCGCCATCGAGAGCTCGTCTCGTACTGGATCGACCAGGCGAGCTTCTCCTCCCACGCGTACGGAGTTTCGTTCCCGTCGTTCGTGGAGTTGGCGGCGTCGACGATCTCGGAGTCCTGCGTCGTCAGAGTCCCGTAGAGCGAGAATCCGTCGAGCGCGTCGACCGCTTCGCCCGCGTTCCACCGCACGACGTAGTCGACGCCGCTCGCCTCGATCTCGCCGATGTTCCGGTACACCGAGTTCGTGTCGAAGAAACCGATCTCGCCGAACTCGGTGTTCCAGACGGCGATCGAGCCTTCGAGCCCACCGGCGGCGTCGATTCGGACCCCGGCCTCGATCGACTCGCCGCGTTCGAACTCCAGGCTCTGGTCGGGACTGGTCGGGCTGACGCCGAAGCCCCACACCTGCGGCGCGCGGAAGCTGCGCTGCCAGTTCGCGAAGAGCGCGGCCCATTCGGCGACCTCGTAGGAGGTGCTGATGCCGGGCAACACGTCGAAGAACGTCTCGTCGAAGTCGCCCCCGACCACGGCGTCCTCGCCTTGCGCGACGGGGATCCACTCCGCGCGCACGCCCGCGACCAAGGTCCAAGCGTCGGTCAGGTGGAGCGTGTCGTCGACGTGCGCTCCGACCGTCGTGAGCTCGTACTCCGCGTCTTGGATCAGCGCGGACACGCCGGTCGCGTACGTGGTGCGATCGGTGGTGCGATTCGGCAGGAGTTCCTCGTTGACCCGCAGGCCCCAGTAGAGCGCGTGCTCGAGTCCGAAAGCCTCGAACCGATCCTCCGCTCGAAAGCCGGCGGCGAGCGAGTACGCATCGTCGTCGATCACGCGCAACTCGGTCGGCGCGCCGAACGCGGGTCGCTCGGCGGTCAGATTCCGCCGGGTCTGCGAGAACGAGCCGAACCACTCGAAGGAACCGCCGCCGGTGTCGACGTGCCGGACCACGTCGGCGAGCGCCCGAAAGCCGCGGAAGACGTTCTCGGGGCGCGTGTTGGCGAAACGGTCCTGATCGTACTCCGCGACGGTCAAGCCGCCGGGAGGGCGGTGCTCGTTCTCGATGTAGCTCGCGTGCAACGAGAGCCAGTCGCGCTCGCCGAGCGCCCAGCGCGTCTTCAGGTCGGCGGTCGTGTACTCGAAGTCGGAGTCCGCGCGGAAGCCGTCGCCGTGTCGCTCACCGAGGGTGAGCAGGTAGCCGAAACGGCCGTCGTCGTCGCCGGCGCTGAAGAGCGTGCTCTGGTATCCGTACGAGCCGACCGTCGCGCGCACGTCGTAGCTCTCCTCCTTCGGAATCGGCGGCGTCAGCAAGTTGAGCACGCCGCCGACCGTGTTCGGCGAGTAGCGCACCGCGTAGCCGCCGCGGATCAGGTCGATCGCGTAGACCTGCTCGGTGAGCAACGGGAAGAACGAGAACGCGGTCCAACCGTACGGAAGCGGACTCGCCGCCACACCATCGATCGCGACGTGCAGGTACTCGGTGAGGCCGTCGTCGGGGATACCGCGGATGGAGAAGCTCGGCGCGGACGATTCGCCGCCGTTGTAGGGCCGCGTCGAGACCGCCGGAAGGTACTCCAGCAAGTCGTTGAGGTCGCGGGCCCCGATGCTCTCGACCTCTTCGGGACCGAGTACGTCGCGCGAGCCGGTCGCGCCGAGCGGGACCCTCGGCACGCCTTCGCGTTCGAGCGTGCCGAGCACGATCGTCTCGGGGATCGGTGTCGGCGCGGGAGCGTCCTGCTTGGCGGGCGCTTGGGAGGAAGCGACGGACGACGTGAGGACGACGGGCAAGGCGTGGAGCGCGAGGCGCGAACACGCCGCGAACGAGAGCGGTCGAGTTGTCACGAGTAGAGCTTTGGACGGCGGTCGGGACGGAACGCGAACGTGTCGCGGTGGGGGACGAAGGCGCTCCGGATGGCAACGAGCATGCCGCTGCGTCGCCGCGCGTTCGGCCGCGCCGCACCACGCGGTCGCGTGGCGCTGCCGTAACGAGACGATCGGGCCGCGTGACGTCCGCGCGCGCTATAACGAGTCGATGCAAGCGAAGCGCGAACGCACGCTGCCATCCAGGCTGGAGCTCGACGGATGAGCGCGAGCCCGCGGCCCGAGATCGAGGTCAGGGTCGGCGCGCTCTGCATCGGCGATCTGCACCTCGACGCGTCGGACGCGGCGTGCGCGCACGCGCTGCGCGACTTCCTCGGCCGACACCGCACCGCGCCGGCGCTGGTGATCCTCGGCGATCTCTTCGAAGCCTGGGTCGGTCCCGCCCACGCGCGGCTGGTCGGAGCGCAACGCGTGCTCGCGACGCTGCGCGAGTGGACCAGCGCAGGTCGCGCGCTCCATCTGATCCCCGGCAATCGCGACTTCTTGCTCGGCGCGGACTTCGAGGCCGCGTGCGGAGCGCGGGTGCATCCGCGTGGCGCGCTCGCTCGCTCGTCGCACGAGCGCGCGTTGCTGATTCACGGCGACGAGCTCTGCACGCTCGACGTCGGCTACCAACGCCTCAAACGGATCTTGCGCTCCGCGCCGATGCTCGCGCTCGCGCCGCGGCTGCCGAGCCCGCTCGCGCTGGCGGTCGCGAAGCGTCTGCGGACGCGCTCGGTGCGCGCGGTCGCGGCGAAACCGAGCGCAGAGACCGCGCAGCAGCCCGACGAAGTGCGGCGGCAAGCGCTCGCCGCCGGCGTCGAAACGGTGCTCTGCGGCCACGCGCACGCCTTTCGGGACGAGCAACTCCCCGCCGGGCCTCGCTGGGTGGTCGTCGACGCGTTCGGAGGCGCGCGCGATGTCGCCGTCGTGGGGGAGGCCGGGCGCTGGGTCGTGGGGGGCTCCCGCGGCGACCGAGCTTGATCCCCGGGCTCCGGCCGATAGGCTACTCGCCCCCCTGGACTCCCCCCTTGGATTCGTAGGGGACTTCTAAGCCGGTTCTCCCCGCCATGATCATCGCCATCGACGGGCCCGCCGGCGCCGGCAAGAGCACGGTTTCCCGCGGCCTCGCGAAGGCGCTCGGGTTCCTGTTCCTCGACACCGGCGCCATGTATCGCGCGGTCGCCCTGAAGGTGCTCGAGTCGGGCGCGAATCCGGAGTCGGAGGCGCAGTGTCGCGAGACGGCCGAACGCCACCGGCTGAGCTTCGACGCGGCGGGGAAGATTCTGATCGACGGCACGCCGGGCGAGCCCGACGTGCGCTCGGAGCGCGTGGAAAAGATCGTCTCGGCGGTCTCGGCCCATCCGCGCGTGCGTGCAGTGATCGTCGCTCGCCAACAGGCGATCGCGAGCGCGGCGCACGACGTGGTCGCCGAGGGACGCGATACGACGACGGTCGTCTTCCCGAACGCCGAGCTCAAGCTCTTTCTCAACGCATCCGCCGCTGAACGCGCCCGTCGCAAGGCGCACGAAGTCGGCAAGCCCGAGCGCCAGCGAGCGATCGAGAGCGACCTGTTGCGCCGCGACACGATCGACTCGACGCGCGCGCACTCGCCGCTCGTCAAAGCGCCCGACGCGCTGGTGATCGAGACCGACGGCAAGTCGCCCGAGCAGGTGATCGCCGAGCTGCTCGCCCACGTGCACGCGCGCCGCGCGGCGCAGCCCCAGGGATGACCGACGCGAGCGAGCACGCTGCGCCCGAACGCCCGGTGCGCACCGACAAGACGTGGGTCTACCACGCATGCCGGAGTGCGACCTGGCTCGGCTACCGGCTCGCGCTGCCGCCGACGTTTCGCGGAGTCGAGCACTTGCCGAAGACCGGTGGAGTGCTGGTCGCCGCGAACCACCAGTCGTTCCTCGACATCCCGCTGATCGCGCAATCGACCGGCCGCCACGTCTGCTTCGTCGCGCGCGACACGCTCGCGCACAGCAGGCTGCTCGCCTACATCATGAACGGCTGCAACGCCGTCCTGATCGGGCGGGGCAAGGGCGATCGCGCCGCGCTGCGAGCGATCGTCGCGCACCTCGAAGCCGGAGATTGCGTCGCGATGTTCCCCGAGGGGACCCGCACGCGCGACGGCACGCTCGGCGCCTTCCACTCCGGTGCCCTGGTCGCCGCGCGCAAGGCGGGCGTCCCGCTGGTGCCCGCCGCGATCGACGGCAGTTGGCGAGCGTGGCCGCCGGGCCGCTCGCTCCCGCGCCCGACCCGCCTGTCGCTCGAGTACGCGCCCGCCGTCGACTCCGCGCTTCCCGACGCGCTCGAGCGCGTGCGCGCCGCGATCGCCGAGCGCTTGCCGCCCGCGGCTCGACCCCATCCACCTTCCGCTCCGGACTCCGAGTCGGTTTCGAACGCCGACTCGCCGTCCGCTCGCGCGGAAGGCCGTCACTAACCCGATCCTCAAACCCTCAACTCGAACCCGTTTCGTTCAACCACCCTTTCATGGCCCTAGCATCCCGTCGCATCAAGCAATACGACCTAGACCCCGCTGAACTCGAGCGCATGGTTCAGGTGTCCCTCGGAGGCGTCTCCGAGCCCGACCTGAAGCACCAACTCGAATCCTCGGTCAAGGACATCACCCCCGGCACGATCGTGAACGCGCGCGTCGACTCCGTCGACGACCGCACCGGCATGGTGGTGATGGACATCGGCGGCAAGTCCGAAGGTCAGATCGCGATCGCCGAGTTCGGCGACGCCCTGCCCACCGCCGGGCAGATCTTCGAAGTCTTCTACGAAGGCCTCGACGAGAACGACACCGCGTTGATCTCGAAGCGCCGCGCCGATCGCCTGCGCTCCTTGGAACGCGTGTCGAAGAAGTACAAGGAAGGCGACGAGATCCAGGGCATCGTCCAACGCAAGATCAAGGGCGGTCTCTTGGTCGACGTCGAAGGCGTCAACGTCTTCCTGCCGGCGAGCCAGGTCAACCTGCGCCGCACGCACGACATCTCCGACTTCGTCAACGAGCCGATCCGCGCGCGCATCATCAAGATCGACGCGGAGCGCATGAACATCGTCATCTCGCGTCGCAAGCTGCTCGAGGAAGAGCGTCAGAAGCAGAAGGAATTCCTGCTCTCCGACATCCAAGACGGCCAGATCCGCAAGGGCGTCGTCAAGAACATCGCCGACTTCGGCGTGTTCGTCGACCTGGGCGGCATCGACGGTCTGCTCCACATCACCGACATGACGTGGGGTCGCATCAACCACCCGAGCGAGATGGTGCAGCTCGATCAAGAGATCGAGGTCAAGGTGCTGCGCGTCGACGCGGAGCGCGAGCGCATCGCGCTCGGCCTCAAGCAGAAGCAGCCCAGCCCGTGGGAAGGTATCGAGACGCGCTACCCGGTCGCTTCGAAGCACAAGGGCGCGGTGGTCAACATCATGTCCTACGGCGCGTTCGTGAAGCTGGAGGACGGCGTCGAAGGGCTCGTGCACATCTCCGAGATGTCGTGGACCCGTCGCGTCAACCATCCGAGCGAGATCGTCAAGGTCGGCGATCCGGTCGAGGTCGTCGTGCTCGAGTACAACAAGGAGAAGCAGGAGATCTCGCTCGGCATGAAGCAAGCCGAAGCGAACCCCTGGGATCTCGTCGACGAGCACTACCCCGTCGGCACGGTCATCGAAGGCACGGTGCGCAACTTGACCTCGTACGGCGCATTCATCGAGATCGAGGAAGGCATCGACGGCCTCCTGCACGTCTCGGACATGAGCTGGACGAAGAAGATCACGCACCCGTCCGAGATGGTGAAGAAGGGCGACAAGATCCGTTGCGTCGTGCTCTCGGTCGATACGCAGAAGAAGCGCATCGCTCTGGGCTCGAAGCAACTCTCGCCCGACCCGTGGATGGACGAAATCCCGTCGAAGTACCACGTCGGCGACCTGCTCACCGGCACGATCACGAAGACGACCAACTTCGGCGCCTTCGTCCGTCTCGAGGAGGAGCTCGAAGGCTTGCTGCACATCTCCGAGCTCGCGGACCACAAGATCTCGAGCCCCGAGGAGATCGTGAAGCCCGGCCAGAAGGTCGAAGTGCGCGTCATCCGCGTCGACACGGAAGAGCGCAAGATCGGCCTGTCCTTCGTGCACGCCGACTTCGAGGAGAACAAGGCGATCCTCGAAGAGCACGAGCGCCGCGCGAAGCTCGCGGAAGCCAAGAAGCCGGCCGAAGGCGAAACGCCTCAGGCCTGAGCGGGTACTCCCCGCCATGAGCGCGGCGCGGTGGTGTCTCCTTGCGGTGCTGGTCACCGCTTGCGGCACCCCGCGCCGCGCGGTCGTTTCCGACGATCCGCTGGTGCTCGATCCCGAGCTCCGTCCGCGGATCGCCGCGTTCGAACCGGCGTTCGATGCGCTGACCGCCGCGCTCGACGACGACGACGAGCCGAGCGCCCGCGCGATCCTCGCGCGGATCCGCGCGCTGCGCCCCGGGGGTCCCGCGGCGACGGTCGTCGAGGCGTTCCAACGCGTCCTCGACGGGCGCGCGGCGGTGCACGAGCTCGAGCTCCGGCTCGTCGTGCGCGGCAAGCCGACCGCGAAGGGCGGCCGACGCCTCGCGCTCGCCGCGGTGTCGAGCCACGACACGCCGGTGACGATCTACGCCTCGGCGGCGCGCGTCGAATCGTCGCTGTTCGGCATCGACGTGCGCGGGTTCGAGCACCGGTCGGCGTACACGCGACCGATCGAGGCGCTCGCCGAGCTCGAGCTCGATCCCGACGATCCCGAGTTGCTCGACGTCGCCGAGTTCGACGTGCCGCTCTCGAACGAGCTCGCGGTGCGCGCGCACTTCGAGGTCGTGCTGGTGCAAGCCGAGATCGAGCTCGATGGTCGGCGCTTGCCCGCCGCGACGTTGCGCGTCGCGCCGTGCGAGGTCGACCAACTCGCGACCTTCCTGCCGACCGATCCGGTCGAGCCCGCCGAGCTCGCGCGGTGCCTCGATCAGCCCGGCTTCGCGTTGCCCGCGGCGCTCGAGCGCGCGGTGCGCATCGCGCCCGATCGCCGCGACGAAGCGCTCGAAGCGTGCGCGCCGGTGCTCGCGCGGATGAACCGCATCGATCTCGAGCGCGCGGCGCCTTGCCTGCGCTGGCTCTCCGGCGACCGAGACCGCGGGGGCGATCCCGATCGCTGGAGGACGTGGGCGGTACAGCGCACGCAGCGCGAGCCGCCGACGCCGACGCTGGACTTGCCTGCGCGCGGGCGCGACACTCCGCCGCCCCAAGGACCATGAGCACGCTCTCCGCCCCCGACGAACTCGCTCTCTTCCGCCGCGGCGCCGTCGACCTCGTCGAGGAACGCGATCTCGCCGCGCGGCTCGCCAAGGCCCGCGCCGAGCGCAGGCCGTTGCGCGTCAAGTTCGGCATGGATCCGAGCTCGCCCGACCTGCACGTCGGTCACGCGGTGCAATTGATGAAGCTGCGCGCACTGCAGCAAGCCGGCCACCAGATCGTGTTGATCGTCGGCGACGCGACCGCGATGGTCGGCGATCCGTCGGGTCGCAACAAGCTGCGCCCGCAGCTCTCGCGCGCCGACGTCGAGGCGAACCTGGTCACGTACACGTCGCAGGCGGGCAAGGTGCTCGACATGACGCGCACCGAGGTCCACAAGAACTCGGAGTGGTTCGATCGGATGCGTTTCGAGGACGTGTTGAAGCTCGCGAGCAAGGCGACCGTCGCTCGGATGCTCGAGCGCGACACGTTCGAGAAGCGCATGGCCGCCAGCGAGCCGATCGGCGTCCACGAGTTCCTCTATCCGCTGATGCAGGGCTGGGATTCGGTGATGATCCGCGCCGACGTCGAGCTCGGCGGCACCGATCAGCTCTTCAACCTGCTGGTCGGTCGCGACCTCCAGGAGAAAGAAGCGCAGCCGCCGCAGCTCTGCATGACGTTGCCGCTGATCAACGGTCTCGACGGCCGCAAGATGTCGAAGAGCTACGGCAACGCGATCGCGTTCACCGACTCCGCCGTCGACATGTTCGGCAAGGTGATGAGCCTCTCGGACGACGTGATGCGCGCGTGGTTCGAGCTCCTGACCGCGGTGCCCGCGGCGGAACTCGACGCGCTGCTCGCCGGCCACCCGCGCGAGGCGAAAGCGAGGCTCGGCGAGGAACTCGCGAGCTTCTTCCACGGCCGCGACGCCGGCCGCGCGGCGCGCGAGGGCTTCGATCGACAGTTCCGCGACAAGGAACTGCCGACCGACATCCCGAGCATCGTCTACGGCAAGCCCTGGCCCGTCGAGGGTCTCGCGCTCGCGGTGCTGCTGCGCGAGATCGGCCTGTGCGCGAGCTCGTCGGAGGCGCGCCGCCTGATCGAGGGCGGCGGTGTGAAGCTCGACGGCGCGGTCGTCGCCGACGTCAACGCGCGCGTGCCGAGCCCGGCGGGGGAGCTGTTGCTCCAAGCGGGCAAGCGCAAGTTCGCGCGCGTACGCGCGGGCTGAGCTAGGTTCGCGCGCGCGGGCGGGCTACCGGTCGAGCCCGCCGCTCAATCCGTCCGCCGGAGCAGCGTCAGCGGCGCGACGGGGAACGGGATGCGCGACCAATGCGCCGACGGATCGGGGTTGTTGCCCCACGGGATGTCGGGCGCGTCGAGCGCACCTCGCTGGTAGCGAGCGCGAGCGAGCGCACGCTCGTACGCAGGCCAGTGCACCCAACGGACGGTCCGACGCAGCACCGCCCAACGCGCGGGCGTCGGCGCTTCGACGCGGAAGCCCGCGATGCCGCCGCGCACCGGCACGTCGAGGTAGAACGCGAGCGGCAGGTCTTCGTAGTTCGCGAGGATCTCGTCGTCCGCTCGAAGTTGACCGCGCAGGTACTCGACGACCGCGCGGTTCGGATCGGGCGCGCTCCCGAAGAGCTCGCTCGCGAGCACGCCGAGCTCCGCGCGGACGACGCGGCCGGGCGCGCACAGGTCGTCGAAGTCCGCGGAGAGCGCGCGAGAGAGCGGCGCCGCGAACAGCGGGCTCGCGACCGCGAGCGCAGAGACGCCGATCGCGAGCACGCCGGCGCGCCGCGGCAGCCAGCGCCGTCCGGCCTCCCACGCGACGCACGCGGTGATCAACGCGCCGAGCGGCGCGAACGCGATCACGTAGCGCAGGAACGGATAGGGGCTCGCACGCACCATCCACGCGAGCTCGGCGAGCACCACGGCGAGCGCGAGCGCGACCAGACGCCGCGTCGGTGCCTCGGCGCGCTTGGCGAAGACGACCAGCGCGAGCGCCGCCGCCGCGAGCGTGAACGGCAGCACGTACTGGTTCGCGAGGAACGCGAGGCCGCCCGCGCGCACCGCGAAGGGCGTGTCGGTCGGCCGCAGTCGGTGGGCGAGGTCGAAGTAGAGAATCGACGGCAAGTAGAGAGCGCCGAGCACGGCGAACGTCGCGAGCGCCTCGACCTTGCGCGTGCGATCGAAGAGCAGCGCGTCGGCCGCGAACACCGCGAGCGCCGCGAACGGGCTGCCGAAGTCGAACTGGAACCACACGAACGCGACGGCGACGAACACGGCCGCGCCGAAGCGCGCGCCTTCGCGCCAACGCAGGTACGAGACGAACGTGGCGAGCGCGAAGCACGAGCTGGGCGCGTAGTACCGGCACTGGCGCGCATGCACGAACCAGTAGACGTTGAAAGCGAGCACGAGCACCGCGAGCCACGCCGGCGCCGTGCCGACGCGCCGTGCGAGCGCGGCGAAGAGCAGCGCCAGCGCGGCGGCGCCAGAGACGAGGAACGGCAGCCGCAACACGAATTCGTCGGTGCCGCCGAGCTCGTGCGCGACGCCCGCGAGCAGGAACGAGCCCCACGGATGCCCGATCCACGTCGTGTCGGCCGCGAAGTCGCCGCGCGCGGCGAGATAGGGGATCGCGGTCTCGATGGACTTCATCGCGGCGCCGATCGCGGCCTCTTCGCCGGCGCGGAAGTCGTCCATGGTGACCAGGTTCTTGCCGTCCCAGGCGAGCGGCCGGCCGTGCTCGACGAAGCTCTTGCCGAGCAACGCGGTCGCCGCCTCGTCCTGCCAGAGCGCCCTGCGGCCCGCGCCGATCGAAAGCCACGCGAGCGCGAGCGCGAAGACCAGCCAAGGAGTCCGTCGACTGGTCCTGGCCGACACTCGTCCTCTCTCGCTCTGCTCCACGCGGGACGCGAGTCTAGCAGCGGAGCGCGCGGCACGCCGCGGCGCGGCTTGCGCGGTTCGAGCGGCTCACGCGGCTCACGCGGGTCGCGCGGTTCACGCCCGGCAGCGCGGTTCGGCGCCGTTCAGCGCTTGGTTGCGATCGCGTACGGGATCGCGACCTCGCCCTGGTCGTCGGTCTCGACGGTCAAGGTGCCCGCGAGCTCGCCCGGCGCGGGGCTCGACAGCCGAGCGCGCAAGAGCCAACGCGGGCTCTTGCCGCTGTCGTCGGGCGTCGCGGGCTCGGCGTCGGCGACGATCAGGCCGTCGGCCGCCGCATCGGGCTTGATCGCGAGCACGCGGAACCGCTGACCCGACAGGTGACCGAAGATCTCGACTTCGCAGGTCGTGCCCTCGTCGAGGCCGACGAACACGAGCCGCGCGGGACGGATCTCGAAATCCGGCACGCCGGTGCCGACGATCGGCACGCGCACGACCGGGCCCGTGCCTTCGCCGTGCGGCCCGGTGGTCGAGAGCTCGACGAAGCGGTCGATCGGTCCGCGCGCGACGGGCGCGGCGAGCTCGACATCGAGCGTCCATTGATCGGGCACTACGCCCTCGTCCCAACGCACGCTCGCGAGCACGCCGGGGCTCGCGCGCTCGACGCCGATCAGCTTGCGCCCGTCGACGTCGAGGCCGACGATCTTCGTCGAGCCGCGCGCGCCCTCGGACTCCGCGACGTCGCCGAAGCGCAGCGTGCCCGGCACCGCGAGGAACGAGAGCTGCACGATCAAGTGCACCTCGATCGCGAGGAACGGATTGGTCGCGGAGTCGGTGGTCAGCACGAGCCGCACGCGCTTGGTCGCGTTCTGCACCGGCACCAGGCGGGTGTCGGAGACGACGACGAGTTCCGCGACCGCATCGGGCGGCACGACGAGCATCGGCTCGTCGTCCCTCTCGCCCTCGACGCGCGTGCCGTCGGCGGCGACGTACGCGATCGTCGCGGACGTGCACGAGCAACCGGCCTGGAGCTCGCGCACCGCGAGCGGTCGGCCCTCGGAGTTCTTCAGGCGCACGGTGCATTGCGCGGTCTCGCCGAACGGCACGACGCCGAGGTCGTAGTCCCAGGGCAACGCCGGATTCGGCGCGTCGACGATCTGGAAGCCGCCTGTCGGGGCGGGCTCGGCCGCGACGCCGGCTGAAGTGCCGGGCGCGGCTGCCGACGCACCGGGCGCCGCTGCCGAATCACTGGGCGCAACGCCCGGGGGCTGCGTGCCCGAATCGTTGCAAGCGACGCCCGACACGGCCGCACCGAGCGCGAGGAGACCCGCGGCCAAGCGACGAACGACGAACGACGCGTGGAATCCTGCCAGAGCTCCCATGCGGCGGTCCTTTGTACCCGCTGCGTCGCTTTCGGCAACCGTCTCCGCAGCTCTCGGCGTTGATCCCTGGCGGAAGAGCCCCAGAATGGTCGCCCATGACCACCGCCCATTCCGCCACGTTCTCACCGGCCGCGCCGAAGCACCTTTCCGACGACGCCGTGTGGAGCGCGGTCGATCACGAGCGAGGACGGCAGGAAGCGCAGCTCGAGTTGATCGCGTCCGAGAACCACACCTCACGCGAGGTGATCGCGGCGATGGGGACGGTGCTGACCAACAAGTACGCCGAGGGCTATCCCGCGAAGCGCTACTACGGCGGCTGCGAGTACGTCGACGTCGTCGAGAACCTCGCGATCGAGCGCGCGAAGCAGCTCTTCGGCGCGCCCCAAGCGAACGTGCAGGCGCACAGCGGCACGCAGGCGAACGTCGCCGCGCTGATGGCGATGGTCCAGGCGCGCGACAAGGTGCTCGCGATGTCGCTCGACCACGGCGGCCACCTCTCGCACGGCCATCCGAAGAACTTCTCCGGCATCTTCTACGAGTTCCACTCGTACGGCGTCGAGCCGGGCACCGAGCGCATCGACATGAACCGCGTGCGCGAGCAAGCGCTCGCCGTCAAGCCGAAGCTGATCCTCGCGGGCGCGTCCGCGTACCCGCGCACGCTCGACTTCGCGGCGTTCCGCGCGATCGCGGACGAGGTCGGCGCGAAGCTCCTAGTCGACATGGCCCACATCGCCGGCCTGGTCGCCGGCGGCATGCACCCGACCCCGGTGCCGCACGCGCACGTGACGACGATGACGACGCACAAGACGCTGCGCGGTCCGCGCGGCGGCTTGATCGTCTGCCACGACGACTTCATCAAGCCGATCAACAGCGCGGTGTTCCCCGGCGGCCAAGGCGGTCCGTTCATGCACGTGATCGCGGCGAAGGCGATCGCGTTGCGCGAGGCGTCCGGACAGAGCTTCGCGGACTACGCGAAGCGTGTCGTCGAGAACGCGCGCGTGCTCGCCGAGACGCTCGCCTCGCGCGGCTTGCGGATCGTCAGCGGCGGCACCGACAACCACCTGATGCTGGTCGACGTGCGGCCGATGAAGCTCACCGGCAAGGACGCGGAAGAGCTGCTGCACAAGGTCGACCTGACCTGCAACAAGAACCTGATCCCGTACGACACCAACCCGCCGTCGAAGGCGAGCGGCGTGCGTCTCGGCACCGCCGCGATCACCACGCGCGGCCTCGGCGTCGCGCACATGCGGCAGCTCGGCAACTGGATCGCCGACGTGCTCGCAAACCCGACCGACGACTCGGTGGCGAAGCGCGTCCGCGGCGAGGTCGCTTCGGTCGCGAAACAGCATCCGATCTACGCTTGAACTCCCCGCGGCGCCGGGCGCCGCAGCGGCCTCGACCCGAAAGGACAATCCCATGCGATGGCGCGTCGTACCGATCGTGCTCTTCACCGCGCTCGCGGGCGCCTGCGGCTCCGGGGACGACCAGGGGGCCGGGAAAGCCGGGAGCGCGGACCCATCCACGGCGCCGTCCGCGCCCGCGGTGACGGCCAACGAGCCGAACGAGCCCGCGGCGCCGACTGCGGAGACCGTGCCGGCGATCCGAGCGATCCCGGTCGCGGCCGCAACGCAGCCCGCGACGCCCGACACGCCCGACACAGGCGTCTCGACGCTCGATCCGCGCGCCGAGCGCTTGGCCGCGATCGAGAGCGAGTACGACGCCGCGAGGAACGCGTTCTTCGCCGCGTACCGCGCCGCGTTCGAGGGCAAGGACAACCCAACGCTGCAGGAGCTGCAGGCGTTCCAAGCGGCGAATCCGGAGCCCGAGCTCGCGCCGTACGTCGCCCATGCGAAGGCGCTGCTCGACGAGGACGAGACCGACGTCACCGCGCTGCGCACGATCGAGTGGTTGCTCGAGAACTCTCCATCGCGGGACTCGACCGCGCCGTGGATCGCGGTGCTCGTGAAGCACCACGCCGGGCGCGCGGAGCTCGCCGAGCTCTGCGACCTCTTGGTGCGCCACGGCGAGGTGGCGTTCGTCGAACGCCTGCTCGCGGAGTCGCCGCATATCGACGTGCGCGGTCGCGCGTGCATGGCGCTCGCCGACGGTCTGAAGGAGGACATCGAGCTCGCGCGCAACCTCGCGGACGCGAACGAGGGCGATCTCGAAGGCTGGAGGGGCTTCCTTGGCGCCGAGCGCGTCGCCGAGTTGCGAAAGCTCGAGCCCGGCGAACTCGAACGCCGGATCGAGAAGCTCTACGAGCGCGTCGTCGCCGAGTTCGCCGACGTCGAGGTCGGCGCGGGCACCAAGCGCGAGACGACGCTCGGCGCGCGCGCGGGCGCGGAGCTCTTCGAGATTCGCAACCTCGCCGTCGGAAAGCCCGCGCCGGAGATCGAGGGTCAGGATCTCGACGGCGTCGCGTTCAAGCTCTCGGACTACCGCGGCAAGGTGGTGCTGCTCGACTTCTGGGGCCATTGGTGAGGCCCTTGCCGGGCGATGTACCCGCACGAGCGGTCGCTCGTGGAGAAGTATGCGAAGGAACCGTTCGCGATCGTCGGCGTCAACAGCGACGACGACCTCGCCGAGCTCGTGAAAGTCCGTGAGCAGGAGCGCATCACGTGGCGCTCGTTCTGGAACGGACCGCAGGGCACGCAAGGCCCGATCTCGAAAGCGTGGAACGTGCGCGGTTGGCCGACGCTCTACGTGATCGATACCGCGGGCGTGATCCGCTACAAGTCGGTCGGCGCGGACGAAGAGGCGCTCGACGCGATGCTCGCGAGCTTGCTCGCACGACCCGGGCAACCGGCCGCGCCGGTGAAGTAGTCGCCGGATGCAATACCGCGCCCCAAACTCATCCGAACGACCGCCGGAGCGGGCTCCGCTGCGCCTGACATCGCGCAGCTCGCGGGTTCCTGGATTCGCACGCCAACGGCAATGCTGCACACCGGGATCTCGCACCACCCGAACTTCCGCAGCTTTCAGATTGACAGGTTTGCGAAGGGGGGAGATTCTGGCTCTCCTCCAGCTTGAGTGGGTAGCCGAATCGCCCGAAAGGCGGGATTCGAGGCTGGGGATCGCAGCGGAACGCCGGTAGCGGTGGAGAGAAACGGCGTAGCGGGAAGCGCAGGGCGTCTGGAGCGACAGGCGCA
>JACRIN010000019.1 GCA_016220085.1 Planctomycetota bacterium
AGCTCCTGGTCGTGAGCTCCTGGTCGTGAGCTCCTGGTCGTGAGCTCCTGGTCGTGAGCTCCTGGTCGTGAGCTCCTGGTCGTGAGCTCCTGGTCGTGAACTCCTGGTCGTGAACTCCTGGTCGTGAACTCCTGGTCGTGAGCTCCTGGTCGTGAACTCCCATCGCGCGCGCCGGGCGACGCGCTCGTCACAGCCGGCTGCTACCACCGAACGCGGCGCGCGAGGAGAATGCACGCGCCGGCTCGAGTGGGCCGGCGAACCAAGGAGCTCACGAGCGATGGCGAAGAAGATCTTGATGCTGTGCGGCGACTACGGCGAGGACTACGAGACGATGGTGCCGTTCCAGGTGCTGCTCGCGGTCGGCCACACGGTGCACGCGGTCGCGCCGGACAAGAAGGCCGGCGACTGGGTGCACACCGCGATCCACGACTTCGAAGGCGCGCAGACGTACAGCGAGAAGCCCGGCCACCGCTTCACGCTCAACGCGAGCTTCTCGGACGTGACGGCGGAGAGCTACGACGCGCTCGTGATCCCCGGCGGTCGCGCGCCGGAGTACCTGCGCATGAACGCGAAGGTCGTCGACATCGTGCGGCACTTCCTCACCGCGAAGAAGCCGATCGCCTCGATCTGCCACGGCGCGCAGCTGCTCGCCGCGACCGGGCTGTTGCGCGGCCGCAAGATCTCCGCGTACCCGGCGTGCCGCGTCGAGGTCGAGCTCGCCGGCGCCGAGTACTGCGCGATCGCGATCGACGCGGCGGTCACCGACGGCAATTTGGTCACCGCGCCCGCGTGGCCCGCGCACCCCGCCTGGATCTCGCAGTTCCTGACCGTGCTCGGCACGCGCATCGTGACTTGAGCGCGGGAGCCGTGGCGCGCGCGCGCCGACGGCGTAGATTCGGCGCTTCCCCTGCGAGCGAGGAACCCGCGATGTGCCAGATCTTCGTCAGCGCCGATCCGCGCGGCTACGAGAGCCGCACCCGCTCCGGGCGCGTGTACGCGGTGCGCGCGGCACTCGTTCAGGCGCCGGCCGGGCGGTAGAGGTTGGTCGCGCCCGGAAACTCCTTGGCCGCGATCTCGCCGATCTTCGCGAGCAGCGTGGGGTCGTCGGTGTCCGCGAAGACGTAGAACTTCCAGAGCGCGCGATAGGAGCGCTCGAGATCCGCGAGGCGCGGCACGCGCGCGCTGAATTCCGAGAGCGGCTTGACGACCGACTCGCCGGGCCAGCGCACGTGCGTGTGCGCTTCCTTGAGCTGCATGCGCTTCGCAGGGCACGTGACGATGATCTCGACGGTCTTGCCGGTCGCGAAACGCACGAGGTCGGAGATGCGCTCCTCGGCGGCTTGGCGATTCGCTTGGCCTTCACGCGCGAAGTGGCGCGTGACGAGCTCTTCCTGCACCGCCTCGTTCTCGTAGCGCGGGAAGACGCACGCGCGCTTCGGCAGCTTGCGGGTCCGGAAGCGCTCGACCGCGGATCGAATCCGTTTCGCGACGTCCGCCGGGCACTTCCTCGACTTCTCGCCGTCGCGGGCGACGCGGTCGAGCAGGTCGAGCACCGACGCGTCGGTCTGGTCGTAGAAATCCTCTTCCTTGACGAGCCCGGCGCTCAGCGCGAGCTCGACCGCGCGCGCCGCGAGCGCTCCGGCGGCGACCTTCGCGTGGTGGTAGTACACGCGCTCGCTGAAGAAGTAGCGCGCTTCGAGCAAGCGCACCATCTCCGACAAGATGTCCTCGCGCAGCAGGTTGTGCTTGGCGAGGTCGATGTACAGATGCCCGCTCGCGCGGTCGACGCGAAAGTACGACAGCAGGCGTTGATCGATCGCGAGCTTGAGGCCGGTGAAGTACGCGTCGCGCGCGAGGTAGTCTAGGATGTCCGAGCAGATCGGGTCGGAGTTGATCTCGCTCCAGTACGGCGGGATCGCGCGCGCGGTGTCGCCCTTCTCGGCGCAGAGGATCGCGAGCACGTCTTTGTGCAGCCCGAGGTCGCGCAACACGCGTCCGACGCCGGTCTGGGCGCCGAGCATGCGCTCGAACCGGTACGGCGAATCGTGGCGGTGCATCAGGCCCGCCTGGTCCTCGACGTTGTGCCCGAACGGGATGTGCGTGATGTCGTGCACGAGCCCGGCCATCCGGATCACGCGCGCCTCGGCTTCCGAGACACCCAGGCACTCGCGCGAGTTGTGCTCGAAGGAGAGATTGACCGCGTCGATCATCCGCTGCGCGAGGTGCAGCGTGCCGATCGAATGGTCGAAGCGCGTGTGGACGGCGCCCGGGTAGACGAAGTTGGCCGAGCCGAGCTGCTTGACGCCGCGCAGGCGCTGCATCTCGGGCGTGTCGAGCACCGAGATCTCCTCGTGCGTCAGGTACACGTCGCCGTGCACCGGGTCGCGAATGACGCTGTATCGCTTCTTGGCGGCCACGAAAAAGCTTCCCCTCGGCTCCCGAAAGGCCGCGCATGGTAGCGGCGGGGCGCTCGGTCTCCGAGGTTCGTTTCGACGCTTCCGAACGACCCGGTAGAATGGGCCCTGGATGCTCTCCCCGGCCGCCCCCACCGCGCCGCGCGCTCCCTCCGCATGGAAGCCGCGTGCTCTCGCCGTCCTCTTCGGCACGGTGGCCGCGCTCTTCTCGTTCGTCCTCGCGATGCAGAATCGGAGCTTCGGCAGCCGGGCTTCGGTCGACCTCGACGACAAGAACGCCGAGCTCGCCGCACTGCTCGCCGAGCGTGATCGTGCGCTCTCGGAGGCGTCCGAGCTCGGCTCGCTGCTCTCGTGGCGCTTGGCGCTGCCGGAGCGGATCGCGAAGACGCTCTTCCCGATGCGCCACGCGACGCAGACGTACGACGAGTACTGCTTCTATCGCTACAAGCCCGGCATCGAGTACGCCAACGAGTGGCCCGAGCACCCGAAGGGTCGCTGGTACGTGCGCACGAACTCGCTCGGCCTGCGCGAGGACTCGGACACGCCGAAAGAGAAGCTCGACCTGCGCGTGTTGGTCACCGGCGACTCGCACACCGACGGCGTCTGCGACAACGCGGAGTCGTTCGCGAACCTGGTCGAGGCCGCGCTCGCCACGCAGCATCCCGGCAAGACGATCGACGTCGGCAACGCGGGCAAGGGCGGGTATTCGTTCTACAGCTACCTCGGTGTGCTCGAGCGCTTCGTCGCGCTCGACCTCGCGCCCGACGTCTTCGTCGTCACCGTCTACGGCGGCAACGACTTCGAGGAAGCGCTGGCGCCGTGGCACTTCTTCGCCGGCATCCCGCGCGGCACCGGACTGCCCGCGTACTGGGACTCCGTCGAGGCCGCGCGCAAGGTCAACGAGCCGTGCCTGTCGCAGGGCATGCTCGCGACCAAGTACTTCCAGCAGAACCCCGATGAAGTGCAGCGCGCGCGCGAAGCGACGCTCGGCATGTCCGGGCAGATCATCGGCGAGTGTCGCGCCCACGGGATCGTGCCGCTGTTCGTGTACTTGCCTTCGTGGTACGAGCTCGATCCCGACCGCACGATGGAGGATTTCGCCGGCGTCGTCGGCGCGCTCGGGCTCGCGCGCGAAGACATCGCCCGCGTGACCGAGCTCGGCGAGCGCTACGTCGCGGGTCTCCGCGCGCTCGGCGCCGAGGTCGTCGACCTGCGGCCCGCGTTCCGCGCGGAACGCGGCGCGCTGTACTGGCAAACCGATCACCACATCAACCTCGCCGGTCACGCGCGGGTCGCGGAGGCGCTGCTCGCACCGCTCGAGGCGCTGGGGTTCGGTCGACGGTGATGCAGCGAGCGGCAAAGGCGCGCGTCGGCGGCGCGCGAGTGACGGCGCTGCTCTTCGGGCTCGCGCTCGCCGCGGCGATCGGAGGCGTGCTGTGGACGCGCATGAAGCCGACCCCCGCGCCCGTCGAGCTGCGCGAATCGAAGCCGATCTCCGGCGAGAAGCTCGCTGCGCGGCGCGGCGAGCTCGCGGATCCCGCGCTCGTGTTCGCGCCCGACCGTCAAAGGCTCGTGCTCTCGCCGGAGCTCGCGCTCGAGATCTCGCCGCTCGAGGTGCCCGAGCAGGAGTACGACCCGCAGTGCTACCTGCGCCACAAAGCGAACCTCGACAACACGGTGCCGTGGCCGGAGCATCCGAAGAAGCGCTGGCACATGCGCACCAATTCGCTCGGGCTGCGCGAGGACCGCGAGCTCGCGCCGACCTTCGATGGACTGCGCGTGCTCTGCACCGGCGATTCGCACACCGACGGCGTCTGCGAGAACTCCGAGTCGTGGCCGCACCAGTTGGAAGCGCGCTTGAAGACCGCGCACCCCGATCGCGCGATCGAGGTGATCAACTCGGGCAAGGGCTGCTACGGCTTCTATCACTACCGCGGCGTGCTCGAGCGCTTGGCGCACTTCGCGCCGGAGCTCTTCGTCGTCGGCGTGTACGGCGGCAACGACTTCCTGGAGACGACGCGGCCCTGGTACTACTTCGCCGGCGCCGAGCGGCCGAGATTGGACGCCGAGGACTGGAAGCGGATCAACGCCGCCAAGCGCTTCGACGGTCCCGGGCTCGCGCAGATCTGGACGAGCGCGTACTACTTCCAGCGCTACCCGGACGAGCAGCACGTCGCGCTCTCCGCCGCGCTCGCGCTCTCCGCGGACATCGCCGGCGCCGCCGGAGCGCGCGGCATGCGCGTGCTGTTCGTCTACATCCCCTCGCGCGCCGAGGTCGCGCCCGACGCGGAGTTCGCGAGGTCGAAGGAGACGCTCGACGCGCTCGGACTCGCACGTGCGGACCTCGACACCGCCGGCCGCTTGACCGATCGCTATCTGCAGGGCCTCGCATCGCTCGGCATTCCGGTGGTCGACCTGCGCGAGCGCTTCCGCCGCGAACCGCGGCCGCCGTACTGGGATAGCGACCTGCACATCGATCTCGCCGGCCACGCGGCGATCGCGGAAGTGCTCGAACCGTGGCTCGGGCCGTGGCTCGAGCCGCCCGTGAGCGGCGCCCGCTGACCCGCGCGCCTTGCTAGATTGAAGCCGTGCTGCTCCCTCTGCTCCACGTCCTGATCGTCGCTTCCGTCGCGAGCCCGGCGCTCGCCCAGGAGCCCGTGCGGCCGCCGCGCTACCACCTCGATGCCGCGCAGGCGAATCGCCTCTTCTCCAACCTCCGCGGCAAGGACTTCCCCGACAAGGACGTGTACGACGAGGCGGTGTGGTTCCGCCGCAAGCCCGGCCTCGACATCGAGGAGCTGCATCCGGAGATCCCGGGCGGCAAGTGGCGAATGCGCACGAACTCGCTCGGCTTGCGGATGGATCGCGATCTCGCGAACGAGCCCGCGGAGATCTCGTTGCTGCTGACCGGCGACGCGAACATGGAAGGCGTGTGCTCGAACTCGGACACGATCGCCGGGCGAGTCGAGCGATCGCTCGCCGCGCTTCATCCCGGCGCGTCGATCGAAGTCGTCAACTCCGGCAAGGGCAGCTACACCTTCTACAACTACGTGTTGGTGCTCGAGCGTTTCGCCGCGCGCAAGCCGAAGATGTTCGTGGTGCTCGTGTGCCTGAACGATTTCGAGGAGTGCCTGTCGGCCTACTACCACTTCAGCGGCACGCCGGGGCCGGCCTTCGCGGACGGCGACGCGCGCGAACTGGTGGAAGTCGGACGCGACTGGACCGACGAGCTCGCGCAAGGACTGATGGCGCTCTGGCGCTTCGACCGCCAGCCGGGCGAGCTCGACACCGCGCTCGCGGTCGGCGCGGGACTGATGGGCGAGCTCGCGGGGACCTGCGCGGCGCTCGGAACCGAGCTCGTCGTGTTCTGGTGCCCGCCCTACTTCTCGCTCGACGCAGCGAAAGCGCAGCAGGAGCTCGCGAAGCCGTGCGCGGAGCTCGGACTCGACGCTCTGGACCTCGCGAGCGCCGACGCGATCGCGACGCGCTTCTTGCACAGCGTCCGCGGCATGCGGCTCACCGCGATCGACCTCCGGCCGACGTTCGCAAAAGCTCGAGAGCCGATGTTCTGGACCGACGACCGCCACCTCAGCCTCGCCGCGAACGAGCTGATCGCCCGCGAGATCTCGGCGCGCTACGAGACGTTGGCGGCGCGCGAGAAGTCGAAGGCGCGCTGACGATGCTCGCGACGCTCGCGACGCTTGCTTCGCTCCTGATCGCCGGCGCGGTCGCGGGCCAGGAACCGCAGCCGGCCCCCACCGAGCCGCCCGCGCCGCGCGTCGCTCTCGTGCTGGTCGCCGACCGCACGCGCCTCACGGCGGGCGAGACGTTCGAGCTCGGCGTGCGCTACGTCGTCCCGCCCGGTTGGCACATCCACTGGACGAACCCGGGCGACGGTGCGACGCGTACGCAGGTCGACCTGACGGTGCCCGATGGGTTCACCGTCGCGGGGCCGAGCTACCCGGGGCCGGAGCGCTTCGACGAACTCGGCGGACGCGTCCACTACGGCTACACCGGCGAGGTCGTCGTGCTCTACCGCGTGACGGCGCCGAAGGAGCTCGTCGTGGACACCCACTACACGTTCTCGATCCAGTCGCGCTGGCTCGCGCACGGCGAGCGCGGCGTGATGGGCGAGAACGCGAAGAAGCTGCGGCTCGAACCCGCCGATCTGGAACACCCGGCAAAGCCGAACGAGTCGGCGCTGTTCGAGAAGGCCCACGCGCGCGAACCTCGGCCGTGGAAGGAACTGGCCGACGCCCGCGCGGAGTGGTCGCTGTCGAAGGAGAGCGGAACGCATCTCTTCGTGTTCCGCGTCGAACATGTCGACCGACTCGAGTTCTACCCGGCGCTCGACGGCGGCCTCGATTTCGCCGGCCGCATGATCGGCATCGACCGCGATTCCGCGACGGTGACGATCAAGGTGAAGAGCCGCGCCGACGTGCCCGAGAAGGACCAGCGGCTGCGAGGCGTGCTGCGGGTCGACCGGGGCAGGACGCGGACGTGGTACCAGGTCGATTTCCCGCGCTGACCTAGCTGCCCCGCTTGGCCGGGCGGAAGGCTCGAACCGAGATCGCATCCGAACGGAGATCGCGGTCCGAGAGGCTGCGGCGCCCGCGCTGAACCAGCTGCCCCGAGTCGCTGGGCGGAAAGATCGAACCGAGATCGCAACCGAGCGGAGTTCGCGCGGTCCAGGAAGCTGCGGCGCGCGGCTCGGAACGACTCTCGCCAGCGCGCGCCGCGGCCCACCGCAGGACGCCGGTGCTTGCCGCCGGTCGTCGGCGATCGTCGGCGATCGCCGGCGGTCGCGTGCGCTCGCAGCCGTTCACCGGCGCGCGCGAGCGCCAGGCTGCGTAGTCGACAACCCGCCGCGACCTGCCGCCGCCGACCGGCGGTCGGATCGGCCTCCTGTTCGCCGGAGCGCTGCCCGACGCCGGAGTCGGTCGCGACGGACTCGGAGGGCTCTAGTGGACCCGATGGACGTCGCCGGAGCCCGCGATGCTCTGCTGCACCCGCGGCTCGCCGGTGTACGAGACGTCGCCGGAGCCCGCGATCGAGACGTCGAGGTCCTCGAGCGCCTGAACCCTGACGTCGCCCGACCCGGCGATGTCGACGTCGACGCGCTTGGCGGCGAGCGCGGACGTGTTCACGTCGCCGGAACCCGCGATGGCGATCGTGAGCGCATCGACCGCGCCGTCGCAGACCACGTCGCCGGACCCGGCGATGCCGATCGCGAAGCGCGCGCCGGCGAGTTTCGAGAACCGCCCGTCACCGGAGCCGTCGAGCGCGAAGCCCTCGAGCGTCGGCGAGACGATCCGCGCGACCTGCGGGACGTGGGAGGCATAGCTCCCCTCCTTCATCTCGATCACCAAGGTGTCGTTCTCGATTCGGGTGACGATGAGCGCGAGCAGGTTGTCGTCCGCGGTGAGCTCGAGCGACGTGTGATCGCCGAGTTCGGCGACGACATCGGTACTGCCGTGGACGTGGATGCGCTTGAACTCGCCGATCGTGCGGGTCTCGGTCGCGGCGACGCCGGAGCCGACGACGTCCGCGCCCCAGTCGTCGCCGAGGGAGACGACGCACGCGCCGCAGAGCGGACCGAGGAACAAAGGGGCGATGAGGGTCGAGAGCTTCATGAGACTCCTGTCGATTCGAGTTCCGGGGGACGCAGGGGACGCCGGGGACGCCGGGGACGAAGGCCGCCCCTTCGCGTACGCGGCCCGGACATTCTCGGTCGGCGCGCGCGCGGCGCAAGGAGACCTCACGCTCGGAGGTCGTCGTACAGCGCTCGAACGCGAGTCTCGGCGCGCTGCGCGAGCTCCTTGCGCTCGCCGCCGAAGAGCGGCTCGGGCGCGAACGACACCTCCGCGTCGAAACCCGGCAGCGCGAGCAGGCCGAGCGCGTGCGCGAGGAACGGCCGTCCGTCGCCCCAACAGACCGCGCGGCTCGCGGGCGGCCGATCGCCTCGGGTTCGGTAGCGGAGCGCGGCGCAGTGGACCGCGGCACCCGAGCTCGCCGCGGTCTCGAACAGCGACGGTCGGAAGCCGAGCAGGCCCGCGCCGTCGGTGCTCGTGCCCTCGGGGAAGAACCCGACGATCCGTCCGGCGCGCACCGCCTCGCCGATCGACGCGTTGACCTCGGCGAGCGCGCGCTTGTCGTGGCGGCGGACGTAGAGCGTCCCCATCGCCGTCGCCGTGCGCCCGATCAGCGGCCAATGGCGCACTTCGGCCTTCGAGACGAACACCGCACCGGTCTCCGCGGCGAGCAGGAGCACGTCGACGTAGCCGAGGTGGTTCGCGACGAGCAACCCGGGCGCCGTCGGCAGCGGACCGCGCCTCGAGCGTCGCATGCCGATCGCTCGCGCCGTCGCGCGCGCCCAATGGACGTAGATCCAGTCGCGCCACGCGCGGCTTCGCGGCGCGCTCGACGCCGCGAACGGGCGGCCGAGGTTCCAGAGCGAGTAGAGCCCGACCATCACCGCGAGCACCGCGCCGAGTCGCACTCCGACGCGCAGCCAACCGAGCACGCGCGCCCCGCCGCTCAGCTCGTCGCCGCGCGCGGCGCGAGCCCGCGCGAGAGCACGTACGCGACCAGGGCGAGCACGTAGCACGCGCTGCCGGCCCAGAACGTCGCCGTGATGCCGAACGCGAGCGAAATCGCGAGCGCGACGACGCTCGCGCAGACGCCGGCCGCGCCGTTGATGCCCCACAGCCACGGGGTGAGACCTTCGCGCTTCGAGTCCGCGAGCTTCATCCCGAGCGGGAACGCCGTGCCGAGCACGAACCCGAGCGGCAGCAAGAGTCCGGTCGCGACCGCGATCCGCACCGGCGTCGTCGCGGCGGCGAAGTGCTCGATCGCCCACGGCGTCGCCGAGCCGAACAGCACGAGCACGACGAGCAGGATCACCAGTCGACCGACGCCGCCGTCGTCGGTGCGGCCCGCGCGGCCGACCAGCGTCGAAAAGCTGCCGACGCCGCTGGAGAGCAGCACGGAGAACAGCACGACCGAAAACCCGTAGACCGGATGGCCGAGGAACACGATCAAGCGCTGCATCTGCGAGATCTCGACCAGCATGAAACCGATGCCGATCGCGCCGAAGAAGGCGAACAGCGGCCACGCGCCTTGGAGCTCGCCGCGCCGCGTCGTCAGCCAGAGCGGCACCACGATGCAGGCGAGCGTCAGCCCGAACACGACCGCGAGCAACGCCATCAGCAGCGCGACCGCCTTCATGTTGAAGCTCATGTCGCCTTGGCGCCAGAGCTCGGTCTGCAGCGCGTCCTTCAACCGCAGCATGTGGAAGAAGAACGGCCGATCGTCGGTCGGCGGCGAGATGTCGAGCTCGTACGCGTCGACCGCCGCGTCGAGTTCACGCGTGGTCAGGAAGTTCTCGAGCAACGGATCCTTCGACACGCGCGGCGAGATCACGAGGTTGAACTCGTACTTCATCGCGAGCTGGTCGAGCGTGTTCAGGTCGTCCTCGGTCAGAGGCTCCTTCGAGAGCAGCATCGTGCCGACGCCGGCCGAGTCGCTTTCGCCCGGGACTCCGCCGGAGATCAGGTGCGTGAAGATGACGACATGCGCTCGCGGATCGTCGATGCCCGACTCGCGCAGCGCCGCGTTCGCGAGCGTCGCGAGGCGGTAGATCTCGCCCGGGCGATCGGGGAAGAACCAACGCGAGAACGACAGCACGCCGCGCGGCGTGAGCTTGGTCAGGAAGAGCTTCCACGCGTCGAGCGTGTAGAGCGAGTTCTCCGTGAACGTGAACGCGCCGGCCGCGGTCGCCGCCCACGTGTCGATCAAGGAGACCTGGAGGATGTCGAAGGTCTGATCGGTGCGCGCGATCCAACTGCGGGCCTCGTCGTTGACGAGCTCGACGCCCGGCCGCTTGTCGAGGTGCCCGGTGAAGTCGCCGAACTCGACCGTCAGCGCGCGCAAGATGTCGTCGTTGATCTCGACGCCGGTGACCTTCTTCTGGTTGAACGAAAGAGCCGAGAGCACGTCCCGTCCGCCGCCGACGCCGACCACGAGCACGCTCGAGTCGGGCCGGACGTAATGCACCATGTTGGTGACGTCGTACTGCAGATGATCGGTCTTCGAGAGGTCGTCCTCGAAGTTGGTCATCACCGTCGCGGCGGTCGCGTCGATGTTGAGGCCGAGCTGCAGCTTGGTTCGCTTGTTCTTCGGATAGATCGCGGAGAGCCCCCAACCGGAGGGCGGCGACAACGCCTTCGGGTTCCCGAACACCGCGATGCGCGAGAAGCTGTTCCACTTCTCCCACAGCGGATCGGGCTCGATCTGGCCCTTCACGTAGGTCAACCGAACCAACGGATCCTGCGCGGCGGCGCGCTGGGCGCCCCAGACGGCGATCGCGGCGCAGAGCACGGCGACCGCGGTGCCCGCTCGACGCGCGCGGAAGTCGTCCGAGCCGACCCCGAACGCGACGCCGGCCGCCGCGGCAAGGCCGGTGACGCCGAAGACGGCGCTCGGGCCGTCGACGTGCCCCATCACGAACACGAACGCGATGCACGCGAGCGCCGCGCCGATCAGGTCGACCGCATAGAGCCGGTTGGTTTCGCGCGGGAAGCGCGTCAACGCGAGCGCCACCGCGATGCCGCTGAACACGAACGGCACGGCGATCACCAGGTACGAGAGCGCGAGCGACCAGACGCCGAGCAACGTCGCCTTGCCGATGAACGGCACGGAGAGGTGCGTCAGGAAGCTCGCGATGATCGTCACCGCGAACCAGAGCGAGCTCCGGGCGAGATCGCGCTCGACGTTCTCCGCGCGATACCGCTCCGGCCGCAGGTAGACGATCACCGCGCCGACCGTCATCCCGAACATGGCGACCGAAACCGCCATGAAGGCGAAGTGGTACCACATGGTCACGCTGAAGATCCGCGTGAGCAGCAGCTCGTAGAAGAGCGTCGCCAGCGTGACGAGGAAGAGCCCGACGTACGTGGAAGACTTGGCTCGCGGCGCGACGGTCATCGTGGGGCGTGGGACCTTGGGGCTGCGCCGCGTGCCGGCGCTCGAAACGGGCCCGACATTCTACGGGTCCGAACGCACCGCGTCCCGAGGGGCTCGCGCCGCGCCGAGGATGACGGAAGGAAAATCCGTCTCAGGGCGCGAGGTCGAGCACGCGGAACGCGCCGAACGTCCGCGGCGGACGGCCGCGCGCGCCGACGAGCTCGGCCAAGGCCGGAAATTGCTCCAGCCGTCGCTTGGTGAACGTCTCCTCGCCCTGCAGCACGAGCCAACGCGCTCGCCCGTCCAGGAACGGCGCGGCCCATCGCGCGTCGAACGCCGCGAACGCCGGATCGTCGGGCCACGGCATCGAGAGACCCGGGTGGAGCCAGAGACACGGCTCGAGCGGCTCCTTGCGCGCCAACGCGTGCAGGATCGTGAAGTCGCCGAGCAACACGAAGCCGTCGGTCTCCGCGCGCAGGAACGCGGCGAGCTCCGCGAAGTCGCGGGCCTCGACCGGGAAGCTCGGCGGCAGATTCCACGCGAGGAACGCGAGCTCGCTCGGCAAGTGCGGCGCGGCCTCGGCGGCGCGCTCGGGCGAGAAGACGAGGTCGTTGACGAGCCGCGTGCGGTTGACCTCGCACTCGAACCTCCACGCGTCGCGCGCGGCGAGCAACGCGAGCGCCAGGCCGATGGCGCTCCCGGCGATCCCACCGACACCTCTCCCGGCGCCGCGCCCGGCGACCGACGCGGGCGAACAGCCGCCGCCGTTGCCGCCGCCGTTGCTGACACCCTTGCCGGCGCCCGACCCCGCGCGCTGCGACGCCCCGTCACCGAGTCCGCGCACGCCCGCGTGCACCAGCCCGACCGCGAGGAACGCGAACGGCACGCCGTTCTGCCATTGGTTGCCCGCGAACGCGACGAAGCCGACGCAGGTCCAGATCGCCGCGGTCGCGAGCGACCACGCCGCCGCGGCGCCGAGCCAGGCCGCTCGTCGCTCGCGCGAAATCGCCGCGACGACGAACGCGACGAGCGCGAGCGCGGGCGCCGCGGCATGCGTGTAGAGCGACAGCAAGCCCGATTCGCCGACGGTGTGCTGCACGCGGCCGAAGAACTTCGCCGCGGTGTCGACGAAGCGCAGCTTGAACGCGCCTTCGGCCCGCGGCAGGCGCCACGCGTAGTCGAACGCGAGCCCGGCGTCGACGCCGGCGAGCCACGCGACGAGCGCGAGCCCGGCGACGATCGCGAGCGCGGTGACGACGAGCGTCACGACCGCCGACCGGCGCGGCGCGCGCGCTCCGCACGCGAAGATCACCAGCACCACCGGCAACGCGAACACCGCCGGGATCTGCTTCGAGAGCGCCGCGGCGGCGAGCGCGAGCACCGCCGCGGCCCAAAGGACGTTCGCGCGCCGCGTCGCGGGCTCCGCCGCCGTCGCCCAGACCGCGGCAACCAGCGCGGCGAGCGAGAACAGGAAGCTCTCCTGCTCCATGTAAGGCACGCCGATCGGCGGATAGAAGACGACCGCCGACGCCGCGGCGTAGAGCCACGCGAACGGCCGCTCGAGCGCGAACCGGCGCAGCAACGCATAGACGAGCAACGCGAACGCGCCGTTGGCGAGCGCCGCGTGCAGCACGTACGCGAACCACGTCGGTCCGAGCAGCGCGAAGAGCGGCGCTTGCAGGTACATCGGCGCGAGCCCGTTCGGCGTCGTGAAGTCGCGATACGGGACTTGACCGCAGAGCACCCGCCACGCGCCGTCGAAGACGATCGAGTGGTCGAGCGGCATGTAGCCCTTGCGTCCGTCGACGCACGCGAGCGCGACGGCGAAGACGAACAGGGCGGCGAGCGAGCCGAGCACCAGCGCGCGCACGCGGTTCATCCGCTGGGCTCCACGTGTCGTCGGCTCGCGCTCCGCATGCTCGGCGGGAAGAGTGTACGCCGAGGAGCCGCGCGACGAGGCATGTCGCGGCCGAGCTCGCTCACTCGCGCGCTCGTTCGCCGGCTCGGTCGCCGGCTCGTTCGCCCGCTCGTTCGCCCGCTCGGTCGCGGTCCGCGCCGCGTCGGAAAGCGGACTCGTTCGCCGGCCGCTCGCCCGGGCCGCGCCGCGCGCGCTCGTCCTCGAAGATTCCCCCGCCGACGGCACGTCCGCGCGCGACGACTCCGAATCCGAGTCGTTTCCGGACACCAACGCCCTCGCCGGGTCGCTCACTCGTCGATGCAAAGCCCGTGGAGCGTCGACGCCCCCGGGTCGGCCTCGTTGCGTGCGCCGGTCCGCGTCACGGCTCCATTCGCCCGACCGGTCGAGTACACGTCCGCTCCGCCGCCGAGGTCGAGCAGCAGACTGAACGAGAGCCGCCGATCGGCGCTCCAGTGGTACTCGTTCGAACCGCTCTCGCCCTGCGCCGCCGGCGACTCGTAGCGATCCGCTCCGCCGCCGTCGACGAGCACGCCGAGCGCTTGCTGCGCCGCCGCTCCCTGGCCGAGCCCGAACCCTGTGTACACGTCGTCGCCGGCGCGATCGAGCAGCCACGCGACCGACTGATCCCACGCGCCGCCCTGGAACGCGACCTGCTTGCACGCGAAGCGATCGTCGCCCGCGTCGTCGACCAGGATCCCGGCCGCTTGGTGCGCGGCGGCGCCTTGCACGTAGCGCTGACCGACGTACTCGTCGTTGCCGGCGACATCGTGCAGCACGCCGAACGCGAAGAAGTAGCCGCAGCCCTGACCGAACTCGCCCGCCTGGTAGCGATCGTCGCCGCCGTGATCGAAGAGCGCGCCGATCCCGCCCGCGGCGTCGCCGCGCAAGCCGTAGCCGAAGCCTTGCGACATCGCGACGAACGCGCCGGGCGTGCCGTAGACGCTCGCGAACGACGGCCCGTCGGCGACGTACCGATCGTCGCCGCGCGCATCGAGCAAGAGCCCGAGCCCGCGCGGCCCGCCGACGCCTTGCGCGAGCTTCCCGCCGACATACGTGTCGCGGCCGTCGAAGTCGACGAGCAGGCCCGCGCCCCAATATCCGACGCCCTGCGCGAAGCCGGCGTTCGCGCTGGTGTTCGAGTACGTGTCGTCGCCGGCGCGATCGACGAGCACGCCGATGCCGAAGAGTCCGCAGGCTTGGCCGAAGCGCTCGGTCGACCCGTAGCGATCGTCGCCCGCGCGGTCGTCGACCAGCGCGAGCCCGAACGTCGCCACACCGGGCCCGGCGAAGGCCGCGCTCGACTCGTACACGTCGTCGCCCGCGAGGTCGAAGACGAGTTGCTCGACGCCTTCGAAGCGCGCGGACCACGTGTAGCGATCCGCGCCGCCGAGATCGAGCACGCGCGCGAGCCGAGCGGCGTCGTAGACGTTCGCACCCGTGCCGCCGACGACGCACAATCCGCCGTCGCGCTCGAACGCGGCGAGCACCTCGCCTTGCACCGCGGCGCGGACGCGGTCCGCGAGCTCGGCCGGCACGCCGCGCGGTGCGTTCGCGAGCTCCAGTTCGGCGGCGGCGGCGCGCCCGAGCCGTCCGTACGCGACGACGAGCGCGCGCGACGCGAGCTCGGGACTCGCGCGCAACAGCGCGAGCGTCTCGCGCGCGTGGCTCGGATCGACCTCGACGTCGTCGCGATGGCGCGCAACGGTCGCGCGCGCGAGTTCGCCGTGGAGCACGGCGTCCGCGCGGAGGAGCTCGATGGACGCCGCGAGCTCGGCGTCGGAGATGGGCTCGCGCTCGCGCCCGTCGAGCACGCCGCGCACCAGCCGCGCCGCCGCCGCGCCGGTGTCCGAGGGAACGCGCGCGGCTCGTTCGAACGCCGCGACGTGCTCCGCGAGCACCCGCTCCGCGCCATCGAGCGAAAGCGGCCGCAGCAGCGCCCACGCGGCGAGCGGCGGCGAGTTCGCGTCGAGCATCCGCGCTTGGACGTGCTGGAGGTAGCCGAGCAGCGCGTCGAGACCGCCGCCGAGCGTGACGTCGAGTTCGACGTCGCGTACGTCGCCGAGTCCGTCGTCACGCTCGCCGCCGAGGTCGTCGGCGCGCTCGCCGCCGAGTTCCTCGTCACGCGCGCCACCGAGTTCGTCTGCGCGCGCGTCACCAAGTTCGTCGGCGTGCTCGCCGTCTCGTTCGCCCGCCACTCCATCGTCGCGCTCGTCGTCAGCCGCGCGGAGGCCCGCCTGCGCCGCGCGCGCGAGCAACGTCGCCTCGAACTCGCCCTCGGGAGCCTCCGCGAGCGTCGCGTCGGCGCGCAAGCCGGCGCCGACCGTCCCGCGCCAATCGCTCGCGGCGTCGAGCACCACTTCAACGGTGTGCTCCTCGCCGTTCGGATCGCCGGCCGCCACCGCGTCGCCTAGGTGCGCTTCGGCGTCCGCACGGCGGCGATAGACGAGCTTCAAAGTCTCGCCGGGCCGCTTCGCCGCGAGCAGCGCCGCGAACCCCGCGGCGTCGACGCGCGCGCCGTCGATCGAGACGACGACATCGGTGCGCCAGAGACTCGGACTCCTCGCTCCGTCGCCTTGGAACGGCCCGAACGCGACGTGCGAAACGACGAGCCCCTCGGGGTTGTCGCGCAACGAGAGTCCGGCGTAGGCGTTGCCGGGGCGCGTGGCCGAATCGGGCGACTCGGTGGACTCGGCGGACTCGGCGGACTCGGCGGACGAAGTCGACGAAGTGGGCGCAGCGGACTCGGCGGACGCAGCAGCGTCGGCGGACACAGCAGTCGCAGCGGAGGCCGCGGGCGCACCGGACGCAGTGGACTCGGTGGACGGAGCGGCCTCGCTGGTCGAATCAGACTCGCGGGTCGCAGCAGTCGCTCCCGACGCACCCGAGCCGGTGGCCGCATCGGACGGAGTGGACTCAGTGGACGCGCACGACGCGCCGAGCGCGAGGAGCCATGCGAGACGACCGAGGCGTGCGACGCGCTTCACGCTCGCAGGTTACGAGCTCAGCGGCCGCAGCAGCTATCGAACCGCATCGGGTCGTCGTGCGGCACTTCGGGCTTGAGGCACAGATCCTCTTCCTCGTGCATCTCCTTGCGGAGCTCGTCGAAGAACGCGCGGAGCTTGGCGACGTGCTCGTGGGGCGTCGTGTGCAAGAGGAGCTTCGAGAGCGCCTCGATGCGCGCGCGCTGGTCGACGTGCTCCTTGTCCATCCGATCGACGATCGCCTTCTTGCCGTCCTCGGTGAGCACCGGGCGCAGGAGCTTGTCCTCGTTCTCGATGTGGTGCCAGAAGCGCGCGTAGAACGCGGTGAGCAGACCTTCGAGCTCGCCGGCGCTCGCGCGACGGATGCGCTCCATGCGTTCGAGCGCGGTTTCGATCTCCTGAGCGCGGCGACGCAGCTCATCGTGTTCCGAGAGGATCATCTGGCGGATCCCGTACGACTTGACCGACATGGCAACCTCCGAAAGGGCGCGGGGAACGATCGAACGTCCGTACGGATTGTCGGCGCCCGTCCACGCACTCGGACATGGGCCCAAGAGAGCACCCCGCGTGCGCCGATCGTCGGTGGCGTTTTCGCGCGGACGAGCTATCACCCCGCCATGAACGCGCGTGCCGCCGCGTTCGCGCCCTCGACCAGCGGGTCGGGCCACAAACCGAGCAGCACCACCGCCGCCGGACAGATCCCGATCGCCGCGCGCAAGGCGAGGCCCGAATGGATGCGCGCGTCGCTCGTGTCCTCCGCCATGAACGTCGAGCGCGCGACCGACAACGGCCGCTGCAACGACTTGTTGTCCTCAGGAACCACGCTGCCGTGCCCCCTAACCGGACCCGCCCGGACCCATCCGTTGCTCGCACTCGAGGACGTAGTGACCACTTCCGCCATCGTGCTTCCACGCATCCGTCGCCGGAACCTCGATGAAGCTCTCTCGACTGGAATCTCGCGTCCTGAACTTCCGCCCGTGGGGGTCAGATTCCTCCTTCCAGGGTGTGGTTTCGAGCAGGATGCGTCGGATGAACCACTGCCGAAATAGGTCGGGCATTCCCCTCACCTCCTTGAGGCGCTCGAAGTAGAAAAAAGGGGCAACGCCAAGATAGAAGCGCCCGCTGACAACAGTTCCTGGTTTGGCCCAGCTTGGCGGTTTCGCCTCTTGGAAGGCAAGCACCCCGAAGTCGACAACCCACGCGGCGTCGGAGCAGAACACGATCGTGCCAACCGCGTCGTGTCGAGCGTTACCGACATGAGCCAGCCGGGGAATCGACGACGCGTCGGGAGCCACGACCACATCGTGCGGGTAGAACTCGAGTGCAAACCGATATTCTCGGCCAACCTCGAAGTCCTCGTAGTTGCCGTCCTGGATGATCCAAGCCGCCAAGCCGATGTGAAACGTCATTTGATCGCCGTCCCGTCGACCGGTGTCGCGCCGCTCCGCGAGCCGCATTGGCGCAGGGCACGCACGGGCTCGACTCGCGGCGACCTGGACCCCGCCACCTCGCGATTATGTCAAATTCCAGGCCTCGGCGTCAGCGCCGAGAGCGCGGCCTCGTACTCCCCGCGATCGAACTCGAAGGGACCGAATCCAGCGTAGCTCCACTGGCGACGCGCGGGGTGCCGCGCAGCACGATACGGCTGCTCGAAGTCGAGCCACGTCACGCGCTCCTCGCTGACCTGGATCCGACAAACGAGCGGCCAGCAGCCCGGCTCGCCGCATTCGCAGCCGAGTACCTGGATCCTGTCCCCGTATCGGTAGAGGTCCCACGACGGTTCACCAAGGAAGTGTCGGGACGGCGGCACGACGCGATCCGGAGCGAGCCCTCGGTACTGACCGGCGAGCCCGGGTGCAGCTTCGGCCTCGGCGTACGGTCGTTCGTGAGCACCAACGAGCTCGACGAAGTCCGTGCCGTTGACGGTGACGACGATCGCGCCCGTTGAACGCGCCGGGTCCGTGAAGCGGAGCTCGAACTGCACTCGATCCAGCGCCATTCCTGCAGACTAGCGTTCTTCGTCAGCGCCTGCGCGCCGCGACGGAAGCTGCAGGCTCGCGTCGGATACCGAGTGGTAGGCCACTCTCGAGGGCGCACGGCCGCTCTGCGTTCGTCGCGCGATTGCAGATCGGCGTTGGATGACTTGCGACGGGGATCTTGCAGGCGCAACGGTCGAGCAACTCGCGACTCGGGCTTCCAACGCGTGGTCGGCCCCAGTGCATTCCGCGTGCGGCGCCCGCTCTACCGCTCTATCGCCCCGCCATGAACGCGCGCGCCGCCGCGTTGGCGCCCTCGACCAGCGGGTCGGGCCACAAACCGAACAGCACCACCGCCGCCAGACAGATCCCGATCGCCGCGCGCAAGGCGAGGCCCGAGTGGATGCGCGCGTCGCTCGTGCCCTCCGCCATGAACGTCGAGCGTGCGACCGACAGGTAGTAGAAGAGTCCCACCACCGCGAGCACGATGCCGATGAGCACCGGGACGATGAGGCCGGCTCGATACGCTTCCAGGAACACGAAGAGCTTCGCCCAGAAGCCGATCACGAACGGGATCCCCGCGAGCGACAGCAGGAACACCAGCAGCGCGCCGCCGAGCCACGGCGAGCGCCGCGACAGGCCGCTCATCTGCGCGATTCCGTGCCCGCCCATGTTCTCCGCCGCCGCGTGCACGACCAGGAACAGCCCGAGGTTCGTGAACACGTACGCCGCGATGAAGAAGAGCGCCATCGCGAGCCCCTGCTCGGTCGCCGCCGCGAGCGCGATCAGCACGTAGCCGATCTGCGCGATGCCGGAGAAGCCGAGCAGTCGCCGCGAATCCGTCTGCGGCAGCGCGAACAGGTTGCCGACCGCCATGCTCGCGACCGAGAGCAGCACGATCGCCGGGCCCCACAGCTCGTGCGAGCCGATCCAACCGGTCGACATCAGGATCACGCACAACGCGGCGAGACCGCCGGCCTTCGGCGCGACCGAGAGGAACGACACGAACGGCGTCGGCGCGCCTTGGTACGTGTCGGGCACCCAGAAGTGGAAGGGCACGGCGCCGAGCTTGAAGCCGAAGCCCGCGATGATCATCAGCAACCCGACCGACGCGAGCGGCGACGGCTGGACTCCTTGCCCGATCATCGTCGAGCCCGAGAGCCCGACGAGCAACGCGAGGCCGAAGAACGTGAAGGTCGAGCTCGCCGCGCCGGTGACGAAGAGCTTGAGCGCGGCTTCGGCGGCGAGCTTCGGCGAATCGGGCTCGCCGTCGTTCTTGGCGTAGCCCGCGAGGACGTACAGCGGCACGCCCATCAGCTCGAACGCGACGACGAGCAACACCCAATCGCGCGCGCCGGGAAGCAGCATCATCCCGACCAGGCTGAAGAGCACGAGCGCGTAGTACTCGGCCTGGCGGCGCGACGCGCGCTGCTCCAGCCAGTCGATCGACCCGAGGATCCCGAGGATCGCGGCGACGAGGAACACGCGCTTGAAGAACAGCACCCACGCGTCGGACACGTACGCGCCGTGCGGCGTGACGCCCACGACGTCGACGAAGAACGACGCCGCGAGCACGCCGGTGAGCGCCGCGACGACCAGCCAGCCGAGGCTCTTCCCGCGCAGCGAGAGCAGCGCGTCGACGAGCATCACCGCGGCCGCGATCGCGACGACGGCGAGGTCGAGGGAGAGGACGTGGATCCAGGAGTTCACTTCGACACCTCCGCGACGGTGGTGACGCGCTGCAGGAACGTCGCGCTCGCTCCGTCGATCGAATCGAGCAGGAAGCGCGGCCAGAAACCGAACAGCACCAGCGCGGAGCCGAGCACCAGCGGCGCCGCCCACTCGGTCTTGCGCGCGTCCGCCAGGTGCGCGTACTCACCTTGCGGCACCGGACCCCAGAAGATCGTCTTGCACGCGCGCAGTACGTACACCGCGGTGACGAACGCGCCGAGCACGCCCGGGATCGTCCACCACCAATGTTGGCTCTGCGCCGCGCCGACGAACACCAGGAACTCCGCGACGAAGCCCGCGGTGCCCGGCAGGCCGAGCGACGACAGGCACGCCAGCGTGAAGAACGCCGCGACCACCGGCATCGGATGCGCGAAGCCGCCCATCTTGGCGATCGCTCGCGTGTGCGCGCGCTCGTACACGAGGCCGACGAGCGCGAAGAAGAGCCCGGTCATGATCCCGTGCGCGAACATCTGATAGACCGCGCCGTTCCAACCGTTCGGCGTCATCGTCGCCGCGCCGAGCATCACGACGCCCATGTGGCTGACGCTCGAGTACGCGACGATGTACTTGAGGTCGGTCTGGCTCGCGGCGCAGAACGCGCCGTAGAGGATGTTGATCACCGCGACCGTGCCGACGATCGGCGCCCACGTCGCGGCGGCGTCGGGCACGAGCACCATCCCGATCCGCATCACGCCGAACGCGCCGAGCTTCATCAGCACGCCCGCGTGCAGCATCGACACCGCGGTCGGCGCCGACGCGTGGCCGTCGGGCGACCACGTGTGGAACGGGAAGACGCCGGCGAGCGAGCCGAAGCCGAGCCACAAGAGCGGGAAGGCCCACATCTGCGTCGTGTGCGAGAAGCTCGCGCGCTCGAGCGCCTGCAGGTCGAACGTCTGCACGCCGGGGCTCGCCCACAGCATCAACATCGCGACGAGCACCGCCGCCGAGCCGACCAGCAGCATCAACGTCAGCTTCATCGCGGCGTATTCCTTGCCGCCGACCGCGAAGCGCTTCCACACGTACTTGAACGGACCGGCGGCGCGCACGTCGTGACTCGCGCCCCAGATGCCGATCAACAGGTACATCGGCAACACGGCGATCTCGTAGAACAGGAAGAAGACGAAGAGATCCTGGCTGACGAAGACGCCGAACACGCCCGAGACGAGCACGAGCAGCAACAGGAAGAACTCCTTGTCGCGTTTCGGCACCGACCAGCTCGCGAGCACGCCTGTGAAGATGATGATGCCGGTCAGGATCAGCAGCGCGACGCCCCAGCCGTCGACCGCGAGCTTCAGGTGGATGCCGTAGGACGGCACCAGCGGATAGCTCTCGAGCATCTGGAACCCGCCGAGCGCGCGGTCGTACGTGGCCGCGACCACCAGGCTGCCGATCAGCGCCACGGTCGCGCCGACGAGCGACACCAACCGGATCGCGAGCTTCTGGTCGGGCTTCAGCACCAACAGGCACGCCGCGGCGATCGCCGGAGCCGCCACGATCAGGGAGAGCCAGTGGTTCATCACAAGAGCCCCATCAGCGCGAGCAGGACCGCGCCCACCACGACGGCGACCAAGTAGTGTCGCATTCGACCGGTCTGGGCTCCGCGCACCGCGGCGCCCGCCTCGATCGTCGTGTATCCGGTGAAGTTCATCAGCCCGTCGATCACGTAGCGATCGAACCAGCCGAGCAGCCCGGAGACTCCGAGCAGCGCGCGGCGGTAACCGAGCTCCCACGCGCGGTCGACCATGCTCGCCTTGTCGAGCCGCTCGATCGCGCCGGCGACCGACGCGTCACGGCGCCTGCCGTAGATCGCGATCGACCCGAGCAGTCCGGCGATCGCCATCGTCGAGGCGACGATCGGCGTCAGCCCGACGTGCGTCTCGTAGTGGGCTCCGAGCGAGTGCGCGAGCCACCCGCCGAGGAACCCGGCGCCGACCGACGGCACCGCGAGCACGAGCAACGGACCGCTCATCCAGAGCGGCGCCTCGTGCGCGTGCTCGGCTTTGTGCGACAGCGCGCCGAAGAACGTCATGCACACCACGCGGCCCATGTAGAACGCGGTCAGGAACGCGGCGCCCATCAGCATCGCCCACGGGATCCAGTTCGCGCGGCCTTCGAGCGTCGCGAGCACCAGGTCCTTGCTGAAGAACCCGGCGAAGCCCGGGATCCCGGCGAGGGACAGCGCGCCGATGACGAACGTCAGCGTCGTCAGCGGCATCTTCTTGCGCAGCCCGCCCATGTCCGCGAGGTCGTTCGAGTGGACGGCGTGGATCACGCTGCCGGCGGCGAGGAAGAGCAACGCCTTGAAGAACGCGTGCGTGCCGAGGTGGAAGTAGCCGGCGAAGGCCGAGCCCGCGCCGAGCGCCGCGACCATGTACCCGAGCTGCGAGCAAGTCGAGTACGCGAGCACCTTCTTGATGTCGCGCTGCACCAGCGCGAGGCACGCGGCGAACACCGCGGTGAACGAGCCGATCCAGAGCATCACTTCGCGCGTCGCATCGGCCTGCGCGAACAGCGGGTCCGCGCGCACGACCAGGAACACGCCCGCCGCGACCATCGTCGCCGCGTGGAGCAGCGCGGAGACCGGCGTCGGGCCTTCCATCGCGTCCGGCAGCCAGATGTGCAGAGGGAACTGCGCCGACTTGCCGACGACGGCGAGGAAGAAGAGCAACGTGACGCCGACCGCGACCTCGGGCGCGAGCTTCGTCGTCCATTCGAAGCTCCCGGTCGCGACGAAGAGCCAGAGCAGGCCGAACAAGAAGCCCATGTCGGCGAGCTTGGTCATCCAGAACGCCTTGACCGCGGCCTTCGCGGCGCTCGGCTTCGCGAAGTAGAACCCGATCAGCAGGTAGCTCGTGAGACCGACGAGCTCCCAACCCGCGAACGCCTGCAGCAGGTTCGGCGCGAGCACGAACAGGTTCATGCTGAACAGGAAGAGCGCGTGGAACGAAAAGTACCGCCCGTAACCGCGCGGCGGCTCGTCGTGCATGTACGCGACCGAGAAGACCTGCACGCAGAGCGCGACGAGGCAGACGACCGCGAGCATCGAGACCGACGCTCCGTCGAGGTGCAACCCGACCTCGGCGATCGGCTTGCCGGCCGCCGAGATCCACGTCGTCGTCCAGCGCGCGTCGCCCTGCGCGGCGTGCACGAAGACGAGCCGCACCGCCGCGGCGAGCGCGACCACGCTCGCGGTCACGCACACGCCGGCGGCCGGCGCGCCGCGATGTCGCACGGGTGCCGCGACCAGCAGGAACAACGCCGCCGCGATGGGCACGAAGAGCGCGAGCGCGGCGAGGAAGATCGGATCGTTCATCCCTTGGTCTCGCTGGCCGCGTCGAGCAACGTGTCGTCGTAGCGGCGGTAGAGGAGCATCACGAGCGCGAGTCCGACCGCGACCTCGGCCACGGTGATCGCCAGCGTGAAGAGGACCAACGGCTGCGTCGGCGCGCCCGCGTACTTCGCGAACGCCACCAGGGCCAGGTTGGCCGCGTTGACCATCAGCTCGATCGAAAGGAGCATCGCGACCGCTTGGCGGCGCGTGATCAGGCCGTAGACCCCGACGCTGAAGAGCGCCGAGGCGAGCAGGAGGCATTGGACGAGTGTCATCGGACTAGTCCGCTTCCGTTCGGCCCACTCGGATCGAGGGCAACGCCGCCGAGCCGCGCGTCTCGCGCGTTTCGACGTCGCGCCGGCGCGCGATCACCACCGCGCCGACGATCGCCGCGAGCAACAGCAGCGACACCGCTTCGAACGCCAACAAGTACGTGTCGAGCAACGCGCGCCCGAGTTCGGCGGTCGTCTGCGTCGGGGCCGAGCTCTCCGGCAAGTCCGTCTTCAGGATCGCGGTCGCGAGCAGCGCGAACACGCCGAGCGCCGCGAGCACGCCGACCGCGTTCGAATCGTTGCTCGCTTCGGCCGACGCCGAAGTGTGGCGCCGCGTGACCATCACGCCGAACACCATCAGCGTCGCGACGCCGCCGACGTACGTCAGCACCTGCACCCCGGCGAGGAACGGCGCGTCGAGGTACGCGTAGAGGCCGGCGGTCAGGAGCAACCCGAGCGCGAGCCACAACACCGCGCGCACCAAGTCGCGCGAGCGGACGACCGACACCGCGGACGCGCAGAGCCCGGCGGCGAGCAACCAGAACCAAGCGTCGGACATCACGGCTTGGCCTCCGTGACCGGCGCGGCGGAAGCCTCGGGTGCTTTCGCGGGCTCGCCTGCCTTCGCGGGCTCGCCTGCTTTCGCGGGTTCGCCTGCCTTCGCGGGCTCGTTTGCTTTCGCGGGTTCAGGCGCCTTGTCCACCGCAGGCGCTTTTTCGGCGGCAGGCGCTTTCTCGACCGCGGTGGGCTTCGCGTGGTGCACGGCCTTCGGAGGCGGCGCGGCGCGGCCGGCTTCCTGCATCGCCATGAGCTTGGTGCCGTCGCTCCACGCGCGTCGGCGGTTCTTGCCGTTCGCGTAAAGGCGCTCCATCGTCAGCACCAGGTCCTCGCGCGAAAACGCGGGCGTCTCGGGCTCGCGCGTCATCACGATCGCGTCGACCGGGCAGACCTGCACGCAGAGCTCGCAGTAGATGCACGCGGCGAGATCGAGCACGAAGTCGTCGGCGTAGCCGCGCTTCTTGCCGGTCACCGGCGATTCCTTCTTGCCCGCGGCCTTGATCGCGATCACCTCGGACGGGCAGATGCGCTCGCACTGCAGGCAGCCGATGCAGAGCTGATCGCCCTGCTCGTCGTACAAGAGCGAGAACGTCGTCCGATAGCGCTCGGCGCGCGGTCGGATCACGTCGGGGAACTCGACGGTCGTCGGCTTGCGAAACCCGTTGCGCAGGGTCATCGCGAGCGCGTGCACTCCATCGACGAAGTGTTTCATCGCAGGACTCCGGGGCTCACAGCACCACCCACGCGCCGGCGCCGAGCAGCAGCGCGACGGAGATCGGCACGAGCCAGTACCAGCACATCTTCATCAGTTGGTCCGAGCGGAAGCGCAGGAGCGACCAGCGCACCCAGTAGACGAACGTGAACAGCGCCAACGTCTTGAGCACCATCCAGTGCAGCCCGGGCGCGAAGGGCCCGTCCCAACCGCCGAGGAACAACGCCGCGGCCACCGCGGACGCGACCAACGTGTGCACGTATTCGCCGAGGTAGAACAGAGCGAACTTCATCCCCGAGTACTCGGTGGTGATGCCGGCGACGAGCTCGCTCTCGGCCTCGGGGATGTCGAACGGGATGCGATTGGACTCGGCGAGCATCGCGAGCAGGAAGAGCACGAACGCCGGCAGGCCGAGCCACACGGGACCGATCGCGATCCACGAGCCCGCGGCTTGGTACTCGACGATCTTCGAGACGTCCATCGAGCCCGCGAGGATCACCGGCACCATCGCCGAGAGCACCAACGGCACCTCGTACGACAGCGATTGCGCGAGCGCGCGCATGCCGCCGAGCAACGCGAACTTGTTGTTGCTCGCCCAGCCCGCCATGAAGACCGGCAGCACCGTCACGGCGCCGATCGCGAGCAGGTACAGCACGCCAAGGTCGATCTTGGCGCCGACGATGTGCGCGGAGAACGGCACGACCGCCGCCGCGCCGAGCGCGCAGAGCGCCGCGATCTGCGGCGCGAGGTTGAAGACCGCGCGGTCGGCGGCCTCGGGGACGAGGTCCTCCTTCTGCAGCAGCTTCATCAGGTCCGCGAGCGGCTGCGCGAGGCCGACGGGACCGACCATCGTCGGCCCGAGGCGCGATTGCAGGCGCGCGGAAAACTTGCGCTCGAACCAGATGCCCCAGGCGGTGACCGTCAGGACGCCGACCAGGATGGCGAGGCTCGTCACCAGCGCCGTCAACACCACGTTCATCTGTCGGCCTCCCCCATGATCGGGTCGACCGAACCCAGGATCGCGAGCGCGTCGCTGACCGTGCCGCCGGGCAGCATGTACGGCAGCGCGGAGAGCGCGTGCAGGCTCGGCGGCCGGATCTTGAGTCGGTACGGGTTGGCGGAACCGTCGGCGATCACGTAGGTGCCGAGCTCGCCGCGCGGCGTCTCGATGCCGACGTAGGTCTGGCCCGCCGGGATCTTGATCGAGTTCGGGAGCTTGATCGGCTTGCCGCCGTTGATCGAGCCCTCGGGGATCGAGTCGATCGTCGCGCGGACGAGGCGCACGCTCTCGCGCAGCTCGGCGAAGCGCACTTCGGCGCGCGCGAGGCAATCGCCGCCGTGCGCGACCGCGACGTTGACCGGGACCTCGTCGTACGCGTGGAACGGAGCGTCGCGCCGCAGGTCGTGGTCGACGCCGCACGCGCGCAGCATCGGACCGGTGAGGCCGAGCTCGAGCGCGAGGCTCGAATCGATCACGCCGACGCCGCGCGTGCGCTGCACGAAGATCCGGTTGTGGAGCGACATCGCCTCGTACTCGCCGATGCGGGCGCCGATGACGTCGAGCGCGTGCTTGACGCGCCCCGCCCAACCGGCCGGGATGTCGTGGCGATTGCCGCCGATCGTGTGCGTGTTGTAGTGGAAGCGCGCGCCCGAGATCTCCTCGAAGAGATCCATGATCATCTCGCGCTCGCGGAACGAGTGGATGAACACCGTCGACCCGCCGCCGAGCGCGCCGCCGAGGTCCATCGCGAACGTGCCGAGCCACAGGAGGTGCGACGCGATGCGCTGCAGCTCCGCGAACACGAGCCGCATCCAACGCGCGCGCCGAGGCACTTCGATGCCGAGCAACTTCTCGAAGGCCATGTTGATGGCCTGCTCGTTGGTCATCGGCGAGACGTAGTCGTTCTTGTCGACGATCGGCGTGACCTGCGAATAGGTGAGCTTCTCGCAGAGCTTCTCGACGGATCGGTGCAAGTAACCGACGTACGGGACCGCCTTGACGACGATCTCGCCGTCGAGATAGAGGTCCATGCGGAACACCCCGTGCGTCGCGGGGTGCTGCGGACCCATGTGCAGGAGCAGGAGCTCGGCCTCGGGGTCGTAGCGATCGATCGACAGGTGCGGATCGACGCGGCGTTCGACTTGGAGCGTCTGGAGCATGCTCATCTCCACGGTGCGCAAGGCGTGTCGATCGGATAGTCGCGGCGCAACGGGTGGCCGACCCAGTTCTCCGCCATCATCAGCCGGCGAAGGTCGGGGTGGCCTTCGAAGCGCACGCCGACCAGGTCGTACTGCTCGCGCTCTTGCCAATCGGCGCCCGCGAAGAGCGGCACGATCGTCGGGATCGTCTCGTCGACGACGAGGCGCACCGTCCACGTCGCGACGCGCGAGCCCTTGCCGACGGTGCGCAGCAGGTACGTGACCTCGAAGTGCTCGGGCTCGGCTTCGTCCTTGCCCTTGCGGCCGAGCCCGGCGGGCCAGTGGCTCGCGACGATCGAGACCAGTTGGCGGTAGCCGAGGTCCTTCAGCCGCCGCGTGAGCTCGTAGTGCCGCGCGACCGGCACGCACGGCGGGCCTTCGGCGGGCGCGTCGGCGATGCCGAGCTCGGTGAGCAACCCGGCGAAGTCCGGCGCGAACACCGGCTTCTGTGGCGTGGTCGCCGCGTACGGCACGTCGATCGGCGAGCACATCTGATCGGCGGTGACGCGCAGCGCTTGGTCGGCTTGCTCGCGCGAGAGGTCGCCGTCGCGATCGCGCTCGCAAACGCGCGGGACCGACGGCTTGGTGATCGCGATCAGCTCGGGATTGGGGTCGCGGACGACCTTTTCGCCGCGGCGGATCGCCTGCACCTTCTCTTGGAGCCGCAGGAGCCCGTGCATCAGCGCTTCCGGATTGGGCGGACACCCCGGGACGTAGACGTCGACCGGGATCACGGTGTCGATGCCCGGGATCACCGAGTAGAGGTTGCGGTAGAAGTCGCCGGAGATCGCGCACGAGCCCATCGCGATGCACCACTTGGGCTCGGGCATCTGCTCCCAGAGCTTCAGGACGCGCGGCGCCATCTTCACGGTGATCGTTCCGGCGACGACCATCACGTCGGCTTGGCGCGGCGTCGCGCGGACGATCGTGCCCATGCGGTCGAGGTCGATGCGGCTCGCGGCGGCGGCCATCAGCTCGATGCCGCAACAGCTGGTCGCCATCGGGAAGACCCAAAGCGAGTTGGTCAGTCCCCACGCGAGCAAGTCGTCGAGCGACGCGAGCCCGAGCGAGACGCCGGGCAGCCTTTCCAGCGTTTGGTAGAGCGGGTGCGTGAAGCTGCCGCCGGTGTCGAGGTTGGGCTTCGAGCTCATTGCCACTTCAGCGCCCCCTTGCGCACCGCCCACAGCCAACCGAGCAGCACGACCGCGACGAAGCTCACCACCGCGACGAAGCCTTGCACCCCGAGCTCGCGAGCGTTGCCGCCCCACGGGAACAGGAAGGCCGCTTCGATGTCGAAGAGCAGGAAGAAGAGCGCGACGACGTAATAACGAGCGTGGAACCGCACCCAGGCCATGCCGGCGGGAGATTCTCCGCACTCGTACGTGGTCTTCTTCAGAGGCGATTCACGCTTCGCTCGGACGGCGAAGACGCGCGCACCGATCAGCATCCCGGCGATCACCCCGAAGGCGACCGCGAGGAAGACGATCAACGGGTAGTCCTGGACGAAGGAAGACGTAGGGGACCTCTGTCGTTGTCTCGGGTGTCGTTAGCTCGGGTGTCGTCAGCTCTGGAGACGCTGGGCAAGGGCCGCGAGAGTACCCGCGGAGGCCGTCGGGGCCCACGTTTCTGACCGCAGGATCTCAGAACGGGCCCCGCGTGGATCGAGCAAGGGAGTCACGAGGGAATCACTGGGAAACGGGCTCGTCGGAGTAATCCGCCGGATCGCCCGGGGGGTCGCCCCACGGGTCGGTCGCCTGGCGCGCGAGCTCCGCCAGGACGTAGGCCTCGTGGTCGGACTCCTCGGCGACGAGCTCGGCGAACAGGAAACGCGCCTCGAGGTCGGTGGTCTCCGCCAACGCGGCCTTGAAGAAGGCGCGAGCCTTGCGCTCGGACTGCAACGCGACCTCGAGCGCCTGGCGCACGGTCATGAACACGCGGACGGTGTCGTAGTCCGGCGCCTCGATGTCGAAGATCTGCAGGCGGCCGACGGTCGACGGCCGGTCGCCGAAGCTCGCGCGGCGCTTGGTCAGCAATGCGACTCGGTGCTTTTCCTCCATCCGAGCCATCTTGCGGAAGAATTCGGACGCTTCCGGCGTGTGCGCGATCGAGAGCGCGTCGGCGAGCTCGACGTAGCGATCACGCGCCTCTTCCTCGACGGTCACCGCGAGGTCGAGCGCTTCCATCAGCGACAACTTCTTGAAGTCGACGCCCGGAGAGCACGGCAGGCTGTTCACGGTGCGCCTCACTTCTGCAAGAACACGTCGAGAAGACGTGAACGGTCCTTCGCCTCTGGGGCGAGGGCTCGCTGTCGTTCGCGCACGAGCGCGTCGTAGGTCGGCGGCGGATTGGGATTGCGGTAGAGGACGCCGGTGTGGAGCTCCTTCCCGTACGACCGCGCGAGGTCGAGCGCCCGCAACTGGTCGCTGGGATCGTGGCCGAGGCTCGCGAGCGGCCGCAGGTGCGCCTTGTGCGCGCGCATCTGCTGTTCTTCCTGGCCGAACGTCACGCACGGCGACTGGATGTTGACGAACGCGAAGCCCGGGTAGCGGATCGCTTGCTCGATCAGCGCGGTCAGCCCCGGCATTTCCGCCGGCGTGCCTTGCGCGACGAAGCCCGCGCCGTAGGCGAGCGTGTAGAGCAACGGGTTGATCGGCTCCTCGAGGCTGCCGAGCGGCGACGTCACCGTCGCGAGTCCCTTCGGCGACGTCGGCGAGAGCTGGCCCTTGGTCAGCCCGTACACCTGGTTGTCCATCACCAGGTACGTCAGGTCGAGGTTGCGCCGCACCGCGTGCGCGACGTGGCCCCCGCCGATCGAGAACCCGTCGCCGTCGCCGCCCGCGACGATCACTTGGAGGTCCGGATTGGCGAGCTTGACGCCCTGCGCGATCGGCAGCGCGCGTCCGTGGACGCTGTTGAAGCCGTACGCGGTCGTGTAGCCCGGGATCCGGCTCGAACAGCCGATGCCGGAGATGAATGCGATCTCGTGCGGTGGCCTGCCGATGGCCGCCAGTGCGCGGTAGAGCGCCTGCAGCACGCCGTAGTCGCCGCAGCCCGGGCACCAGATCGGCTTGAGCGCGCTGCTGTAGTCCTTGGGGGTCGCGGTGGCGCCGCAGGTGGTGGTCGCGGTGTCCATGGTCACTTCACCCCCACCGCGGCGAGCGCTTCGAGCTCGGCGAGCACCTGGTCGGGTCGGAAAGGCGTCGCGCCGCTGTGGCAGAACGAACGCAGGCCGGCGGGTAGATCGAGCTGCATCCGCAGGATCTTGTGGAGCTGCCCTTGGTGCGAGAGCTCGACGACCAGCCCCGCCTCGACCGACGCGAGGAACTCGCGATAGACCGGAACGGCGATCGGGTAGAGCAAGCGCGGGATCAGGAGCTTGACGGCGAGCCCCTTCGCGCGCGCGAGCTCGAACGCCTCGCGCGCGACGCCCGCGCTCGAGCCCCAGCTGATCAACGCGAACGGCGCGTCGCTCGGCCCGAGGACGTCGAACAGATCGCGGCGGTGCTGCAGCGGCTCGAGCTTCTTGAAGCGCTTCTCGTTCATCCGCGCGTGCTCGGCGCCGCTCGCGGTCGGATCGCCCTTCTCGTTGTGCTCGATGCCCGCGCCGAGGTAGCTGCCGCCGGCGAGCCCCGGATGGCTGATCGGGCTGACGCCGGACTCGGTGTGGCGGAAGCGGCGGTAGTCGACGAGGTCGCTCGCGCTCGGCGCGAGCCGCTCCTCGATCGTGAACCGCGACGTGTCGATCGGCTCGACCGTCTCCTTGCGCTGCGCGACCTCCTGGTCGGAGAGGATGATCACCGGCGTCTGGTAGTGCTCGGCGAGGTTGAACGCCTCGACCGTGACGCGAAACGTGTCGCCGACCGAGATCGGCGCGAGCACCGGCCGCAGCACGTCGCCGTGCGCGGAGAACGCGGCTTGGAACAGGTCCGCTTGCTCGCTTTTCGTCGGCAGGCCGGTCGCCGGACCGCCGCGTTGGACGTCGAGGATCACCAGCGGCAGCTCCGCGATCGACGCGAGCCCCATGATCTCGGTCTTGAGCGCCATTCCGGGCCCCGAGGTCGCCGTCATCGACTTCAGGCCGGCGAACGAGGCGCCAAGCGCCGCGCCGATACCCGCGATCTCGTCCTCGGCCTGCAACACGGTGCCGCCGTACTTCCAGATCTCCTTCGCGAGCGTCTGCATCACCTCGGTCGACGGCGTGATCGGGTAACCGCCGAAGAACTTGCAGCCGGCGAAGAGCGCGGCGGTCGCGCAGAGGTCGTTGCCGTCGCACAAGAGCTTCGGCGAGTGAGTCGGCGGCGGCGCGAGGCGCTTCGTCGACCGCAGCGGATTGGCGAGCGCGTGCTCGATCCCCGCCTTCAGCGCGCGTTCGTTGGTTTCGAGCAGCCCCTCGCCCTTCTTCGCGAACTTCTTCTCGAGCCCGCGGCGCACGCCGTCCTCCGGCACGCCGAACCAGCCGCACAGGAGGCCGAGCACGACGCTGGTCTTCGCCTTCTCGGTGCCCGCGGACTGGTTGGTGAGCTCGGTGATCGGCACCGCGACCACTTCAGTCGGCATCGCGCCGCGCCGCACCAACGCTTCCGGCGGCGGACCCGCCTTCGCTTCGTGGATCAGCACGGTCGTCGGCGCGAGCTCGAGCTCCGCGCCGAACTTCAGGAAGTCCTCCCAATTCAGCGCGACGGCGGCGTCGAGGGCGCCGCCGGGGTTGTGCACGGGCACCGTGCCGACGCGCACCCGGCAGCTCGATTCGCCTCCGCGGATCTGCGGGCCGAAGCTCTTGGTCATCATCGCGTGGTAGCCGTGCGACGACACCGCCGCGAGCAGCGACTCCCCGGCGCTGACCACGCCGTCGCCGCCCGAGCCGGCCATGCCAAGTACGAGATCGACCACCATGAAAACTCCTGAGCGCGCCCTCGCGCGCGCCGGGCCTCGGACCGTCGAACCACTCGCCGGTCGGAATCAGCGGCGTAGGTTGAGGTTCGCGGCGGGCAATCGAAATACGCGCGAGGTCCGCGCAACCTGCGCCCTTCTACGGAGAGCGTCGGACCCGGCGTAGGCGCAGCGGTCGATCGCGCGTCCGCGCGCGGGCGCGACCCGGCGCGAATCCGGGGTGAAGTCGGCGTGGCCCGACGCGATCTACGGCGAAGGGACCGGATGTCTACGCCCTTCGTGGGAGCGCGTCCGGCAGTCGTTTCCTGCGAAGTGTGCTCCGGAGGTTGTTCCTTGAACCCTACACCTGAATCCGTGACCGCCCGTCCTGAAGCCAAGGCCGAATTGGTGAGCAGCGCCAAGCCCGAAGCGCACTTCGAGATCCTCGACGGCAACCAGGCGGCGGCCGACGTCGCCTACCGCGCCAGCGAGGTGATCGCCATCTACCCGATCACGCCCTCGTCGACGATGGGCGAGCTCTCCGACGAATGGTCGGCCGCGGGGAGAGTGAACCTCTGGAACTCCGTGCCCTTGGTGCAGGAGATGCAGTCCGAGGGCGGTGCCGCGGGCGCGGTCCACGGCGCGCTGCAAGCGGGCTCGCTCGCGACGAGCTTCACCGCGTCGCAGGGTCTGCTGCTCTACATCCCGAACCTCTACAAGATCGCCGGCGAGCTGTTGCCCTTCGTGCTGCACGTCTCCGCGCGCACGTTGGCGACGCACGCGCTCTCGATCTTCGGCGACCACTCCGACGTAATGGCGTGCCGGGGCACCGGCTTCGCGATGCTCGCGGGCTCGTCTCCGCAGGAAGCGCACGACCTCGCCGCGATCGCGCATGCGGCGACGCTGAAGGCGCGCATCCCGTTCCTCCACTTCTTCGACGGCTTCCGGACGTCGCACGAGCTCGCGAAAGTCGAGTTGCTGACCGATCAGGAGCTCGCGACGCTGCTCGACGCCGAATTGATCGCCGATCATCGCCGCCGCGCGCTCACGCCGGATCGTCCGGTGCTGCGCGGTAGCGCGCAGAACCCAGACACGTTCTTCCAAGCGCGCGAAGCCGCGAATTCGTTCTACGACCGTTGCGCGGACGTCGTCGCCGCCGAGATGAAGGTCTTTGCCGCGCTGACCGGCCGGCAATACGGCCTGTTCGAATGGCACGGCGCGCCCGACGCGGAGTCCGCGATCGTGATCATGGGCTCCGGCGCCGAAACCGCGCGTGAGACGGTGGACTGGCTGCGCGCGAGAGGTGAGAAGGTCGGCGTGCTCGTCGTCCACCTCTACCGACCGTTCTCGCTCGAGCGCTTCGTCGCCGCGCTGCCGCAGAGCGTGAAGCGCGTCGCCGTGCTCGACCGCACCAAGGAATCGGGCGCTCTCGGCGAGCCGCTCTACCTCGACGTCGTCGCGGCGCTCGCGCAGGCGCGGCCCGATGCGATGCCGCGCGTGATCGGCGGCCGCTACGGTCTCTCTTCGAAGGAGTTCACGCCCGCGATGGTCGCGGCGGTGTTCACCGAGCTCGCGAAGCCGAAGCCGAAGCAACAGTTCACCGTCGGCATCGTCGACGACGTGACGCACCTCTCGCTGCCGCTCGGCCCCGAGCCCGCGATCTTCCCGAAGGGGATGTTCCAGGCGCTCTTCTACGGTCTCGGCTCCGACGGCACCGTCGGCGCGAACAAGAACACGATCAAGATCATCGGCGAGGAGACCGAGCAGTTCGTGCAGGGCTACTTCGTCTACGACTCGAAGAAGTCCGGCGCGGTCACCGTGTCGCACTTGCGCTTCGGGCCCGAGCCGATCCGCGCGCCGTACCTCGTGCAGGAGGCCGACTTCGTCGGTTGCCACCAGTTCGAGTTCGCCGACCGCTACGAGATGCTCGAGCAACTGAAGCCGGACGGCGTGTTCCTGCTGAACAGCCCGTTCGGGCCCGATCGCGTGTGGGGCGAGCTCCCGCGCGAGGTGCAGGACGCGCTGGTCCTGAAGCACGCGCAACTCTGGGTGATCGACGCGCTGAAGGTCGCCGGCCTCTGCGGCATGGGCAACCGGATCAACACGGTGATGCAGACCTGCTTCTTCGGGATCTCGGGTGTGCTCCCGCGCGACGAAGCGATCGCGAAGACCAAGCAAGCGATCGAAAAGACGTACGGCAAGAAGGGCGCGGACATCGTGCGCAAGAACCAAGAGGTGATCGACCTCTCGCTCGCGCACTTGAACCGCGTCGTCGTCCCCGATCGCGCTACCTCGACGCGGCGCCGTCCGCCGATCGTCGCGCCGGAAGCGCCCGAGTTCGTGCAGAAGGTCACCGCGGTGATGCTCGCCGGCAAGGGCGACCTGCTGCCGGTCAGCGCCTTCCCGCCTGACGGCACGTGGCCGACCGGCACCGCGAAATGGGAGAAGCGCAACATCGCCGCCGAGATCCCGGTGTGGAACTCGGACCTCTGCATCCAGTGCAACAAGTGCGCGATGGTCTGCCCGCACGCGGCGATCCGCGTCAAGGCGTACGAGCCCGCGGCGCTCGCGGGAGCTCCGAGCTCGTTCAAGTCCGAGCCGTACAAGGGCAACGAGTACCCCGGCGCGAAGTACACCGTGCAAGTCGCTCCCGAGGACTGCACCGGCTGCCAAATGTGCGCCGTGATCTGTCCGGCGAAGGACAAGGCCAATCCGCGCCGCAAGGCGTTGGAAATGGCGCCGCAACGGCCGCTGCGCGACGCCGAGCGCGAGAACTTCGGGTTCTTCCTGGAGCTGCCGGAGGCCGATCGCAAGACCGCGAAGCTCGAAGTGAAGGGCTCGCAGTTCCTCGAGCCGCTGTTCGAGTTCTCCGGCGCGTGCGCGGGCTGCGGCGAGACGCCGTACATCAAGTTGCTCACGCAGCTCTTCGGGGATCGCCTGCTCGTCGCGAACGCGACCGGCTGCTCGTCGATCTACGGCGGCAACCTGCCGACGACGCCCTACACGACCAACAAGCAAGGTCGCGGGCCTGCGTGGGCCAACTCGCTCTTCGAGGACAACGCGGAGTTCGGGCTCGGCATGCGGATGGGCGTCGACGCGCTGGTCGCGCAGGCGCACGAGCTGCTCGCTCGGGTTTCCGGCGGGCTCGGTGAAGAGCTGGTGCGCGCGCTCCGCGACGCGGATCAGAAGGACGAGATCGGCATCGCCGCGCAACGCGAACGCGTCGTGCTCTTGAAGCAGAAGCTCACGTCGCTGAAGGGCGACGAAGCGCGCCGACTCGAGCTGATCGCCGACTACCTGGTGAAGAAGAGCGTCTGGCTCGTCGGCGGCGACTGCTGGGCGTACGACATCGGGTTCGGCGGGCTCGACCACGTGCTCGCATCCGACAAGAACGTCAACATCCTCGTGCTCGACACCGGCGTGTACTCGAACACCGGCGGTCAGCAGTCGAAGGCGACGCCGCTCGGCGCGGCCGCGAAGTTCGCGACCGCCGGCAAGGCGACGTCGAAGAAGGACCTCGGGCTGATCGCGATGAACTACGGCCACGTGTACGTGGCGCAGGTCGCGTTCGGCGCGAAGGACTCGCAGACGGTCAAAGCGATGCTCGAAGCGGAAGCGCACCCCGGGCCGAGCATCATCATCGCGTACAGCCACTGCATCGCGCACGGCTACGAGCTCTCGCGCGGCACCGAACAGCAGAAGCTCGCTGTCGAGTCCGGCCTCTGGCCGCTCTACCGCGTCGACCCCGCGCGCGGCGAGCAAGGCGAACCGCCGCTGCAGCTCGACATGGGCGGGACGCCGAAACGTCCGGTCACCGACTTCACGCAGAACGAAGCGCGCTTCCGGATGGTCGAGAAGATCGATCCGAAACGCTTCGCGAAGCTCGCCGCGGAAGCCCAGCGCGACGCGGTGCGCCGCACCGAGATCTACCGTCAGATGGCAGAGATGCGCGTCAAGCCCGTCGACGCGGCGAAGCAGTGAGGAGCCCACCACGATGAACCTGCGCACGAAATACCTGGGGCTCGACCTGCCTCACCCGCTGATGGTCGGCGCTTCGCCGATCTGCGACGACTTGGATCTGGTGCGTCGCGCCGAGGACGCCGGCGCGGCGGCGATCGTGATGCATTCGCTGTTCGAGGAGCAGCTCGCGCTCGAGAACCGCACGCACGAATTCATCAGCACGCACGGCGAGTCGACCGCCGAGGCGGCGAGCTACCTGCCTCGACCGCACGAGTTCGTGCTCGGCCCCGACGCGTACCTGGAGCAGATCGGGAAGCTCAAGCGCATGCTGCAGATCCCGGTGATCGCGTCGCTGAACGGCTACACGGATTCCGGTTGGTTGCGCTACGCGAAGCTGATCGAGCAAGCCGGCGCCGACGCGCTCGAGCTCAACGTCTACAGCGTCGCGCACGATCCCGAGCTGACCTCGATCGAAGTCGAGAACGGCGTCGTGCACATGGTCGAGCACGTCATCCGCGAAACGCGCTTGCCGGTCGCGGTGAAGCTGTCGCCGTACTGGACGTCGTTGACGCACCTCGCTCGCCGACTGGAGCACGCCGGCGCGAAGGGCCTGGTGCTCTTCAATCGGTTCTTCCAGCCCGACATCGACGTCGAGGAGCTCACCGTCGCGCTGCGACTTCGCTACTCGGACTCGCAGGCGCTGTTGATCCGCTTGCGCTGGCTCGCGCTGCTCTCCGGGCGCGTGAACGTCACGCTCGGCGCGAGCGGCGGCGTGCACAGCGGCGTCGACGCGCTGAAGGCGATCATGGCCGGCGCGCACGGCGTCCAGATGGTCTCGGCGCTGCTCCAACGCGGCCCCGAGCACCTACGGACGGTGCGCACGGACCTCGAGCGCTGGCTCGTCGAGCACGAGTACGAGTCGCTCGCGCAAGCCCAGGGCAGCATGAACCTCTCCCGCAGCCCGGACCCCGAGAACTACGAGCGCGGGAACTACGTCAAGATCCTCCAGGGCTATTCGCGCGCGATGCACTGAGCGTCACGCGCTCGTTCGACCTCCGCGCGGCGACTAGACTGCCGCGATGTCCGCTTCGCTGCTGCTCTTGGCGGCGGGGCTCGGCGTCGTCGCGTTGGTCACGCTCGTCGCGCCGCGACTCCGCACGCCCGCGCCGATCCTGCTCGCGCTCGCAGGCGTGCTGGTCAGCCTGTTCGCGCCGCTCGAGCACGTCGAGATCGATCCCGACCTGATCCTGATCGGTTTCCTGCCGCCGTTGCTCTACGCGGACGCGTTTCACACGTCGTGGGTGCACTTCCGCCGTTGGCTGCGACCGATCCTGATGCTCGCGATCGGGCTGGTCGCGTTGACGATCCTCGCGGTCGGCTGGGTCGCGCACTGGTTGCTGCCGGAGCTGCCGCTCGCCGCGTGCTTTCTGCTCGGTGCGATCGTCTCGCCGACCGACACCGTCGCGACGCAAGCGGTGATCGAGCGAGTGCGCGTGCCGCGTCGGATGACGGCGATCCTCGGCGGCGAGAGCTTGGTCAACGACGCCACCGGGCTCGTCGGCGTGCAGCTCGCGCTCGTCGTCCTGCTCTCCGGCGTGTTCGAAGCGGGCGAGGTCGCCGTGTCGTTCGCGCGCGTCGCGGGCCTCGGCATCGTGATCGGCATCGCGATCGGCGGGCTCTTCTCGTACGCGAACAAGCTCGTGCGCGACACGCAGGCGCTCTTCGCGCTCTCGCTGCTCTCGCCGTACCTCGCGTTCCTGGTCGCGGACCAGCTCGATGCGTCCGGCGTGCTCGCGGTCGTCGCCGCGGGCTTCGTCGTCGCGTGGCGCATCCACCACGTCGAAGCGCAGAGCCGCATCGAGCTCTACTCCGCGTGGAACCTGCTGACGTACCTGCTCAACGGTTTCTGCTTCGTGTACATCGGCCTCGAAACGCCGTGGTTGCTGCGCGACCTCTCGCCCGGGGGCGACCGACACGTGCTCGTCGCCGGTGTCGCGATCACCGTCGTGTGCGTCGTCGCGCGGTTCGCGTGGTGCTTCCCGGGCACGTACGTTCCGCTCGCGCTCTCGGCGAGGCTGCGCGAGCGCGAGGGCACCGCGCCGCCGTGGCGCAACGTCGTGATCGTCTCGTGGTGCGGCGTGCGCGGCGCGGTGTCGCTCGCGGCGGCGCTCGCGGTGCCGGCGACGTTCGACGACGGCTCTGCGTTCGACGGCCGGCGCGTGATCGTCGCGTGCACGTTGATCGTCATCCTGCTGACGCTGTTCCTCCAAGGCTGGACGCTGCAACCCTTGGTGCGCGCGCTCGGCATCCGCGAGGACGCCGATGGCGAGCACGAGCACTCGTTCGCGCGCGAGAAGATCCTCGGCGCCGGGATCGCGAGGCTCGACGCGTTCTGCTCGGAACGGAGCTGTCCGCTCGCGGTCCACCGCTTCCGCGCGGCGATGGCGGACGAGCTCGCGGCGCTGTCCGCGGCTGACTCCGCGCTCAAGTCGGAGGCCGCGGAACGCGTCGCGGTGTCCGCCGAGGTCCGCCGAGCGGTCCACGCGGCGCAGGAAGCCGAGCTGCTCGACCTGCGCGACGGCGGCGCGATCAACGACCGCACGTACGTCGAGCTCCAGCTCGAACTCGACCGCGCGCAGGACGACGGCAAGCGCTGATCAGGGCGCGCGTAGCTCGAGTCGGCCGGCGTAGAGCGCTCGCCAATCGGTCTTCTCGAGCGCGAAGCCCAGCGTCGCTTCGAAGTCGGGCGCGACGACGCCCGTGTGGACCGACTTCCCGTTCCAGATGACCTCGAGCGGTGTTGCGAGGTCGACGAGCTCCGGATCGAGCGCGAGCGTCAGCCGCTTCACGCCGCGCGAGCTCAACGTCACCCGTTGACCTTCGATCGCGCCGTCGACGAACGCGACCGGCTTCGAGCCCGCGCGGCCGTCGCCGGGTTTCTCGAGCTCGTCGACGCGCAGCCAATGGCACCACGGCGTCTCGAGCGTGAGCAGGTGCTTCGCCACGCGCGCGGGATGCGCGACGCGCGGCGACTTCGCGAGCCAGAGGAGCGCGCGATCCAGCTCGCCGAACACCCCGAAGTCGTGCGCCGCGCCGTCGATCTCGTCGTACTCGACGCGAAGGCCGAGCTTCGTCAGCGCCTCGCACGTCGCGCGCGGCTGCTCGACCCTGCAGATCGGGTCGTTCTCGCCGTGCAGCACGTAGATCGGCACGTGCGCGAAGTTCTCGAGGTAGGCGTTCACGTGCCACGTCACCGAGGACATCGGCGCGATCCCGGCGACGCGATCGGAGAGCGCGCGCCCCACGTACCACGACCAGAACCCGGTCTGCGAGAGGCCGGCGAAGTACACGCGGTCGGGGTCGATCGCGAAACGGCTCGACACGTCGCGCAGGAACCCAGCGAAAGCCCTCGCGACCTGATCCTCGGGCTTCGCGCCGCGCTTGCCGCCGGCGCCGATCTGCTCGACGATCTCGGTGCGCGCGATCAGCCAGTCGCGCAGGTTCGCTTCATTCGCTTGGTTGCGGAAGTACTCGAGGAAGCCAGCCTTGCCGCGATCGTCCTCGTCGGCGCCCGAGCCGTGACCGGGATCGACGAGCAACGGCACCGGCTCCTTCGCGTCGTAGCCCGGCGGCACGTCGACGGCGTAGCGTAGGACGAGCCCGTCGCACTCGAAGCTGAAGCCGACGGTCGTCTTGCCGACCTCGGTGAACTTCTCCTGCTCCTTGCCGACCTTGCGCGGCTTGGTGCTCTTCGCGTCGTAGACCGGTCCTGCGCGCAGCGCGTCGGCGAGCTCGCCCCACGGATGCTTCGCGCCGAGCGTCTTGGCGAGCGCGAGCGCCTTGCCGTCGCACTTCTTCGTCGAATCGCCGAGCGCCTCCGTGAAGCTCTGCCGCAGCTTCTTCGCATCCGCGGGCGCGAGCGGCTTGTCGCCGGCCCCGAGCGGAGCCAGCGTGAGTGAGGGCGAAGCCAGCGTGAGCGAGAGCGGAGCGAGCGCGAGAGCGAGTGTGGCGAGCATCGAGTTCTCCTCCTGGGCTACTTGCGCAACGCAATGACCGGCAGCGGCGTGCCGCGGATCGGCTCGGGCAACCGACCCGAGTTCTTCTCCCACCACGCGCGCCACCACGCGCCGTCGTGCGACGGGTCGTACGCGACGCCGGTGAGCTGCTGCAGCCCGTTCGCCCCGATGCCTTCGATCGTCACCGGCGTGTCGTCGGCGACGATGTACGCGACGAGCACCGGCGTCGCGCGCGGATCGCGCGTCGCGGCGAGCGCGCGCGACAATGCGAGCACCCGGCGGTCCGCCACGCCGAGCTCGAAGCTCTCCTGCAACGCGCCGAGGAGCTCCGCCGCGACCCACGGCCAATCCGGCTTGCCGAGCGCGTTGCACGCCTCGGCGAAGAGCTCCGGCGGCACGCTCCGTTCGCCGCGCACGAGCGGGACGACGTGTTCCCCCAGTTCCTCCTCGGTCGGATCGAGCCGCGCGAGCCACATCACGCCGGTCAATCGACGTTCGCGATCCGTGGAGCGGATCCAGTCCGCTGCAAGCTCAAACGCGCCCGCGCTGCGGAAGGTGACGACTAGGTCGACGCCGGCCGCTTCCGCCGCGCGGAAGTCGAGTCCGCGCCAGTTGCGCACGAGTCCGTCCAGCTCCGCGCCGTTCGCGGCGAGCACGCGCTCGACGAACTCGCTCGCGTTGGCGACGAAGACTTCCGCGAGCGGCCGCACGCCGAAACGCTGGTACCACGCGAGGTAGCCTTCGTAGTCCTCGCCGAAGTTGCGGAACGCGTAGTCGCGCAGGTACGAGTAAGCGCGCGCTCGGACCGACGGCTCGGGATCGGTCGCGCCGAGGTGCAGCACGCGCAGCGCGCACGGCTTGCCGCCGTGGAAGACGAACGGTTTGAAGAGCTGCTCGCGGTGCGGGACGGACAGCGTGCCGTAGATGAAATCGAGCACCTCGACCGCGCGCTCGCACGAGCACTCGTCGGCGAGCCGCTGCGCGACCGCGAGCCCGTGGCGCCAGTCGTCGGGATGCTCGTTGAACCGATGGTTCCACATCTCGTCGGCGGTTTCCTCTTCAGGCGGAGAGGAGCGAAGGTCGGTGCCCGCACCGAGCTTCTGCACGAGTATCTCGTTGAACAGATCGCGCTCCGCGCCCGCCGAGCCCGGACTCGGGCGACCCGGGCCGTTGGTCGCGTTCCGTTCGCCGACTCCCGGCGTCACGTCAGCGGACTCGGTCGCGCCTCGGTCCGCGAGCGCCGCGTTCAATTGCGCGACCTCGGCTCGCATGCTCTCGATCAAGTAGCGCGAGTCGCGCTGCGCGGCGTACGACTGCCACGCGAAGAACACCACGCCGCCCGCGAGCACGAGCAGCAACACGAAGTTCAGACGATGCAACACGATGCGCTCCCCCAGTTGCACGCGACGGCATTCGCCGCGGATCCTCTCGAAGTCGCCGAAGCGGCGCTCGGCGTCGGCGCGCGCCTCGTCGGCGCTCATCCCCGCGGCGCGGTTCTCGCGCTCGCGCTCGGCGAGGTGGAAACGGAGCTCCTCGTCGATGTCGCCGTCGACCTCGCGCGACGAGCGCGGGTCCGGCGCGCGCCACGACAGACCGAGGCTCTCGAGGAACCGGCCCATCTCACGCCCCCATCGAGCGCGCTTGGAGCACTTGCTCGATCGCGCCCGAGACCTTGTTCCAGTTCTCCGTCTGCGCCTTCAGCTCCTCGCGGCCCTGCTTGGTCAGCCCGTAGAACTTCGCGCGCCGATTCGACTCCGACGGTCCCCATTCGGCGTCGATCCAACCGCGGCGCTCCATGCGATGCAGCGCGGGATACAGCGAGCCCTCCTCGATCCGCAGCACGTCGGCGCTGCGTTCTTGGATCGAGCGCGAGATCGCGTACCCGTGCTGCGGCCCGCGAGCGAGCGTCTTGAGCACCAGCATCTCCAGCGTCCCCGGCAACAGTGCGAAGCGTTCTTCGGCCATCGGCGTTCCCCTTGATCGTCTAGGGGGAAGCTACGAGCGCTCCCCTAGACGGTCAAGGGGTAAAATCGGCGGCGATGCCGTCGGACCGGCCGGTTGGGCGCACGGCCGCGCGCGCTATGCTCGCCGCGATGGCGAGACCTGCCGCGGAGTCCGGCGAGCGCGTGTCGAACGTTCGGCGCGCGCTCGCGTTCGTCGGCGGCGCGTTGCTCGCGTACTGCGTGCTGCTCGCGTTCCCGCTCGATCCGCGCGATCCGACCGACGAGCACGAGTGGACCGCGATCTCGATCGCGCACTTCGGCCAGGTCTTCGACGGCCGCACGCCGCCGGGCGCGCTGCCCGGCGAGAGCGAATGGCGCGCCGGCGTCCAAGAGACCACCTTCGGCGCGACCAACCCGTGCTTCGCGAAGCTGGTGCTCGGCGGCGTGCTGTGGGCGCGCGGCTTTCGCGGCGTCGAGCCCGAGGTCTTCCAGCGTTTCGCCAAGGATGCTCCGGCGAAGGCGGCGCTCGCGCGCGCACGGATCGAGCCCGCGCTCGAGCCCGCGCGCGCCGTCGTGCGCGCCACCGCGGCGCTGTGCGCCGGCTTGCTCGCGCTGATCGCGCTCGAAGTCGGCGGCGCGCTGGCGGCGGCCCTCGCGTGGGCCGGGTTCGCGTTCGCGCCGCTGGTGCGGACCTGGGGCGGCTTCGTGCGCACCGACTTCTTCATGCTCGCGGCGGCGCTCGCGGTCGTCGCGGCGGCGCTCGTCCTGCGCGAAGGGCTCGGCGGCGAGCGCCGGCTCGCGCGCAAGCTCGCGGCGGCCGCGCTCGTCGGTGCGCTCGCGGGCGTCGCGACCTCGGCGAAGTTCAACGGCGCGCCGAGCGCGCTGGTCGCGGGTGCCGCACTCGTGCTCGCGCACCTCGCCGCCGCGCGCGGCGCGCGCAAGGGGAACGAACTCGCCGGCGCGCGCGAACCGTCAGGGGCGCGCGAAACCTCCGGCGTGCACTCGGTCGCCGGCGAGAACTCAGTCGCCGACGAGCGCGCAATCACCGGCGTGCGCCAGATCGCCGGCGAGCACGAGATCGCTGGCGTGCGCGAATCGTCCGGAGCACTCGCACTCCTCGGCGCGCTCGCGATCGCCGGGCTCGCGTGCCTCGGCGTGGTGTGGCTCGCGAACCCGGTGCTGCACGCGCATCCGATCGACGAAATGAGCTCGATCCTCGCTTTCTGGGACGAGCACATGCGCTACCAGCAGGGTCGCGCCGCCGCGCAGGGGCTCGCGACGCCCGACGGGCCGCTCGCGAGCCTCGCGTTCGCCGCGCGGCGCCTCGTGACGCGCGACGAGCCGGTCGTCGCGCTCACCGGGCTCGCGTGGGGCTGGCCGGTCGCGCTCGCGGGGCTCGCGGTGCTCGCGGCGCGCGCGCGGAGCTCGCTCGCCGCCAGCGTCGCACTCGCGTGGGCCGTGCTCTTCGGCGGCGTCACCGCCGCGTGGATCCCGCTCGACTGGGATCGCTACTTCCTGCCGCTCGCCGCGCTCTACGCGCTGCTAGAGGCCGTCGCGGTCGCCGCGCTCGTGGGGCTCTGCGCGCGCGCGTTCCGACGGCCACGCGGCTGCCGGATGCCGGACACCGTCCGAAACCCGCGCGCGGCCGGGTAGACTCGCGCCTTCCCCTTCGGAGTCCGGCATGCTGCGTCGCTTCGTCCTAGTCGTCCTCGCGCTGGCGTGTTTCGCCGCGCCGTCGCTCGCCGCGGCGCAGGACGTGAAGCCCGACAAGCTCGCCTACGACGCCGCGCAAGCCCAGAAGAAGCGCGGCGAGCACCGCGACGCCGCCGGAGCGTTCGAGGCGCTCGCGCTGACGTTCCCCGACTCTCCGCTCGCGCCGAATTCGCTCGTCGAGGCAGGCGTGTGCTGGTTCACCGTCGGGCGCGACGCGCTCGAGCTCCACCGCGTGACGCCGAAAGCGCGCGAAGCGTTCGACGCCGCGCTCGGCGTCTTCGATCGCGTCACCAAGCAATGGCCGAAGTCCGGCGTCGCGTCGCGCGCCCAGTACATGCGCGGCTCGACGCGGCTCTTCGCGGGCGAGCTCGAGCTCGCCGAAGCCGCGTACGAGGGCGTGCTGACCAACTTCTCCGCCGACCCGAACTACCTCGCGAAAGCGCTCGAGCGGCGCGGCTTCGTGCGACGGCAACTGATGGAGAACGCCGCGGCGGTCGTCGACCTGAAGGCGTACCTGGAGCGCTATCCGAAGGGCGAGTCGGCGGCCGCGGTGCAGCAGTACCTCGAGCTCTCCGCGCTGCTCGACAAGCCCGCGCCGACTTGGACCGCGGAGGCTTGGATCCAGGGCGAGCCGACGCCGCTCGAGCTCTGCGGCGGACGCGTCGTCGCACTCTACTTCTTCGCTTCCTGGTGCCCGAACTGCGCGAAGGAGCTGCCGTTCATGCTCGACCTGGAGAAGCGCTTCACGCCCCGCGGCGTCGCGTTCGTCGGCGCGATGGACCAGAGCCGCGGGCAGACGGTGGCGTCGCTCGCGACGTACCTGCGCGAGAAGAAGCTCGGATTCCCGGTGCTCCAGCACGCGGGCGCGGTGTCGACCGGCTACGGGCTGCCCTCGATCCCGCATTTGGTGCTGATCGATCGCGCCGGTCGCGTGCGGTGGCGCGACAACCCCGCGAACCTGGCGGATTGGACCCTGGAGAAACTGCTCGCCGAGGATGGGCACGAGGTCCTCGAGGGAAAGTGAAGGTTCGTCCGCCCCGCGCGGACCGGATTTCGTGTTCGCGTCGTAAATTGGAGTTCGACCGTCATGGACCACCCGCCGGAGGACCTGCCGTCCGAGCCGCTCGTCGAAGAGGTCGCGTTCGTGCGCGCGCTCGCGCGTGAGCTGATCCACGACGAGCACGACGCCGAGGACCTCGCGCAGGACGCGTTGCTCGCCGGGCTTTCCAACGCGCCGTCGGAACGCGCGGCGTTGCGACCGTGGCTCGCGCGCGTCGTCCGCAACGCGTCGATCGATCAGCGCCGTCGGAGCGCGACGCGCGCGCACGTCGAACGAGTTTCGGCGCGCGCCGAGGGCTTGCCGTCGGCTGCGGAGCAACTCGAGCACGAGACGGCGCGGCGCGCGTTGCACGCGGCGCTGCACGCGCTCGACGAACCGTATCGCACCGCGCTGCGTCTGCGTTTCCTGGAGGAGCTCGCGCCGCGCGAGATCGCGCGCACTCTCGGCGTGCCGGTCGAAACGGCGCGCACGCGGATCAAGCGCGGGCTCGAGCGGCTGCGCGCCGAGCTCGATCGACGCTCGAACGGTCGCGCGGCCTGGGGCGTCGCGCTCGCCGGTTGGCTCGCCTCCGTGGAGAACGCGGCCGCTCGGAATCGGCTCGTCGCGCGCGGTGCGCTCGGCGCGACGGCGGCGGTGTTGGTCGGGCTCTGGCTCTTCGTGCCGAGGCTCGAGCAGCGCGCAGCCGGCGTCGCCGCTGAACGCGCGGACGCAGCGAGCCCCACGCGTGACCTCGCGGCGGTCGAAGACGCCGCCGAACGTCGCACGGTGGTGCCCGCGGGCGGCGAGCGCGCGGCCGGTCGTTCCACTTCCGGCGGGGCAGCGTCCGGCGGCGCCGCGATCGGTCGCGTGCGCTTCGCCGACGGCCAAGCGGCCGCGTTCGCGGACCTCTTGGTCTGGCCGGGCGACGACGCGCGCGTCGTCGACGGACGCTTCGTCGGCACCGCGTTGCACGGCCGCGCCGACGTGCACGGGAACTTCGAGCTCGGCGGCTTGCCCGCGGAGTTCGTGCTCTTCGCGCACGTCGCGTCCGCGGCCTCGCCGAGCTGCGTCGTCGTGCGCGCCGCGAACGTCAAGCGCTACGCCGAGCTCGAGCTCGAGCTCGTCGAGCTCGCCGTGCTCACCGGCAGCCTGCACGACGACGCGGGCCGACCGCTCGACTCGGTCGAGCTCGAGTTGCGACCCGCGCCGACCCGCATCGGCCCCCATCCGACCGGACGGCGCGATTCCGCGCGCGTGCCTGCGCTCGCGTTCGCGACCCGCACCGATGCCGCCGGCGGCTTCGAGTTCCCGTGGCTCGTGCCCGGCCGCTATCGCGTGCATGTCGACGGACGCGCGCTCGGATCCGAGCTCGGCGTGAGCTCCGGCGCGCAGCTCGTGCACCTCGTCGAGCGCGCCGAAGCGACTCCGCACGCGCGCGCGGTCGCGTGGGAGATCGCGGGTCGCGTCGTCGACGCCGACGATGGCGCCGAGGTCTCGGAGTTCGATGCGTGCGTGCTCGACGCGTCGGGTTCGAGCTGCGAAGCGTCGCGCGACGGCGCGTTCCGACTCCACGGGCAAGCGACCGCCGATGCGTGGCTCTGGCTCGGTTCGGCGAGTCGCGCGCACGAGCTCGTGCGGCTCGACGCCGCGGTCGGGCGCACGGAGCCGTTCGAGCTCGCGCGCGAAGCCTCGCTCGCGCTGCGCATCGTCGATGGGGACGGCGCGCCGCTCGCGCACGCGCAGGTCGCGTTCGAGGAGCTCGACGGACGCCCGCGCATCGTGCCGGTCGGCGGACGGCGTTGGGCCGACGTCGCGCGCACCGACGCTCGAGGTCGCGTCGACGCGCTCGCGCTGCCGAGACGAGCGCTGCGGATCGCCGTCGCGCGGCCGAACGAGAGCGTCGCCGAGTTCTTCGTCGTCGATCTCGCCGACGGATTCGTCGGTGAACGCACGGTGGAGCTCGCGAGCGCCGCCACGCGCGTCGAGTACGAGCTCGAGCTCGACTTCGCGCCCATCGAGGTCGGCGCGCTGTCGACGCTCGCGCCGGGCGATGGCGGCGCGACGCGGACGAGCGCGTGGGGCCATGGAGGCGCGCCGCGGACGCTCGCGCCGGGCGACAGCAGCGCGATGCCGACGATCTCGCCCGGCGACGGCGCCACGACGTCGACGGTTTCATTGGTCGCACTCGACGCGAACGGCGAGCCGTGCGCACGCGCGTTGCGCTGCTTCGCCGACGGCTCCGGCCGCGCGCGCGAGCCGTTCGGACGCCGCGAGCTCTCGCTCGCCGCCGACGGCCGGCCCGAAGCGCTCGTCGACATCGCTCCGGGGATCCTCGACGAAGCCGCCCCCGCGCCAGGTCGCACGCTCGCGCTCTTCCCGCGGCGCGCGGTGCGAGTCGAGGTCCGCGACGAACGCGGCGTGCTCCACGAGCTCGACCTACCGCGTCCGACCGACGGCCGCCGCGTGCGCGTCGGCGGCGCGCCGCGCTGAGGCGGTCAAGGCGCGTAGGTGATCGAGAGCGCGTTCGACGTGTTGTAGGTCGAACCGCACGGGCCGTTCGGGTCGCGGAACCACGCTTGGAAGTGGTACGTCGTGCCCGCGTGCAGCTTGCCGCTCGCCTTCGCGACCGGCGAGGAGAGCGAGAACGCGCCGCTCGCGCCCGTCGAGCCCGGCGTGAAGCGATGGATCGGCACGGTGCAGAGCAAACCGTCGCCGAACGCGATGCCGTAGCCGGCGCCGGTCTGGTTCGTGCCGACGAAGACCAGGACGGACTTGTTGCTCGGCATGTCGGTGGTGGTCAGCACCGCGTCGTCAGCGCCGAGACTCGCGCTTCCTGTCGCGCGCAGCGCGGCGCCCTCGCCGCTCGAGTTCTCGCAACCCATGCCGGGGTCCTTGTCGTTGCCGCATGGGCAACTGACGACACTGCCGTCGCCCGAGCAGAACACGGTGCCGAGTGGCGGAGCGACGACGGTCAGCGTCGCGACATTGCTGGTGATCGAGCCGCAAGCGTTCGAGACGACGCAGTCGTAGCCGCCCGCGTCCGCCGCGGTCAGCCCGTGCACCGTCAGCGTCGCCGTGTGCGTGCCGGAGAAATGGCCGTCGTCGGCGAGAGCGACGTTGGCCCTGCGCCACTGATAGTTCGGCGCGGCGCCTGTCGCCAACACGTCGAGGCTCGCGGTCGTGCCGGCACCGACGCTCTTCGAGAGCGGTTGGATCACGATCGCCGGGCACGCCGGCGGCGGCGGGCTGCCGAACTCGTACGCGCCCATGTCGACGGTGAAGGAGCTCGCACCCTGCCACACGCGCTGATGACCATCGAGATCGAGCTCCGCGGTGCCCGGCAACAGCGCGTTCGAGCCCGCGTCGATGCACGGCGAACCCGCGGTGAGGCGCAGGTCGAGCGTCGCGTAGCTCGCGAACTGCGGATTCGTCTCGATGCAACCCGGCACGTCGGCCTGTTGCGGCGGCGGATCGTTGGGATCGGGCGCGAAGAGCCCTTCGACGCAGCAGTGCTCGATCGCGACGTTGCCCTTGTAGTTCGCTTGGCGCGTCGACGCCGGCGGCGGCGCCGTGTTGCCCCACAGGATCGAGTCGTACACCGCGATGTCGTAGGTGCCTCCGCCGTACACCGCGCCCGCCTCGCCCGTGACGACGCGATTCTTCACGAGCGTGCACCCGACGACACGCATCGGGTGGTTCCAGTAGTTCGTCGCGCCGATCGCCGAGCCGTAGCCGCTGACCGTCGTGCCGCCGACGACGCAGCTGTAGACGTCGTTCTCGACGAAGAGCGAGTCCACGATCGTCGACTCGCCCCACACGTACAGCGCGCCGCCCGCGTTCGCCTTGTTTCGTCGGAAGACGCACTCGCGAACGACCAAGCCGTCGCTGAAGCTCGAGAGCCCGCCGCCGCGCGCCTGCTCGACGCCGCCGCCGGAGTAGAACTGCTGCGCGGAGTTCGAATCGAACGTGCAGCGCAGCACGGTGATCGGCGGCAGATTCCAACCGAGCGTCAACCCCGCACCTTGCGCCTCTTGCCCGCCGGAGCCGGTGGTCGCGAAGTTGTCGTAGAACACGCAGTCTTCGATCACCGGTTGGCTGACTCCGGCGACGTGGACCGCGCCGCTGCCCAAGTGCACCCAGTTGTGCTGGAAGACGCAGTCGCGCAGCGTCGGGCTTCCGTCGAGCACGTAGATCGCGCTGCCGGAACCGAAGGCGGCGAGGTTGTACTCGAAGGTGCAGCGCTCGATCGTCGGGCTCGCGTTCTTGCACATCAGGCCGCCGGCGTACATCTCCCACGAGCCCGCGGGGGTGCCGGACGGTCCCGTGCTGCCGTCGCGCACGACGAACCCGTCGAGGATCGCGGTCGCGTCGACGAACGACGCGGTCACGACCTGTGCACTGTTCGACGTGCCGATGTTCCAGCCGTTCCACCACGGACTGCCGTAGAAGTCGTCCTGGCCGACGTCTCCGGAGAGAATCGTCGGGTGCGCGATCCAGTCGCGCTGCGCGAGGCTGGTCTCGCCGCCCGCAAAGCCGCCGTACAGCGCCACGCCGCTCTTCAGCACGAAACTGTCGGACATCTGCGCGCTCGGACCGGGCAGGTACGTGCCGCTCGCGACCCAGAGCTCCTCACCGGCGGCCGCGGCATCGAGCGCGACCCGCAGGCTCGTGTAGGCGTTGCTCCAACTCGTCCCGTCGTTCGCGCCGGTCGCGGCGTGGTCGACGTAGACGACCTGAGCGGCGAGCACGGGGCTCGCGAGGCAGACGGAGACGAAGGCGGCGATCGACGGAATGCACATGGGGGATCTCGGGCGAGCTGGGGACGGACTCAGTCTCGCCGATCGTCAGCAATCCGCGCGCCTTCGTCGGCGAGTCCAGTGAACGCAGGGCGGAGTCTCGCGCCGGCGAGTGGGGCGAGCCCGCGTCCGTCCGCGGCGTCCAATACGTGGACATGCCGCCGCAATCTCAGGCGCGAGCGGAGCAGCGCCCAGACCTCGGTGCACGCGTGCATGTCGGTCTGCACCGCCGTGAGACGCCTCGAGAGCCGGAGGCGCGTGGGGTTCCCGCCGGCACAGCCGTCACGCGACCTTCTCGAACTCCACCCTGGTCGCGTCGGATGAAATCGGTTGGTATCGCTCCGTAGCGAACGGCGCGAAATCTGGAACCGCATCGGCGGTCAATTCGCAGATGAGGCGGACCTCCACGGGAAACGGCGCCGGATTGACCAACGCCACGGAGACGCGCACCTCGCCTTCGATCAGACGCCGGACGTCCTCGTTCAGATACCTGGGGATGTACCCAACCACAGCCTTGTCTTCCGTTCGAAGCGCGATCGCCAGCGGGTCGTGCTCGTTCTGAAGGTCGAGCATGCACCACAGTCGGTCGCCGCTCCGAAGTTGGCGGATCGCATCCTCCGCGGCAGCGACGAATCGGATCCCGCGAACGGGGAATGTGTATCGCCACTGCTGACGCACTCGGTCCAACGCCGGTGGAGAAAAAACTTCGAACGAGTCCGTGAGTCTCGTCCCTCCGCTGCGGGCGAGGATCTCCAAGGGCTGTGCGCCCGGTTCCAGTCCGAGGCTTTCAACGTACCGCGCATACTCCTGACGCGACGCCGGCATGAGCCGGTTGGCGAGCATCGGATGCAGTTCGTGGGATCGATACACGGCATCGATCGATGCCATTCCGTGGAAGGGGTGGAATCCCCGCGCCAGTGCATCGCGAACACCCTGGATGTAGCCGAACTCGTACCGAGGGCGCGAGCCCAACTCCACGATCCGAGCGATCGGGAAGTAGCCGGCGTGCAGCGGTTCCTGCCAAGTCATGTACAGGAGGTTCGTGGCCGTCGTCATCGGGTGAGTCGCGTGAGCAGCCGCTCGTAGGACACGCCCAGCATAGCCTTCGCGAACTCCTTGCAGGTATCCGTCATGCGATCGCCCGGCATCCCATCGACGGTGGCAAGGAACTCGGCGAGAGGTACGGACGCAAGCGCGGAAAGCCAACCACCGCGCGCGCGCGGATAGAGGTCCCCGGCACGGTCGAACGCATCGAGCGGGCGCAGGCGCTCTCGATCGACATCGGACGAGTAGAACGCACCTTTCGCGCGTTCAACAAAGCGTTCGACGCGGTAGCCGTGGTCGTTCGACGCGAGCCTCGCGGCGCGTTCGGCGTCGCCAAGGCCGAAGGCAAACGACGACGCGTGGTCGAATGTTGGCGCCAGTCGCAGCATGCGCTGGCCACCTGGCGCGCGACTCTCCAAGACGCCCCAGTTCTCGTGGTGCCGGTCGAGGTTGGTCACGAGCGCGTCGAGCATGACGTACCCCAGGTACACGTCTGCGGCCGTTTCGATGTCCCCCTCGGCATGAAATCGGTAGGCGGTAGCATCTCCACGCCGCTGAGGGTCCGAAAGACACGCTCGATGGTGTGTCCGCCGACCCGGATTCCGGAGCGCCCTGGATAGCCCGGGTCCGCTTCGACGAGGAGTGCATTGCCCAGAATCAACTCCCCCGCCCGACGCGCGTGCGTGAAATCGCGTGAGATCACTCCGGGCGCGCCACAGTGCACCGCGAGCTCGACCTCAGCATGGGGAATCCCGAGAAGCGCGGCGACTCGCGCTACGAGTGCCTCGGCCCAGTCGTCCCCGGTCGTGGGACGGTAGCGGTACTTGAACAGCCAGTACCCGTCTTCCGCATCGGTACCTGGCTCTCGCAACCAGACCTTGCGCTTTGTGCCAAGGGTCTCGCCGCGTTCCGCAACCCAGCTAGAGACGTCACGTCCGGATTCCAACTCAGCCACCCAGTCCGAACAGACTAGCGTCGCCGGGGTTGGTTACACCAAACGCGACGTGCAGGACGACCGAGTTGCCCAGGCGCCCGACGTCAGACTTTCGCGGTGATCGCGCGGAGCTCGCGTGCGACCAGTTGACCGACTTCGCTGCACTTGTGCATGCCGGTCTGCACGCCTTTCAAACGCTTCGAGCGGAAGAGATCGCCGACGACCTGGTCGATCGCGGTCGCGGCCTGCTTCTCGCCGAGGTACTCGAGCATCATCGACGCGGCCATGATCGCCGCGATCGGCGAGCTGACGTCCTTGCCGGCGTGCTTGGGCGCCGAGCCGTGGATCGGCTCGAACAGCGACACGCGGCCCGGGTGGATGTTGCCGCTCGCGGCGATGCCCATGCCGCCTTGGATCATCGCGCCGAGGTCCGTGATGATGTCGCCGAACAGGTTCGGCGTCACCGCGACGTCGAACCACTCGGGATTCTTCACCATCCACATGCACGCTGCGTCGATGTAGGCGTGGTCGGTCTTGCAGTCGGGGTACTCCTTCGCGACTTCGGCGAACGTGCGCGTCCAGATGTCCTGCGCGCGCACCGCGTTGGCCTTGTCGATCAGCGTCACTTGCTTGCGCTTGCCGCGCGCGCGAGCGCAGTCGAAGGCGTAGCGGATCGCACGCTCGACGCCGATGCGCGTGTAGACCATCGTTTGCGTCGCGACCTCGTGGAACTGGCCCTTGTGCGTGAAGCCGTGAGCCCCGACGTAGGCGTCTTCCGTGTTCTCGCGGACGAACACCATGTCGACGTCTTCGGGCTTCTTGTCCTTCAGCGGGCAGAGCGACTCGTCGTACAGCTTGATCGGACGCAAGTTGATGTAGAGGTCGAGCTCGAAGCGGCACTTCGCGATGATGCCGTACTCGATCAAGCCGACCGGAAGACGCGGATCGCCGATCGCGCCGAGGTAGATCGCATTGTGCTGTTTCGTTTCCTCGAACGCGGCGTCCGGAAAGATCTCCTTGGTCTTCAGATAGTGCTCGGACCCGAACGGATAAATCGTGCGCTTCGTGCGGAAGCCGAAGACTTCTTCCGCCACGGTCAGCACGTTCATGGCTTCGCGCGTGACCTCCGGGCCGATGCCGTCGCCGGCGATGACTGCGATCGAATACGTCTTCATGGTTCCTTCCGAGATGCTGGGGAGAATCTGCGTCGCGAGATGGCTGCTACTGCCGCGAGACGGCTCGGTTGCTGCGTTCGAACATACCCGGTGTGTAGCTCTTGATCGTCCCTTCGACCGCGCTCGCCGCGACGGTCAGAGGAGAGGCCAGGTAGAGTTTTCCGGGTCCGCTGCGCCCGGCGAAATTGCGGTTGATCGCGCTGACCGTGACCTGGTCGGGCGCGGAGGAAACGCCCGGTCCGCAGCCGATGCACGCGCCGCAACCGGGGTTGATGATCTCGACGCCCGCGCGCCGGAATACGTCGAGGTAGCCCTTCGCTTGGGCGTACTCGCGCACGGCCTCGCTGCCGAATTGCAGATACATCTTCACGCCGGGCGCGACGCCGCGACCCGACGCGAGCGCGTCCTTCAAGACGAGCGCGTAGTAGTCGAAGTCGTGCTCCTTGCCGGCGGTGCACGAGCCTGCGTACGCGATGTCGATCTTGACGTCGCCGAGCTCTCGGATCCGCGCGCCGTACGTCGGATCGCCGGGCTTGGCGACCATCGGCTCGATCTTCGACAGATCGATCGTGTGCACTCCACCGTCGTAGTGCGCACCGCGGTCGGGCGCCACGAAACGGGCGCGGATCTGGTCGCGCGTCACGCCAGGCCGGCGAGCGGCGAGCCACTCGAGCGTGACCTCGTCGGCCTCGCAGATGCCGGAGCGCGCCGTGCACTCGGTCGCCATGTTGCAGAGCGTCGCGCGCTCGTCCATCGAGAGCGACGCGAGCCCCGGACCGCCGAACTCCATCACGCGATCGAGCGTGTCCTCGCGCACCGCGAACGTCTCGAGGATCACCAGGATCAAATCCTTCGCGGTGCAGCCCGGATCGAGCGTGCCGACGAGCTCGAAACGGATCGACTCGGGCACCTTGACGAACGTGAAGCCCGAGAACGCGAGGCCCGCGTACTCGGTCGCGCCGACGCCCCAGGTGAGCGCGTTGTTGCCGCCGCCCATGCAGGTGTGGCTGTCGGTCGCTTGGATGAAGTCGCCGGGGTCGACGAAGTGCTCGCGCGCGATCTGGTGGCAGATACCGGGCGAGACACCGTCCTTCGCCGAGTAGTCGCGCACGCCGGTGTGCTGCTGGAACTCGCGCTGCAGCTTGCGCAGCGTCCCTATCTTGTCGGCGAACGGCGCCATGCGCGCGACGCCGTCGGCGTAGAGCAAGTGATCCTCGAAGACGGCGAGCTTGTTCGCGTTCTGCACGCGGTAGTCGGCGCCGTACTCCTGCTGCAGGAAGTGGTGCACCTGCGCGGTCGTGAACTCGTGGCTGTAGCCGCCGTCGACGCGCACCAGGCACGCGTCGTTCGGCTTCAGGTGAACCGGGCCCCGCGCGTCGAGCACGTGCGAGGCGAGGATTTTCTCCGCCATCGTCAGCGGCCGCGGCGCGTTGCGCGGAGCGTCGACTCGGATCTCGCCCGACTTGTACTTGGCGACGAACGGGAAGAGCCCGCCCGCCTCAAGCGTCGCGCGCGTCACCGCGTCGTACTTGCCGGTGAACTCCTCGAGCGGGATGCGCTCGCCTGCTTCGAGGCGCTTCAACTGCTCGTAGTCGCCCATCAACTGGCCGAGGTTGATGTTGTTGCGCGCGTGGATCGGTGCGAACGAGCTCGCGACGACGAGCTCGATCCCCGACCACTTCTCGCACTGCGGCGCGGTCTCGCGCGACGAGCCCGTGCCTTTGCGCTGACCGGAAACGATCACTTGGAAGCCGCCATCGAGCAGCGCGCGCGTCTCGAACACGCGCTTCTGCGCCTTGTCGACCAGCCCCGCGTAGGCGTCGAGCGCGATGTCCTCCGGCCTGTGGCGAAAGCACACCCAGGCCGGAGTCATCACGTCGGTGTTGATGTCGTCGAGCAGGTCCGCGGGGTTCACGTCCTTCATCGCGATCGTGACTTCGCCGCGGAGCTGCGCGCGGATCTTCTCCAAGTCCTTGAACAGGTAGAGCACTCGCCGCGCCGGATCGAGCGCGACGACGCGGTTCCCGTTCGGAAGGGTCTCGATCAATGCCTTCACGGAGCTCGTCTCGTCACGCTCGCGGGTTCTCGATCAGGATCGCGATGCCCTGACCGCCGCCGATGCACGCCGAGGCGATGCCGTAGCGCTTGTTGGTCGCACGCAGCTCGCGCATCAGCGTCAGGATCAGCCGCGAGCCGGTCGCGCCGAGCGGGTGCCCGAGGCTGATCGCGCCGCCGTTGACGTTGACGCGGTCGCGGTCGAGGCCGAGCTCCTTCTCGCAACCCAGGTACTGGGCGCTGAACGCTTCGTTGATCTCGATCAGGTCGACTTGATCCAGCGTGATCTTGGCGCGCTCGAGGCATTGACGAATCGCGGGCACCGGGCCGAGGCCCATCTCCGCCGGCTCGACGCCGACGATGCCCCAGGCGACGATCTTCGCCCACACGTCGAGCTTCTCGGTCTTCGCGCGCTCCTCGGTCGTGATCACGACCGCCGCGGCGCCGTCGACGACGCCCGAAGCGTTGCCCGCGGTCACCGTGCCCTCCTTGCCGAAGGCGGCGCGCAGCTTCGAGAGCGCCTCCATCGACGTGTCGGGCTTGATGTGGTCGTCGGCGTCGATGACGAGCTCGCCCTTCTTCGTCGTGAGCTTCAGCGGCTCGATCTCGGCGGAGAACTTGCCGGACTTCACGGCGGCGGCGCCGAGTTGGTGGCTGCGCAGCGCGTACGCGTCCTGCGCTTCGCGGCTGATGCCGAGGCGCTTCGCGACGTTCTCGGCGGTCTGCGCCATGTAGAGGCCGCAGCTCGTGTCCATCAAGCTCGCGAAGAGCATGTCCTGCATCTGTGGCGCGGTGCCGAACGGGAAGCCCTGACGCGCGCCGTAGAGCACGTACGGCGCCATGCTCATGTTCTCCATGCCGCCGGCGAGCACCGTGTTCGCTTCGCCGAGCTGGATCATCTGCGCGCCGCTGACCACCGATTGGATGCCGGAGCCGCACAGGCGATTGACCGTCAACGCGCCGATCGCCTTCGGCACGCCGGTCTTCACGCCGACGTGGCGCGCGCCGTAGATCGCGTCGAGCGAAGTCTGCAGCGCGTTGCCCATCACGACGTGGTCGATCGCGTCCGCGGAGACCTTCGCGCGCGCGAGCGCGGCCTTCGAAGCGTGGACGGCGAGCTCGATCGCCGAGATGTCCTTCAACTTGCCGTAGCCCGGCGTGCCCACGTACTCGCACATCGGAGTGCGCGCGCCGCCAACCAGAACGACCGTGCGGTTCATGCTTTGTCCTTCGTCCTATCGAGTCGGGCTCACTTGCCCTGGAAGTTCGCCTTGCGCTTCTCGAGGAAGGCAGTCATGCCCTCCTTCATGTCCGCGGTCGTCGAGGCGAGGCCGAACATGTCGCTCTCGATGATCTCGCCCTCTTGCTGGCTCATGTTGAGCCCGCGATTGATCGTCTCCATCGCGAGGCGCACGGCGACCGGTCCGCGCGACAAGATCGTCTGCGCGAGCTTCAGCGTGCCTTCGCGCAGCCCTTCCGGCGGGAATACGCGGTTGATGACGCCGACGCGGTGCGCTTCCTCGGCGGTCACCAGATCGCCGGTGAGCACCCACTCGCGCGCGACGCCGGGTCCGGCGATCCGCGCGAGACGCTGCGTGCCGCCGTAGCCCGGGATGATGCCGAGCGAGACCTCGGGCAGACCGAGCTTCGCCGTCGCCGACGCGGTGCGCAGCGTGCACGCGAGCGCGAGCTCGCAACCGCCGCCGAGCGCGAAGCCGTTGACCATCGCGATCGACGGAAGCCCGAGCTTCTCGAGCCGTGCGAACACCTGCTGGCCGAAGAAGGCCTTCTCCTTGGCCTCCATCGCCTGCATCTTCGCGAGCTCGTTGATGTCGGCGCCCGCGACGAACGCCTTCTCACCGGAGCCGGTGACGATCACGAGCCGCGCCTCGTCGTCCGCCTTGACGGCGTCGAACGCGTGCGCGAGCTCGGACAGCGTCTGATGGTTCAGCGCGTTCAAGACCTTCGGCCGGTTGACCGTGACGAACGCGATCGAACCTTCCTTCGTGAGCAGGATGTTCTCGTACGTCATGTCAGGCCTTCTTCGCCGCGGGGTCGGCGGGACGCACGATCCGGACCTTGGTGACCCTGACCGGGTTGACCGGCTTCGACTTTTCGCCGCGTTGGTCGATCGCCGGCGCGGTCGCGATCTTGTCGAGCACGTCGGTCCCGGCGGTCAGACGGCCGAACGCGGTGTACTGCTTGTCGAGGAAGCCCGCGTCGCCGTGGCAGATGAAGAACTGCGAGCCCGCGGAGTTCGGATCCGACGAGCGCGCCATCGAGAGCACGCCCTTCACGTGGCGCGTGTCGTTGAACTCGGCCTTGATCTGGTAGCCCGGACCGCCGGTGCCGGTGCCTTGCGGGCAACCGCCTTGGATCATGAAGCCCGGGATCGTGCGGTGGAACACCGTGCCGTCGTAGAAGCCCTTCTCCGCGAGCTTCACGAAGTTCTCGACGTGTCCCGGCGCCTTGTCGGGGAAGAACTCGAGCGTCATCGAGCCGAGCCCGGTCTCGATCACCGCGGTGATGCCGGCAAGGTTGCCCGCGTCCTGCTTCTTTCCGAATCCGAGCATGGTTACTTCGACCCTTCTTGCTTGGGCGCCGCCTTGACGACCAGCGCGCGTTCGATGACTTGCGGAGGATTGGGGCGGACGCCGCCGCCGACGCCCGGGTTCTGCGTGCCCGGCGCGTTCGCGATCTTGTCGAGGACGTCGTAGCCCTCGAGCAGCTTGCCGAACGCCGTGTAGCCGCCGTCGAGCGACGATGCCTCGGCGTGGCAGACGAAGAACTGGCACGACGCCGTGTCCTTCTTCGGATCGTTGTCGGGATCGCGCGCGTAGTTCGGATGACCTTGACGCGCCATCGAGAGCACACCGCGCACGTGCTTGACCGTCTTGCTGAACTCCGACTTGAGCATCCGCGGGCCGTTGCCCTGGCCCCACGTCGACGGATCCTTGTCCTTGGTGTTCGGATCGCCGCCTTGGATCATGAAGCCCTTGATGCAGCGGTGGAACTTCACGCCGTCGTAGAAGCTCGTGTACGCGAGGTCGAGCCAGTTGCGCGCGTGCTCGGGCGCGACGTCGGGCCAGAGCTCGAAGCGCATCGGCCCCGAGGTGGTGATGAAGAGCACGTTCCAGTTCTTCAGCTCCGCGACCGGCATCGCCATGAAGTCGAGGCCCGCAGGCGCGGCTTCGACGTACGACACCTGGGTCGGCGCGGCGATCGAGAGCTCTTTCGCGAGGGCGAGCGAGAAGTCGCGGTTCGGCCGGAAGCCCTCGACCTTCGACAGGTCGACCTTGCCGACGACTTTGAAGCCGCCGGGCAGCGCGAGCTCCTTGTTCGAGCGCGCGACCGGGAACGGAGCACCGTCGACGGTCAACGCCGCCGGCGACAGCATCCACTCGGCGATGGTTGCGCCCGACGCGGGCGCGACGACCTCGATCTCGACCTCGTAGGGCAGGCCGCTGACGAACGCAGGCGGCACCTTGATCGAGACTTGGGGCGAACCGCCGAGGATCAGCGGCAACAGCAGAGTCGCGAGGCTCATGCCTTCTTGTCCCCTTCCCACTTGTAGAAGCCTTCGCCGGTCTTCCGGCCGAGCTTCTTCTCCGCGACCTTCTGCTTCAGCAGGTTCGGCACGCAGAACGCAGGATCGTTCGGGTAGCGCTTCACCCAGCCTTCGACGATGGACAGCGTCGTGTCGAGGCCGACGTAGTCGGTGAGCTCGATCGGACCCATCGGGTAGCCGCAGCCGAGCTTCATCGCGATGTCGATGTCTTGCGCGCTCGCGTCGCCGCGCTCGAGCATCTTGATCGCTTCCGCCATGTACGGCACGAGCAGGCGATTGACGACGAAGCCCGGCGTGTCCTTGCACGACACCGGGACCTTGCCGCAGGCCTCGCCGAACGAGCGCGCGGCGGAGAACACCTCGTCGGAGGTGTCGGCGGCGCGGACGACCTCGACGAGCTTCATCAACTGAACCGGGTTGAAGAAGTGCAGGCCGACCATGTTCGCCGGACGGCCGCTCGCCTTGCCCATCTCGCCGATCGAGAACGAGCTCGTGTTCGACGCGAAGATCGTCGAGGGCTTGCAGAGCTTGTCGAGCTCGGCGAACAGCGTCTTCTTGACGTCGAGGTTCTCGACGATCGCCTCGACGACGAGATCGCAGTCGGCGAGCGCCTTCTTGTCGAGCGTGCCCGTGATCCGAGCCTTGGTCGCGGCGACGAACGCGGTCGCTTGCTCCTGCGTCGCCTTGCCGTCCTTGACCTGCTTCTCGGCGAGCTTCGCGAGGCTCTTGTCGATGCGTCCGAGGCCGGAATCGAGGAACTTCTGCTCGGTCTCGACAGCGACGACCTGACAGCCGCCCTGCGCCGCGACCTGGACGATTCCGTGGCCCATCAGGCCGCAACCGATGACACCGACCTTCTTGATCTGCATGAGTCTTTCCTTCTGCGTTGGCTGGAGCAGGGGTTCGTTGGAGCCGGGTTCGTTAGAGCCCGTCGCGGTCGAAGGCCGTCGCCAGGCCCAAACCGCCGGAGACACACAGCGTCGCGAGCCCGCGACGCGCCTTGCGCTTCTTCAGCTCGTGCAACAGCGTCACGACGATGCGCGCGCCGGTGCAGCCGATCGGGTGACCGAGGCTGATCGACCCGCCGTTGACGTTCAACCGCTCGCGCGGAAAGTGGAGCTCACGATCGCACGCGAGCACTTGCGCCGCGAACGCCTCGTTGAGCTCGACCAGGTCGTAGCCGTCTACCGCGACGCCGTTCAGCGCCACGAGCTTCTTCACCGCGGGCACCGGACCGATGCCCATGATCCGCGGATCGACGCCGACCTCGGTCGCGTGGCCGAGGTACGCGAGCGGCTCGTAGCCGAGCTTCTCCGCGACGTCCGCGCCCATCACGAGCAGCGCCGCCGCTCCGTCGGTGATCCCGCTCGCGTTGCCGGCGGTCACCGTGCCGGCCTTCGGATCGAAGACCGGCCTCAGCTTTGCGAGATCCTCGATCGTCGCGTCGTCGCGGGCATGCTCGTCGAGAGCGAAGAGCACCTCGCCCGCCTTGGTCTTGAGCTTCGCCGGCGAGAGCTCGTCGTCGAAGCGCTTCGCGGCGCGCGCGGCTTGCGACTTGTGCTGGCTCTCGAGCGCGAACTGGTCCTGTTCGTCGCGCGGGATGCCGAGGTCCTTCGCGAGCTTGTCGGCGGTCTCGCCCATCACCATGTTGGCGAGCGGGCAGACGAAGCCGTCCTTGTACATGCCGTCGACCACCGGCGCGTGGCCGAGGCGATAGCCCTTGCGCATCTCCGGCAGCATGAACGGCAGCCGGCTCATGCTCTCGGTGCCTCCGACGATCACCACGTTGGTGCGACCGGAACGGATGCCCTCCGCGGCGAGGCTCAGCGACTTCAGACCCGACGCGCACGCCATGTTGATCGTCAGCGCGGGCACCTCGACCGGCAGCCCGGATCGCACCGAGATCTGTCGCGCGGGGTTCGGACCGCCGCCCGCTTGCCGACCGTTGCCGAAGATCAGCTCGTCGACCAAGCGCGGATCGAGCTTCGCGCGCGCCAACAGGTCGCTGACGACGCTCACGCCGAGATCCGCCGCCGACAAGTCGGAGAGCGAGCCGAGGAATTTGCCGATCGGAGTGCGGAGCGCGTGGGTGACCACCACCGGACGGCCGGAGGGGCGCTGGGTCGGTGCCATCGACCCTCCTTGTTGGGTCGCGGTTGGGTCGCGTGCAGAAGTGCCTGGGAAGCGAGCGGAGCGAAGCGCTCCGCGCACCGCTCGAGCTCGGGCCTCCGGAGAGTTCGGAGGCCCTTGGCCGAGCGTTTGGGCGAACCAGGATAGGCGCGCCGCTAGGTCGCCGCAAGCCGCGCGACTCGCCCCCTTCTCCCCCGAGCACTCGCGAGCCAAGATGAAGCCCGGGCGAATTACGCCCCAATACGAAGCTCTACCGTGTCGACCTCGCTGCGCGCCGCCCAAACCCGCCTCTGCGCGCTGATCGAGCTCCTGGACGACGACTCGACGGTGGTCGGTCGCGAGGTGCTGCGCGAGCTCGATCGCCTCGGCCGGCCGGCGCGCGCCGCGGTCCGACGCGCCGCGCGGTCGGGCGTCGCCCGGGTCCGGCCCCGCGCCCGGCGGATGCAGCTCCTGCTCGCGCGCCTCGCCCAGGCCCGGCGGCTCGCTCGCTACTCGGTCCGCAAGGACCTCGACCTCGAGCGCGCGCTCTGGCTGCTCGCGCGTTTCGACGATCCGGCGCTCGACGTGCGGCCGTACGTGCTCGCGCTCGACGCGATGGCCGCCGAGGTCCTGCGGCGCATCGACGCGCTTCCGGCGACGCACGAGCGCGTGCTCGAGCTCGCTCGCTATCTCGGTGGCGAACTCGGCTACCGCGGCGAGCAAGAGGACTACCACGCGCCCGGCAACGCGCTGCTCCCTCGGGTGATCGTCGACAAGCGCGGCCTGCCGTTGACTCTCTGCGCGCTCTACTTGCTGGTCGCACGCCGAGCGGGCCTGCGCGCGGCGATCATGCCGTTGCCCGGACACGTGATGCTGCGGCTCTACGGCGGCGACAAGCACGTGATCGTCGATCCGTTCCACGAAGGCAAGGTGCGCAACGAGCGCGAGCTCCTGAAGTTCCTCGCGGAGCACGGCCTCGCCTTCCAACCGACTTGGTTTCGCGACGCGGACGATCGCGCGATGTTCGCCCGGCAGGTCGCAAACCTGAAGACCGCCTACATCCGCCGCGGCATGCACCAAGAGGCCGGCATGCTCGACTTGGTGAACGCCGCGCTCGATCGCGGCGCGCAGAAACGAACCCGAGGCTGATTTGGTCGAGCTCGGAAGTGTTTGGCCGCCCTCGCCCGCGGCGGCGCCGCGCGTGATCGCGCCGATGTTCCCACTTCCGAACGTCTTCCTCTTCCCCGGCGCGCTGATGCCGCTGCACGTCTTCGAGCCGCGCTACCGGCAGATGATCGAGGACTCGCTCGACGGCCCGGGCCGGATCGTGATGGCCGCGGTGCTCGAGAGTCATCACGACCAGCTCGCGGGCGACCCGCCGGTGTTCGAGTACGCCGGGCTCGGCGAGATCCGCCACCACGAGCGCCTGCCCGACGGTCGCTTCTTCATCAATCTCGTCGGGTGTTGTCGCGTGCACATCCACGAGCTGCCGAGCTCGCGCCTCTACCGCCTCGTCGAGGCGACGCTGCTCCAGGAGACGCCCGCGACGCGCGACGAGGAGTGCGCGTTGCGCGGCGAGCTCGCGAAAGCGATCCTCAAACGCACGCCGAAGCTGCGCGACCTGCCGCTCGACATGCCGATCGGGCACATGGCCGACTTCCTGCTGATGCGCCTCGAACTGCCGCAAAGCGCGATGCAGGGGGCTTTCGCGCGCCTGTCGACGACGGATCGCGCTCGCCGCGCGCTCGCCGAGCACGAGCGTCGCCCCGACCGGCCGCACTGCTGAGCCGCCGCGCGAAACGTCAGCCGCCCGACGGAGCGCTGGTCGCCCGGCTGAGCGCGCGTCGCCCAGCGCAACGCGAGTCGGTCGCCTTCCTGAGCGCGCGTCGAGCAGCAGAGCGCGTGTCGAAGGCCGCGTCGATTAGGAAGGAGGCCGGGCAGGACCCCGGCCTCCTTCGCTCTCAGCATCGAGCCTCACACGCCCCGCATGGGGCCTGTCAGGATGCAGCGCGGGCCTCGCCGACCTTCAGCGTCTCCGGCCGAACCGCGAGGACTCCGGGCGCGAACGCCCGACCCTCGACTCGCCGTCGCGGGCACCCACTTGGTGTCGCGAGCACGCCGCGCGGTTTCGCCCGCGCCGAAAAACTCAGCGCGCTTCCCGCACGGTCGCTTCGATGGCACTCGCCGAGCCGCGACTCAGAAGCGCACGCACTTGGGGCGCGAGCGCGAGCGCCGCGGCGCGCTGACCCTTCTCGTTCCAGTGACCTTCGTGGAAGTAGCTCTTCCACTCGTCGACGTAGATCGCGTCGACGTCGAGCGACGGCACGCTCTGGCGCGCGAAGATCTCGCGGAAGCGGCGGTGCTCGTCGACGTTCTTGGTGCTGACGTCGAAGCCCGCGAGCACCGCGCCGTCGGCTCGCACGAGCGCGGCGAGGTCGCGGACGAGCAGCTCGGTGACCCGCCACGCCTCGCCGGGGTCCGCGGCGACCTCGACGTCGCGGCGGATCGCCGCCTGACGAGCGATCGTTTCGGCGAGCAGCGCGAGGCCGGAGAGCTGCATGAGCTCGCGCGAGAAGATCCCGCTCGAACGCACGTCGGGCACCGGCGTGCCGGTGAGGAACAGCAGCTCGCCGTGGCGCTCGAACACCGGCTTCTTGCCGCGCCAGTAGTGGTCGAGGACGTTGAACTCGGGATCGTTCGCGCAGGTCTGCAGGATCACCAGGTCCGGCGCGAAACGACGGCCGTAGTGCAGGTAGGCGAGCAGCTCCTGATCGTTCGAAAAGCCGCCGACGCCGAGCGAGATCACTTCGACCGGGAAGTTGCGCGAGAGCTCGCGCTCGAGCACGACGAGCCACGTCTCGCCGTCGTCGACCGTGTACGCCTCCGAATGCGAGTCCCCGACGACGACGACGCGCTTCGTGCCCGCGGGCTTGTCGAACGGCCGCTCCGCCGTGCGGAAGCCGAGCGAATTGATCGTCTCGCGCGCGGTGAAGAGCTCGTTCTGGTGGGTCAGCGACGCGCCGGGCCGCAGTTTCCAGCCGAGCTTCGGATCGTGGACGATGAAGAGGTTGTTGTGCGACTTCGACGGCAGCACGAGCACGCGCACGCCAATGTCGAGCGCCACCAACGCGAGCAGGTTGAGCCCGACGATCACCGTGCGCCGCAGCGTCGCGCCTAGCGCGGTCTCGAGGCCGTGCACGTAGGCCGCGAGCGAACCGAGCGCGAGCGCGAAGCCGAGCGCGGCGATCGGCGGACCGCCGACGTCCGCGCCGGCGAGCACGAACGCCGCGACGGCGGCGAGGCCGAGCACGACGAAGCCGACGTACGCGAAGAGCGCGCTCGCCAGCTCGCCGACCAGCGCACGGCCGCGCGGCAAGAGCACGCAGACCGCCCACACGACGCCCGCGGCCGCGGCGAGCACCCGCGGAGCTCCGACGTCGCCGCCCGCGCGCCACGCGCTCGCGAGCCGCGTCGCCGCGAACGCCGCGGGCGCGAGACACGCGAGCACCGCGCAAGCGCGCGTCCGTGTCGAGAGCGCGGGTCGGACCGGCGAGGCCGTCATGGCGCGCACTCTACAGCTCGACGAGCTCCAAGGGCCGAGTGAGCCAGTGGTCGGGCCGCTCGGGCTCGAGCCACGCGCGCGGGAACGGTCCCCAGAGCGCCGCGCCGGTGCGCGTGCCCGCCGCGCGACCGGAGGCGAGGTCGTGCGGCGAATCGCCGACGTAGATCGCTCGCTCCGCCGCCGCATCGAGCAGCGCGAGCGCGGTCAGCACCGGCTCCGGATGGGGCTTCGGGTTTCGCACCTCGTCGACGCCGACGACGACTCCGAACACGCCGCCGAGCCCGCAGCGCTCGAGCCCGAGGATCGCGCGCGCCCGCTGCTTCGAGGTGACGATGCCGAGCTTGACGCCGCGCCGCACGAGCCCGTCGAGCATCTCGCGCACCTCCGGATATCCGCGCAGCAGCGCGTCGTGATGTTCGGCGTTGTGCGCGCGGTACGTCGCGATCATGCGCTCGACCTCGCGCTCGTCGTCGGTGTAGCGACGGAACTGCACCGCGAGCGGAGTGCCCAGTCCGGCGAGCCAGACTTCGTGGTCGAGTTCGAGATCGCAGTGCACGCGCAGCGTGTGCACGTACGAGACGCGGATCAGCTCGATCGAGTCGATCAACGTGCCGTCGAGGTCGAACAGGAACGTGTCGAGCTTCGTCATGCGAGCGTCACGATCACGGGCGCGTGATCGCTCGGCTTCTCGCCGTCGCGCGCGGCGACGTCGATCTCGACCGCTTCGGCGCAGCGCAGCGCGGGCTCGCTGAGCAGGAAATGATCGATGCGCAGGCCTTGGCCGCGCTGGAAGCCGCGCGTGCGGAAGTCCCACCACGTGTACTGGCCGGCGTCCTGGTTGAAGTGTCGGAACGCGTCGACGAGCCCGGGCTCCATCACGCGCTTCAACGCGTCGCGCTCGGGCGTCGAGCACAGGATCTTCTCGTGCCACGCGACCGGGTCGTACACGTCGCGATCGTCGAACGTGACGTTGAAGTCGCCGCAGAGCACCAGCTTCTCCTTCACGTCGAGCGTCCGCGCGAACTCCGCGAGCCGACGCATCCAGTCGAGCTTGTACGCGTACTTCTCGCTGCCGACCGCCTCGCCGTTGACGACGTAGAGGCTGAAGACGAGCGTGTCCCCGATCGTCGCGCCGATCACGCGCTTCTGTGCGTCGGGCCCCTCGCCCGGCAGGCCGCGCACCACCGCGTCGGGCCGCTGCTTCGACAGGATCGCGACGCCGTTGTACGTCTTCTGCCCGTACGTCACGACGTTGTAGCCGAGCTCCTCGATCGCCTCGCGAGGGAACTGCTCGTCGAGGCATTTGATCTCCTGCAGGCAGACGACGTCGGGCCTCGCCGACTCGAGCCACGGCAAGAGCCGCGGCAGCCGCGCGCGGACGGAGTTGACGTTCCAGGTGGCGATCTTCATGGGTCCCTGCGGTGCGTGACTCGGTTCACTGGAGCGCGCGGATGCGCTCGAGCGGCAGCGCTTCGACGAACGCGCGCACGTCCTCGGCCTCGACCTTCTCGGTGTCGGCCTGGATCAGGAAGCGGTTGGCGACGAGCACGTGAACTTGCACGGTCAGCGGATGGCGCGAGAGGATCTGCACGCCGCGGTCGGGTCCGAACGAGACGCGCGAGTAGCCGAGCGACGCGTTCTCGAGCTGCGTCCCCCACGCGACGTTGAAGCTCGCGTACGCCTGCGGTCGCCGCACGCCGTCGATCAGCGCGAGCGAGAGCTCCTGCGCCTTCTCGTCGCGCGTGCGAACGTAGATCGCGAGCGCGCTGGTGAACGTGCCGCGCCCGAACGGGTGCTCGTCGCCGACGACGTTCTCAAGCTTCCAATCGGCGACTTCGGGCGGACAGAGCTCGACCAACACGCTCTTCGCGATCGGCGTGGGCGCGCCGTGGGCGATCGGCGTGGGCGCGCCCCTACCGATCGGCGCCGGCGCGTCCTTACCTATCGGCGCTGGCGCGCCGGGCGCATTCGGCGTCGACGCTCCGTCGCGCGGCGCGGTCGCACTCGGCGCGGATGCGCCCGGGTCGCTCTGCTCGCGCGGCTCGCGCTTCGCGTCGCCGCACGCGCTCGTCGCGAGCGCGAAGACCAGCGGAACGAGTGCGCGACCGATGCGGGACATGCGACCGGCCATGCTAGGGGCGCGAGCGAAGCCCCGCCAATCCGACCCTGCGAGTCGCGCGAGTTCCCGGCGGATCCGCCCGCGAACGCCCGCAACCCGCGGATTCGACCGCGCTCGGTACGGCGGCGACCGCCACCCTATATGCTGTTCGCCCTTACCAACGAGGAAGACCTTTGAACCGACGTTCTCCCGGCCGCTCCGAAAAGCCCCGCCCGAGCGGTCCGCGCGCGCAACCGCTGCGCCCCACCGCCGAAACCCCCGACATCCAATCGTTCCGCGAGTTCAAGCTCGAGCCGGACATCCTGGCGACGATCGAGGGCATGGGCATCACCAAGCCCACGCCGATCCAGGCCCTCGCGATCGGTCCCGCGCTCGAAGGCAAGGACCTGATCGCCAAGGCGGAGACCGGCACCGGCAAGACGCTCGCGTTCGGCGCGCCGATGATGTCACGCGTCGATGCTTCGCGCTCGAGCGTGCTCGGACTCGTGCTCTGCCCGACGCGCGAACTCGCGCAGCAGGTCGCGGGCGTGCTGGAGAAGCTCGGCGCCTCGCGCAAGATCAAGGTCGCGCTGCTGGTCGGCGGCGAGCCGATCCACCCGCAGATCGACGCGCTCAAGAAAGGCGCGCAGGTCGTCGTCGGCACGCCGGGTCGCGTGATCGACCTCTACGGCCAGCGCTTCCTCTCGTTCCCTTGGACCGAGTTCGTCGTGCTCGACGAAGCGGACCAGATGCTCGAGATCGGTTTCATCGACGACGTGCGAAAGATCCTCTCGTACACGCCGGAAGAGCGGCAGACGATGCTGTTCTCGGCGACGTTCCCCGATGCGGTGCTCCAACTCGCCCGCGAATCGACCCGCAATCCGAGCGAGATCGCGACCGCGCAAGGCGTCGCGACCGTCAAGTCGATCGAACAGGGCTTCATCCGCGTCTCGCGCGACGAGCAGACGATGGCGCTGATCCGCTTGATCGAGCAGAGCGGCCCGGACGACATCTTCCTGGTCTTCTGCGACAAGCGCACCTACGTCGACGCGTTGATGCGCCGGCTCGAGCGCTTGCCGTTCTCGGTCAAGGCGCTGCACGGCGGCTACGACCAAGCCGCGCGCTTCCGCGTGATGAGCGCGTTCCGCACCGGCGAGGTCAAGGCGCTGGTCGCGACCGACGTCGCCTCGCGCGGTCTCGACGTGCTGCACGTCACGCACGTGATCAACTTCGGCGTGCCGCAGGACATCAGCGACTACACCCACCGCATCGGCCGCACCGGCCGCGCCGGCCGCACCGGCGTCGCGATCACGCTGGTGACGCCCGAAGCGGAGATCCGTTGGCGTTCGATCGAGCGCGCGGCGCCGTGGAAGATCGCGGAGATCGAGGCTCCCGGCCGCTACCGCTCGCGCCCGCGCCCCGGCGAACGCCCCCCTGGCGACGAGCGGCCGACGCGCGACGAGGCGCGAGCCGACGGCTCCGCGGCCGACGCGCGTCCGCGCCGCGACGACCGCCCGCGCGCCGAGGACACCCGGCGCTCGCGCGAGGCACCGCGTTCGGGTGACGCTTCTCGCTCGGGCGACTCCGCGCGCGGCGCCCGCACGCGCACTGACGATCGCCCGCCGCGCGACGATCGCCCGCAACGCGACGCGCGTCCGACCCGCGCCGCGGCGAG
>JACRIN010000016.1 GCA_016220085.1 Planctomycetota bacterium
ATCGAACAGGAACGTGTGAGGGCATGGCTCGTTCTGAGCTCAAACACCCGTTGCAACAAAGCACGATGCCTGCATCGCTGCCACTACCGAGAGGCCAAGAAGTATGACACCGCTCAACAGCTCTGCCGTGATGAACTCCTTTCCCGTGACGAAGGGCGAGAGGACGGCGACGTTGCTCCGGTGGATGCATCGCAAGCACTCGGGGGAGGTCATCGGTAAGCCGTGTGTGGGAAAACCGCACGCACGGTTTGAACGGGGGCCGCAGGAAACGGAGCGCGCGCGCCGCCGCGCCTGAGGTCTACCAATGACGCGCGCTTCGCGACCGTGGCTCGGCCTGACGCTCGGCGATCCCGCCGGGATCGGGCCCGAGGTCGTGCTCGCCGCGCTCCGCGATCCGGAGGTCGCGCGCGAGGCCCGGCTCCTGTGCTGCGGACCCGCTCGGTTGCGCCCGGCGCACGTGCCGGAGCTCGCCGCGCCGACCCGCGACGCGCTCGCGGGCCTCGACGGGCACGCCTGGCTCGCGACGCCCGCCGCCGACGGGATCGAGGTCGGCCGCGTCCAGCGCGCCGCCGGAGAAGCCGCGCTCGCGGCGCTGCGCGCGGGCGTCGATCTCGCGTCGCGCGGCGTGGTCGATGCCCTGGTGACCGCGCCGGTGTCCAAGGAAGCGCTTCACCTCGCCGGCGAGCGCGTCGAAGGCCAGACCGAGCTGCTCGGACGCTGGGCCGGCGTCGAGCGCTACGAGATGGTCGCGGTCGCCGGGCCGTTGCGAGCGATGCTCTTGACGCGGCACATGCCGCTCGCGAAGGCGCTCGCGGCGGTGACGCGCGAACGCGTGCTCGAGCATCTGCTGCTGTTCGACGAAACGCTGCGGCGCCTCGGTTTCGCGCGACCGAAGCTCGCGCTCGCAGGCCTCAATCCGCACGCCGGGGAGCGGGGGATCCTCGGCACCGAGGAGCTCGAGCGTCTCGAGCCAGCGGTCGCCGACGCGCGCGAGAGCGGGCTCGACGTCGTCGGGCCGCTGTCGCCGGACACCGTCTTCCTGCAGGCCTTCCGCGGCGGGTTCGACGGCGTGCTCGCGCTCTACCACGACCAGGCCTTCATCCCGGTCAAGCTCGCGGCGCCGGAGACGGGCCTGACCCTGATCGCGGGCCTGCCCTACCTTCGGATCTCTCCGGCCCACGGAACGGCGTTCGATATCGCGGGCAAGGGCGTCGCCTCGCCGAAGAATTTGATCGTCGCCGTGCGCCAAGCCGCCGAATGGGCGCGCGCCGGGCTCGTCACGCAGGGCTAGATCCGTCGATCGCGGCCCCGCCCAGTGCCGACGCACGCGACGGCGCGTCGCTCGGCCGGCACCGCCGTACGTGATGGCGCGTCGCTCGACGCGACGACCGAGATCCGCGGCGACTCAGTGCCAGGCGGCCCCGGCGGCTCGGACGGCTCGGGCGGTTCGACCCAGGGCGAAGCGGAGCTGCGGACGAGCCCGACCCTCGTCGCGCAGCGACCAATCGTGGTCACGGCGCGATCGGGGAGGTTCCGTTGCGCACGCGCCCGACGACGCACCTCGACGCCGCTGTGCGGCGCGCGTGCGCGCCCCGCAAAGGCGTCGACGGGCTCGGATCGATCGCCGTCGGCGATCCGACCTCGTTCGTGGGCGCGATGCAGCGCGGAGGCGTCACTCGATCGTGAACTCGAGCGCGTCCGACGGGTTGGTCCCGCCCAGGCTCGCTTGGTCGCGACTCCAGTACTGCGCCCACACCATCCGGCCCTGCACGAGCGTCGGGTCGACGCCCGACGCGATACGCGTGTTGAAGTCGTACGTGTACACGCCGCTGCAGTCGTGGGTGGGCAACGCGGAGCCCCCTGAGTTCTGCGGCAGCGTGCGGATCACCGGCGGCGCCACGCATTGCCAGCCCCCAAAGTAGGGCTGCGCGGAGGCGCCGTTGATTCCGTAGAACAAGAGCCCGTGGCGCTGATTCAGCTCCTGGTCCGCCCGGATCACGAAGCCGCTCGACAGTCCGACCGCGGGCACGCCGCTGCAAGACACAGCCGGCGTGCAGCCGAGCGAGTTCACTTTCGAAGTGCAATACACCGTCGGCGGCGTCCAATCCCAGCTCGCGGTCGCCATGACGTGCGGCGCGGCCATGCCGGTCGCGAGCCAAGCATCGAGGATCGCTTGGCCTGTCGCGGCGAGGTGCGCGACCGAGCCGTCGTTCGCCAGCGCGAGGAACTGGACGTACTCCCAGCTCGTCGGCTGGTAGAGCAGCTCGATCGACGCGTGCACGGCGCCCGGCGGCGGCACGAGCTCGACGTCGTCGAAGTGCTCGAACTCGCCGCCCGGTCCCGGCGCGCCAGACTGTGTCGGCGGCACCGGCAGGATGTTGCGCGTGTGCGCGTCGTCGTAGCGCATGCGCCACGGCGGGATGCGGTTGTCCTTCACCATCGCGTTCGCGAGCGCGAAGTGAAACGAAGCGTGGGTGGTCCCCGGCGCCTGCGCGCCGAGATCACCGAGCGTGTAGCTCGGCGCGCCCGTCACGCGGTCGTACTCGAGCACGAAGCCCGCGGCGATGCCGAGCGCGAGCAGTTGCTGCGCCCACTCGCTCGTCAAACCCATCTGCGCCTCCCAGATCCGCGTGTTCGGGGCTGACGGATCGAGGATCGTCTCGACCTGCAGGAACTGCGCCCCGACTTGCGCCGAGATCGTTCCGTACTCGCCGTCGGTGCGCATCAGCGCGCCGCCGAGGTCATGCCAGCGCACGCGGAGCCACATGCGCCGCCCCTCGGGATACCCCGAGATCAGCTTGTGGCCCGTGAGGTTCGTCACGCGCACCGTGCGGCCGCTCACCGTGAGCGACGCCGCGACATCGAGATTCCCGAGGGCCCGAGCGTTCGCCGCGGTCATGGCCGCCTTGTGCGTCGCGGTCAGGATATTGCCGTCGACCAGGCGACCCTGGTCGTTGAGCCACACCGTCGCGTCGTTGATCCAGTAATTGCCGCCGGTGAGATCGTGCGTCGCGAGGTCGGCATGCGAGACCGCGGCCGCCGGCGACGCGCCCTTGCCGGAGAGCGGCCGCATGTGGCACGTCTGGCAGGTGAAGAAGCGCTGCGTCCCGTCCTCGAAGTCGCCGGCCGGCGTCGAGGCGATCGCCTCCACGTACGCGCGCTCGATCGCGCCGGCGCGCAGATCGCTGGGCAGCGTCGCGTAGTTCCCCACGCGCACGCTCGCGAGCGGCGACGACTCGTGTTCGCTGAACGTGCGCTCGACGACGCCGTACGCATACGGGAAGTTGTTGAACGCGGCCTTGCCGGCGACCGGCGAGCCTGGCACGCCGCTGAAGCTGCCGGGCGCGAGCGGCGCCGTCGCGCCGTGGTTGTGCGCGAGGTCGCCGACGACCGGGTTCGACACGTCGTGGCAGGTCCCACAGTGCTCGGTACTGCGCTGGTACGCGGAGCCGCGGAAGACGTGCGGCGGCGTCACGCCTGTGTAGTACGGGCCGAGGCGTTCGCTGTTGTACCAGAGGACCGACTCGCCCGCGCCGACGTACGCGTGCGGCGGCGACTGCTTGTCGTGGGCGAGGTACGGCGCGTACTGCACGCCGGGGTTCTCGCTGTTGTCGGGGTCGGTCGTGCGGTGACAGATGTGGCACGTCACGCCGTCGAAGTCGAACGTCGTGAGCGCCGAGCCGTCGCTCGGCGGCAGGTGGCCGCGGAAGAAGCCGAGCGGCGAGTGACAGCGCAGGCACAGGTCGCCGGCGCCGGGGAAGTCTTGTTCCGCGATCGCGGTCGCGGCGAAGAAGAGCGGGTCGCGCGTGGATTGCGCCATCGCCGAACCGGTCCAAGCGAAGCCCGGCTCCCGCGCCGGATCGAAGTTGAAGTGGCATTGCTCGCAGTGCGGCGAGCCGTCGAACATGATCGCCTGCTTCGGCTGCGTGCCCGGCAACTGAACGTCCGTCGGAACCTGCGCGACGCTCGTCGTCGCCATGACCGCCACCATCAAAGCGGCTGTGCTGATCGCCCGCATGACTTACCTCCGTGGGGCGCCGGCGCGAATCGATTCACGACGTCTCGGCGTGAGACGTCCACTTCCCTTCAGGATCCCTCGCGCGCGAGAACGCTGCGTGGAGTTCTTCGCCGAAGGTGCTCGACGACAAGTCGGTAGGAGCGTTCTCCCACGCACATCAAGGCACGGAGAATCCCGCGGCACGCGCTCGCTCGGTGCGTCACGAAACCGACCGCGCCCGCGCGGCGGACTGCGCTCGGGCGCTCGGGAAGGCGGCTCCGCCATGCGCTCTTCGCGGCTGCACCTGCACGTGCCCGGGCTCGACGTGCTACGCAGCCCGTAGACCACGTGACGCGGCGGGCGCGTGACCGTGCTTCGCCTCGGACTCCGTCTGGGACTCCTCCGGAGTCGACGTGCAGCTCTCGCTGCTCCCGGTCCGGCCCGTCCCGAAACGTGAACGCCATGCCGCAGCACCCACCGCCGCTCCGCGAGCCGCATCCGACGAAGAACGCCGTGATCGCGAGTGCGAGGGACGCCGCGAGCCGATCGAGCGACGTCACGCCATCCACCCCGCGCCGACCGCCGAGCAGGTGGATATCCCGAGCGAACGACCTGCCGTGGGGCGGACTCAGTTTGCGGTCGGGCTTTCGCCGCAGCAGGAGACGGAGACGATGCCTTCGCTCGCGACTCCGACTCGGCGATCCGCCCGCCGAGCCGCCCAATGCACCCCGCGGGGCCGGGCTCCGATCGCACACGCCGTTCGCGGCCGCGCCAAAGTCGCGACGCTCCAGCCTGGCCCCGTCTCTCCCGTTCGGGGTAGATTAGAATCCCGGACCCTCTGCGAAGCCTCGTCCCCGAGCCACACCCCGATCCCCACCCAGGACCGACCGAATGAGTCGCAAGAAGATCGTTCTCTACCAGCCCCAGCAAGTCGACCGCGGCATCGGTCCGCGCTGCTCCGGCGACATGCTGCCGCTCGAGATGCTCTGCATCTCCTCGCTGCTCGTGCGCGAGGGCTACGAGATCCAGATCATCGATGCCAACCTCTACGACGAGGAAGAGGGACATCGGCGGGCGGTCGAGGCTTGCGAGGGCGCGTTGCTCTACGCGACCAGCGGGATCCTCGGTTACATGGTGACCGACGGCTTCAACTGCTCGACCAAGGTCAAGGCGGAGCACCCGAAGCTCCCGATGATCATCGGCGGCTGGTTCGCATCGGTGCGGCCGGACCTGCAGCTCGGCACCGGGCTCTACGACGCCGTGGTGCTCGCCCAGGGCGAATTCAGCTTCTACGAGGTCGTCAAGGCGATCGAGTCGGGCACCAAGTTCGACGACATCGCCGGCCTCGCGCTCTGGCGCGACGGTCAGGTCTTCAAGACCGAGAAGCGGCCAGTGGTCGGTTGGGAGAAGCTCCCGAACCTGCCGTGGCACCTGATCGACATCGAGCCGTATCGCGAGATGCAGCTGCGCTCGGACAGCCACAGGCAGATCCTGCGGATGCCGACGCCGCCGGCGATCGGCTCGCGCAAGCCGTACTTCGGCATCACGTACTTCTCGAGCTACGGTTGCCCCGAGCCGTGCACGTTCTGCTGCTCGCCGATCGTCACCGATCGCCGCTGGAAGGCGATGCCGGCCGATCGCATGCTCGACGACCTCGCCGACTTGAAGGAGCGCTGGAACTTCGACGTCGTGCGCTTCCACGACGCGAACTTCGGCGTGATGCAGAAGCGCGTGAAGGAGTTCGCAGACGGGATGCTCAGCCGGAACCTCAAGTTCCACTGGAACGCGTTCCTCGAGACGCACTCGATCCTCTCGTACAAGCCCGAGGTGCTCGACGCGCTCGCCGCGAGCGGCCTCTACATCGCCGAGATCGGCGCCGAGGCCGGCACCGATCAGATGATGTCGAAGATCGGCAAGCCGATCAGCGGTGACGACAACATCAACGCCGCCGTCGAGATGGACAAGCGCGGCGTGTGCTCGTCGGTGACGTACATCATCGGCTACCCGGGCGAGCAGCCCGACTCGATGATCGCGACGATCGACCAGTGCCGTCGCCTGCACGTCGCCGCGCCGCTCGCGCGACCGACCGTGTGGCCGTACCGCCCGATCCCGGGCACGGTGATGTGGGACCAAGCGGTGTCGATGGGCTACCGACCGCCGCAGGCGATCAAGGAGTGGGGCTCGATTGGCGAGTACCACCTCGAAGAGACGTGGCCGGGCAAGATCCCGCCGCACGTCGCCGAGCGCCGCAAGCTCTACCAGCACTTCGTCACGCTCTCCTACGGTCTCGCTCGCGGCAAGATCGGCTGGTGGGAGAAGCGCGCGGAGAAGCGGCTGCGCGAGAACAACTTCAAGGGCGCGCTCTGGGAAGCGCGCGCGTTCGACGTCTTCAACCGAGTCGAGAAGAAGCTGCGTCCGCGCGAAGAGGTCAGCCGTTCGTGGGTCGACCCGGGACACAAGACCGGCACCGCCGGCAACGCGGCGTCGAAGAGCTCGAAGGCGATGACCGGCGCGACTCACGGCTGAACGGAACCCGACCGCCACGGCGCGCCTCGTCCAACGAGTGCGCGCCGGTCGGCCACCGCGCGACGCGTCCCACGCGTGCGCGTCGGTCCGCTGCGGCGCGCCTCGTCCGACGGGTGCGCGCCGGCCGGGCGGCGAGTAGAGTTCCCGCGTGACCGCCGATCCCGTGACGTCGCCCGCGGCCCCCGCGGGGTTGCTCGCCCGCCGTTGGTTGCTCGTCGCGCTCTGGGCGACCGCTTCCGCAGTCGGCTGGGGCGCCGTGGTCGGCCTCAGGCGCGGATCGGCCGAGGTCGCCGCGCAGGGCTATGGCGACCTCGACTTCGCTCGCGGCCGCGAAGTCGCGCTCGTCTCGGCGACCGACCACGGTGCGCTCGGCGGGCTCCACGCGGTGCTGCCGTGGACCGTCGGCGCGCTCGTGTTGCTGCTGGTTTCGCGGCGCGCGCGCGAGCTCGTTCGTCCGTCGCGGCTCGTCGAGTTGCTCGCCGATCCGACCGCGCGGTTGCAGGCGCAAGTCGCGTGGGCGCTGATCCTCGGCGCGGGCAGTTACGCGCTCGCCGCGAGGCAGGAGAACGTGTTGACGGCGGAGCTGACGTGGCTCGGCGCGTTGATCGCGGGCTCGTGCTTCGCGCTCGAGGTCGTCGGACGCAGGCTCGCGTCGCTCGCGAGGCGCGACGAGCCGCGGCTCGTCGCGAACGTCGCCGCGTCTTGCGCGGTGCTCGCGCCGCTCTGCCTGGTGCTCTTCGAGGTCGATCGGCGCCGCGTCTATCGGCCGACGGCGGTCGACACACTGATCGCCAACACGGTGGTCGCGGGGCTCGCGATGGTCGCGTTCGTCGTCGTGCGTCGCGCCGTGCTCGTCGGGCGCGTGCCGACGGTGGTGCGCGCCGCGTGCGTCGTGCTCGCGCTCTTCGCGGCGACGCCGTTCGCCGTCCGGCCCTGGGCCGCGGCGCCGGAACGGCCAGGTCTCGCGTCCGTGCGGAACCACAACGTCGTCGTGCTCGGCATCGACACGCTGCGCGCCGATCACACGACGCTGCTCGAGCCCAAGCCCGGCGAGCGCGACCTGACGCCGAACCTGCGCGCGCTCGCGCGCCGCGGCACGGTCTTCACGAACGCGATCTCGCAGTCGCCGTGGACGATGCCCGCGTTCGCGTCGATCGTCACCGGCAAGTACCCGCTCCAGCACGGCGCGGTCTCGCTGAGCGGCAAGCTGCGCGCGCGCGAGGTGACGCTCGCCGAGATCCTGCGCGAAACCGGCCGCGCGACCGGCGGCTTCGTCAGCCACGACTACGTCGACCACAAGCACGGCTTCGCGCAGGGCTTCGACGAGTACGACGACTCGTGGGCGCAAGGGCACACGGCGATCAGCTCCGCCGCGATCACCGATTTCGCGCTCGATTTCGTCGCGCGCCACGCCGATCGGCCGTTCTTCCTCTTCACGCACTACTTCGATCCGCACTACGAGTACCGCGATCACGCGGAGTGGGATTTCGCCGACGGCTACGACGGCTGGCTGAAGACGCAGTTCGACTTCGAGAACCTGGTGACCAACCGTCACTTGCTCGGCCCGGCGGAGCTCGCGTACACGCGCGACCTCTACGACGAGGAGATCGCGTACACCGATCGCGAACTCGGCCGGCTCGTCGCGGACTTCGAACGGCGCGGGCTCTTGGCGTCGACTGTCTTCGTGCTCGTCGCCGACCACGGCGAGGAGTTCATGGAGCACGGCAACATTGGTCACACGACGACGCTTTTCGACGAGCTCGTGCACGTCCCGCTCGCGGTCGTCGTGCCCGGTGGCGAGGCGGGGCTCGTCGTCGCCGACACGGTCGAGACGCGGCGCGTGTTCTCGACGGTGCTCGAGGCGATCGGCTCGGACTTCGGCGCGCTGGAACGGCCCAAGGGACTGCTCGCGCCGAGCGGCGAGACGCCGGCGGCGGGGCACGTCGCGTACTCGATGCTGTGGCTGCCCGACGCGCAGCCGCGCTGGGGCAAGCGTTTCCAGCTCGCTTCGCTGCGCAGCGATCACTGGAAGCTCGTCCGCGACTTGACGCGCGGGGTCGACCTGTTGTTCGACCTTTCCGCGGATCCGCGCGAGCTACGCGACGTGTCGAAGACCGAGGCGAAGAGGCTCGAGGAGCTCTCGCTCGCGCTCGACGCATGGGTCGCCGAGATGCAGAAGAGCGCGGGCGACGTGCCGATGGTCGAGATCGACGACGCGTTGCGCGAGCGCTTGCACGCACTCGGCTACATGTGAGCCGTGGGGCGCTCGCCGCGCGACGTGTGCGTCATTCCTCGTCACTCTCACTTCGTGCGTGGCGACTCGTGCGTCCTGACTTGTGCGTTGTGACCCGGTGACTCGGAGACTCGTGACGCTTAGGGACGATCCGCGTGCCCTCGGCAGCGCTCGTCGGGGACGTCAGAGCTCGGAGCGATCGGCGGCTCGCGGCCTCGTCTCGCTCGCGGGCGGTCAGCGCGCGTAGCCGAGCTCGCGCAGCTTCTGGAGCTGGCCCTCGCTCAAGTCGAGTGGTCCGGTCTCCTCGAGTCGGCGCAGCGCCGCGGCCGCGGCTTCCAATGCCCGCGCGCGCGCGGGCTCGGCGTCGCACCGGTCGGTGAGCTCGGTGGAGTCCTTCGACAGCTCGTAGAGCTCGCGCTCGGTTTCCGGGCGCCATTCGAACTCGTCGTTGTCCCAGAAGGGCTGCCTCACGATCAGCTTCCACGCGCCCGACCGCACCGAGAACGCGGGCCGGCGCAGCGGCACGCCGGTCGACGTGAAGATCTCCGCGAGCAGCTCGCGCGGCGCCGACGTCTCGCCGCGCGTCAGCGGCAGCAGCGAGAGCCCATCTCCGTCGAAACGCTCGTCCACCGCGTCGAGCAGCGTCGGCGCGATGTCGACGAGGCCGACGGGCTCCGCGATCGTGCGCGGCGCGCTCGCGGAAGGCGGCACGACGATCAGCGGCACGCGCAGGCAGTCCTCGTAGAGGTCGCGTTCGAAGAAGATGCGGTGCTCGCCGAAGCTCTCGCCGTGGTCGGCGGTGACCACGATCCAGAGCCCGTTCGGTCCCGCGCCGCGGCGCGCGGCGTCGACGAGGCGCGCGAGCTCTCGATCGACCGACGCGATCTCCGCGTCGTAGAGCTCGTTCATGTGCCGCAGCGCGGCGGGGTCGGCGACGATGTGCGCGCGCTCGCGCGGCGACAATCGGTACCAATCCGCACCGTCGAGGCCTCGGTAGGCGCGCACGTCGTCGGGGACGGACTCGCGCGGCGGCTCGTACGGCAGGTGCGGATCGAAGTAGTGCACCCACGCGAAGAACGGGCGCGCGTCGGAGGCGTCGAGCCACGTGCTCGCGACTTCCGTGACCGCCGATGCGGAGCGGCTGTGCGGATCGAGGTGTTCGCCGGAGCGTTCCAGCGCGAGACGCATCCAATGCCCGAGCACCAGCTCGAACGCCTCGCTCGGCAGCGTCCGCCACGAGCGAAAGTCGTCGTCGTAGTGCTCGAAGCGCCGCAGCATCGCCGCCGCGTTCTGCTTCAACGGATAGCCCGCGACGAACGCGCCGGTGCGGTAGCCGAGCGAGCCGAACGACTCCGCGACGGTCGGGACCTCGTGTGAGAGCGGCTGCAGGTTCTCGAACACGCCGTGATGGGCGGGCAGTCGACCGGTGAGGACCGACGCGTGCGACGGGCCGGTGAGCACCGTATGCGCCGTCGCGTGCTCGAAGCGGAAGCCCGAGGCCGCGAGACCGTCGAGCGTCGGCGTGCGCGCTTGCTCTCGGCCGTAGCAACCGAGGAAGTCCGCGCGCAGCGTGTCGATCGTGACCAAGAGGACGCTCGGCCGCGGTTTGCCGCCGCCGGGCGCGAGCTCGGGCGCTCCTTCGCGGCGCGTCAACGCGAGCGCGGCGAGCGCGCAGAACGCTGCCGCCGAGCCGACGCTCCACGCACGCGCCGAGTGGACGACGGCGAGGCGCTCGCCGAGCGCGCGGGCGATGCGCGCGGCGACCCAGGAGAGCGCGAGCACCGCGACCGCGAACACCGCGAGCCCGAGCTTTCCCGCGCGACCGATCGGGACGAAGTGCGCGAGCGCGAGCCCGCTCCAGAGCGCGACGCTCCACGCCCAGCCGGGCTCGCCGCGCACGCGCGCGACGAGCGTTGCCGCGCCGCCGAGCACGGCTCCGCAGGCGAGCGCGAAGCACCCGAGCTCGAAGAGCGCGCTCGCGCCGAGCGCCGGGTATCGCAGCGCGAGCGCGACGACCTCCGCGGCGACGATCGTCGTCGAGGCCGCCCATGCGGTCCGCGCGATCGAGCCGAGGGTAGGCGACGGTGCGTTCATGGCTTCACGGTTGGAACGCGCGGTGCATCGCTATCGACGCGGAAGGAACTCGGGAACCAACGCCGGCCGGCTCCGGGCCGATCGCCGTAGCGCCGCTGGGAGAAAAGTCGGGGCACGCCGACGGTTTAGTGCTTTCCGTGCCGACGCGCCAGCGCGATCCGCGCCCAGGCGCTCGCTCCGCGCACGCGGACTTTGTATGGAACAGCGCATGAACTCCAGATCCGTCGAGCGCCGCGCCCGATCCAACGAGCGAGGCCGCGCGGGGTGAGCACCTCGACGCCGCTCGACGACACCCGGTCGCCGCGCGAGGGCGCCAAGCTCGAGCTGCTGCTCGGCGTGGCGCTGCTCGGTTTCGTGGTTTGGTACCTCGCTTGCGCGCTCAGCCTGTGGCGCGAAGCGGCGATGGACGACGCCTACATCACGTACGTGTACGGCCGCAACCTGGCCGAAGGGCACGGTCTGCGCTTCAACGCAGCCGATGCCGAGCCCACGCCCGGCGCGTCGAGCCTGTTGCACGCGCTCTTTGCCGCCTTCGCGCACGCGCGCGGGCTCGACCCGCTGGTCGCGACGCGCTGGCTCGGGCTCGGCTGCGTCGCCGTGCTCGGCGCGTTCGGCGGTTGGGCCGCCGCGCGGGCGACGCGCGCTCCGCTAGGCGCCGGCGTGCTCGTCGGCGGGTGGCTCGCGCTCGGGCTCGCGTTGCTGCCGGAGACCGTGCAACACGTCGCGGGCGGGATGGAGACGTTGCTCTTCGTCACCGTGCATGCCGCGTACCTCGCTTGGGTGGTGGTTGCCGCGGATCCCCGCCGCGCGCCGGGCGTCGCCGTGCAGCTCCTCGGCGCGGTGCTCGCGCTCGTGCTGACGGCGACCCGTCCGGAAGGCGCGCCGCTGGCTCTCGCGGCGCTCGCGTGCCTCTCGCTCTCGCGTTCGCGGACGAGCGACTCGCCTGGGCTCGCGCGCGTGACGCTGAGTTCGGCCGAGACGCGTGGTGAGCTCGCCGGGGCGCGTGGCGGGCTCGCTTGGGCGTGGGGCGGAACGCTGCTGGTGCTCGCGGGCTTCTTTGCCTGGCACCTCGCCTACTTCGGCGCGCTGGTTCCGAACGCGTACTACGTGAAGACCGCGAGCAAGATCTTCGGCGGCGGCGGCCTGCCCGGGCTCGCGGGCACCTTCGCGTTCACGTGGCAGCGCTTGCTGCCGCTCGCACTGATCGTCGTCGTGCTCGCGAAGTTCGCGGGCACGCGCGAGGAGTGGCGCGCGCGAGCGTGGCTCGCCGTTCCGGCGTTGCTGGTGCTCGCGTCGTTGACCCGCGTGATCCGCGAGATGGCCGGCGGCTTCCGGTACGAGTTCGGGATGCTCGTGCCGTTCGTGCTGCTCGTCGGCATCGGCGTGCTCGAGCTGCGGCGCCGCTCGCGCGCCGCATACGCCGCCGTGTTGTTGGTCACCGGCGCGGGCTTGCCGTTGCTCTTCACCGACGCGAACTCTGGCTTCGCCAGTTGGCTCGCGCACCCTCGCAGCCCGACCGAGCGCTGGCGCCAGGGCGGACCGCAGGACAATGCGCTCGCGTGGGTCGGCCTCGACCTCGCGAAGAGCGGCCTCGAAGCGAACGCGAGCGTGCTGCTCTCCGGCGCCGGACAGATCCCGTACTGGTCGAAGTTCCGCGCGCTCGACTGGATCGGGCTGAACGACAGCTACCTCTCCGGCCGCGACGCGCGGACGCTCGACGAGGTGTGGAGCTACATCGACGCGCGCCATCCGGACGTGCTCGTGTCGGTGTTGCCGCCGGCGGCGAGCGATGGTCCGGTGCTCGACACCGACGCCAACTTCCGTGCGCCGGCGGTCCAGCGCTTCCTCACCGGTTTCGCGTCGGAGCTCTTCGAGCGCTGGGATCACGACCGCGTCGCAGAGATGCTGCGGCGCGAGATGGGCTACATCCGAGCGCACTACGACTTCGGCGTGTGCTACCAGCTCGGCCGACGCTGGCGGACCGACTGGTGGCTCTTCGTGTACGTGCGGCGCGATTCGCCGCACCGCAAGGCGTTGCTCGACGCGCTGCTCCGCTCCAAGCACGTCGACGCGAGCAGCGTGCTCGGCGAGCACTACCCGTTCGATCCGCGCGAACTGCGGTCCGAGCGCTGAGCTCGCGACGCCCCGATGCGCCCCGGCGCGGGACGACGGGTCGCGTGAGCGCTCTGTGAGCGCGGCGCAGCGCGGCGTTCGATCCGCGCGCTCCGCGTGCCCGAACGACGGCGCTCGTGCGTGCTGCCTCCGTCCGTGGGTCGTCTGGTGGCGCCGCCATGCCGCCCGCGGACCGGCGATCGGCCGCCGAGGGGTTCTTCAAGGCGGTTTCAGGCCACCGCGGGATAAGTCCTACGCCCGAGCGCGGAGGGCGGCGTATCGTGAAGGCAGCGCGACTTTTCCCCGCGTGCCGACCCATGCAGCCCGCTTCCTTGCTCGCTCGCTCTTGCGTTTTCGTGCTCCCCATTTCACTTGGGACACTCGGCGCACTTGGGGCGTGCTCGCGCGCACCCGCGGATTCCGCGCCGTCGACGTCGACCAGCTCGGTCGACGAGTTGCGATCGCTCGGTTACTCCGGCGTCACGAACGAAGCGTCCGACGATCGCCGCACCGGCGTCGTGTTCGCGGATCCGAAGCGGGTGAGTCCGGGCTACAACCTCACCAGCGTCTCGAAGTTCTGCACCGCGGATCTGTTCGACCAGAGCGGCAAGCTCGTCCATCGCTGGCGGGACCCCACCGAGCGCGCGTGGGACCACGTCGAGCTCCTCGCCGACGGCGACCTGCTGGTCGTCGGCTCCGAGCGAGGCGAGCGCAAGTTCGCGGGCGCGCTGTGCGAGGACCACTACGTCCAGCGCTTCGCGTTCGATGGCAGCTCGCGTTGGAAGCTCGCCGCGCGCGCCCACCACGACGTGCAGGTGATGTGGAACGGCGACTTCCTGACGCTGACCGCCGATCAGCGCAAGCTCCCCGGCGTCGACGCCGAGCACGAGGTGATCGACAACCGCTTCACGCGGATCTCGCCGGACGGAAAGGTGGTCGAGGAGCTCTCGCTGTACGACCTGTGCGCCAGGCCGGAGTCGAAGTTCACGTTCCAGAAGGTCGCGCCGAACCCGAACAAGCAGTTCCCGATCATCGACTACTTCCACGCGAACTCGATCGAGTTCATGCGCGACACGGCGCTCCACGGCACGCATCCGATTTTCGCGCCGCACAACGTGCTCGTCAGCATGCGCCATCAGGACTGCATCGCGGTCTTCGACTGGGATCGTCAGGTCGTGGTGTGGCAGTGGGGCCGCGGCGAGCTTTCCGGTCCGCACGACGCGCGTGTCTTGCCGAACGGGCACGTGCTCGTCTTCGACAACGGCATCGACCGCCGTTGGACACGCATCGTCGAGGTCGAGCCCGCGACCGGCGCGATCGTCTGGAGCTACCACGATCCGGTCGATCGCTCGCGCTTCTTCAGCCTGAGCCAGGGCGCGAGCCAACGTCTGCCCGACGGCAATACGCTGATCGCCGACTCGAACTCCGGTCGGGCTTTCGAGGTCACGCTCGGAGGCGAGAAGGTGTGGGAGTATCTCGTGCCGCACTTCGACGAGGGCGGCCGTCGCGCGGAAATCTATCGGATCCGCCGGTACGCGCCGGAGTTCGTCGAGCCGATCCTCGCCGCGCACGCTTCGACCGCGTCGGGCGAGCCGGGCGCCGCCGCGTCGAGCGCGAAGTAGCCCGGCCAAGCGTCGATTCGGCGACGCGCGGAGACGATCGCGGCGCCGACTTGCGTTAGCATCCGCGGCGCATGGCCCTCATCGAACCGCGCACGCTCAAGGGGTTCCGCGACTACCTCCCCGAGGCGATGATCCCTCGCGAGCGGCTGATCGACGTCGCCCGCAAGGTCTATCGCTCGTACGGTTTCGTCCCGATCGACACGCCCGCGCTGGAGTACGAGGAGATCCTCACCGGCAAGGGCGGCGCCGAGAGCGACAAGCAGATGTACCGCTTCGAGGACCACGGCGGTCGCAAGGTCGCCCTCCGCTTCGACCTGACCGTGCCGCTCGCGCGCTTCGTCGCGCAGTACTCCGGCGAGCTCGGGTTGCCGTTCAAGCGCTACCACATCGCGGCGGTCTGGCGCGGAGAGAACACGCAGCGCGGCCGGTACCGCGAGTTCATGCAGTGCGACTTCGACACGATCGGCAGCGAGAGTCTGACGAGCGACATCGAGACCGCGCTCGTGATCCACGACCTGTTCGCGGCGCTCGGGCTCGAGGCGACGATCCACGTCAACAACCGCCGTCTGTTGAACGGGCTGCTCGCGCGGCTCGAGCTCGAATCGAAGTCCGGGCCGGTGCTGCGCGCGCTCGACAAGCTCGACAAGATCGGCGCCGACAAGGTCGCCGAGGAGCTGCGCGCGCAGGCCGGCGCGACCGATGCACAAGCGCGCGAAATCCTCGCGCTCGCGGAGGTCCGCGGCTCGAACGACGACGTCCTGCGCCAGCTCGAGCCCTTGGTCGCCTCGAACGAACTCGGCCGCGACGGGCTCGCGAAGCTCGCCGAGCTGTTGGGCGCGGTCCGCGCGGTCGGCGTCGACGAACGACGCGTGCAGCTCGACGTTTCGATCGCGCGCGGGCTCGACTACTACACCGGGACGGTCTTCGAGACGTCGCTCGATGCTCTGCCGTCGATCGGCAGCGTCTGCTCCGGCGGCCGCTACGACAACCTTGCGGAGCTCTACACCAAGGAGCGCCTGCCCGGCATCGGCGCGTCGCTCGGGCTCGATCGGTTGCTCGCGGCGATGGAGGAGCTCGGCGTGCTCGAGAAGCGCCGCACCGGAGCCAGCACGCTGCTCGTCCACTTCGACGCGGCGCGCCGGAACGACTACCTGCGGCTTGCCTCGCGCTTGCGCGCGGCCGGCGTCGGCGTCGAGTTCTATCCGGAGGCGAAGAAGCTCGGCAATCAGCTGAAATACGCCGATCGCCGCGGTTTCCGCTTCGCGGTCGTCGCCGGCGAGAACGAATGGGCGAGCGGTCGCTGCCAGGTCAAGAACCTGACCGCGGGCACCCAAGCCGACGCGCCGATGTTCGACGCGACCGGCGCGGCGAGTCCGGAACTGGTCGCGCTGCTCCAATAGTCGGCGCCGCGTTCGCCCGGAGCCGCGCTCCGGACGGAACGCGCGCGCGAGGAGTTCAGCCCGGCTCGCACGGCGAGCTTGCGCGCGCCGCTCGCCTGCTTCGGAACCGAGAGGCTGAGCACGCCGCGCTTCGACCGCGCCTCGATCGCGTACGAGCCGCGCGAAGGGATCCGCGCCGACCGGCGCGGTCCACGGGATGCTCCTCGGGTTGGGCAACCTCGGTTCTCCATCGATTCCTGGGGCGATTCGTGAGCCGATTCATGAGGCGGTTGCTGGGGGTGTTCGTGAGGCGGTTCGCGGCGGCACCGGGTGAAGCTGGGCGACCCGCGCCGGGTCCGAGCCGCGGGTGCGACCTCGATTCGTCGCGCCGAAAGCAAGCTCGGTGCCAGTGCGTCGACACGCCGCCGACGCGCGGCAACCCGAACTCTTCGAAGCGGCGAAAGCACGTCGCGTGCGGGCTCCAATCGGTCGAATTGGCACCGGCGGCGCTGCCAAGTCAACGCTCGAAAGCGCGTCGAGCTCGGGCGAGCGCGCGCGTGCCGAAAGGCATGCGCTTTGTTCCAATGCACGGCGTGAAGGTCGAGTTCCACGACTACTACGGCGTGCTCGGCGTCCCGCGCGACGCGAGCCCCGAAGCGATCCGCGCCGCGTATCGAAAGCTCGCTCGCAAGCAGCACCCGGACGTCGACAAGTCCGCCGGCGCGACCGAGCGCTTCCAACGCATCAACGAGGCGCACGAGGTCCTCAAGGATCCGGAGAAACGCGCTCGCTACGACCGGCTGGGCTCGCGCTGGAAGGAAGGGGATCCGTTCGAGGCTCCGATGGGCCACGGCGGCGGCTTCCGCGGACGCGAGCAGACGTTCGAGGGCTTCGACGGGTTCAGCAGCTTCTTCGAGTCGCTGTTCGCCGACGCGCCGCCGGATCTGGGGCGCGGCCGACGCGGACGCGGACGGCGCGCGCGCGGCGTCGAGCTCGAGGTCGAGCTGACGCTCGAGGAAGTTCTCGACGGCGCGTCGCGCTCGATCGAGCGCCGCGTGCGCGGCGGAGGCCTCACGGCTCGGCGCGTGCAGATCCCGCCGGGCGTCGCGGACGGTCAGTTGCTCGAACTTCCGGGCGACGAGCACGGCGATGTCGTGCGCTTGGTCGTCCGCGTCGCACCGCATCCGCGCTTTCGCGTCGACGGCTCCGATCTCGACGCCGACCTGCCGGTGACGCCGTGGGAGGCGGCGCTCGGCGGTCGGGTGACGCTGCGCGGGCTCGACGGCTCGGAGCTCGCGCTCAATCTGCCGGCGGGCGGGGAGAGCCGGCGACTGCGACTGCGCGGTCAGGGTCTGCCGCGACCGGACGGCACGCGCGGTGACCTGCGCGTGCAGGCGCGCATCGTCGTGCCGAGCTCGCTCTCGCCGGAGGAGCGGCGCGCGTTCGAGGAGCTCGCGCGCGTTTCGCGCTTCCGACCGCGCGGCTGACGTCGACGGCATCCAAGCCCGCGCCGCGTCGCCGCCGCGGCCTATCGCCGATTCCGTGCTCGGCGCCTAGACTCTGCGAGCCGAACGATGGCTCACTCGGAGACTACGCCGATGGCTGGGCTCGCAGCCGAACTCGCGCAAGCGCGCGCCGAGGTCGCACGCTTGCGCGCGAAGCTCGGTGACGCCGGTGACGCCGGTGACGCCGGTGATGCCGGTGATGCCGGTGATGCCGGTGATGCCGGTGATGCCGGTGATGCCGGTGATGCCACTGACGAGCACGCGCCGCGCTGGCGCCAGATGCTCGACGCCATCGACGGCATCGTCTTCGAGTACGACGTCGACGTCGATCGCTTCGTTTACGTCAGCGCGCGCGCCGAGGGCATGCTCGGCTTCACCATCGACGAGTGGTGCGCGCCGAACTTCTGGTCAGACCACGTCCACCCCGACGACCTCGACGGCGCGATGACGGCCTGCGTGCGCGCGATCGAGGAGCGGCGCGACCACGAGCTCGAGTACCGGATGATCGGGCGCTTCGGCCGCGTCGCTTGGCTGCACGACTACTGCACGGTCGTCGAGGACGAAGGCCGCGTGCGTCTCTTCGGCGTGATGGTCGACGTCACTCCGAACAAGCGCGTCGAGTCGCTGATGGTGCAGGTGTCGGGTCGCCTGAGCGCCCTCGTCGCGAACCTCGCGGCCGGCGTGCTGTTCGGCGACTCCGACGGGCGCATCTCGTTCGCGAACACCTCGTTCTGCCGCCTGTTCGGGCTCCAGGATCCGAACGCGCTGGTCGGCGAGCCCGCGGCGCGCGTCATGGCGCGCATCGCGACGCGTTTCACCGAGTCGGAGCGCTTCCTCGAACTCGCGAACTCGCTGCCTTCGAGCGGCAACGCGAGCCTGACCGAGGAGTTCACGACGCTGCACGGCGGCGTGGTCGACGTCTCGCACGCTCCGGTGCACTTGCCGGGCGAGAGCCCGGGCCACCTCTGGCAGTTCACCGACGTCACCGCCAGCCGGAGCGCGGAGCGCACGATGCGCCGGATCGCCGCGGGCACGTCGCGCGCGATCGGCGACGAGTTCTTCAAGGCGCTGGTCGAGCACGTCGCCGGCGCGCTGGGCGCGCGTTGGGCGGTCGTGTCCGAGCGTCTCGAGCACGATCGCGATCGCGTCCGTACGCTCGCGGTCTGGGATCACGACCGGCTGATCGAGCCGTTCGAGCTCTCGATCTCCGGCGGGCCGTGCGAGAACGCCATGCGCGACGGCATGGCGTTCTTCCCGGGCACGCTCTCGGACGCGTATCCGGAGCACGAGCTCGTCAAGCGCTTCGGCGTGCGCACGTACCTCGGTGCCGCGCTCCGCAGCTCGACCGGCGAGGTGCTCGGCGTCCTCGCGGTCCTGCACGATGCTCCGCTGCCGACGACGCTCGACGTCGCGTCGCTCCTCGCCGTCTTCGCCGGCCGCGCCGCGGCGGAGCTCGAGCGCAAGCACGCCGAGGCGGCGCTGCGTCGGAACGAGACTCGCCACCGCGCGCTGCTCGAGGCGCTGCCCGACCTGATGTTCCTGATGGACTCCGAGGGTCGCTACGTCGACTTTCACGCGTCCGACCGCAGCGCGTTGCTCGCCCCGCCGGAGGCGTTCCTCGGCAAGCACTTCAGCCGCGTGCTGCCCGCGCATCTCGTCCCGCAGGTCGCGCAGATGCACGAGCGCGTGCTGCGCACCGGCGAGCCTCAGATCGGCGAGTACACGGTCGAGGTCGGCGGGCGAGCGCGGCGCTACGAGGCTCGCATGGTCGCATGCGGCCCCGACCGCGTGCTCGCGATCGCGCGCGACATCGAGCAGCAGCACCGGCTCAAGGAAGAGCTCGCGCAGGCGCAGAAGATGGAGAGCATCGGTCGGCTCGCCGGAGGCGTCGCGCACGACTTCAACAACCTGTTGACCGGCATCCTCGGTTACGCGGAGCTCGGCCAGGATGCGCTGCCGGCCTCGAGCGCCGTCGCGGGCTACTTCGGCCGCATCCGAGGCGCGGCGGAGCGCGCGGCGGAGCTGACCCATCAGTTGCTCGCGTTCGCGCGCAAGCAGATCGTCGAGCCGCGCGTGATCTCGCCCGCGGCGGCGATCGCGGAGATGCACGGCTTCGTGCAGCGGGTGATCGGCGAGGACGTCGAGCTCGCGACCGAGCTCGCGCCGGACACCTGGCGCGTGCTGATCGATCCGACTCAGTTCCAACAGGTGCTGCTCAATCTGCTGGTCAACTCGCGCGACGCGCTGCCCGAAGGCGGACACGTGCGGATCTCGACCAGCAACGTGCGGCGCTTGCCGCGCGGCGGTGCCTCGCCCGAGACCGATGCCGACTGGGTTTGCATCGCCGTCGTCGACGACGGCATCGGGATGTCGAGCGAGGCTTTGACCCACGCGTTCGAGCCGTTCTTCACCACCAAGCCCGCGGGGCACGGCACCGGGATGGGGCTCGCGACGTGCTACGGCATCGTCAGCCAGCACGGCGGTCACATCGAGATCTCGAGCCAGCCCGGCGAGGGGACGCGCGTCGAGGTGCTCTTGCCGCGCGTCGATCTGCCATCCGAAGCGCGCGCGCCGAGGTCCGAGGGGATGCCGCACGGCACCGAGCGCGTGCTGCTGGTCGAGGACGAAGCGACGGTGCGAGATCTGGTGCTCGGCGTGCTGCAGTCGCTCGGTTACGAAGTGTGCGCCGCGGAGGACGCCGAGGCGGCGCGAGCTCTCTGGCGCGAGTCGCGCGGCGGCTTCGACGTGCTCGTCACCGACGTGATCAGGCCCTCGGAGACCGGAGCGTCGCTCGCGGACGCGCTGCGCACCGAACGCCCGAGCTTGCGCGTGCTGTACGTTTCGGGCTACGCGGCGAGCTCGGTCGCGCCGGAGCGCCTCGCGGGCCCCGGAGTCGCGTTTCTGGCGAAGCCGTTCAGCGTCGGCGAACTCGCGCGCCGCCTACGCGCGCTGCTCGACGCGCCGCGCTGAGCTTCCGAGGATCGCCGGCCGCGGCTATCGTGGCGCGCCCCAGAAGCGCGTCGTCGGCGTCGTTCGCGTCGGCACCGCCCAACCCCGGAGAAACGCATGTCCCACGCGCTCTTGCGCCGGTTTTCCGCCGTCCTCGTCCTGGCCTCCGCGGCGCTCGCAGAGGAGCCGAAGGTGCTCACGCCGCACCGAGTCGCCGAACTGAAGAGTGTCGGCGGCGCGCTGATGTCGCCCGACGGGCGCCACGTCGCGTACACGCTATCGGTGCCGCGCAAGCCGCTCTCCGACGACGACGGCGGCAACCGGACCGAGCTCTGGGTGCTCGACGTGTCCGCGGGGAACTCGCGAGCGTTCGTCGGAGGGAAGAGCGAGCTCTCCGGCGTGTCGTGGACGCCCGACGGCGCCGGGCTCGCGTTCCTCGCGAAGCGCGGCGACGACAAGCACAACGCGCTCTACGTGTTGCCGCTCGCCGGCGGCGAAGCGCAGCGCGCCGCGGCGCTCGCGACCGGGATCTCGGGCTACAGCCTCGCGCCCGACTCGAAGCGCGTCGCGTTGCTCGCCGCCGACGCGGTGCCCGACGCGCGCAAGAAGGAACAGGACAAGGGCTTCAAGCAGGAGATCTACGAGGAGGATTGGAGCAAGAGCTCGCTCTGGCTCGCGACGCTCTTCGACGCGAGCGCGAAGCCGACCCAGGTCGAGCTGCCGGGCTCGGTGCGCGACGTGAAATGGTCGCCGGTCGACGATCGCCTGTTGATCGCGCAGAGCCCGACGCCGCTGGTCGACGACGACATGATGCGCACGCGTGTCTCGGTGATCGATCTCGCGGGCAAGACGCTCGCGACGTTCGACAACCCGGGCAAGCTCGGCGCGATCTCGTGGAGCCCCGACGGTAAGCGGGTCGGCCTCCAATCCGCCGCGGACCTGAACGATCCGTCGGCGGGCCGGTTCCTCTTCGCGCAGGCGAGCGGCGGCGCGCTGGCCGATCCGTTGCCGGGGTACGCGGGCGACGTCGTCGCGAGCGCGTGGCGGGACGCCGACACGGTGAAGTTCGTCGCCGCGCACGGCGTGTGGTCGGCGTTCGAGGAGCTCGGCCTCGCTTCCTCCGGCGCGCCGAAGACGCTCGTGCCTGGCGGCGGCCCGATCCTGCAGTCGGTCAGCCTCTCGAAGGACGGCCAGAGCGCGGCGTTCGTCGCGAGCACGCCGACGCATCCGCCCGAGGTCTTCGTCATGAGCGCCGGCGAGAAGTCGCCGCGTCGGATGACCACCTCGAATCCGTGGCTCGCCGAGTTCGAGCTCGCCAAGCAAGAGGTGGTCGAGTTCAAGGCGCGCGACGGGCTCGCGCTCCAAGGCGTGTTGATCCGTCCGCTCGACGAGAAGCCGGGCGAGCGCTATCCGCTGATCCTCTACGTGCACGGCGGACCGGAGTCGCACCATTCGAACGGCTGGCAGACCAACTACGGCAATCCGGCGCAGGTCGCCGCCGCGCGCGGCTTCGCGGTCTTCCACGTCAACTACCGCGGCAGCACCGGCCTCGGCGTCGAGTTCTCGAAGCTCAGCCAAGGCGATCCCGCCGGCGCCGAGTTCGACGACCTGATCGACGGCATCGATCACCTGATCGCGAGCGGGCTGGTCGACAAGGACAAGGTCGGCGTCACCGGTGGTTCGTACGGCGGTTACGCGACCGCGTGGCTCTCGACGGCGTACTCGCACCGCATCGCGGCGGGCGTGATGTTCGTCGGCATCAGCGACAAGGTCTCGAAGGTCGGCACCACGGATATTCCCGACGAGGAGTACCTCGTTCACGCGCGCCATCGGCCGTGGGAGAAGTGGCAGTTCCTCCTCGAACGCAGTCCGATCTGGTACGCGGGCAAGTCGAGGACGCCGCTCTTGATCCTGCACGGCAAGGACGACCCGCGCGTCAATCCGGGGCAGTCGCGCGAGCTCTACCGCCACCTCCAGATGCACGGCAACTCGGTGGTGCGCTTGGTGCTCTACCCGGGCGAAGGCCACGGCAATCGCAAGGCGTGCGCGAAGCTCGACTACGCGCTGCGCTCGATGCAGTGGTTCGAGCACTACTTGAAGGGCCCCGGCGGCGAGGCGCCCGCGTGGGACCTCGATTACGAGGAACCGAAGCAGTAGGCCGATGCTCGTCGCGCTCGCCTTCCTGACGTTCGCTTCGCCGAACCGAGCGCCGCAGGAGGGCGAGCCCGCAACGACCCGGGCGGTGCGCCCGGCGCGTTCCGAGCCGACGAACCTGCGCATGGAGTGGTTGGTCGAGCCGCTCGGCGTGATCGACGAGCGCCCGCGCTTCTCGTGGGAGCTCGCGGACTCCAGGCCGGGCGCGAAGCAGACCGCGTATCGCATCCAGGTCGCGACGAGCGTCGAGAAGCTCGCGCGCGACCAAGCCGACGTGTGGGACAGCGGCGTCGTGCAGTCGAGCGCGACCGTCGGCGTCGAGTACGGCGGAAGCGAGCTGCCGTCGCTCGCGAGCTTCGTGTGGACGGTGACCAACTTCGACGCGGAGGGCGTCGGCCTGAAGGCGCGACTCGCGCAACGCTTCGGCACCGGCCCGCGCTCGGCCGAGGAGCTCGGCGCGAGCTGGATCCAAGTGCCGCCGCTCACGACTCCGCGCCGACGCGCGCACAACGGCTTCCATTCGGAGTGGGCGGAGCGGGCGGACGCGGTGAAGTGGGTGCAGCTCGATCTCCGTGGGCCGACCACGATCGACTCGGTGACCTTGTGGCCGACGCAACCGTTCGACGGACCCGCTTGGCCCGAGTTTCTCTTCCCGCTCGAACTCGAGTTGCAGTGCGACGATGATCCGCGCTTCGAGATCGGCGTGCGTACGTTGGTTCGCTGGACCAGCGCAGGTTCCTCGCGTGCTGCGCTCGAGCCGCTGGTGTTGAAGTTCCCGGCGACCAGGGCCCGCAGCCTGCGCGTCGTCGTCACGCGCCTGGCGGAGAACCCCGAGGGAAGGTTCGGGTTCACGTTGGCTGAGCTCGAGGCTCGTTCCTTCCAAGACGATGTCGAATGGGTGCTGCCGGCGACGCCACGTGCCAGCGACACGCTCGAAATCGGCGCGTGGTCGCTCGCGAACCTCGTCGACGGCGACACGACGTCGCACCGCGCGGAGGAAGATCCGCCCGGACCGACCACGCTCTTCGCGAAGCCGTTTCGCCTCGAATCGCCGCCGGTCTCGGCGACGCTCCGGGCGACGGCGGCGGGGCTCTACCGCTTCTGGATCGACGGCAACGATCCCGAGAGCACGCCGGTCGCACCTCTTTGGACGACCTACGACGTGCGGGCGGAGCTCGCGACGTATTCGGGCGTCGAGAAGTGTCTGCGCGCGGGCTGGAACGAGCTGCGCTTCGAAGTCGCGGACGGTTGGTTCGCCGGCCGCGTCGGCCTCGCCGGGATCGTGCCCGGCGGCTTCACGCGCGGGCTCTACGGCCGCCAACCGGCGTTGCTCGCGCGGCTCGACGTCGAGTGCGCGAACGGCGAGCACGTCACGGTGGTCAGCGACGGCTCGTGGTTCTACTCGCAAGAGACGACGATTCGTTCCGCGGACCTGCTAGACGGCGTGACCGTCGACCCGCGACAGCCGGCGCGCGCGAGCTCGCGCACAGCGCCCGACGGCAGCGAGCTGCGACTGCACTCTCCCGACCGCGCCGAGCTCGACTGGCGGATGGTGCACGCTTGGCCCGACTTCGCGCGCGACGGGCGTCGCGTCCAGCTCGATCCCGAGCGCTGCCAGCGGATCGCGTGCATCGACCTCGTCGAGCCGAAGCGGGTCGCGCAGGTCGCGCCGTTGACGTGGCTCCTCGACTTCGGTCAGAACTGCACGGCGGGGTTTTCGTTCGAAGCGCGAGCGACGCCGGAGCCAGGCGTCGTCGTGCGCTATGGCGAAGCGCTCGGGCCCGACGGGCGGCTCTACCGCGACAACCTGCGCGGCGCCGCGCAGACCGATCGTTTCGTCTCCGTTCCCTCGGTTGCGGACTTCGAGAGCACGTTCACGCTGCACGGCTATCGCTATGCGGAAGTCGAAGGTCTCGCCGCAGCGCCGGAGCGAGCGTTCCAGTCCGTGGTCGGGCATCTCGCGAACGAGACCGGCACGTTCGAGTCGTCGAGCGAGCTGCTCAACCGACTCTGGCAAGCGATCCGTTGGACGCAGCGCTCGAACTTGATCGGCATCCCGACCGACTGTCCGCAGCGCGACGAGCGGCTCGGTTGGATGGGGGACATCCAGGTCTTCGCGCCGACCGCGTGCTACCAACAGGACCTCGCCGCGTTCTTCACCAAGTGGATGTTCGACGTGCGCGACGCACAAGCGCGCGACGGACGCTTCCCCGACTTCGCACCGCATCCGTTCGATCCCAACGCGCGCTTCAGCGGCGCGCCGGCGTGGGCGGACGCGGGCGTGCTGGTGCCGTGGACCGCGTACACGTTCTACGGCGATCGGCGCTTGCTCGAGGAGCACATCGAAGCCGCCGAGCGCTGGGTCGAGTTCGTCCGCGCGACCAATCCCGACGGCGTGTGGCGCAACGAACGCGGCAACGACTACGGCGATTGGTTGAACGGCGATTGGATCGCGCTCGCAGGCTGGAAAAAGGAGGGCGCGAACGTACCCAAGGATCTCTTCGCGACCGCGTTCCACGCGCGCTCGGCTCAGACGCTGTCGAAGCTGGAAGCGGCGCTCGGCCGTCGCCCGCAGGCCGCCGAGTTCGCCAAGCTCTTCGAGACCATCCGCCAAGCGTTCGTGCGCGAGTTCGTGAAGCCCGACGGCTCGCTCCCCGGCGACACGCAGGCCGGCTACGCGCTCGCGCTCGAGTTCGACTTGCTGCCGGAGTTCGCGCGCGAGCTCGCGCTCGAGCGCCTGGTCGCCGACATCGACGCGCGCGGCGGGCACCTCTCGACCGGCATCCAAGCGACGCCGCGCGCGCTCTTCGCGCTCTCGAACAACGGCCGTCACGAGCTCGCGTGCAAGCTCGTGCTCGACACGCGTTGTCCGTCGTGGGGGTACATGCTGGAGCAAGGCGCGACGACGATTTGGGAGCGCTGGGACGGCTTCGTGCCCGGCCGCGGGTTCCAGGATCCCGGCATGAACTCCTTCAACCACTTCGCGTTCGGCTCGGTCGGCGAGTGGATGATGGCGACGCTCGCCGGCATCGAGCCCGACGAGACGCATCCGGGCTTCGAGCGCTTCTTCCTCCGCCCGCGGCCCGGCCCCGGTCTCGACTGGGTGCGCGCGAGCTACGCGAGCGTGCGCGGCACGATCGCGAGCGCATGGCGGCGCGTCGATGGTGAAGTCGGCGGTGAAGTCGGCGTCGTCGTCGAGTACGAGTTCACCGTTCCGCCAAACACGCTCGCGAGCGTCGCGCTCGACGCGACCGCCGCCGACGTGCTCTTCGAAGGCGCGGAGCCGTCGAAGCGCACGACGCAGCGCTCCGCGGGCCGGCTGCTCTTCGAACTCGCGCCGGGTACGCACCACTTTCGGGTCGCTCGACCGCGCTCGCGGCGCGTCCTTCGGTGACGACGCGTTCGTGCGCGCGGGGCATGCCGGTCACCTGAATCACGCGGGTCGCGTTGGTCGCGCGAGTCGCTCATGCGTCGAGCGGCGTCGAACGCTGCGTTGGCGAAGAAACGCGCGCCGTCTGCGCGGCGCGCCCGCCGCCGTGCAGTAGGCTTGGGAGCGATGCGTCTCGCGCTCGCGATCCTCGCCGTGCTCGTGCTCGGGTTCGGCGCGTGGCTCGGTTGCCGCGAAAACGGCATGCTCGATGCGGTCGCGCCCGCCAACGTCGCGCAGCGCGCGCCGTCGCTCGGGCCGCGGCTCGCGCAGGGCGAAAACGCCGAGCTCGCCGCGGTCGCGCCGCCCGCGGAGGCCGACGCGCCGTCCGCGCGAACGAGCGCCGGGCCGCCGGAGCTCGTGCGGCTTCCGACGCGGCTCTCGGGCAGGCTGGTCTCCGAGGATGGGCGCGGTATCGCCGGCCTGCGCGCTCTCGCGTGGTGGTCGGGCGTCGACCCGAGCCTCGCCGACGTCGCGCGCGCGCTCGACGAGCGCCACGACGCGATCTTCGCCGCGACCAGCGGGCGCGACGGCGTCGTCGAGTTCGTCGGCCTCGATCCGCTGCGCGACTACACGGTCACCGCGGGCGGGCCGGGCTGGCTCGCGTTCGAGCCGCGTCCGGGTTGGCGCGTCGGCGGCGACGCGCGCGAGCTCCTGGTCGAGCCGTGGTTCGCGCTGCGGCTCGATCTGCGGCGCGCGGACGGCACGCGTTACGCAGTGCCGCGCGCGGTCGGCGGTTGGCGGGCCGAGTTCACGCTCGCGGATCCGACGCTGGGCGAGCCTGCGAGCGTGCGCGCGATCGAGTTCCAGCTCGCGGGGATCGACGACGACGAGTCCGCGGATCCGGCGAGCGTGTTCCTGCGCTCGACCGCCGATGTGCGCGAGCTCGGGCCGGTCTCGATCGAGCTCGCGCCGCCGGGGATCGCTCCGCTCGCGCTGCGCGACGTCAGGGTGCCGCGGCTCGCCGCTCCGCTCGCGACGCTCGACGTGCGCGTCGCCGAGGAACAGCCGCGAGCGAGCGTCCGCGTGCGCTTCGTCGACGCCGCGGGGCGCGCGGCGCTGACCGTGCCGGCGGGCTCGATCGAACTCGTCGCGCCGGACGGCGCGCGGATCGAGTTCGCGACGGGAGCGTTCCGAGCCAACCCGTTGCGGCTCGACGGCGTGCCGCACGGCGAGTATGCGGTCCGCTTCGTCGGCGACGTCTTCGGGTTCGCGATACCGGATCCGGAGAGCGATCCGGTCGCTTGCCGAGTCGGTGCGGGCGGCGCGGAGCTCGCGCTCGCGCTGCCGCCCTGCGGTCGGATCGAGGTCGACGTCCGCGACGAAGGCGACGCGCCGTTCCGCGCGCGGCTCGTCCTGCGGCTCGCACCGAGCCTCGGACCGGAGATCGAGCAGCCGTTCGGCGCATCGGACCGCGACTTGTACTTCGCGCGAGGTCCGTACGAAGTCGCGCACGTTCCGGTCGGCACCTGGAGCCTGACCGCGAGCAACCGCGACCTCCCGCAGACGCCGTCGAGCTCCGAACGCGTGTTCGAGACGCCGTCGGATCCGCTGGAAGTCCGCGCGGGCGAAACCGCGCGCGTCGTTCTGCGCCCTTGGGGCCGTTGACGGCTCGACGCGCGAGCCCTCGGCCCGTTCTAATGGGCGCCATGACGCCGACCGATCCGCAGCTCGCGCGACGCGAGTCCGAGGAGCTGCTCACTTTCATGTTTGCGTTCGTCTCGGTCGGCGAGGGGATGATGGCGACGCTCGCCGCGACGCAGCCCGACTAGACGCACCCGGGCTTCGAGCGCTTCTTCCTCCGGCCGCAACCGGGCCCAGGACTCGACCGGGCGCGCGCGAGCGGCGCGAGCGTGCGCGGCACGATCGCGACCGCTTGTCGGCGTGTCGGACCCGGGGCCGGCCGCGAGGTTCGCCCAGAACTCGGCGGCGTCGAGTACGAGTTCATCGTGCCGCCGAACACGCTCGCGCACGTCGCACTCGACGCGAACGCCGCTGACGTGCTCTTCGAGGGCGCGCAGCCGTCGCGGCGGGCGACGCAGCGCTCCGCGGGCCGGCGGCTCTTCGAGTTCGAGCCCGGTACGCACCGATTCCGCAACGGCCGTCGCTGATCCGCTGCGCGCCGCATCCAAGCGCGCTCCCTGCGACGAGCAGGGTCGTCCGCGGCCGCCACGAGCGACGCTGCGAAGCGCGACCCGCCAGGCTCCGGATGGCATCGAGGCCGGCCGGACCGGACCCCAAAGCCTCACGACGAGCTTGGCGAAAGCCGTTCCTACGCATTTCGCGCGATGGGCCTGCCTCGACGAGGTGATGGCGCGCCACGCGGGTCCGGCGCGAGGCTGGATTCGGCGAGCGCTCGGCGACTGGTAACTGGGCGGCGCCAGCTCCAGGTGGCAGCCAGACCAAGGGAGGTCTGCACATGCTCCGCTTCGCAACACGAACGTGCGTCTTCGGGCTCGTCCTCACAGGCTTCGTTTCCGTAAGGGGGGGGGGCGCTCGCGCAGACGCCGCCTGCACAGCAGGAACCCGTGTGCCCTGAAGTCGAAGCCTGGGTCGACCCGACCATCGGATCGGACGTCACCGGTTCGATCAACGACCCGGCGTTGCCGTACAAGCAGCTCCAGAGCGCGATCGATGCCGTGATCCTGCACCTCGACTCGATCCACTCCACGACATCGAACGCCAAAGGTCTCGTGTACGCCATGCCCGGTCTCTACGGGCCGTACACCAACGGCAGCGGCGACAACTTCCCGATCGAGATGCGCGACCGCGTCAACGTGATCGGCATGAACTCCCGTGCCTGCGTGCTGCGTTACAAGAGCGACGTAGGCAATCAGCCGAAGAGCATTTTCTGGCCCGATCAAGCAGCGATCGGCAACTTCCCGTTCTCCGCGTCCATCCTGGTCGACTGGAGCACGGCGACGAACGGCGCACCGCTCCCAGGAGGCAGCGGAACTACGCCACCGGCCTGGGTAGGCGACGCGGACTACGCCGAGTTCCTCGACGGGTTCACGCTCGAAGGCGCCGACGTGCAGATCTACGCCGGCGACACGCGAGGCCAGCCGTTGTACCTGTCGGGCCGCATTTCGAACTGCGTCTTCGACATGCGCGATGGCTGGACGCCGGAGGACGAAGCGAGCACGCTCGCCGGTCCTTGGTTCGGCGTCATGGTGGTCAGCACGATCGACATCACCTACTCGTGCGGCTACTGGGACAAGCACTTCGTCATCGCGAACAACACGTTCGTGATGGCGCAGTACGGTAGGTCGAGTCCCGCGGCGAGCCCGGCGTGGATCCACCAGTCCCGCGACGAAGCGGTCGGCATCATCGACGTCAACGATCCGTACTGCCTCGGCGCGAACTCCGATCCCGATCCGTTCCTCCGCGGCATGTCCAACCTGGTCGTGCTGAACAACCTCTTCCGGACCCGACCGGACACGAGCAATGTCAAGCCGATGGCGATGCTCGGCATCGACGACGGTGACACTCTTGCCGCGATCGGATCAGGCACGCCGCGGGAGACCAACGCCTTCGCTGTCGGTCGTGCCGGCACGCACAACAACTACTTCTACTCGAACGTTGCGACGTCGTTCGTCGTGAACCCGACCCTGCCGATCGTCTACTGCGGAGCCAGCCCGTGCCAAGGTGCCGGTACGCCGTGCGTCCCGAGTTCGACGAGCTGCGTGAGCGCATCCGCCCCGACCACGGCGCGTGCGCTGTGGAACGGCGCCACCGGAGAGTTCGACCCGGGCTTCGTCGGCGAGTTCCTGAACCTCACCAACCAGATCACGTTCCCGCTGGGACAGAGCTTCTACGTCTACCGCGACTGGCGGTTGCTGCCGGGATCGCCGATGGCCGACCTTGGGATTGCCGCGACCGCGCCGAACGGCTCGCCGGTCGTCACGAACAACGGCCGCGCCGTGTACACTCACGCGTGCGACGCGCTCAACACGTTCTTCCGCGACGGCGAGAAGTACGGCAACCCGCGCGTCGTCGGGAGCTCCATCGACGTGGGATTCGACGAGATCGGTAGTTTGATCCTCGCGGGAAGCTGGGCGAACGACTCGCACAGCCACAACACGCCGACGCCGCTGCTCGCGAACTCCTCGCAAGGGTTGGCGACGCGGTTCTTCATCCTGCCCGAGCTGTTCAAAGGCCCGCTCACGAAGTTGGCGATCAACGGGACTCAGAACATCCTGTCGGGACCTCCCTACTCGCCAAACGCTTGGACCCAACCGCCGGCAACCCTCCGTGCGCCGGTCGTCGACTCGAATCTGCCGGCCGACTACCGCTCGCGCTTCATCAGCTACGGCAATCCGTCGTCTCAGAACGTCCCGACGGCGTGGTGCTGGAACAACCCGACGCCTCCGACCAACGGGTGCAAAGTGTCGCAGACAATCCCGACGACATTGCTTCCGTACGAACCGCTCCTAAATGTGACGAATCAGCCGGACCTCTACTTCGTGGTTCTCTCCGTGCCGGACAGCGAGTCGAGCAACCTCGCGGCGTACTTCAATGTTCAGGCTGTCGTGGAAAACGATTCCACCAGTTCCGGCCTGACGCGCTGGACGAATCTCCAGTCCGAGTATCGGTGAGCGGTGTGTCATGGCGAACAAACAGCACACGCGTTCTGCGCACACTCTCGCTCCGTTTCTCGGAGCAATCGCAATTGGGGTACTCGCGTTCCTTGTGCTCCGCGGGATTTCGCTTGGTCAAGGCGTAGTGCCTGGGGTGTATGGCCCTGAGGAACGCCTCTATGGCTTGACGAGCAACCCGCAACTGCAGGAACTAGACCCCGCGAGCGGCTCAGTCCTCAAGTCCACGATTGTCGCGCACGCCAGTGGCACAAGCGGCCTCGCATGGAGTGGCGGCCAACTGTGGACGATCGACTTCAACTGTGCCGGCTGCTCTCCCAATCGGCTCTCACAAATCCACCCTTCAACCGCGAAGTTGGTGCCCGTTGGTGCAACGGGCACGAATAACATGTTCGCAGCGTGTTCGCTGGACTTCGATCCTGTGTCCGGCGATCTCTTTGCGGTCATCGCGCTCAATGCGTGGTCGATGGGTCTCTATCGAGTCGACGCAGTCACCGGGCACGCGGCATTGGTGGGACGCATCGGCCCGACCTTCGATGGCTACTCGGCACTGGCCATCGACGCCCGCGGACGCGCGTTCGTCACGGGCAGTCAGAACCCGCACATCTACAGCCTCAATCTCCAGACGGCCGAAGCGACGCTCCTCGGTGGACTGGGGCTTGGGGCAGGCGACTTCATGGACCTCGCTTCCTCTGCCGACGGCACGCTTTGGGGTGCCTACAGGGATGCGGGGCAGGGACACCTCAAGACGGGACTGTATGTGATCGACATCGCGAACGTCGCGGCCACGAAGGTCGTGGATGTTCAGTACCCGGGCTACGTGGGTCTGACCTTCGTTCCGGCTCCGCCGTCGCGGACGTACTGCGAAGGCAAGCCGAACTCTCTGGGCTGCGTGCCGTCGATCAGCTCGAGTGGCTGGCCGAGCCCGACCGCGAAGTCGGGCTACGCGATCCAAGCGACCGACGTGATCAACCACACGATCGGCGTGCTCCTCGTCGGCACGCAAGGCAAGTGGCAGCGCCCGTTCGAAGGCGGGACGCTCTGCCTGCAAACTCCGTTCGACAATTTCCCGCTGGTGCCGTCCCAAGGCAGCCCACCGCCGGCGTACAACTGCTCGGGCGTTTTGTGGATCGACTTCAACACGATCCTGTCGTGGGGCGTGGCGAACCCGGCGCTCTACCAACCCGGCACTGCGATCCAGTGCCAGTGGTTGGCCCGCGATCGACGTCTCGGCGGGTCCGCCGAGGTGTCGCTCAGCAACGCATTGGAGTTCGTGCTCCAACCCTAGGCGTCGGCCCGGCGCGCTCTCGCCCGCTCCTTTCGGGCCGTCCGCCGTCGGGCGGGCGGCCCGAAGCGCGGGCCAGTGTCCGCGCGCTACAGGACGCGTGCGAGCGCTCGACGCGCGAGCCCTCGGCCCGTTCTAATGGGCGCCATGACGCCGACCGATCCGCAGCTCGCGCGACGCGAGTCCGAGGAGCTTCTCACTTTCATCGATGCCTCGCCCTCGCCGTTCCACGCTTGCGCCGAAGCCGCAACGCGCTTGAAGGGCTCGGGCTTCCAGGAGCTCGCCGAGACCGCGGTTTGGCCGGCGAAGTCCGGTCGCTACTTCGTCGTCCGCGCGGGCTCGATCGTCGCGTGGGCGATCCCGGCGCACGCCAAGCCGCACACCGGCGCGCGAATCGTCGGCGCGCACACCGACAGCCCGAACCTGCGCATCAAGCCGCGGCCGGACACCGGCTCGGCCGGTTATCGCCAGCTCGGCGTCGAGGTCTACGGCGGCGTCTTGAACAACTCGTGGCTCAATCGCGAGCTCGGGCTTTCCGGCCGCGCGGTCGTCGGCGCGCGGCACGGCCGCGAAGCGCGTCTCTTCAAGGTCGATCGCCCGATCGCGGTGCTGCCGCAGCTCGCGATCCACCTCGATCGCTCGGTCAACGACAACGGGCTCGTGCTCGACAAGCAAGCGCACCTGACGCCGATCTGGGGTCTCGGTCGCGCGCGCGAGGGCGAGTTCAAGGAGTGGCTCGCTTCCGAGCTCGGCGTGCCGCCCGACGCCGTGATCGCGTGGGACGCGATGCTGCACGACGTGCAGCCGGCGGCGTTCGCGGGCGTCAACCACGAGTTCGTCGCCGCGCCGCGGCTCGACAACCTGAACTCGTGCTTCTGCGCGCTGCGCGGACTGCTGACGCGGCTCGAGGAGAAGCGCGAGCTCGAGTACGTCGCCGTGGTGTGCCTCTTCGATCACGAGGAAGTCGGCAGCCAGAGCCATCGCGGCGCGGCGAGCCCGCTTCTGAAGGACGCGCTCGAGCGCATCGTGCTCGGCCGCGGCGGCTCGCGCGAGGACTATCACCGCGCGATCGCGGCGTCGGTGTGCGTGTCGAGCGACATGGCGCACGCGGTCCATCCGAACTACCGCGAGAAGTACGAGCCCGACCACTGGGTGTCACTCAACGCGGGCCCGGCGATCAAGCTCAACACCAACACGCGCTACGCGACCGATGCGGAAGGCGAAGCGCACTTCGTCGCCGCGTGCGAGCGCGCCGATGTGCCGTTCCAACGCTACGTGCACCGTTCCAACCTCGCGTGCGGCACGACGATCGGTCCGGTGACTGCCGCGAATCTCGGCATCGTCACCGTCGACGTCGGCAATCCGGAGCTCTCGATGCACTCCGTGCGTGAACTCGCGGGCGCGCACGACGCCGCGTACCTGATCGGCGCGCTGCGCGCGTTCTTCGAGTGATTCGACGGCGAGCGCGCGCACGACGATGAAGAGCTCCGAGCCCGAGAGTCCGCGCTCCGAGATCGCGTACGGCGTCACGCGCGGGCTGTTGCTCGGCGTGCTCGCCGGCGCGGTCGAAGCGCTCTTGCTGTCGGGCGCGAGCCGGCTGTGGAGCGGCTCGCAGAACTTCGCGGCGCAAACGGCGACGGCGACCGCCGTGTGCATGGTCTGGTACGCCGCTGTCGGTGGAGCGTGGGGGCTGCTCGTCGGTTCGCTCGCGCGCGTCGTTCGGCGCTGGATCCCCGCGGCGGAGCGCGCGTCGCGCGTCGAGCTGCTCGTCGGCTGGCTCGTGCCGCTCGCGTTCGTCGCGCACGCGACGTTCGACGGGTGGCCGCACGGTCTGCGTTGGACGTTGCCGTGCGGGCTCGCGATCGTCGTCAGCGTGCTCGTGCTCTCGGAGCTCGTCTCCGCGCGGTTGCGCGAGCTCCTCGTGCCGTGGTTCGGGCCGTGGACGCTCTGCACGGTCTTCTTCGGCGTCGGTTGGCTGCTCGCGGTGCCTCTCTCCGGCCGCGCCGAGAGCACGTTCTCCGCGGTCACGCTCGCGGCGGTCGCCGTCGTGCTCGCGACCGGTCGGTTGGTGCGCATGCGATTTCCGCGGCTCCGACCGCTCGCCGCGGTTCCGATTCTCGCGTTCGGCGCGCTCGCGCTGGTCGCCGCGGGCACGCTGCGCGAGACGATCGCGTTCGAGCGCGAGCCGCGGCGCCTGCACCGCCCCGGTCCAGGACAACCGAACGTGCTGATGGTGACGCTCGACACCACGCGCGCCGACCACATGCCCGACTGGGGCTACGCGCGCAACACGACGCCGGTGCTCTCCGAGTTCGGCGCGTCGGCATTGCGCTTCGAGCACGCGGTGTCGGCCGCGGACCTGACGCTGCCGAGCCACGCGTCGCTGTTCACCGGCTTCTACCCGCCCGCACACCAAGCGACACCGTCGACGAGCTCACCGCGCGGCCGTCCGCTCGCCGCGCACTTCGCGACGCTCGCCGAGGTGCTCGCCGACAACGGCTTCGCGACCTACGGCGTCGTCGCGAACCACGGCTTCCTCGGCGCGAGCTACGGCTTGAGCCAAGGCTTCGACTACTACGACGATCGCATGCCGGTGCCGATGCTCGCGGTGCCTCCGCCGTTCTCGATCCGCAAGCGAGTGATCGACTACCTGATGCAGCGGCTTCCCGAGCGCTTCTTCGACAGCACTTATCGCAAGGCGGACACGATCGCCGACGAGATGCTCGGCGTGCTCGACCACGCGCACTTGGCGGGCGAGCGTTGGTTGCTCTTCGCGAACTTCATGGACGCGCACGCTCCGTACGATCCGCCGGAGCCGTTCAAGAGCCTCTTCCCCGGCCGGATCGACGATTTCGGCTATCGCGAGTTCCAAGAGCTCTCGGATGCCGTCAATTCAGGTCGCGCCGAGGTCCCGGCGGAGATTCGCGAACACATGATGTCGCAGTACGACGGCGGCATCGCGTACGTCGACTCGCAGCTCGGGCGCGTGTTCGCGCGGCTGAAGGAGCTTGGGGAGTGGGACCACACGCTCGTGGTGATCACGTCCGACCATGGCGAGGCGTTCGGCGAGCACGGCACGATGAACCACGGCGTGTCGGCGTACGAGGAGCAGATCCACGTGCCGCTCTGGTTCAAGCTGCCCGGTCGACCCACCGGAGGCGTCGTGCGTTCGCGCGTTTCGTTGGTCGACGTGTTCCCGTCGGTGCTCGAGACGCTCGGTTTCGAACCGCCGCGCGAGCTGCACGGCCGCTCGTTCCTGCGCCACGTCGCCGACCCGAAGCGCGTGCTCTTCGCCGAGAACGCTCCCACGTCGAACGTGGCGAGCTTGAACCGCCGCTTCTCGCGGCCCGAGCGCGCCGCGTACTTCGGCGCGCGCAAGCTGCTCTTGACCGCCGACGGACGCTTCGAGGTGTACGACCTCGGGCGCGACCCCGACGAGCTCAGGCCCGACGACAATCGGCATTCGCCCGCGGCGATTCGGATGGTGACCGAGCTCGATCGCTACATCCGCGCGCTCGGTTTCGGCAGGGTCTTGCCGGAGCCGGAGCTCGCGGCCGGCGCGTTCCTCTCGCCGCCGCCGGGCTACACGCGCTGAGCGACGGCTCTCGAGAGCGCTCGCGCCGCGCGCATCGTCATGCGGCCTGCGCGAGCCGCTTCTCGATGCTCGCGCTACTCACCGCGAGGAGCGCTGCCGCGAGGCTCCGACTCCCGTCCGCAAATCAGCAGAGGCGGCTCTTGCGCGCTTCGCCTCGGAGAACGCGCCTCGGCACGTCCGCGGCGCCGACGCGCGGATTCTCTCGCAGACTCGGAGCGCTCGGAGCGGGTGAACCAAGTTCATCCGCGCGCGACGCGAGCCCGTGTCGCGATGTACGCGTCGGTCAGCGAACTCCAAGCACGCCGCTACTTGGATCGTGAGGTCGACTCGTTCGTTCGCCTTCAGTGCTTGGCGTGCGCCGCTTGCTTGGCGCCGGTCGGCGCGGGGTCTTCCTGCGTGGCGTGACGCTCGGCGGCCTCCGGGAAGAACTCGACTTCGCCGCTATCGAGGTCGTAGCGCGCGCCGACGACCGCGAGCTGTTCCGCGTGGAGCGCGTGGGTGAGGATCGGTTCGGCGCTCGAGAGCTGCTTCACGATCCGACGCACGTTCACGCGGACCGCGGCGTCGAGCGGATCGGTGCTCGGTTGGCTCTTCGCCTCCGCGATCGCCGGGGAGAGCGCCGCGCCGATCGCGCCGATGTGACCCGGCAACGCGCCGCCGTCGAGCGCCGCCTTGACCGCGCCGCAGCGCTCGTGACCGAGCACGATCACCAGGCTCGCACCGAGGTGCTCGACCGCGTACTCGATGCTGCCGAGCGACGCGTCGTCGATGACGTTGCCCGCGACGCGCACGACGAACAGGTCGCCGAGGCCTTGATCGAAGACGAGCTCGGGCGGCACGCGCGAGTCGGAGCAGCCGACGACGACGGCGAACGGGTGCTGGCCCTTCGCGAGCTCGTCGCGCCGCACCTTGTCGAGGCGTGCGTGTTCGAGATGTCCGCCGACGAACCGGCGGTTGCCATCGACGAGTTCGCCGAGTGCGCCGCTGAGCGGCTTGGCCTCGCTGAAGTGCGCGAGGACGGCGAGCGAGGAGACGACGACGGCGACGAAGGACGTGGCGAAGAACGAACGGCGCATGCGAGTGGGCTCCTGGGCGTTGAGGGGGCGTGCGCTTCATCGGAAGGCTCCGCCTCGCGGGGGAAGCGCCGCCGCCCGCGCGCTCCCTCCGGCGGGAAGCCTCTCCCCAAATCGGGCTCGGGCGGTCATCCTGGGGCCTTCCAGGAGAGCCCATGCCCCTCGACCCCGACGCCGTGATCCCGACCGCGCCCAACAGCTACACCCTGGTGGCGACCTCGATCGGCACCCTCGGCATCGCGTGGAGTTCACGCGGGCTGCTCGCGGTGCAACTCCCCGAGTCGAGCGCGGAGCGCACGCAAGCGCGCCTTGCCGCGCGGGTGCCCGGCGCCGTCCGTCGCAGGCCGCCGGAGGCCGTGCTCGCCGACATCGAGCGCGTGGTCGCGCACCTCGCGGGCGAGCTCGACGACCTCGCCGGCGTCCGTGTCGATCTCGAGCGCGTGCCTCCGTTCGCGCGCGCCGTGTACTCCGCGTTGCGCAAGGTGCGCCCGGGTCGGACGACGAGCTACGGCGAGCTCGCGCGCGCCGCCGGCTCGCCCAACGCGGCGCGCGCGGTCGGCGTGGCGATGGCCAAGAACCCGCTGCCGATCGTGGTGCCTTGCCATCGCGTGCTCGCGGCGGGCGACAAGGGCGGCGGATTCTCGGCGCACGGTGGGTTGAAGACCAAGGCGCGCATCCTCGCGATCGAGGGCGTGCAGCTCGGGGCGAAGTAGGACGCTGCCTCGCTTGGCCGGGATCGTTCGGCGGGGCGAGTGCGTCTCGATGCGGCGCGCGGAGGGCCGCGCGATCGTCGACGGCGAGCGCGCGCGCAACGCGTTGCGGAGCCTGGTGTTGCCGCGTGGTCGGTGCGGCGTCGCGGCGCCGTCTCTCGACGCCGCGAATTCCCCCCGCAACCATCCGCGCCTCGCGGCGTCCTATCCGATGCATGGAGAGGAAATCGATCGGCGCGGCGGTCCTGGCGCTCTGGCTCGGCGCGGCCGCGGCCTTCGCGGGCGACGGCGCGCTCGACGACTTGCGCCGCGACCTCGGCGCGCGCCATCCGAAGACGCGCCGCGGCGCGGCGCGCGCGCTCGCCGAAATCGGAACGCCGGAGGCGTGGCGGCTGGTCGCGCAGGCGCTCGACGATCCGGAATCCGAGGTGGGGGATCAGGCGCAACTTTCGCTCGCCGCGGTCGGCGACGCGCGGGTGCAGGCCGAATTGCTCGGCGATCTCGGACTCGGCGCGAAGAGCGAGCGAGTTCGAATGCGCGTCGCCGAGGCACTCGGGCGCATGCACGGTCCGCTCGACGCGCGCGCGCTCGGCCGTGCGTTCGATTCGCGCGACGGCGAGGCGACGCGGCTCGCGCTGTGGTCGGTCGAGCGGCTCGCTGCTCGCGATGCGCTGGCTGGCGAGCGGCTGACGTTGGTCTCCAAGGTCGATCAGCTCGCGCGCATGGCGGGCGACGGCGGCACGCGCGCGGCGGCACTGGCGGCGCTCTTCGAGCTCGATCGCGAGCGCGCGCTGCGCCTGTGTCCGTCCGCCGCGGAAGCGCGGGATCCCGAGGTGCGCGCCGCTGCGCTCGCGCTCGGCGCGCGCGCGCCGGATGACGCGGCCCGGGCCCGTTTGGCGGCCGCGGTGCGGGACCCAAGCGTCGGCGTGCGCTGCCAAGCGATCGTCGCGCTCGAGGCGCAGGCCGATCGCGCCGCCGTCGGCACCCTGGTCGCGCTGCTCGAACGCGAACCGCGTCTGCGCGTCGCCGAGCGGACGGTCGCCGCGCTGCAGCGGCTCTCGCGACTCAAGCATCGCCGCGACGTGCGACCGTGGCGCGATTGGTGGACGAGCCTCCCGGAGTCGTGGCGGCCCGCGCAGGCCCCGCCGGATGCGCGCGAGGCCCCGGCGGAGGCGACGTCGGCCGCGAACTTCGGCGGGCTCTCGATCCTGTCGGACCGGTTGTCGTTCCTGGTCGATTTCTCGGGCTCGATGTGGCAATCGCGCGACGACGGACGCTCGGTGAAGTCGGTGGTCGACGGGCGCCTCGCCGTCGGCCTGGAGGGGCTCGCCGAGAGCGCTCGTTTCAACCTCGTGCCCTACGCGAACGAGCCGTTGCCGTGGGAGTCGGAGCTCGTCGACGCGAAGCCTGCGAACAAGCGCCGCGCGCTCGCCGCGTTCGTCGCCTGCCGCGCGCGCGGCCGCGGCAACTTCGACGGCGCCGTGCGGGCGGCGCTCGCGGACGACCAGGTCGACACGCTGATGATTTGGAGCGACGGCGTGCCGACCGGCGGTCTGCACTCGAACCTCGAGCTCGTGGTGCCGCTGTTGCTCCAGCACAATCGCTTCCGACAGGTCGCGTTCGACCTGATCCTGGTCGATGCGCCCAAGGGCGCGGTGACGCGGCTTGGCGAACTCGCGCGGCGATCCGGCGGTCGCTCGCTCGCGGTGTCGCTCGACGACCTCGCCGGCGCGAGCGCGAGCGAGAAGTCCCGCGCCGCCCGTGCCCCCGGGTTCGCCGGTGTCCCCGGGGTCCCCGGGGTCCCCGGGGTCCCCGGAGTCAGCGGGGGGAGGGACGAGTGAGCTTCACGAACTGGAAGCGGCCCCAGCGCGAGCGCACGAAGCCCAGTCGATCGACCAGACCCAGGGCGCCGCCGGCGACGTTCGCGACCGAGCGTGCTCGCGCGCCGAAGTTGCGGGCGCGGAACTGGATCTCCTCGGTCTGCGGCACCGCTTGCAGCCCGAACCGCTCGACGATCGCGAGGCCCGCCTCGCGCGCGAGCGCGTCGACCTCGGTCGGCGCGAGCGACTCGAACGGCCCGATGTTCGGGTCCGGCGACAGCACGTACTCGACCCCGCGCGGGCCGCCGCGACGCGAGCGCAGCTTCTCGGTCCAATCGTGGAACGAGCGGCGGTTGACGAAGCCGACGATCACGCTGCCGCCCGGCTTGACCCAACGCGCGAGGGCGCGGAACAGCGCCGGCCGATCGCGCGGGGGCAGGTTCTCGACGCGGAAGAGGCACGTGACCAGGTCATAGGCCTCGGGCACCGGCTCGCCTTGACCGTGGGCGGACTCGGGCACCGGCCAGAGGAACGTCCCGGCGCGCGGCGACGCACGCTCGGCGACGAAATCGCAGACGTCCTGCGTGCGCTCGACGGCGTCGAAGCGCCAGCCGCGGCGTTCGCGGCTCATCAGCTCGGTCAGGATCCCGGTGCAGGGCAGGACGTCGAGCCAGCGCCTCGCGTTCGGATCGCCGGCGGGAAGCTCGGCGCGGCCGTCGGGCACGAACCGCTCGAGCATCGCGAGCAGCGCGCGCGTCTCCCACGGCCGCGGCTTGTTGTGGCGCAACCCGTTGAGCACGCGAGCACGCTGATACGTCGCGAGATCGTCGCGCGACCAGTGCGCCGGATCGGTCGAGGACGGAATCGGCTTGCCGGCGTAGTGGTTGTAGTGCGCGACGACCGAGAGCGGTCGGCGTTTCGGTCCGCCCTTCGCGGCGAACTTCGGAAAGCCGAGCGCGATCACCGCGATCACCAGCCGGTCGTACGGCAGCCCGACGAGCTCGCGCACCTTCTCGCGGTCGCCCATCTGGGTGATCCAGAACGTACCGAGGCCGAGCACGTGCGCCGCGAGCGACATGTTCTGGATGAGAGCGCTCGCCGACTGGACGTTCGCCCAACCTTCTTCCGAGAAGTCGCGTCCGTACGACACGACGATGTTCACCGGCGCGTTGCCCATCTGCGACGAGAGCGCGGCGAGCTTGGCGTTGACCGCGGGATCGTCGACGGCGACGAGGTCCCACATCTGGTAGTTGCACGAAGACGGCGCCCAGATGCCGGCGTGCATCACCTGGTCGATCAGCTCGCGCGCCACCGCCTCACCTTTGAACTTGCGAACGGAGCGCCGGCCATAGAGCGCTTCCCAAAAGTCCATCGCCGGCGTCGGACCGACCGGCGCACCGACGTCGTAGTCCTTGGCGGCGGCGGTGAGGTGCGGCGAGCCCGCGGGAACCGCCGGGATGCCGCCGGCGTTCGGCGGCACGAGCGGCGCGGACGGAGCCGGGGCGGGGCGTTCGCTCTCCAGCGGGTTCGGAGCGACGGTCTTCGAGCGCGGGGCGTCCATGGATGCGGCCTACTCAGTCTGCCCCATGTTCGGCGATCGAACCACCGCGGCGCGAGTCCGCCCGGCCGAAGCGGGGCCCCGAGGCCCTCTCCGGCACGACCGGAGAGCGTCGCCGTCACCCGCGGCGCGCCGATCGGCCGCGGCACGCCGAGCCAGCGCGGCTCGCGGCAACCGCTCGCGCCGAGCGGCAACGGAATGCGCTGAGCACGAGCGGCCCGCCGCACGCGGCGACGACCTGCGGCGCGCGGCGACGACGCGCGCCGAACGGCCACGGATCGCGTCGCGGGACCGTGGCTCGCGCCGAGCGACCACGGCTCGCCCAGGCGGCCACGCCTCGCGCCGCGAGCGCCGCGATCGCGCGGCATTGCCTGCGTCGATCAGCGCACCCCGACCGCAGGCACGTCGGGCTACATTTCGGTTCGATCCCGATGGCGTTCCGATCACCAGCCGGCTCCGCGCGCGAACTCGAAGCCGAGCTGCGCGCCAAGGGCTTCGACGACGAGCGCGTGCTCGCCGCGCTCGTCGCGGTCCCACGCGAGCGTTTCGTCCCCGACGAGCACGCGGCGGCCGCGTGGCGCGATCGCGCGCTCCCGTTGCCGTCGGGTCAATCGATCTCGCAGCCCTACGTCGTCGCGACGATGTGCGCGGCGGCGGAGTTGACCGCGGGCTCGAAGGTGCTCGAGGTTGGCACCGGCTGGGGCTACCAGGCGGCGGTGCTCGGACAGCTCGCGCGCGAAGTCGTCTCGCTCGAACGCGTCCCGACGCTCGCGGCGGAGGCGCGACGCCGGCTCGCCGAGCTCGGCGTCGAGAACGTCCGCGTCTTCGAGCGCGACGGCTGGCTTGGCTGGCCTGAGTCGGCGCCGTTCGATGCGATCGTGGTCGCCGCCGCCGCCGAGCATGTGCCCGAGGAGCTCGTGCGCGAGCTCGCCGAAGGCGGTCGGCTGGTGCTGCCGCTCGGCGTCGAGGACCAACACCTGATCGTGCTGCGCAGGACGCCGACCGGCCTGGCGCGCCGCGAGCTCTATCCGGTGCGCTTCGTGCCGCTGGTGCGCGCGAGCCCGTCCACTCGGTGAGAGGGCAACGCCGGCTGGGCCGGTTCCACAGCGAGAGCGCCGGTTCGCGAGGATGGTGCTCGCGCCAGCCCGCGCCTATGCAGCTCGACCCACGGCGCGGTCGGGGCTTCGGGCCGCGAACGAGCGTTCCGCCGAGCCATCACCCGACCGACCGCTCGCGCAGCGTTCCGCCGAGCCAGTCAAGCCGAACGCGGCACATCGAAGGTGGCAGATCGAACGCGACAGAGTGAATGCGACACATCGAACGTGGTCGGTCAAACGACTTCAGTCGAACGCGGTCAGTCGAACGCGGTCAGTCGAACGCGGTCAGTCGAACGCGGTCAGTCGAGCGAAGGCAGTCGAGCGAAGTCAGCGCGTCTCGATATCCGCCGCGACTTCGACGACGAGCTTGGCGGTGCGGGTCTCCTTGCCGTACTTCAGCGTCACCGTGTACTCGCCCGCCGCGACGTAGCGCTCGCCGAGACCGCCGTAGGGAGTGACGAAGTCCTTCGTGGGCTTGAGGTCCCACACGACGCGGTGCAGGCCGGGCGTGCCGGGCTCGGCGAGCTTGGCGACCGGGACGCCGGCGGCGTTCGAGAGCTCGAGCTCGAGTCCGTCGCCCGTCCAGCTCGCGACCCACACGTCGAGCACCGCTCCGACCGGCGGATTCGCGCCCCGGAAATGCGAATGGCCGGAGGAATCGGCCCAACCGTCGAGCTCGGTCCGAGCGGTCGCTTTGCGCGGCGCGAAGAGTTGCACCGGCTCCGCGAGCGTCGCGCCGGCGAGCCCGGCGAGCGGCGCGATGTCGTCGATGATCCAGAGGCTGCGGCCATGCGTTCCGACGACGAGGTCGTGCGTGCGTGGGTGGATCGCGAGGTCGTCGATCGCACACGTCGGCAGCTTCCCGAACACGAACCACGAGGCGCCGGCATCGAGCGAAGCGGAGAGGCCGAACTCCGAGCCGACGAACAGCAAGTTCGGATTCGTGGGATCCTCGCGCAGCACGCGCAGCGGCGCGTCGGCGCGCAGGTTCGACGTCACGCTCGTCCACGTCCGTCCGCGGTCTTCGGTGCGCCACGCGAGCGGCGCGTAGTTGCCGCTGCGGAACGCCGAGACGACGAGGTAGGCGAGGTTCGCGTCGTGATGACCGGGCTCGATCCGCTGGATCCACTGACCGCGCGCCTCCTTCGGCAGCCGCTCGGTCAGATCGGTCCAGCCCGCACCGTCGTCGACGGTGAGCCACAGCTTGCCGTCGTCGGTGCCCGCCCACAGCGTTCCGCTCGCGCGCGGCGATTCGGCGAGCGCGTACACGACGCCATAGGTCTCGGCTCCACTGCCGGTGGTCAGGATGCGCTCGCGTTGCTGCGAGGAGAGATCGGGGCTGATCGGACGCCAATGCTCGCCGCGTTCGGTCAACGCGAAGACGCGATTGCCGGCGAGGTAGAGCTTGCCGCGCTCGTGCGCGCTCGGGAGGAACGGGGAGTTCCAGTGGAAGCGGAACGCGGGCTCGCCCTCGGACGCGGCGGGCTTCAGCGTCTTGATCGCACCGCTCTTCAGGTTGAGCCGATGGATCTCGCCGGACTGCGATTCCGCGTACAGCACGTCGCGGTCGTCGGGATCGAAGATGCAGTAGAAGCCGTCGCCGCCGCTCAGGCTCGTCCAGTCTGCGTCGACGACGCCGTCCTTCGTGAACGTGCGGCTCGGCCCGACCCAGTTGAGGTTGTCTTGCAGACCGCCGGCGATGCGATACGGGTCGCTGTCATCGAGCGCGATGCGATAGAACTCGCCCATCGCGGCGGTCGCGTGGTGGCGCCAGGTCGCGCCGGAGTTCCAGCTCTCGTAGAGCCCGCCGTCGGTGCCGAGCAGCAGCCGAGCCGGGTTCCGCGGATCGATCGCGAGCGCATGGCAGTCGGGGTGGAGCTTGACGAAGCGATCCTCGCGGAACGTCGCGCCGCCGTCCTCGGAGACGTGCAGGACGAAGCCGAGCACGTAGATGCGGTCGACGTTCGCGGGGTCGACTCGGATCTGGCTGAAGTAGAACGGGCGCGGGCAGAGCGCGCTGCGTCGCGTCCACGTCGCGCCGCCGTCGTCGGAGCGGAACACGCCGCCGCGCCGCGAGCGGATGTCGTCGATGTCGCTCTTGCCGCCTTCGTCGGACTGCACGATCGCGTAGATGAACCGCGGATCGGACGGGAACACGGCGAGGCCAATGCGCCCGGTCGCTCCAGGCAGTCCGCCGGCGAGCCTCTTCCACGTCGCGCCGCCGTCCGTCGACTTGAAGATCCCGCCGACGTCGTCGCCGGTGAGGTCCTTGCCGTACGCGAACGACCACGGCGTGCGCCGCCGTGCATAGAGCGTCGCGAAGAGCGTCTCCGGCGCCTTCGGATCGAGCGCGACGTCTCCGCAGCCGGTGAGCGCATCGTGCGGGCTCGGCGCGGCGAGAACCCGGATCCACGTCTTGCCGGCGTCGACGGTCTTGAAGAGCCCGCGCTCGCCGCCGTCGTTCCAGAGATCGCCCATCGCGGCGACGTACGCGATCTTCGGATCGGTCGGGTGCGCGACGATCCGCGCGATCGACTTCGACGTCGCGAGCCCGACGCGCGCGAACGAGCCGCCGGCGTCGGTCGAGAGGTAGACGCCGTCGCCGAAGCCCGAGCTGTTGCGGTCGTTCGCTTCGCCGGTGCCGACCCAGAGCGTTTTCGGATCGGCGGGGGAGACCGCGACCGCGCCCATCGAGGACACCGGTTGGTCGTCGAGCAGGCCAGCGAAGGTCGCGCCGTCATCGGAGGTCTCGAGAAGCCCGCCGCGGCCGAACGCGAGGTAGAACGTCGCGGGGTCCGTCGGATCGAGAGCGACCTCGGAGACGCGTCCGCCCATCAGCGCGGGCCCGATCGAGCGCGCGGCGAGCGCGTCGAACGCACGGCCGTCGACCTGGACTCGCGGCGGCGCGGGCTCGCCGCGGGCCTGGACCTCGCCGTCTTGCGTCGCTCCGGAGGGCTCGGCGCGCGGAATGGGCAGGGAACACGCCGCGAGACACGCAACGAGAGCCGCGAACATCGGTCGATCCTTGTGCATGGGTTGCGCGGATCGTAGCAGCGCGGTGTCGTCGGCCCGGATCGAGGCAAGTACGAGTTTTTGGAGCCTGGAACTTGATCCTGCCCAAAGTTAGACGTAGTCTAAATCCCGTGAAGCAAGACCTCGCACTCGTGTTGCGCACCGCCGGCGTCCAGCCGTCCGCCCAGCGCGTCGCCATCGCGGGCTATGTGCTCGCCACCGACGAGCACCCGTCCGCCGACCAGGTCTGGACTCGGGTGAAGCAAGCGTTCCCGATGGTGTCGCGGGCGACGGTCTACAACACGCTGCATACGTTGGTGGAGAAGGGGCTCTTGCGTCAGCACGTGCTGGCCGAGGGGCGGGTGGTGTTCGATCCGTTCGTCGAGCCCCATCACCACTTCATCGATCAGGACACCGGCCGGATCCACGACGTGCCGTGGGACGCGATCAAGGTCTCGAAGGTCGACGCGCTCGAAGGCTTCGACGTCGATGAGTACCAAGTCGTCCTGCGCGGCCGTCGCCGGGGTAGCAAGCGGCGCGCGTGATGCGCGAGCAGGTTCGCAGCGCTCGACGTGTGCCTTGAAGTTAGACTACATCTAGAGTTAGAATGAATCCACAAGGAGTTTCCCATGTTGACCGTTGGTGATCGTCTCCCGTCCTATGCCCTCCAATCCGTCGTCTCGCTCGAGGCGACCAAGGAATTCGCCGTCCTGACCGAGAAGAGCCATCCCGGCAAGTGGCTGGTCCTCTTCCTGTGGCCGATGGACTTCACGTTCGTCTGCCCGACCGAGATCGCCGAGTTCGGCAAGCGCAACGCGGAGTTCGCGGAGCGCGATGCCCAGGTGCTCGGCTGCAGCACGGACACGCAGTTCGTGCACCTCGCGTGGCGCAAGGCGCACCCTGACCTGAAAGCGCTGTCGTTCCCGATGCTCGCGGACACCAAGCGCGAGCTCTCCAGTGCGCTCGGCGTCTTGCACAAGCAAGAAGGCGTGCCGCTGCGGGCGACGTTCGTCGTCGACCCCGACGGAGTGATCCGCTTCGCGAGCTGCAACGACCTCGCGGTCGGCCGCAACGTCGACGAAGTGCTCCGCGTGCTCGACGCGCTCCAAACCGGCGAGCTCTGCGCGTGCAATTGGAAGAAGGGCGAGCCCACGCTCCAGGTGTCCTGACATGCAAGCCCTCGAAACGCTACGTGCGGACGTCGCCGACTTCGGCAAGGATCTGCGGCTCAACCTGCAGGCCGTGCTCGACGGCGCGAGCGTGCTCGACCAGAAGCAACGCTGGGGAATCGCCGTCGCGGTCGCGGCGACGCTTCGCGAGCGCGAGCTCACCCGCGCGGTCGTCGCCGACGCCCGCGCGGCGGTCGGCGAGAACGTGGTCGACGACGCGCTCGCCGCCGCGGCGGTGATGGGGATGAACAACGTCTTCTATCGCTTCCGCCATCTCGTCGGGAAGGACGGCTACGCGTCGAAGCCGGCGCGACTGCGGATGAACCGCGTCGCGCAGGTGAAGGGATCCAAGCTCGACTTCGAGCTGTTCTCGCTCGCCGCGAGCGCTCTCGGCGCGTGCGCCGCGTGCGTGCAGGCACACGAGCGGGCCGTGCTCGAAGGCGGCCTTTCCGACGACCACGTTCAGGACGCCGTACGCATCGCGGCGGTTCTGCGCGGCTTCGCGATCGCCTACGATGCCACCGCCGATTCACGGATCGATTCGAACCCCGCAGTGGAGAAAGCTTGACCATGAAGAAGACTTCGAACGCTTCGCGTCGTCTCTACCCGTCGCCCAGTCCGCTGGAGGCCGACGAACGCTTGCGCATCGCGTCGGCGCTGGAAACGACCCTGCTCGACGGCCTCGATCTGTACATGCAGATCAAGGTCGCGCACTGGAACGTCAAGGGTCCGCAGTTCGCGTCCTTGCACCCGCTGTTCGAGACCTTCGCCGTCAGCCTCGGCGGCTTCAACGACGCCATCGCCGAGCGTGCCGTCACGCTCGGGCTCGTCGTCCGCGGCACCGCGCGCGACACCGCGGCTGCGTCGCGCGTCGCCGAGCTGCCCGCCGGCAAGATTCGCGATCTGGAGCTCGTCGCGTTGCTAGCCGAGCGCTTCGAGGGTTACCTCGCCGGCGTCCGCGACACGCGCGATGTCGCCGATGGGGCGGACGACCAGGACACGGTCGACTTGCTGACCGGCGTGATCGAGGAGTTCGAGAAGCACTCCTGGTTCTTGCGCGCCACGTTGGCGTGACGCCGGGTGACGCCGGCGGACTCGGGCGAAGGAGCCTCCACCACGAGCGCGGCGGGTCGCTGGAAGCGGCTCGTCGCGCTCGTGTTCCGTGACGACGGCGCGCGCCCGCGTCGTATCCAAACGGGGAGTCATCGCTAGGATCGCCGCACGCCGGCGCGGCGCAGTCCGGAGCTCGGGCGCGCGCGCGCCCTCCCGAGGTGCCGCATGAGCTTGGAGCCGAACGTCGATCGCGAAGCCGAATGGCTGGCGACAGTCCACCAGCGCGGCGTCCGGCAATTGACCGTGCGCGCGGTCGTCGCGGGCATGGCGATCGGCGCGCTGATGTGCCTCTCGAACCTGTACGTCTTCTTCAAGACGGGTTGGTCGATGGGGGTGACGATCACGGCGGGGATCCTCGCGTTCACGCTGTTCCGGGTGCTGGAGAGCCTGCGGCTCGCGCGCACGCCGCTCGGTCTGCTCGAGAACAACGCGCTGACCACGGTCGCCTCCGGCGCGGGCTACATGACCGGCGGCGGCAACATGGCGGCGTTCGGCGCGCTGCTGATGGTCACGACCGTGCAGCCGAGCACGTGGTCGATGGTCGGGTGGTTCGCGGTGATCGCCGCGCTCGGCGTGTTCGCCGCGATCCCGATCAAGCGCCAATTGATCAACAAGGAGGCTCTCGCGTTCCCGACCGGGACGGCGACGGCGGCGACCTTGCGCACGTTGCACGACGCGAGCTCCTCGGGCGACGGGACGAAGCAGGCGAAGGCGCTCGCGTTCAGCGCGTTGTTCGCAGGCGTGCTGACGTGGTTTCGCGACGCGAAGGCCTCGTGGATGGCGTTCGATGTCAGGGAGGCGATCCCGTTTCCTCTCACCTTCGCCGACGCGGCGGACAAGTGGATCCCGTTCAACGTGCCGGGCTCGATCGCGCTGCCGATTTCGATCGCAGGCCAGGAAGCGGCGAAGTGGACGCTCGCGCTCAAGACCGAGGTCGTGTTGATCGGCGCGGGCGCGTTGATGAGCTTCCGCACCGCGTGGTCGCTCTTGCTCGGCGGACTCTTGACCTACGGCGTCCTCGCTCCGGCGCTGGTCGAGCGCGGGCTCGTCACCACGATCAGCTACAAGACCATCGTCGCGTGGACCGTCTGGCCGGGCGCGGCGATCCTGGTCGCGTCGGGCCTGACGTCGTTCGCGCTCGATTGGCGCAGCATCGTGCGCGCGTTCAGCGGAATGGCGAACGTGTTCCGCCGCGGCGGGAATCGAATCGAGCACCCGATCGAGGAAGTCGAGTGCCCGCCCGCGTGGTTCCCGCTCGGCTTCGTCGTGCTCTCGCCGATCGTCGTGTGGTTGATGGTCGTCCTGTTCCAGATCCCGTGGTGGGCCGGGCTCGTCGCGGTGCCGCTCGCGGTGCTGATGGGCTTCGTCGCGGCGCGCGTGACCGGCGAGACCGACGTGACGCCGACCAAAGCGCTCGGGCCGGTGACCCAGCTCGTCTTCGGCGTGCTGACGCCCGGCAACCTCTCGGGCAACATCATGGCGGCGAACGTCACCGGCGGCGTCGGCCTGCACGCGGCGGACCTGTTGACGACGTTGAAGACCGGTTGGTTGCTCGGCGGCAGCCCGCGAGCCCAGTTCTTCGCGCAACTCTTCGGCGTGGTCGTCGGCGCGGCGGTGATCGTGCCCGCGTTCAACCTGTTGATCCCCGATCCGTCGGTGCTCGGCTCGGACGCGTGGTCCGCGCCGTCGTGCGTGGTGTGGGCAGGCGTGTCGAAGGCGTTCGCGGACGGGCTCGGCGCGCTGGACCCCATGGCCCGCATGGCGATCGCTGTCGGACTTGCTCTCGGCGTCGCGTTGGCGCTCTGCGAGCGTTTCGCGCCCAAGCCGCTCAAGCCGTTCGTGCCGTCGCCGTCCGGCCTCGGCATCGCGATGGTGGTGCCCGGCAGCAACGCGATCGCGATGTTCCTCGGCGGACTCGGCGCCGAGATCTTGCGGCGCGTGCGACCGGCGTTCGCCGAGCGCTACGTGACGCCGGTGAGCTCCGGTTTGATCGCGGGCGAGAGCTTGATGGGCGTCCTCGTCGCGATCCTGATCGCGACCGGCGTGCTCGTGAAGTAGCTACTCGAAGTCCGGGTCGTCCGAACGCGCGTCGTACGCCACGTCCGTGCCGCCCTCGATCGTCAACTTCACCAGCGCGTGTCCGTCGCCGAAGCGCAGCAGGTCGAGGCGCACCGATCGCTCCGCGTCGCCGTGCGTCGGGCGTTCCACGTCGAGGCGCACCGTGGCGCCGTCGGCGAGCTCGAGCGTGCGCTCCGTCGTTTTGTCGGACAAGCGCTGCTGAACGACGACCGTGAGCGGCGCGCCGCGGACGCAGACGAGCTCGATCTCGTCCGGGCGATCGATCACGGCGACGGCGCTGCGTTCGAACTCGAGCGCCGATTCGATGCGGCGCGTGGCGGTGCACGACGCGAGCGCGAGCGCGATGCCCGCCGCAACCGCGTTCGCTTGGAGTCGGCGCATCGGGATCAGATGTGGATGGCGCGGCCCTGGGTCGCCAACGCGGCTTCCTTGACGATCTCGGAGAGCGTCGGGTGCGCGTGCGTCGCGCGCGCGAGGTCTTCGCCGGACGCGCCGAACTCGATCGCGACCGCGGCTTCGGCGATCAGATCGCCCGCGCGAATCCCGAGGATGTGGACACCGAGGATGCGATCCGTTTCCGCGTGCACGAGGATCTTCACCCGGCCCTCGGTGTGTCCGAGCGCCTTCGCGCGGCCGTTGGCGAGGAACGGGAACGAGCCCTTCTCGAACGGGATGCCGGCGCTCGCGAGCTCTTCCTCGGTCTTGCCGACCGACGCGACCTCGGGTGCGGTGTAGACGATGCTCGGGATCGCGTCGTACTCGACGTGGCCGTAGCCGGTCTTCAGGAACTCGACGCACGCGACGCCTTCGTCCTCGGCCTTGTGCGCGAGCATCGGCCCCGCGATCACGTCGCCGATCGCCGAGACGCTCGGCACCTTGGTCGCGTAGTGCGCGTCGACCGGGATGCGGCCCTTCGCGTCGAGCTCGACGCCGATCGCTTCGAGCCCGAGTCCTTGCGTGTTCGGTCGACGGCCGACCGCGAGCAACAAGCGCTCGCAGCGGATCGGTTCCGAGCCGTCGATCTCGACCACGCAGCCGTCGCCGTCGCGTCGCGCGCCCTTGACGCGCGCGCCGAGGCGGAACGCGAGCCCCTGCTTCTCGAAGACCTTCTTCGCTTCGAGCGCGAGCTCGGTGTCCATGCCCGGCAGGATGCGATCGAGGTATTCGAGCACGGTCACTTTCGCGCCGAGGCGCGCCCACACCGAGCCGAGCTCGAGCCCGATCGCGCCAGCGCCGATCACGACGAGGCTCTTCGGCACCGCGGGCCACGCGAGCGCCTCGGTGCTGGTGCCGATCCGGTCGCCGTCGAGCTCGACGCCGGAGAGCGGCGCGCTGACCGAGCCGGTGGCGACGATCACGTGGTCGGCTTCGAGCTCTGTGACGCCCGACTTGCCCTCGATCGCGAGGCGCGTTGGCGCGACGAAGCGCGCGTGGCCTTCGTAGCGAGTCACTTTGTTCTTCTTGAAGAGCCCGGCGACGCCCTTGGTCAAACCGTCGACCGTCCGGTCCTTGCGCGCGAGCATCGTCGCGAGGTCGAGCTCGAGCGAGCCGACTTTCACTCCGTGCGACGCGAACGAGTGCTTCGCCTCGTGATAGAGCTCGCTCGATTCGAGCAACGCCTTCGACGGAATGCAGCCGACTCGCAGGCACGTGCCGCCGAGCGCGGGCTCCTTCTCGACGCACGCGACGTCGAAACCGAGCTGCGCCGCGCGAATCGCGGCGACGTAGCCGCCCGGGCCGGCTCCGATGACGACGAGTTCGTGCTTCACGACTCAGACCTCCAACAGCATGCGCGCCGGGTCTTCCATGCAGTCCTTGATGCGCTTCAGGAACGTCACCGCTTCGCGTCCGTCGACGATGCGGTGGTCGTAGGAGAGCGCGATGTACATCATCGGGCGGATCACGACCTGGCCGTTCCTCGCGACCGGCCGATCTTGGATCGCGTGCAGGCCGAGGATGCCCGACTGCGGCGGATTGAGGATCGGCGTCGAGAGCAGCGAGCCGTAGATGCCGCCGTTCGAGATCGTGAACGTGCCGCCGGAGAGCTCCTGGAGCGTCAGCTTGTTTTCCTTCGCGCGTTGGCCGAACGCGGCGATCGCGAGCTCGATCTCCGCGAAGCTCAGACGCTCGGCGTTGCGCACGATCGGCACGACGAGCCCCTTGCCGCCGCCGACCGCGATGCCGATATCGTAGTAGTTGCGGTAGGCGATCGCGTCGCCGCGGATCTCCGCGTTGACCTGCGGAATCTCCTTCAGCGCTTCGATCGCCGACTTCACGAAGAAGCTCATGAAGCCGAGTTTCACTTTGTGCTTCTCGACGAAACGCTCTTGGTGGAGCTTGCGCAGCTCCATCACGGCGCCCATGTCGACTTCGTTGAACGTCGTCAGGATCGCGGCGTTCGCTTGCGCTTCGACCAGGCGCTGCGCGAGGCGCTTGCGCAGCGGCGTCATCGGCACGATCTCCTCGTCGCGCGTGCCGCCGGGTGAGCGCGGAGCGGCCGGCGCCGGAGCGGCCGGAGCCGCCGGAGTCGGGGGAGTCGGCGGAGTCGGCGTCGCCGCGCCCGAAGTTGCGCGCGAAGCTGCGCCCGGCGCCGCGCTGGGAGCCGTGCCGGGCGCCTGTGTCGCAGCGCGCACGGCCCGCTCGACGTCCTCCTTCAACATCCGACCGCCGGGGCCGGTCGGCGTCACCGCCGAGGCGGCGAGTCCGCTCTCGGCGAGCGCGCGCTTCGCCGCGGGCATCACGCGCACCTCGCCTGCGGCTTCCGCGGGCTCGGCGCGCTTCGGCTCGGGCTTCGCCGCGACGCCGGCTTCCATGTAGCCGATCACCTCGCCGACCTTCGCGTGCTCGCCTTTCTTCTTCAGCACCTTGACGACCTGGCCGTCGATCGGCGCGGGCAACTCGACCGTGACCTTGTCGGTCTCGATCACGACCACGGCTTCGTCCGCCTTCACAGGCGCGCCGACCGGCTTCAGCCAATCGCCGATCTGCACTTCGGTGATCGACTCGCCGACGGCGGGCACGCGCAACTCGATGCTCATCGTGTGATTCCTTGGCCTAAGCGAGGTCGAACGCCTTCGCGAGGATCTCTGCCTGTTCGATCTTGTGGCTCGCGCCCGAGCCTGTCGCCGGCGACGCCGATGCGATGCGCGAGATGCCGGAGAAGCGCCGGCCCGCGAGCTCGGTCCCGAAGCGCACGCGCCAAAAGCGCCACGCGCCCATGTTCTCGGGCTCCTCTTGGACCCAGACGACCTCGGCGCCCTTCGGGTAGGGCGCGAGCGCCGCTTCGAGCGCGGCGTCGGAGAGCGGGTAGTACTGCTCGACGCGCAGGATCGCGACGTCGCGGCGCGCGCCCTTCTCGCGCTTCTCGGCGAGCTCGTAGAAGAGCTTGCCGCTGACCAGCAGGATTCGCTTGGCGTCCCGCGGCGCGACCGTCGAGTCCGCCAAGATGCGTTCGAAGCGGCCGCTCGCGAGCTCGTCGAGCGGCGACGTCGCGCGCGGGTGACGCAGCAGGCTCTTCGGCGTCATCACGACCAACGGCTTGCGCCATGCACGCAACGCTTGGCGCCGCAGCAGGTGGAAGTACTGCGCGGGAGTCGTGCAGTTCGCGACTTGGATGTTGTCTTCGGCGGCCTGCGTGAGGAAGCGTTCGAGGCGCGCGCTCGAGTGCTCGGGCCCTTGACCCTCGAAGCCGTGCGGCAAGAGCATCACGAGCCCCGACAACCGGTCCCACTTGTCCTCGGCGCTGACGATGAATTGATCGATGATCGGCTGCGCGGCGTTGACGAAGTCGCCGAACTGCGCCTCCCAGAGCACCAGGGCTTCCGGGAAGTCGAGCGAGTAGCCGTACTCGAAGCCGAGCACGCCGGTCTCCGACAGCGAGGAGTTGTGGATCTCGACCGGCGCTTGGTCTTGCGCAAGCGCGGCGAGCGGCATCCAGCGCGTGCCGGTCTCGTAGTCGTGCAGCACCGCGTGGCGGTGGCTGAACGTGCCGCGCTCGGTATCCTGGCCGGTCAGTCGCACACGACGGCCTTCGAGCGCGAGCGTAGCGAACGCGAGCGCCTCGGCGGCGGCCCAATCGAGCTCGCGCTCGCCGCGCGCCATCTCCGCGCGCGCTTCGAGCCAACGCTCGAGCTTTGGGTGGACCTTGAAGCCCTTCGGCGCGCGCGCGAGTCGGTTCAGGAGCTCGGCGAGCTTCTCGCGCGGCACCGCGGTCGCCACGTCGGGCGCGGCGGCGTCCGGTCCGCCGGTGTACGTGTTCCACACGGCGCCGAGCGGATCCTTGACGTAGACGTACTCCGCCGAGCGTGCGGCGGAGAGCTCGGTCTCGAGCGCGGCGCGGCGGCGCTCGACGATCTCGTCGGCTTCCGCGCGCTTGACCTCGCCGAGCGAGAGCAGGTGTTCGAGGTAACCCTCGCGCGAGTTCTTGCGCCGCGCGATCGCCGCGTAGAGCTGCGGGTCGGTGAACGAGGGCTCGTCGCCTTCGTTGTGCCCGCGGCGGCGATAGCCCCACACGTCGATCACCACGTCGCGCCGGAACGCGCGGCGGAAGTCGAGCGCGAGCCGAACGACTTGCGCGACCGCCTCCGGATCCTCGCCGTTCACGTGGAAGATCGGGATCTGGAGCATCTTCGCGATGTCCGTGCAGTACTGCGTCGAGCGCGATTGGCACGGGCTGGTCGTGAAGCCGATCTGGTTGTTGACGACGACGTGGATCGTGCCGCCGATCGTGTAGGCCTCGAGCTCCGAGAGATTCAGCGACTCCTGCACGACCCCTTCGCCCATGAACGCAGCGTCGCCGTGGATCAGGATCACGACGCCCTTCGTCCGCTCGCGATCGCCGTATCGGTCCTGTTTCGCGCGCATGCGGCCTTGCGCGACCGGGTTGACGAACTCGAGGTGGCTCGGGTTGAAGCAGAGCGAGAGGTGGATCGACGCGCCGGCGCTCGTGACGTACTGCGACGAGTAGCCCTTGTGGTACTTCACGTCGCCGCGGCCGCCGATGTGCAGCTCGGGATCGGCGTCCTCGAACTCGCGGAAGATCTGGCGCGCGCCCTTGCCGAGGATGTTCGCGAGCACGTTGAGCCGCCCGCGGTGCGCCATCGCGAGGACGATCTCCTGCGTGCCTTGGCTACCGGCGTGCTCGATCGCGAGATCGAGCAACGGGATCAAGCTCTCCGAGCCCTCGAGCGAGAAGCTCTTCGCGCCGAGGTACTTGCGCTGGATGAACTCCTCGAAGATCACCGCGTCGGTGAGCTTGGTCAGGATGCGCAGTTGCTCCGCGCGCGAGAGCGCGAGCCGGTTCCGCGTGCGCTCCATGCGCTCCTGCAGCCAGCGCTGAACGGCGAGGTCGCCGATGTGCATGAACTGGACGCCGATCGAGCGGCAGTAGGTCTGCTGGAGGAGCTCGACGACCTGGCCGAGCGTCGCGTCGGAAAGGCTCGCGACGCGGTGGGTCGAGACGCGCCGCGCGAGGTCGCGTTCGGCAAAGCCGTAGAAGTCGAGCTCGAGCTCCGGCTGCGGCGCGCGCGGCAAGTCGAGCGGGTCGACCTTCGCGATCGAGTGACCGCGGACGCGGTACGCGCGCACCAACTGGTCGGCGCGGTCCTGGATCTCCGCGGCTTCGCGGGCGAGTCCGGTCGCCGACGGTGCGGCGATCGAGCCCGGCGGGTTGAAGTTGCTCCAGCGCGCGAAGCTTGGTCCGACCTGGGCGCGCCCGTTGGGGCGGTCGGCGAAGCTCTCGAAGTAGCGCCGCCACTCCGCGCTGACCGACTGCGGGTCGGCGACGAAGTCGGCGTAGAGGCCCTCGACAAATGCGAGGCTCTCGGGGTTCGACCAGCTCGTATCCATAGGAAGGGGGGTCCCAGGCGGTGGTGGGCCGAAAGGCCCACACGAGGGGGCGGCAGGATAGCGCAGCTCGCGCCGGCGGCCGAGCCTTGCTACCGGCCTTTCGTGCTCGACCGTGGCGTGGCGGCGCGGCGGCACCGATATCCCGGTGTCAGCGGCCTCGCGGCGCCCGCGACGTGGCTGGGCGCGAGGTCGCGGGCCGCGGCGGCGCAGCGGCGCTTCCCGACGGCTCCCTCGACGCTCGCCCGGCGTGGGACCGGGCGTCCGGACCGCGCCCCAAGCGGCCGCGCGGCGTGGGGCCTGGCTCTCGGACTGCGCCTCGGGCTCTCGAACGGCGTGAAGGCGCGACTCCCGAGTGCTCCCGCGGCGCTCGCGAGGCGTGAAGCTGCGCTTGCGCGGGCTCGCCGGAACGCGAAGCGGGGCGCCCATCGAGGACGCCCCGCTCGGGAGAGAGTCTCGCGCTTCGTTCAGGGCACGTCGATCACCGTCCGCAGCACGACCACGCCGAGCGCATCGGTGATCTCCACCGTCGCGTCGACCGGGTCGAAGTCGAGCAGCGCTTGCGAGCTCGACGGGTTGCTCGAGAACGTGACCTTGCCCTTGCCGTACGGCGCGCCCTTGACGATCAACGAGGTCGCGCTCGCGACGCCGTCGATCCGGATCCCGTAGGTGCCGGCGGCGAGGTCGCGCGCTTCGATGCGCACGGTCTCGGTGCCGCTCGACTTCAGCTTCCAGGTCACGCCGCCGTTCGCGTCGAGGTCGACGCCCGCGTTGATCAGATTCACCTTGACCACGTTCGACTTGAAGACTTCCTTCGAGAACTTGCCGAGTGCGGATTGCACCGAGGTCGGGAACACGACGCTCAGGATCACGCTCGCGCCGGACTTGATCTCGATCAGCTCGCCCTTCACTTCGAAGTCGAGCAGTTGCACCGCGCCGGACGGCGACGTGCTGAAGTCGAGCTGCGCTTCGCCGAGGCCGTTCGCCGAGAGCGTGCCGTGCTCGACGCCGCCGACGACCAGCGCGTAATCACCGGCCGGGACGTGCTCGATCTCGACCTCGAACTCGGTTTCGCCCGACTGCGAGAGCTTGGCCTTGCCCTTCGCGCCGGCGAGCACGCCGCTGTTCGCCAACGAGACCAGCAGCGAGTCATCTTTCGACTTGCCGAGATCCTTCGACCCCTTGCCGGGCTTCTTCGGAGCGCTCGTGCCGGTCGAACTGTTCGACGCGGGCAGCACGCCGGTCAGATACACGGTCACGCCTTGCACGATGTCGATCTGCGCGCCGAGCGGATCGAAGTTGAGCAGCGTCTTGCCCGGCTCGACCGGGTTCTGGAATTCGACTTCGACCGAAGCGGAGCTCGTCGTCGTGATCTGGCTGACCGGCGAGCCGCCGACGAGCACGTCGTAGGTGCCCGGATCGAGCTTCTCGACCTCGATCGAGAACTTGGTCTTGGTGCTCTTCGCCTCGTACTTCAGCTTGCCTTGCGCGTTGAAGTCGGGACCGACGTTCACCATGTACACGCCGACCTTGGTCTTGTCGCTCGAGCCGCCGCCCGAGCCCCCGCCGGAACCGCCGCCCGTGCCGCCGGAACCGAACGTGTCGTGGAAGAAGACGGTCGAGCCCTGACGGACCTCGATCGTTTCGTCGAACACGGGGAAGTCGAAGAGCGGCTTGTTGCCGTCCTGCGGCAGCGCGAATTCGATCTCGCCCTCGCCGAGGCTGGTCACCTGGATCGTCGCCTTCGGCGCGACGAGGTCGGTGACGTAGAGGTCGTACGCGCCGGAGTCCATGTGATCGAGCTCGACGTTGAAGTCGAGATCGCCGTCGCTCTTCAGGCGCCAGCGCGCGCGCGCCGTGCCGTTGGCGTCGACGCCGGTGCTCGCGAGGAACTGGATGACGATCTGATCGTCGCCGCCCTTGGCGGAGACGTCGGAGGAGAGGAACAGGGAAGCTGCCAACCCGGTCGCGAGAGCGAGGACCGAGGCACTGCCGTGACGAAGGACGCGGATCATGGTGTGAGTTTCGTAGTGGTGAGAGGTGTACGGGTGCGATCGGTATGCCGTCCGATCGATGTGGTGGCGGAGAGTCAAGGCGCGTGCCAACGACGTCGCGGCGCGCCGAGGCGAGCGAGCGTCGAGCGTCGGTCGGAAGGAACGTCGCGTTCGCGCCGCGGCGTCGACGTTCTCGGCGTCGCGAACGCGCTCGGAAGGAGCTTCTCGCTCGATCGCGTCGGTCGCGCCCGGCGCTTCATCCGGTTCCTGGACGCCGGATCCGGCGCGCGGACCGGAGCGTCGGATGCGCGGTCAGGAATGAACGGGGCCCGTGCCATTGCGCCAACCTCGCGCGAATGTCCGGAGCATCGTCCGCGGCGCGCGAGTTGTCGATCGATGGAACTGGGGAGCTCGGTGAATCAGCTCGCCAGCGGATTCCCATCGAGGTCGAGCCGGGTGAAGGCGCCGACTTCGTCGAGGCTCGCGCCGATGCGCGCCGCGTCGCCGACGACCAGCACGACGAGCTCTTCGGGCCGGATGCGGCGCCGCGCGAGGTCTCCGAGCTCCGCGGTCGTCGCGCGATCGAGCCACGCGAGCCGCTCGAGCGGATAGTCCGCGGCCCAACCGAAGCGACTGACGTTGTCGGCAAGCCCGACGCGCGCGGCGAGCGATTCGAACTGGCGCAGCAGCGACTGCGAGTGCGCTTGCTTCGCGAGGTCGAGCTCGTCCTCGCGCAGGCCTTCGCGGATCGCTTCGATCTCGCGCAGGCATTCGACCAGCGCGGGAGCGGTGACATCGGTGTGCACCGCGGTCGCGACGGTGAACGCGCCGGCGCGCCGCTCGCCTTCGAACGCCGCGTGCGCGCCGTACGTGAAGCCCTTGTGCTCGCGCAGGTTCTGGTTGAGGCGACTCGTGAACGCGCCGCCGAACGCGTAGTTGAGCACCTGCAGCGGGTAGTAGTCGGGATCGGTCGCCGCGACGCCGAGGTGGCCGAGCCGCAGCTCCGACTGTGCGGCGCCCGGCTTGTCGACCAGGTAGAACGCGCGTCGCTCGCCGCGCGGAAACGTCGGCTCGCGGAACGCGTCCGCCGCTGGATCGCGGCGCGCCGCGAGCCCGTGCGACAACGGAGCGAGCAGCGGTTCGATTTCGTCCTGACCTTCGCCGGCGGCGAGCACGAGACGCGCCGGCCGCGCGAGCGCGAGCGCGTGGAAGCGACGCACGTCGTCGAGCGTCAAGCGCTCGAGCGACGCGCGCGTGCCGAGGCCGGGGAATCCGAGCGCCGAGCTCTCGCCGAAGACCAAACGCACCCACACGTTCTGCGCGATCGTGCGGATCTGGTCGCCACGGGTATCGATCGCGATCAGCGTCTGCGACTTCAGGCGCTCGAAGTCCGCGGGGGCGAACCGCGGCTCGAACAGCGTTTCCGCGAGGAGCTCGATGCCCGCCGGTCGGTGCTCGTCGAGCACCGAGAACGAGTACACGAGCTCGTCCGGCGTGACGAACGTCCGAAAATTCGCGCCGAGGAAGTCGAGCCGGTCGGTGAAGTCGGTCGTCGAGAGCGAGCGCGTGCCTTCGCCGAGCAGCGCGGCGCAGAGCGACGCGAGGCCGAGCTCGTCGCGGCTCTCGCGCACGCGGCCGCCCGCGAGCGCGAAGTGGAACGCGGAGAGCGGACGTTCGTCGTAGCGCGTGCCGGTGAGCTTCAGCGCGCCGTCTGCGCGCGACCAGAACCGCGGCAGGTGCAGCGACGGCCGAGGCGCGGGCGCCGGCGCGCTCGCGGGCCGCGTATCGGCGCGTTCGACGCGTCGGACCGAGCGTGCGTTCGACGCGAGCTCGCGCCGCTCTGCGGGCACCGTTGAAAGCACGACGGCGGGCCGATCGGAGAGGAAACGCCGCAGCACGGCCTCGACGTCCTCGGCGTCGACCGTGACCAGTCGCTCCAGCGCGCGCGTCGCATCCGACGGATCGCCGGGGACGATCGCGGCTCGCGCGAGCTCGGACGCCTTGCCCGCGGCGGTCTCGAAGCGCCAGACGTGGTCGGCTCGAGCGCGGTGCTTCATGCGCTCGACCTGCGCGCGATCGACGCCGCGCCCCGCGACTTCGGCGATCAAGCGCCGCACGGTCTCCTCGATCTCGTCGAGCGACACGCGCGGTGCGGCGACGACGGAGATCAGGAACTGGCCGGCGATCTCGTAGCTCTCGGCGCTGATCGAAACCGAGCGCGCGAGCAGACGCTCGACCGTCAGCGCGCGATCGAGCACCGCCGACTTGTTTTGCGAGAGCAGCATCGCCGCGAGCTCGAGCGCCGCCGCCTCGCGCGCGCCGTGCGGCACGGTCGGCCAGAGCAGGGAGAGCTGCGGCAGTTGCACGCGATCCTCGAGCACCGCGCGGCGATCCGAGGCGAGGCGCACGCCGATGCGCGGCGGCGAGCCGACCTCGGGGCCGCGCGGGATCGGACCGAAGTGCTTCTCCGCGAGCGCGAGCGCGCGATCGGTGTCGATGTCGCCGACGATCGCGAGCACCGCGTTGTTCGGGCCGTACCAGCGACGGAAGAACGCCGTGACGTCGTCGAGCGTCGCCGCGTCGAGATCCGCCATCGAGCCGATCGGGATCCACGAGTAGGGATGGCCGTCGGGGTAGAGCTCGGCGTGCAGCACTTCGCGCACGCGGCCGTACGGTCGATTCTCGTAGCTCTGGCGGCGCTCGTTCTTGACGACGTCGCGCTGGTTGTCGAGCTTCGCGTGCGTCAACGCGGGCACGAGCCCGCCCATGCGGTCCGCTTCGAGCCAGAGCGCGAGCTCGAGGTGCTGCACCGGCAACGTCTCGAAGTACCACGTGCGATCGAACGTCGTCGTGCCATTGAGCGTGCCGCCGGCGCCTTGGATGCGCTTGAAGTGCTCGCCCGCGCCGACGTGCTCGGAGCCTTCGAACATCAGGTGCTCGAAGAGGTGGGCGAGCCCGGAACGTCCGCGCTCCTCGCGCGCGCTGCCGACGTGATAGGCGACCTGCACCGCGACGACGGGATCGGAGCGATCTTCGTGGACGAGCACGCGCAAGCCGTTCTCGAGCACGAATTCGCGGTAGGGGAGGTCGAGGACCGGTCGGTGCGTCGCGGGCTGGCTCATGCACCGACATCGTAGAGCGCGCGGGGCGCGAAGCGATCGGGAGATCGCGTCGACGCACGGCTCGCCGGACGCCGAAGTCGCACGCGCTCGTCCCGACCTCTCCGCGGAACGACATGAAGGAGCGGGCGCGACTCCGGACGACCCGGTGCGCCGCGGTGCGCCCGTCGATACTCTGGACACCGCGTGACGCCGAAATCGTTCTCGTTCGCTGATCTCGCGGGCGCGGTGCTCTGCTCGCTCGTCTCGCTCACCGCCTGCCGCGCGCATCACCCGCCGTTCCCGGACGTACCCGACGAGGCCGTGCCCGCGCCGCCGCCGATCTTCGAGCGCCGCACCGAGTACTACGACAAGGCCGCGACGCAGAAGCGCCGCGAGTGGCATGTGTGGGTGTACGAAGGCGGCGTGACGCTGCGCGACGGCGAGGAGCTCGAGTGGTGGCCCGGCGGCGGCATGCGCGCGCGCCGGCGCTTCGAGCGCGGTGAGCCCACGGCTGAGTGGACGACGTGGTTCGAGAACGGGACGAAGAGCTCCGAGTGCACGCTCGGCTCGGACGAGCTCTCGCCGATGCGTTGGTGGCATCCGAACGGCGTGCTCGCGAGCGAAGGCCCGGGCCGCAACGGTTCGCGCGAGGGTCGCTGGCGCACCTGGCACGAGAACGGCGCGCCCGAGAGCGAAGGCGAGTACCGCGACAACCGCCGCGAAGGTCCCTGGACGTTCTGGAACGACGACGGCGGCTTGTGCGAGTCGCGCGTCTACCGCGCGGGCGTCGCGGTCGACGTGCGTTGAGCTCGCTCCGCGGTTCGAGCCGTTGAGCGCTCGTTCAGCGCGCGCCCGTCACCTCGACCCACCAGACGCGTTCGGACTCGAGCAGCCCGCGCTCGTCCTTCAGCACCCACGGGAACTTCTCGCCGCGCAGCTCGGTCGTGTCCTTGACGCGACAGATGACGCGATAGCGACCGGGCTCGAGGTCCTTGCGCGACACGACGAACTTGTGGCTGCCGCTCGAATTGCCGCGCACGGTCGAACGCGGCGTCGCGGTGATCGTCGGCAGCTTGCCGCGGCGGGTGCGGTTGCCGCTCTTCGTGCTCGGCTTCGGCGCGGGCCGGCCTTGCGGTGCCTTGCTGCCCTCGGACGGGAGCTCATCGGGGAGCACCCACCACTTGACCTCGAGCGGATGCGACGCGGGCTTCAGCACCTCGACGGTCAGCGTGATCGGCTCGCGTTCGAGCTTCAGATACTCGTGCGCGTCGCCCAGCGCAGCGGGCGGCGTCTCGCTCTCGATCGGATCGACGCGCGCGTAGATCGCGAGCACCAGAGCTTCCTGGCAGACGACGCAGAAGCGTTCGTCGCTCGCCATCACGCAACCGGTCGACGTGGGCCGCCACGCACCGCGCGCGCGACCGAGAGCGCCTTCGTACACGCCGACGCCCGGGTGCTTCGCCGCGAGCCAATGGGCCCACGGGACCTGCATCTCGTCCTCGCTCGCGGAGACGTTGATGCCGTCCCGCGCGTCGTTCGCGACCGGACGAGTCTGCGTGTCGTACTCGTCGCTCAGTCCGCCGAACGCGTGCCCGAACTCGTGCACGATCGTCCGCACCTCGCGCCCGCCGATCGTCGCGATCCCGCCGCCGCCGGTGCCGAGCACGCCGTTCTTCACGAAGACGATCGCGAGCCGCTCGGCATCGGGCACCTTCGCGAGCGCGCCGAAGACGAGCTTCGAATCGACACCGACGTGCCCGGCGATCGTTCCGAGCGTGCGCGCGCCGAGCGCGGTGTCGTAGTCGCGCCCGAACCCGTCGACGCCGGAGTCGGCGGAGACCAGGTCCGCGCGCAGGAAGTTGAAGTACGAGTAGTACTCGCGCAGCGTCGCTTGGCGCGCGAAGAGCTCCGGCACGTCCGCCGCGAGGTCGACGAAGGAATCCATGTGGCCGAGCTCGTACCCGTCCGCCATCAGCACGACGTCGATCCGATTCGACGACGGCCCGTGGCACAGGACGTCGCTCCAGCCGAGGAACGCGCTCGGCTTCGCGCGCTCCGCCGCTTCGCTTCCGGCAGGGGTCTCCGGGTACTTGGCGGCGAGTCGCTCGTACACGGCGCGCGCGTCGCCGAAGCGTCCGTCGCGCGCGCGGGCTTCGCCGAGCTCGAGTTGCTTCTGCGCGTCCTCGGCGGGCGATTGCGCCGCGAACGCGCGCTCGTTCGCGCCGACGGCGAGGCTGCAGAGCACCGCGAGCGAGCGCCGAACGATCGTCGTCATGCGTCCACGTTAACCGGCCGCGCCTCGGACGCCACGCTTCGCTTCGCCGTGCGTCCGCGCGCGCCGGCCGCCGCGCGGTGGCGGGTGGCGCCGCTCGACCTCGGGTCCGAGCGTGCCGTCGAACCGGCGGCTCCGCGCGCTCGGATCGACGATCGCGACCGAGTCGCCGCGGAACTGCCCGCGAACGATCACGATCGAGAGCGGAGGGAACCTCGGAACCGAGCTCTGACGATCACGATCGCCGGCGCGGAGCCGCAAGTTGGCGCGCTGCGGATCACGCTCGGGAACGAGCAGCCGCAACACCGCGCGCTGACGATCACGACGGCGAGCGCGGAGCTCTAGAGTTGTGAGCCGACGATCACGATCGCGAGCGGTGTCCCTCGATGCACCGTTCCGTCGCCCGCGACGAAGTCGAACGCGACGAGCCACGTCAGCGCTTCGAGCGGCGCGTGCAGCCCGCCGAGCGGGAGCTGCACCGAGACCTGGCCCGACGCCGGCACGACCGCGATCTCGCGCTCCTTCGGCAGCGGCAGCGCGAGGCCGCCGACCGACTTCGGGTGGACGCTCTCGACGCGCATCCGCACGCGGTCGCCGGCTCCACCGGTGAAGGCGAGCGAGAGGTTCGTGAGCTCGCGCGCGACGCGCGTGCCCGACGCGATCCGCGCGAGCCCCGCGACCGGCACGTGCACACCGTTGTTGACGTGAATCGGTTGCCCCGGCGCGCCGCTCGGTCCGTTCGGGCAACAATAGCCGAGCCCGCCGGAGCCGGCGGACCCACCGAGCGTCGTGCAGGCGAGGAGTTCCGCGACCGGCAGCTCGGTGCCAGGGGGTTGGCTGCCGAGGAAGATCCCGTCGCCTCCGTCGCCGCCGTTGCCCGCCGGGATGCCGAGGAAGTCGCAACAACCGTGCTCCTCGCCACCGTGTCCGCCGCTGCCTCCTTGGAACGTCGAGTTCGACGCGAAGAGCCGAGCGTCGGGCGATTCGTACGCGCGCGCGCCGTGGCCGCCGTCGTACGCGGTCTCGCTCCAATCGGTGCCGCCCGAGCCGCCGGTCAGCGTGCAGTCGAAGAGCTCGAGTTCGGTCGCGCGCGCGAAGCACGCCGGACCGCCGGAGGAAGGACTGTAGCTGCAGCTCGTCCACGTGAAGCACGAGCCGTGCCCGCCGAGCACCGACGCACCGACGATGCGCACGAATCCGTTCTGCGTCGCGCGCGCGGCTTGACCGCCCGATTGGTACGGCGCCGGCGCCGGGTAGCCGCGGTACGTTCCGCCGCGCACGTGCACCGGACCGAGGTTGTTGCGCAGCAAGAGCGCTTCGGCGCCGCCCGCGAGGACGTCGAGCCCGCTGAGCAGCGTCGGTTTGCCGGCGGGCGAGTGCTCGACGCGCACTTCGCCGTTGATCGACACGCTCGCGCCTTCGTCGGCGGCGATCGTCAGCGCCTTGCCGTCGACCGCGAAGCCCGAGAACGCGCCGGCGCGCACCAGCACGACGTCGCCGTCCTGCGCGGCGTCGACCGCCGCCTGGATCGTCGCGAACGTCTGACCGGAACCGACCGTATGGACCTGACCGCCGAGGGCGAGCGAGAGCACGAGCGCGAACATCGGTGAACTCCTGTGCGTGGGGGTTGCGAGTGGATGGAGACCCAGGACGGAGCGCCTATTCGAACCGGTTCAGCCGATTGTGGGAAGAGTTCGCCGGTGCTTCCGGTCGCAGGCCGAGCGAGGTCCGTTCGGGCTTTGCGTGCCACGAGAACGCGGCCCCGATCGACCCGGCCGCGCGCGGATCAGGGCAGCGTCGGATCCCACCAATTGCCGGTGAGCACCACCAGGCAGAGCAGCGCGAGCGAGTCCTCGTAGTAGTCCTCGTCGCTCGCTTCGATCGCGGAGTAGAGCGCGTCGAGGAACGCCTGCTCGCTCGGCTTGGTCATCAGCGCGACCGCGAACGGCGCGGCGAACGCGGTCGTGAAGTAGTTGGTGCCGGGCAGCGCACCGCCGTCCAGGTGGTAGCCCGCGCCGATCGCCTGCGGATTGCCGCCGGTTTTCGAGTGGAGCCACGCCGCTTCGGCGCGCGCGATGCGCAGCGTCAGCGCGTTGCCGTCGACCAGTGCGTCGGTCGCGAAGCGCCACGGCACGCGACACGCGTTGTACGAGTAGTCGCCGTCGAACGGGCCCTCGAGGAAGTCGGGCGGCGCGGGCTTCGGCTTGGTGTTCGTCGCCGACGTCGGCACGACGAAGTCGGGGAGCAGCGCGGTCGAGAGGCTGTGCTGCCGCACGATCGTGCCCGTGACTGCGACGCACGCCGAGGTCACCTGGCTCCACGTCGGATCGCCGCTCCAACGCTCGAACGCGCGGAAGTGATCCAACATGAAGTCCGAAGGACGGGTCGTGTACTGGTTGTAGACCGCGCCGCTCGGACTCACCCAATCGCCGAGCATCGGCAGGTGCGATTGCGGTCCGAGCGTCGACTGCTTCACGCCGGCGAGCACGCGCAGCGCCTCCGCGTGGTAGTCGAAACGACCTGCGTTGCCCCATTGACGCTCGGCGAGCAGCAGCGCGAACGCCGCGTCGCAATCGCCGTCGAACGCGCTGTCGTCGCCGTTTGGGTCCGGACCCTCGTCGTGGGCGACGAACCAGTCCATCAAGCGTGCGTCCGTCGTGCTCGCGTGGTCGAGCGAGAACTCCCAGAGACCGTCGAACACGGTCTGCGCGCTCGGATCGTGGCCCGCGAAGATCGCGGCGAGCATCAGGCCGTAGCCCTGACCCTCGGAGACCGTCGCGTCGGTCGGCGTGCGGCCCTTCCGGACGCGGAAGCGCGGATGACCGTCGGGCTCGAAGCCCATCGGCACGACGTACCGCGACTTCCACGCGTCGTAGAGGGCGCGCGCGTCGCCGTCGAGCTGTGCTTGCGGAAAGCTCGGCTTGATCGTGCCCGGCGTGTACGCGACATGCTGCGGGAACGGACGGGAGGGCGCCTGCGCGGCGGCGGAGGTCGCCAGCGCGAAGCTCGACACGCAAAGGACGAGGCGGTTCATCGGGAGCTCGTGTACGCGCGACGCGCGGGGTCGGAAAAAGCTCGCTCGCAATCCGAGCGCATCTCGGATCCCGATCGAAGTCTACGCGCGCAGCCGCGGACTTGCATCGGCGCGGCCGTGCATCGGTGTGACGCCGGCATCGGGTGACCTCGCATCGGTGTGACCTCGCATCGGTGTGACCTCGCATCGGCACCTCGTCGACACTCGCGCTCGCTCGCGCCGTGCTTTCCGCGCGAGGGCGCGTAGGCTGTGCCGCCGAGGAGCACGCATGTCCGGAGCGAGAACGCCTGTTTGGGTCGAAGTCGTCGGTTGGATCGGAGCGTCGCTCGTGCTCGGCGCCTACGTCGCGCGCTCGCTCGGGAACCTGCCCGACGAGCTCGTGTATCAAGGCATGAACGCGATCGGCTCGCTCGGCATCCTGATCGTCGCGTCGAAGAAACGGGCCTGGCAGCCCGCGGTGCTCAACCTGATCTGGCTCGTGATCTCGGCGTGGTGCGCGCTGCGGCTCGTCGCGGCGTGAACTCGCGCGATGCCGCGCGCGACGGCGAGCGGCATCGCGGACGTCGGGCGCGCCCGCAGCGTCAGCGCGATCGGTTCATCCGATGGTAGTACGCGTCGATCCAGTCGCGGTAGCGTGGCGGCAGGTCGTCGCCACCCTCGGCGAGGAACACGTCGCGCGCGTGTTGCGGCAGCTCACCCCAGCGCTCGCGTTCGTCGAGTGGGGTGCGTCGGCGGCGGCGCAACGGATCGAACGGGCGTTCGAGCTGGAGCTCGTCCTTCGCGCCGCGCGCCGGCGGCGACGCGTCGCCGGGTTCCGGCGACGTCGGCGTGCCGACGGGAGCGACGGGACCCGCGCGTTTCTCGCGATCGAGGGGCTCCGTTCGGGGCTGATCCAACGGGCTCGGTGCCGTCGAGGACGCCGAGGTCGAGGAGGAGTTGTCCGGCGCACCGCCGGGCGACGGAGGGCGACAGAGCCCTCCGCTCTCCTTTCACATCCCTCCTTCGCCGTGGTCGTGCTTCGCGAGCTCGAACACGCGATCGATCAGCTCGACCTCGCGCTCGATGCGACGCTTCGCTTCGAGCAACGCTTCGCGCGCACGCGCCGGTTGAGGCGGATTCGACGCGGTCGCGCGGGACCACAGGTAGCCGTCGAGCGAGTGCATCTCGCGCTCGATCTCGCGCAGCGTCTCCAGCATCGCCTCGTGGCCTTCGGCGTGCGCATCGACGGTCTGCGTCGGCGCGGGCGCCGGCGTGTCCTGGCGCCCGGCCGCGATCGCCGGCACGCACGCGAGCCATCCGGCCGCGACGAACGCGCGAAGTCCGAACCGTGAGCGAGACGACATGGCGAGCTCCCTTCGCCGCGCGGGACAGGACTCGACTTGCGGCAGCCGAGGTCGTGCGGCGCGCCCGATCGTACCCCCGTGCCGCCGAACCGGCGCATCGGGCTGGAAAAGCAAGAGGCCCGACGCCTACGTGGCGCCGGGCCTCGGAGTTCACTCGCCGGCTCGCGCCGGTCCGTGCGTCACGGCACGATCGAGAGATCGTCGACGCCCGCGCCGGTCGGGATCCCGATCGTCGAGAGGTCGAGCTGCATCGAGAACGTGCCCGACGTCGCCGAGCCCGTCGTGCCGGTGAAGCGGACGAGGTCCTCGTCCGCCCACGCGATCCCCGAGGTGAAGTCGCCCTGCGTCGAGAGCACGAGGTCGGTGCCTCCGATGAAGCCGATGCCGTCGATGTCGCCGCTCGCCGACGCACCGAGTCCGACGTCGCTGCCGTCGAAGTAGTGCGTGAACGAGCCCGATGTCGCCGAGCCGAAGGTGCCGGTGAAGCTCAGGATGTCCTCGTCGGCGAGACCGGTCAGACCGGTGACCGAAGGGTTGCCGAGCGTGGAGATCAAGAGCGCTCCGCCCGAGGTCTCGGAGATCGCATCGATGTCCTCGGACGAGCTCGTCGTCAACCCGACGTCGCTGCCGTCGAAGTAGAAGACGAAGCCGCCCGCGGTCGTCGCGCCGGTCGATGTCGGCACGAATCGGATGATGTCACGGTCCTCGACCGTCGTGCCGCTCGGGCCGCCGGTGAGCCCGGTGACCGAGAACGTCGTCGAGTCGAAGGACATCAGCACCGAGCCGTCGGCGCGCACGTGGAACGCGTCGATGTCGGTGCCCGAGAGCCCGACGTCCGAGCCGTCGAGGTACATCGACCAGAGACCGGTGCCGGTTTCGTAGTAGACGATGTCCTCGTCCGCGACGGTGCCGAGACCCGGTACCGCCGTGTTGGCGCTGAACGACACGTAGTAGCGCGTCGAAGCCGGCGGCGTCGCGACCGTGACGTAGTTGGTGCGGGTGAGCGCGTTGCTCCCGCCCGGACCGCTGACCGTCAAAGTCACCGAGTAGGTGCCCGGTGTGGTGTAGAGGTGGCTCGGGTTCTGCGCCGTCGACGTGCCTGCGTCGCCGAAATCCCACGCCCAGCTCGTGATCGAGCCGGTCGAGAGATCGGTGAAGTTGACCGTCAACGGAGCGTTGCCCGAGGTCGGGGTGCCCGAGAAGTTCGCGGTCGGCACCGTCGGGGCGTTCACCGTGATGTAGCCCGTGCGCGTCAGCGCATCGCTGCCGCCCGGACCGGTCACGGTCAACGTCACCGAGTACGTGCCCGGCGTCGAGTAGACGTGGTTCGGGTGCTGCGCCGTCGAGGTGCCGGCGTCGCCGAAGTCCCACGCCCAGCTCGCGATCGAGCCCGTCGACGCGTCGGTGAAGTTCACCGAGAGCGGCGCGGAGCCCGTGGTCGGCGTGCCGGTGAAGTTCGCGACCGGCGCGGCGGGCGCTCCGGCGGAACCGTTGTAGACGACCAGCGCGAAGTCCTGGTCGGTGGTGTCGGCGTTGCCCGGGACCCCGTCGCCGGCGATCGAGGTCGCGGTGACCGTGACCGAGAACGAGCCCGACGTGCCCGCGGGCAGGAAGACGAGCTCGGTATTGTTGCGGATGTCGGCGGTGCCGCCGCTGACCGAGTTCGCGCCGGTGAACACGTTGCCGCGGTACGTCGTCGCGCCGACGGTGACCGTCAGGTCGAGGTTGTTGACGTACGGCGCGCCGCTGGTCGGGCCGGGGGCATCCGTCCAGACGAGCGCGACGCGGAAGGGCGCCGCCGTGTCGACGACGTTGCCGGAGAGCGAGTAGGTCGCGCCGGTCGCGCCGAGGAGCTGCGTCTGGTCCTCGAAGATCCGCGACGCCGCGCCGATCGCGCGCGGCAGGTTGAACTGACCCGAGCCTTGGCTGTTCGAGGGCAGCGTGTCGTTCGCACCGACGCCGGTCATGTGCTGGCCGCTGATCACGACCATCGCCTTGGTGAGCGCGGGGCTCGGCGTCGCGAGGCCGTTGTTCAAGAACCACTGATGGATCAGCGCGGCGGCGCCGGAGATCGCGGGGCACGAGTGGCTCGTGCCGCTCGACCAGCCGTAGAGCGTCTGACCGGTCGGCCAATACTGGTTGCACACCGACGAACCGTTGTAGTTCGACTGCGGCACGCCCGCTTCGATGTGCGTGCCCGGAGCGATCGTCTCGGGCTTCCAGCGCCCGTCGCCGCCAGTGCTGTTGACCGGACCGCGGCTGGAGAACGAGATCACGTCCTGCCAGTTGTTGGCGCCGGTGTTCGCGATGCCGCAACCGTCGCTGCCGGTCTGGCGATCGTTCTCGCTCGCGCCGACGGTGATGATGTTCTTCGCCGTCGCGGGCGTCGAGACGGTGTTCGCGCCGGAGCCGTCGTTGCCGGCGGCGAAGACGACGAGGTACTGCTGGTTGCCGGACGTGCCCGTTTGCGCGTCGCGCGCGATGAAGTCGTACTCCTGCGAGCTCGCGTCGTAGTCGGCGACCGGTCCGCCGAACGCGTTCTGGTAGCCCCACGAGTTCGAGCTGATGCGCGAGCCGAGGCCGTACGCCTGGCTCTCGTACGTGGTCGGGTCGAGTGCGCCCGCGCCGAAGATCGCCGTCGAGCCGACGCGCGCCCAAGGCGCGACGCCGAGGCCGTAGTTGTAGCCGCCGGTGTCCTCGACCGCCGTGCCGGTGCCGTCGTTGAAGCCGCCGACGATGTGCGCGTTGAGGAAGCCGTGTCCGCCTTGCGCGCCCGACTGACCGGTCGGATTCAGCGTGAACGCGACGCGGCCGGTCGCGAGGTCGGGGTGGCCGGTGAGCGAGAGCGCGTCGTCGGCGACGTTGACAGAGAAGGTCGTGAACTGCGTCGCGTCGAAGCCGAGCCCGGCGAGGAAACCGAGGTAGCCCGGGGCCGACGGACCGGTCGCGGTCACGTTGCCGGCCATGATCTGGCCTTGGCGCTCGTCGAACTTCGTGCGCTCGCCCTGCGGCTCGATCTGGAAGACGTGGCGCGAGAGCGCGAGCGCTTGGGCGACGCTCGGCGCGAGCTTCGCGCGGACGTTCACGTACGGCCCGACGCGGCGCACGTCGACGATCTCGGACGCGCTCGCCTCGATCTCGAGCACCGCATCCGCGACGTCCGGCCCGTCGACGAGCTGGATCGTCACCAGGCGCGGCTCGGTCGCGAAGTCGCGGTACGCGTCGCGCAGCTCGCGGTGCACGCGGAAGCCGGGCTCGTACAGACCGACGTGCTGCACGTGCGCGCTCGCGCGGGCGAGCGCGTCGAGCTCGCTGACTCGCTCGGGAGCAACCGCGACGACGTAGCCGTTCATCGCCACGTATTGGCGGAACGTCGCGCCGACGGCATCGAACAGCGTGAGCCACTCGTCCTGCACCGGGCCGTCGAATTGGACGACGTAGAGACCGACGCTGGCGTCGAGCGAGGTCGCGTTCGGCACCGAAAGGCGGAACCCGGGCGGCAGAGCGGCGAGCGCGGACTCGGCGTCCTGGCCGCGGACGACGAGCTCGTTGAAGACCATCAACTCGTGCTCGTCGTGGAACTCGTAGCCCGCGGCGCGCAGCGCTTCGCGGCTCGCGTAGGCGCGTTCGTCGACGATCGCGAGCGCGAACGAGCCGTAGTCGTGCGTGCGGACGAGCCCTTGCTCGCCGGCGAGCCGCGCGACCAGCGTCGACTTCTGCTCCGCCGGCAACAGGACGCGGTGCAACGGTCCTGGACCGAACCACGCGGACGGAATCGCTTCGCCGAGGATCGGCGACGAGTCCGGCGTCGGTGCTTCGACTCGGCGTAGATCGGGCGGTCCTTGGTCTTGCGCGGACGAGAGCGGCGCGAATGCAGCGCCGATCCAACCGACGAGGGACACGGAAAGGCAGGCCAACGTGCGTGTCATTGGGGCTCCGGGGACGAGGGGGCTTGGGGTGAGCGAGCCGACGGAAACCGCGAACGCGGGGGAGAGCGCGAAGCTAGCGCGGCGCCGCGAATCCCGATAGGTCCAGCGCGCTTCGAGTGTCGCGAAGAATCGATTCGCGCCGCGATCGGGAATGCGCGCGAGCGTCCAAAATCCGAACCACGACCGAATTCGCGGCGCAGCCGAATCGATTGGAAGGCGCGCGCGGCGCCGCGGCGTCCAGCTTCGTCGGCGAGCGC
>JACRIN010000017.1 GCA_016220085.1 Planctomycetota bacterium
GAGCGTCGGGGAGAGCGTCGCGTGAGCGTCGGGGAGATCGTCGCGTGAGCGTCGGGGAGATCGTCGCGTGAGCGTCGGGGAGATCGTCGCGTGAGCGCCGGGGAGATGAACGCGTGAGCGTCGCGGCCTGGCTGCTCGCCTGCCAGGTGGGCGCGGCCCCCGGACCGGTGCAGACGTCGACGGTGCCGCTGCCCGCGGGCCTGCGCGCGAGCGCGGCGACGTGGGGCGATGTCGATGGTGACGGCGTCGTCGACCTCGTGCTCGCCCGGTTCGATCCGAAGCGCCGCTTCGCGCGCTCGATCGCGGTGCATCTCGGCCGCGGCGCGCGCGCGGCGACGTCGGCGAAGCCCGACCTCGAGTTCGATGCGACCGCTGACACCAGCGCGTTCGCGGTCGGCGACGTGCACGCCGATCCGGGCGAGGAGATCGTGCTCTTCTCCGCCGGCGGCGCGTACTGCTGGCGACCGAAGGCGAGCGAGGACCAGCGCTTCGTGCGGCTCTTCGCCGCGGACTTCCTCTGGCAACTCGCCGATCCCGAGCGCATCCATCCGTGGAGCGAGGGCCTGCGCGACCTCGACGGCGATCGCAAGCTCGACGTGATCGTGCCCGAACCCGGCGGTTGGCGCCTGGTGTTCCAGCGGCGCGGCGCGGACGGCGCGGCGAGCTTCGACGAGAGCGTCGTCCTCACGGCGCCGCCGGAGCCGCTCGACGATCAGGCGTACATGTCGCTCGAGAACGGCTCGCCCGAGTTCCGCGGCAGCCGCCGCGCGGACACGCTGCGCGTCAGCTTCAGCCTCGATTCGCAGAGCCCCGACGAACTCGACTTCTACGATCCGCTGCTCGACGTCGTCGAGCGCGTGCCCTCGCCGCACTTCTTCGACTTCGACGGCGACGGCGACCTCGACCTCGTCGCGCAGACGACGCGGCGGCTGTGGACGTACCCGCAGACGGGCCGCGGCAATTTCGTCGCCGCGGCGACGCTGAGTTCTCCGCTGCCGGTGCTCGCCGATCGCGACCGCAGGCTCGACGCGTCGTACGCGGCGCGCGCGATCGACCTCGACCTCGACGGACGCGTCGATTGCGCGATCTTCGCGGGCGACAGGCGTTCGGAGGACGTGCGGACGCAGGCGCTGTTCTTCGTGCAAGGCCAGGGCCGCGGCGACGCGGCGCAGACCGCCGAATCGCCGGTGTTCGGCGCGCGCGGCGTGCCGTCGCAGTTGCTGGTGATCGCCGGTTTCGTCGCGGCGGCGAGCTTCGAGCGCGTCGACGCCGATCCGTACCCCGACTTGGTCGTCCGTTGCGTGCGGCCGGACCTGATCGATCAGTTGCGCAGCATCTCGTCCGAGACGCTCGACGCCGACCTCTACGTCTACCTCAACAAGAAGGGTGTGCTGTCGAAGCGGCCCGACGTGTCGTGGCGCTTCCCGGTGCGCTTGCGCGGTTTCGATCCCAACGCGCGCTTCGTCGGCGACCAGAACGGCGACGGCTGGTCGGAGCTCTTCGTGCGCGCCGAGCCCGAGCACGTGCGGCTCTTCGCGCTGCGCGTCGGCCGCGAGGGCGCGAGCGTGTTCGAGAAGCCGCTCTGGGAGCAGACGATCGACCCCGAAGCCGACATCGACTTCCCCGAGCGCGACGGCGGACCGCACGGCGTGCTCGTGCGCGAGCGGAGCCAGGTGCTCGAGGTGCGGTGGCGATGATCGCGGCGCTCGTGCTCGCGCAGCTCGTGCTCGCGCCGCGCTTGCTCGCGCCTGCGCAAGCTCGAGCTCAAGCGCAAGCGCCGGGCGCCGCATTGGAGCTCGTGCGCACGCTCGAGCCCGCGCTCGACGTCGCGGAGTACGCGTTCGTCGATCTCGACGGCGACCGCGAGCGCGAGTGGGTGCTGATCGGCACGAACGGCGAGCTCGTGGTGCACGCGAGCGTCCACGGCGAGGCGTCGCCGCTCGGCGCCGCGCCGAAGCCCGGGACCAAGCTCGCCGATCCGGCGCACACGTTGGTGACGTTCGCGAACCTCGACGGCGAGGGCGGGGAGGAGCTCGTCGTGCTGTCGCCGGACGGCGCGCTCGCGTACGCGTTCGACGCCGAGCGCGGGCTCGCGCCGGTCGAGCGGCTGACGCGGCGCGCTCGTTTCGTGCTGCGCGTCGGCAAGCCGACGCTCGCGGACTTCGCGCGCGACGTCAACGCGGATGGACGGCCCGATCTCGTGTTGCCGGCCGGCGAGAAGCTCGAAGTCTGGATCCAAGGCGGCGCGAAGGCGGTCGAGAACGGCGCGCCCGCGCGCTACGCGGCGTTCAAGCGCACCGCGGTGGTCGCCACGCAGGTCTCGCGCTGGGGCGCGCGCTCGACCAACGAGCTCTCCGACGTGCTCGAGAGCTCCTTCTCGATCCCGAATCTCTCCGTGCGCGACGTCAACGGCGACCAGCGACCCGATCTCTACGTCGTCGACGGTTCGCTGCGCGCGTGGCACTTGCAGCGCGAGGACGGCTCGTTCGGCGAGACGCCGGATGCGAGCGTCGACGTCTCGCTGTTCCGCGACACGATCGCGGAAGCGAAGGTTCGGCCCGGGCACACGCTCGCGATCAGCGACGACCCCGATCTCGATTCGCGCGACCTCGACGGCGACGGCATCCCCGACTACGTGATCGCGCACCGCCGCAAGGTCTGGGTGTTCGCGGCTTCGACGAAGGGCCCGCAGTTCAGCCAGCCTTCGACGATCTTGAAGACCGCCGACGACATCACGGCGCTGCAGCTCGTCGATCTCGACGACGATCAACGGCCCGATCTCCTGCTGGTCAAGGTGCAGGTCCCGACCGTCGCCGAGCTCGTGCGCGGCGTGTTCGGCGAGTGGGAGGTCACGATCGGCGCGAGCGGCTACGAGAACGTCGATGGGCGTTCGTTTTCGAACACGCCGAAGTGGAGGAACGAGCTCGCGGTGCGCTTGCCGGCGATCTTGAAGCTCTTCAAGAACCCCGAGCAGTTCATCCAGCGCTTCGAGGAGACCGCGCGACGTTTCCGCGGCGGCACGATCGGCGATTTCGACGGCGACGGGCGCGCGGACGTCGCGTTGGTCAGCTCCGATCGCGCCGCGCTCGAGCTCTGGCGCGGCCGCGAGGTGCCCGAGGGTCCGTTGAAGGGCTCCGCGCTCGATCGCGGCATCGCGCGCGTGCTGTTCGAGGATCCGAACACCACGTGGGATCTCGAGCGGATCGCCGGCGCGTTCGCCGGGCTCGCGGAGCGGCGCGCGAAGGAACTGACCGGCTCGCGTCCGCGCGAAGCGGCGCGCACGCTGCGTTCGCGCGAGGAGTTCAAGCTCGTCGCGCTGCGCAACGTCGATCTCGACGGCGACGGCAAGGACGAGATCCTCGCCGTCTACCGCACTCGGGCGTCGGCGGGCAGGCTCTCGATCGACGTCTACCGAGCGCGCTGAGCGAGGCCGAGCACGTAGACGCGTCCGCCGAGCGCGTGCCGCGAGCCGTGCTCCGGCGCGCCGACCGCGAGCGCGGGCCCGGAGCACGTCGCGACGCCGGCGAGCGCGGCGCCGAAGCGGGCGAACGGCCGCTCGCCGCGCAGCGTGAAGAGCGTCGCTCCGGTGCGGCCCGAGACGATCCGCACCTCGCCCGCGCCGCGGCCGGAGTGCGGCGCGCCGATCGCGAGCTCGCGCGCGCCGTCGCCGTCGAGGTCCGCGACCGCCGCGAGCGCGGCGCCGAACTGCGCGCCCGGCGCGTCGCCGTCGAGCGTCCAACGCACGCGCCCGTCGGCGATCGAGATCATCTGGACTTGGCCGGCGCCCGGGAGCTTGGTCGACGCGAGGTACGCGCCGATCGCGAGCTCGCCGCCGGCTCCGGTGCTCGATGAAGTGCCCGGTCTTGCGCCCGGTCTTGCGCCCGGTCTTGCGCCCGGTGTTGCGCTCGGTGCGGTGCTCGGGCGGACGCCGGGCGCGTCGAGATTCCCGAAGCTCGACGCGGAGATCCCACCGACGCTCGTCACGTCGATGTCGCCGACGCTCGCGAGCGCGGTGCCGAACGCGTCGCCGGGTTCCTTGCCGCCGTAGCGGCCGATCAGCAAGCCGTCGATGCCGGAGTAGACGCGCACGAAGCCGGGCCGCGGGCCGAGCACCTGCAGCGCCGCGATCGCGACATCGCCGTGGCCGTCGCGATCGACGTCGCCGAGGCCCGCGACGACGCTTCCGAAGCGATCCTCGCCCGACTCGCCGCCCCAGAGCCGCAGGATCTCGAACGTCTTGCCGGAGTAGATCGCCGCGCGACCGATCGCGTAGCCCTTGCGCGAGACGCCGGGCGCTCCGACGAGGAGGTCGGGCGTGCCGTCGCGATCGACGTCGTCCGCGCCGTCGACCGCCGCGCCGAACTCGTCGGTCGGGGCTTCGCCGACGAACTCGCGCAGCAGCGCGCCGTCGCGGCCCGAGTAGAGCCGCACGAGCCCGGACGCGCCGCCGTTGGGCTCGGCGCCGGGCGCGCCGACGAGAAAATCGGGCGTGCCGTCGCCGTCGAGGTCGCCGACGCGCGCGACCACGAGGCCCGAAAGCTCGCCGACCGCGCGGCCGTCGACGCAGAGCAGCGGCGCGTCGTCCCGGGCGCGCACGACGAGCACGCGGCCGCGCGCGCGACCTGCGCCGAACGCACCGAGCGCGAGCTCATCGCAACCATCGCCGTCGACGTCGCCGAGGTTCGCGAGCGAAGTGCCGAGGAAGCCGCCGGGCTCGATCGACTCGAAGACGAAGCGATCGGCGGGCGACGCTATGCTCTGCGGAGCGAGCGCGGGGAGCCAGGAGAGCGCGAGAGCGAGCGACGGCGACATGCGCGGCGCCCCAAGCTAACGCAACTGGATCTCCCTCGAAAGGACGGGAACGAGAGTGACGCTCGATCGAGACGGCGCGTGGCGGCATCTGTGCGACTGGACCGAGACCGAGGCGTTGCGCAAGCACGCTCGCGCGGTCGAGCTGGTGATGCGCGCCGCCGCGCTGCGCTACGGCGCCGGCGGGAGCGACGTCGAGCGCTTCGGGCTCGCGGGGATGCTCCACGACGCCGACTACGAGAAGTGGCCCGACGAGCACCCGAAGCGGATCGTCGCGTGGCTCGAGGAGCGCGGCGAACGCGAACTCGCGCACGCGATCGCGGCGCACTACACGCGTTGGGGCGTCGCCTACGAGACCTCGCTCGACAAGGCGTTGCTCGCTTGCGATGAGCTGACCGGCTTCGTCGGGGCGTGCGCGCGCGTGCGGCCGGACGGGCTCGCGTCGCTCGGCGCCGAAAGCGTGTTGAAGAAGTTCAAGGACAAGGGTTTCGCCGCCAAGGTCGAGCGCAGCGAGGTGCTCGCGGGCGTCGAGCTGCTCGGCGTCGACCTCGCGGCGCACGTCGGGTTCGTGATCGAAGCGCTGCGGCCGCACGCGGCCGAGCTCGGGCTCGCGGGGATGGGCGCATGATGCTCGCGCTCTGCTGCGCGCTCGCGGGCGAGCTCCCGCTGGTCGTCGTCGATCGCGACGACTTCGTGATCGAGCGCAGTTGCCGCGTCGCGATCGCGGCGACGCCGCTCTGCGACGCGGCGGGTGACGGCGTCGTGCGCATCGTCGCCGAAGGCGTGACCGTCGACTTCGCCGGCGCGCGCCTGCACGGCGCCGCGAACGGCGCGGCGTTCGACGAGTACGACGGCATCGGCGTGCGCATCACGGCGAAGCACGTGACGTTGAAGCGCGCGGTGGTGTCCGGCTATCGGGGCGCGATCTGGGCGAGCGGCGCCGACGGGCTCGTGCTCGAGGACTGCGACGTCTCGGGGAACCGTCGCCAGCGTCTTCGTTCGACCGAGCAGGCCGAGGACGGCGGCGATTGGCTCTGGCCGCACGAGAACGACGCGAACCAGTGGCTCGTGAACTACGGCGCTGGGATCTACGTCGAGGGTGCGCGCGACGTCACCGTGCGCGGCTGTCGCGCGCGACGCGGGCAGAACGGGCTCTTGCTGCGGCGCGTCGACGACTCGCGGGTGATCGAGAACGACTTCTCGTTCCTCTCGGGCTGGGGGCTCGGGCTGTTTCGCTGCGAGCGCAACGTCGTGCAGCACAACGCGCTCGACTTCTGCGTGCGCGGCTACTCGCACGGCGTCTACTCGCGCGGCCAGGACTCCGCCGGGATCCTGTTCTTCGAGCAGAACCGCGACAACCTGATCGCGATGAACAGCGCGACGCACTCCGGCGACGGCTTCTTCGGTTTCGCGGGCAAGGCGGCGCTCGAAGGCGCGGAGGTCGGCGCGGGCGTCGGCTGCACCGGCAACGTGCTGTGGCGGAACGACTTCTCGTGGGCGCCGGCGATCGGCATCGAGATGACGTTCTCCTTCGACAACGAGTACGTCGGCAATGCGCTGGTTGGATCGAACTACGGGATCTGGGGCGGCTACTCCAGTCGCACGCGCGTCGTCGCCAACGAGATCGCGGGGAACATGCTCGCCGGCATCGCGGTCGAGCACGGCTCGGACTGGACGATCGAGCGCAACGCGTTCCGCGCGAACCGCCGCGGCGTCGAGCTCTGGTGGGACGAGGACGCGGACCTGCTCGCCAAGCCGTGGGCAAAGGTCAACCCGACCGCGTCGCGCGGCCATCGCATCGTCGACTGCACGTTCGAGCGCGATCAGGTCGGCGTCGAGCTCCGCGGCGGGACCCGCGACGTCGTGCTCGAGAACGCGAGCTTCATCGACGTCGTGGCGCCGCAGGTGCTCGGTCCGGACTGCGAGCTCTCGACCGTCGGGCGTTTCGTGTCGCCGGCGGTCGCTCCGAACCCGGGCGACGACGTCGCCGACCTCTCCGAGCACGGCAAGCGCCTCGTCGCGAAGCTCGTGGCTGCGCGCACGGCGCCGGTCGGCGCGCGCAAGGCGCTCGACGGACGCGACAAGATCCTGATGACCGAGTGGGGGCCGTACGACTGGGAATCGCCGCGGCTGCAGCGCCTCGCCGATCGCGGCGCGGCGCACGCGTATCGCGTGCTCGGCTCGACCGATGCGTTGACGCCGACGCTCGAGGGCGAGGTGCGGCTCGGCGAGCGCTCGGGCGACGCCTCCGTGTTCGTCGTCGAGCCCGCGCGGGCCGGCGGCATCGCGCCGTACCGCGCGACCGTCGAGAGCTCGGCCGGGGTGCTCGAGGCGAGCGGCGTGTTGGTCGACGCGGTGTGGAGCGTGCGCGTGTTCCCGTGGACCGTCGATCCGCGCGAGGATCTCGAAGGCTGGCGAGCGCAAGCCTCCGCGGCGGTCGCGTTCGAGCTCGGCGCGCTCGCGCTCCCCTACCAAGGTGGCGGCGCGAGCGACGTCGCGGGTGTGCCCGACGCGGTTCGAGCGGCGCGGCTTCCGAGCGATCGCTTCGGCACGCTCGCCGCCACCGAGCTCGAGATCCCGGCGGGCAAGTGGCGCCTGCGCGTCGTGTCCGACGACGGCGTGCGCGTGCGGCTCGACGACGCGGTCGCGATCGAGCGTTGGAATTGGCACGCGCCGACGGTCGACACACACGACTTCGAGCTCGCCGCGCCGCGCCGCGTGCGCGTCGAGGTCGAGCACTTCGAGCTCGACGGCTGGGCGCTGCTCTCGCTCGCGTTCGAAGCGCGCGGAGCGGACTAGGCGACTGATTCGGCGCGCGGCTAGGCGCCCGGGAATCGCCGGAAGTTCGTCAGCCAGTCGCCCCGACCGCCGACGGTGTCCGCGACGCCGAGATCGTCCTCCGCGCACAGCGCGTACGCCTTGCCTTCGAGCCCGTATTCGTGGCGCCTCCCGCTCGCGAATTCGAGCGTGAGGAAGTAGCTGGTGCGCGTCGGCTCGCCGCCGGTCTGTTCCGTGCGCTTGCCGACGATCGCGGCGCACCGGCGCTTCGGCGGCGTTTCCCTTCGTTCGCGCCTCCGCTTGCGCGACCGAGCGAACGCGATCACGAGGACGACTCCGAGGCAGATCGGCAGCACGGGGACCCCGTGGTCGCCGCGCGACGCGGAGCCCGAGAGCACGATGCCGAGCAGGGCGAGCACGCCGACGCCGAGGAGCAGACCGCGGACGGGGAGCCCTGACTCGTCGGGCCTCGGCACCGGTCTTTCGAGGTACGCGCGGACCTCGGGCTGTGCCTCGAGCCACGCGAGCCGTTCGCGCGTCGTCACGGGCGCGGGCGGCGGGGCGAGCGCGCGCCCGGCGAACGTCGCGCCGCAGTAGGAACAGGTCGCTGCGTTCGAGTCCGCGCGCAGCGCGGAGCAGTGCGGGCACTTCAGGACTTCGTTGGACATGCGCCAGCCGCGGAAACGTTAGCAGACCCGACGAGGAACGCGCGACCTACGCGACGCGGCGCGGCTCCATTCGGTTCGAGCTGTGCCGAGCTGTGCCCAGCGCTGCCGAGGGCGGGCGAGCCCACCTCTCGCGGGATTGGGCTGGTTCAACCGAGCGCTCCGCGCCGCGGTGTCAGCGCTCGCGCAGCTCGAAGCGCCGCAAGCGCACGAGCTCCGGCCCCTGCAAGTACGCGAGGCCGAGATCGCCCTCGGCGAAGAGGCCGAACATCGCGCCGTCGACCTCGTGCTCGTCGTGTTCGCCGTCCGCGTATTCGAGCGTCAGGAAGTACGCGGTGCGGGTCGGGCTTGCGCCAACGAGCTCCGTGCGCTTGCCGACCAACGCGGCGACGAAGCGCTTGATCGGCGTCCTCGGCGGGTCGCGCCGGTCCGAGAGCGTGCGCAGCACCCGCCGGATCGTCCACGCCGCGATCAACAGCGGCAAGAGCGCGAGCAAGCTGCGATCGAGCGCGAGCCGCGTCGTGACGACGAGCAGGAAGACAACGATCACCCCGCCGAGGGCGACGGTCCGGCCGCGCTCTTGGCGCGCGGGTTCGACCACGAGCTCGCTCCTGAGCACCTCGCGCACATCCGCTTGCTCCGCGAGCCGCGCCAGGCGCTCCCCGGTCGACGCGGCGGACCGCGGGCCGCTTGCGCGCGAGTCCAGGGCCGTCGTCGGCGCAAACGTCGCGCCGCAATAGGGGCAGCCGGCGGTGTCGGCCGCGGAGAGCAGCGCGAAGCAGTTTGGGCACTTCAGGAGTTCGGTCGGCATCGGCGCGGGCGGTCGCGAGCCTAGCAGGCGGCGCGAAATTCGTTCGCCTCGCGCGAAGCCCAAGTCGGGTCCATTTCGGGCCCAGGGAGTGCCGATGAGTGCGCCTCGACGACGCACGGCCGCGCGCCTTGCGAACGTCGAACAGCCCGCATGGGAAAGCACGAAGCCCAACAGCTGCTCGGTGACCGCCTGACCCTGCCCACGCTGCCGGAGGTGGTCACCAAGCTCACCGCGATGATCAACGATTCGAAGGTCGGTCTCCACGAGATCGGCGCGGTCGTTGCCCAGGACGCCGCGATCACCGCGAAGGTGCTGCGCATCGCCAACAGCTCGTACTACGGCCTGAAGGAGCCCGTGCTCTCCGCGGAACAGGCGGCGACCGTCGTCGGCGCGCGCTCGTTGCGCAACATCGCGTTGCAGGCGAGCGTCTTCGCCCGCTACGAGCACCTCGCCTCGCTGCCCGATTTCGATCTGAACGCCGTGTGGCGCCACGCGATCTACGTCGCGCAACTCGCGCAAACGCTCGCGCGCGAATCGCGCCGACCGCTCGGGCTCGGCGCGGAAGAGTTCTACACGTGCGGGTTGCTGCACGACATCGGCAAAGTCGTGATGCTCGAGAATCTCGGCCCGCAGTACGTCGCGGTCGTCCAGGAAGGCAAGCGCGCGCATCAGGCGGTGCACCTCGTCGAGGCGCGTGTGCTCGGCTTCACGCACGTCGACGTCGGCTCGCTGGTCGCCTCGCGCTGGAAGCTGCCCGAGGCCGTCGCGAAGTCGATCGAGTTCCACCACGGGCCGCAGTACGAGGTGCTCGCGACCCCCGCGGTCGCGGTGGTCGCGGTCGCGGACCAGATCGCGTATCGGGCCGAGTTGCCGGCGGCGACGGCCTCGCTCGACAGGCTCGCCGATTTCGCGCAGAAGGCGCTCGGCGTCGAGGCGCCGCAGTTCGAGCACCTGCTCGCCTACGCCCGCGAGATCGAAGGCCTGATCGAGGTCTGAGCGGGCCGCCGAGCCCCAAGTCGGCTCAAGGGCGGCGCTTCTGGCGGTCGACAGCATGGATCCCGCGACCTCTCGGGGCGCGCGTGACCCGACGGCAACTCGCCGGTATCGTGTGCGGCCCGCGCGCTCGCCTCATCGCCCCAACTCACGCGCGTGTCCCTTCTCCGTTCGATGCCCGACTTCAGCCGAGCCCCGTTGCAAGGAAGCGGCCCGGGACTTTTCTCGGAGGCCGAGATCCAGCGGCTCATGCGTATCGAGTTCGAGCGCTCGCAGCGATACAAGGTCCAGCTCGTCTGCCTGGTGATCTCCGTCGACCGGATGGATCGCATGCAGGATCTGTACGGCCAGGAGTTCAAGAGCGACCTGTTGCGCGGCGTGCAATCGCTCTTGCGCCAAACGGTGCGCGAGAGCGATCTGACCGGCACGGTCGTCGACGACCGAGTGATCGTGCTCGTGACGCACACTCCGCCGGAAGGCGCGCGCGTGCTCGCCAATCGGCTGTTGGACGGCGCGCGCAAGCTGACGTTCCGCGCCGGGCCGCGAACGATCCGCGTGACGCTTTCGATCGGCGGCGCGCACAACCAGCACGGCTCGAATCTGTTCTTCGACACGTTGGTCGAGGTCGCCGAGGGCGGTCTCTCCGTCGCGCAGGGCGCCGGTGGCGATCGCTACGTGCACAGCGAGCTCTACGAGTTCTTCCAGGCGAAGCACGAGCGCGAGCGCCGTGAGCGCGGCGACGTCGCGCCCGAGTTCGTGCCGGAGCCCGAGACCGTCGCACCGCCGCCGGCCGCGCCCGAGGCCGAAGCGGCCGCTTCGCCCGAGGCGCTCGAGCCGCTCCCGCAGTCGATGGCCGAGATGCAGCGCGACGTGCTGCGCGGGTTGGTCGCCGAGGAGGGCACCAAGGCGCTCCAGTCCGCTCGTCGCGCGCAGGAAGCGCTGGTCCACGCGATCGAGGACATGCAGGCGAGGGGAGGAGATCCCAACCTTGCGACGGAGCTCGATGCGTACCGTCGCCAGATAGACCTGCTCGAACGCCGCATTGCGAAGCTCACCCAACTGCTCGCGATGACCGAGGACGAGCTCCGCCGTCTCATCGATGCAAAGTCGATCGACCCCGGCGTGTCGTCCGTCTACCGTTCCGTTCAGGGGCTGGACGACGCCGTCGCCAACGCGAAGGCGAAGAAAGAGGTCATGAAGCGCATCTTCCAAGCCAACTTGGAGTTGAAACAGCAGTTGAGTTCGGGAAACTGACGGATCGATATCCATCCGTCGTATCCGGATCGCGAGCCCCAAGGCGAGCACCGACCGACAGCCACGTGCTCGGAGGAACACCCGCATCATGTCCGCAAAACCCGAAGACACCACCGACAAGGACCACGGCGTTCTCTACATGGGCATCGACCTGGGGTCATCGCGCACCTCGGTCTCCGCCTCGAACGGCGTCCGCGAGACGGTCGCGTCCTACGTCGGCTATCCGAAGGACGTGGTCGCGCGCAAGCTCCTGAAGAAGGACGTGCTGTTCGGCGACGAAGCGCTCGAGAAACGCCTGTCGCTCGACTTCCACCGTCCGCTCGCGCACGGCAAGCTCAAGTTCGCGACGTCCTCCGGCAAGGAGAACGAGGACTCGGTGCGCGCGACCAAGGACCTGCTCGCCGAGATCATCCGTCGCGCGCGACCGCGCAAGGACGAGCTGATCTACGCCGTGATCGGCGTGCCGGCGCAGGCCTCGATCAAGAACAAGGAAGCGATCCTGAACGCGGCGAAGGAGTCGGTCGACTCCGTGATGCTGTGCTCGGAGCCCTTCGCGGTCGCGTACGGCCTCGACATGCTCGACGACGTGCTCGTGATCGACATCGGCGCGGGCACGACCGACCTGTGCCGGATGCACGGCACGATGCCGGAAGAGTCCGACCAGTTGACGATCAACTACGCCGGCGACTTCATCGACGACGAGTTGATGAAGGCGTACGCCAAGTCGTGCAAGGGCGCGGCGTTCAGCATCCAGATGGTCAAGGCGGTGAAGGAGAAGTACGCGTCCGTCTCCGACGAGATGGAGCGCGCACTGGTCACCTTCCCGGTCAGCGGCAAGCCGACGCAGTTCGACGTCACCAACGACACGCGCGAGTGCTGCCGCTCGATCATCAAGCCGATCGTCGACGGGCTGCAGAAGCTGATCGAGACGTTCGACCCCGAGTTCCAGGAGAAGCTGCGCAGCCGCGTGCTGATCGCCGGCGGCGGCAGTCTGATCCGCGGACTCGACTACGCGATCGAGAGCTACATGCACGAACGCCTCGGCGGCGGCAAGGTGATCCGCATCGAGGAGCCGGTCTACGGCGGCGCAAACGGCGCGTTGAAGATCGCGCACGACATGCCGGCGGAGTACTGGGAGAAGCTGCGCTGAGCCGCGGCTCGGCCGACTGAATCCGGCAGGCGCCCGACCGCGCGCCCGCCGAATCGCCCGGGGAGCTTCGAGCTCCCCGGCTGCGTTTCTGCGGCGCTTCGAAATCCCCAGTCGCGCCATCGCCGGAGTCTTCAACTCCACGGTCACGCGGCGGCCGAGCTCCCCGGCTGCGTGTTCCGGTAGTGCGTCGAGCCCACGGGTCTCGTCACCCGGTCCGACCATGGGCCCGCCGATCGCAGGTTCCACAGAGTCGCGAACCTGCGCGACGCGGACCGACCATGGCGGCCGACCGTCGGACCGCTAGAGTTCGAGCGCGATGACCGGCGAACTCGGGCCCGCGCGTTCGGAAGGCGCCCTCGCGCGCGGCCTGCGCGCCGTCGAGCAGCTCGGCAACCGCCTGCCCGATCCCGCGATCCTCTTCGTGCTGTTCTGGTTCGGCACGGTGCTCGCCTCGGGCCTGCTCGCGAGCGTCGAGTTCGCGGCGCTCGATCCGCGCACGCAGCAGCCGTTGCGCGTCAAGGACCTGACCACCGGCGCGGAGCTCGTCGGGATGCTCAGCAGCCTGGTGAAGAACTTCACCGGCTTCCAACCGCTCGGCATCGTGCTGGTCGCGTTGCTCGGCGTCGGCGTCGCGGAGCACACGGGCTACCTCGACGCGGTGTTGAAGCGCTTGCTCGAGTTCACCCCGCGGCGCTTCCTGACGCCGATGGTGATCCTGGTGGCGCTCGTCTCGCACACGGCGGGCGACGCGGGCTTCGTGCTGGTGATCCCGCTCGGCGCGGTGATCTACCACGCGGCCGGCCGCCATCCGATCTCGGGGATCGCGGCGACGTTCGCGGGCGTGTCCGGCGGCTTCAGCGCCAACTTCGTGCCGTCGGGGATCGACCCCTTGCTGCAAGGCTTCACCGAGCAGGCGGCGAAGCTCGTCGATCCCGCGCGCACCGTCAATCCGCTCTGCAATTGGTTCTTCATGTCGGCGTCCTGCGTGATGGTCGTGTTGCTCGGCTGGTGGATCACCGATCGCCTGCTCGAGCCGCGGCTCGGCCACGTGAAGGTCGACGGCGATCCCGCGGACATCCCGAAGTTCCACGCGCTCGATCCGCGCGAGCGGCGCGCGTTGCTCTGGGCGAATCTGGCGCTCGGCGCGTGCCTCGCGGGGCTGGTCGCGGCGGCGTGGCCCGCTCGCTCGCCTCTGCGCGCGCCCGATGGTGCGTTGACGTCGCTCGCCGCGCCGCTGATGCAGTCGATCGTGCCGCTGATCTTCGTCGTGTTCCTGGTGCCAGGCGTCGTGTTCGGCGTGCTCTCGGGCACGGTGCGCTCGCACCGCGACGTCGTCGCCGGCATGACGAAGACGATGGGGACGATGAGCTACTACCTGGTGCTCGCGTTCTTCGCCGCGCAGTTCATCGCGGCGTTCGGGTCGTCGAACCTCGGCGCGTTGATCGCGTTGCAGGGCGCGGAGCTCTTGAAAGCGCTCGCGTTGCCCGGCGCGGTGACGATCCTCGGCGTGATCCTGCTCTCGGCGGGCGTCGACCTCTTCATCGGCTCGGCGTCGGCGAAGTGGGCGTTGATGAGCCCGATCCTCGTGCCGATGCTGATGCAGGTCGGACTCTCGCCCGAGCTCGTCCAAGCGAGCTATCGCATCGGCGACTCGGTCGCGAACATCGTCACGCCGTTGATGCAGTACTTCCCGTTGGTGGTCGTGTACTGCCGGCGTTGGTCACGCGGCACCGGAGTCGGCAACCTGGTCGCGTGGATGCTGCCGTACAGCGTCGTCTTCCTGGTCGCGTGGAGTGCGCTGTTGCTCGGCTTCTGGGCGCTCGGCGTGCCGCTCGGTTTGCAGTCCGTCTACCACTATCCCTGACATGCACAGGCTCGCTCGCGTTCTCGGCGTTTGCTTCGTCGTCGCGTCCGCGCACGCACAGTCGACGCTCCCGCGCGAGCTCGAGCTCGCCGCTCGGTACGAGAAGCGCGAAGTGCGGATCCCGATGCGCGACGGCGCGCGGCTCTTCGCCGCGGTCTATTCGCCGCGCGATCGCTCGCGCGCTCATCCGATCCTGATGCGGCGCACGCCGTACTCGGTGCGGCCGTACGGCGACGTCGCGTTTCCGACGGCGCTCGGTCCGAGCCGCGAGCTCGAGGACGACGGCTACATCTTCGTGCTCGCGGACGTGCGCGGCCGCTACCTCTCCGAAGGCGTGTTCGCCGACATGCGTCCGCACCGCGGCGCGAAGCGCGCGCCGAACGAGATCGACGAGTCGAGCGACACGTACGACACGATCGAATGGTTGCTCGCGAACGTCGAGAACCACAACGGCAAGGTCGGGATGTGGGGGATTTCGTACCCGGGCTTCTACGCGGCCGCGGGGATGATCGACGCGCACCCCGCGCTCGTCGCGGTGTCGCCGCAGGCTCCGATCGCCGATTGGTTCTTCGACGACTTCCATCACCACGGCGCGTTCTTCCTCGCCGACGCGTTCAACTTCATGTCGAGCTTCGGTCGCGCGCGACCGGAACCGACCACCGAGAGCGCGCCGGGCGTGGTCCACGGCACGCCCGACGGCTACGAGTTCTTCCTCGAGCTCGGTCCGCTCTCGAACGTCGAGGCGCGTTGGTTCCACGGCGAAGTCGCGTTCTGGAAGGAGTTCTGCGCGCACCCGAACTGCGACGAGTTCTGGAGCTCGCGCAACCTCTTGCCGCACCTGCGCGACGTCGCGCCCGCGGTGATGACCGTCGGCGGATGGTTCGACGCCGAGGATCTCTACGGACCGCTCGCGACGTACCGCGCGATCGAAGCGCAGGATCGCGACGCGTTCAACGTGCTCGTGATGGGGCCGTGGCGCCACGGCGGTTGGGCTCGCGACAGCGGCGCGCAGCTCGGCGAAGTCGCGTTCGGCTCCGACACCGCGCAGTTCTACCGTGAGCGGATCGAGCGACCGTTCTTCGAGCGCTTCTTGAAGGGCGCGGATTTCGAGCCTCCGCCGGAAGCGTTCGTCTTCGAGACCGGCGCGAATCGCTGGCGGCGCTTCGACGCGTGGCCGCCGAAAGTCGAACCGCACGCTCTCTTTCTGCGCGAGGGGCGAGCGTTGTCCTTCACGGCGCCTCCCGCGACGTCCGCGCCGAGTTCGCTTGCGGCGCGGGCGGAGTCAGCGGAGTCCTCGGGGCCGTCCGCCTCGGGCTCGCTCGAGTTCGACGGCTATCTCTCCGATCCCGCGCATCCGGTGCCGTACCACGAGCGCATCCAAGTGCGCACGCCGCCCGAGTACATGACCGACGATCAACGCTTCGCGTCGCGCCGACCGGACGTGCTGCACTTCGAAACGGAACCGCTCGACGCGCCGCTGACGTTCGCGGGGCCTTCGCTCGCCGAGCTCTGGATCCAGACCACCGGCTCCGACGGCGACTTCGTGGTCAAGCTGATCGACGTCTTTCCGCCCGAGACGCCGAACCTGCCGACGACGACGCCGGGCAAGGCGCTCGGCGGCTATCAGATGCTCGTGCGCAGCGAGGTGCTGCGAGCGCGCTTCCGCGACGGCTACGCCGAGCCGAAGCCCCTGGTGCCCGACGCGTCGACCCGGCTCGCGTGGCCGTTGCAGGACGTGCTGCACACGTTCGAGAAGGGCCACCGCATCGCGGTGCAGATCCAATCGAGTTGGTTCCCGCTGGTCGATCGCAACCCGCAGACGTTCGTGCCCAACGTGTTCGAAGCGCGCGAGCAGGACTTCCGCGCCGCTTGGGTGCGGGTCGAGCGCTCGTCCGAGCACTCGTCGTGTTTACGCGTCGGCGTCTTGGCGGACGGCGCGTCGCGCTGACCGCGTCCGCGGACTGAAAGGGCCTGGCGCCGTTTCCGCGGATCTGGTACCAACATTGGCGTACTTCGAGCGCCGCCCGCTTGGGGGGTGCGAGGAAGTGAATCGCTCTTCCATTCCGTTCTTCGCTCGGCGCGCAGGCTTGTGGTTCGTGGCTCGGTTCGATCGCCGGCAATGCGCCGTCTGGGACTCCCAACCGCCTAAGCGTTTGGCGCGCGACCCGACCGAAGGCAACTCTCGATTGACCGATGGGAACCAAGCTCTACGTAGGGAATCTGTCTTACTCCACCACCGAGACTTCGCTGCGCGCCGCGTTCGAGACGAACGGACGCTCGGTGAAGGAAGTCGCGGTGATCTCCGATCGTGAAACCGGTCGGCCGCGCGGTTTCGCGTTCGTGCGCATGGGCACGGACATCGAGGCGAGGGCGGCGATCGAAGAGCTCGACGGTTTCGAGCTCGATGGTCGGCGCATTCGCGTGAACGAAGCGCAAGAGCGCGCCGCGGGTGGCGGCGGGGGTGGTGGCGGATTCCGTCCGCGGCCTGGAGGCGGCGGACCGAGCAGCGGTGGTGGCGGCAGCGGCGGTGGCGGTGGCGGTGGCTACCGTGATCGCGGCGACCGTGACGGCGAGCGCGGAGATCGGGGGGGGCGCGGCGACCGCGGGTTCCGGGATCGCGGCGGGCGCGGCGATCGGTACGACCGCGGCGGGTACGACCGCGAGTGAGCCCACGCGAGCGGTGAACTCGGCGCGCGCGGTGAACGCGCGAGTCTCACGCTCATTCCCATGCGACGAGGGCGGCTCGAACGAGCGGTCCTCGTCGCGGTTGGTGAGCGTCGCGCTTCAGCGCCGCGTCGCGCCGGCCTCGCGGGCCTTGCCGATCAGCTTCTGCGCAACCTCACGAAACTCGTCGCGGGTGATCTCGGCGTTCGACGCGCGCTCTTCGAGCTTCGCGAGCGCCTTCTGCAGCCGCTCGAGTTCGTCGCCGCCGCCGACGGCTCCCGCCGCGGCCGCACGGTCCTCGAGCGCCGAGCGCACGCGCGCGAAGTCGACGCGGCTCGCGGCGCGCGCGAGCGCCTTCTGCTCCAGCCAGTCGAGCGCGCGCTCGAGGCGGGACGCGACCAACTCCTCGCGCAACGCGACGAAGTCGACCGCGCTCGCGCCGCCGGCGTCGTGACGCGCCTGCACGTCTGCGACGAGCTTCTTCCAGCGCTCGCGGGTGCTCCCGTCCGCGTCCGGCTGCGCGGTCGCGCGCGCGAGGCGCGCTTCGAGCAGCGCCGCAACGCGCTCGAACTCCGCGCGGGTCGCGTGGCGCGCGACGGCGCGCTCTTCGAGCCAGGCGAGCGCACGCTCGGCACGCGCGTCGAGCACGTCCTCGCGAAGGCGCGCGAGCGCGTCGGCGTCGAACAGCCCGCCTTCTGCCCGGTTGCGAAGCGCTTCGACCACCGCGCGCAAGCGGTCGCGCAGCGTTTGAGCCCGCGTTTCGCTCGCATGCGCCTTCGCCTCGGCCTCCAACGCGTCGATCAACGCCTCGAAGGCGGGCCGCGGCGCGGTGTGAGCCTGCAGCGCCTGCGCAAGGGCGTCGAGCGCGCGGTCGACGGGCTCGCCTTCCTGCACGAAGGCCGGCCGCTCGGTCGCGGTGTCTTGGATGGCGGCGGGAACGAAACACAACGCGAGAGCGAGAGTCCACATGGCGATTCCTCCTGGCGAGCGCGTCCACGCTAACCCCATGACGCGGTGGGGCCAAGAGCCCTGGTGTGTCCCGGCCGTTCGACGTTGGATTCCGGACGCGGTTGGACAGCGCGACGGCCCGCCGCGCACGGCGCCCGCCGGGTTGGGAGCGTCGAGGCGCGCCGCGCGCCTCGGCTGCGAGCCCTTGGGAACTTCGGGCGGCGCGTGAAAGCCGAGCGCACGGCGACCGCGAGCTCACCGCCACGGTTGGGGGCGGTCGTCGTGGGCGCCGTGCGCGCGAGTCGATTCGTCAGGACGCCGCGCAAGCGGGAGCGCGAGCTTCCACTGCGCGGGATGAGTGCGGGCCGGCCGTGAGCCGGCCCGCGGCCTGGCCTCAGCGGGCGGAGTACTTCGTGCCGCGGCGTTGGCCGGTGGTCTTCAGCTTCTTGTCGGCGAGCAGCTTGATCACCGGCAGCTTGAGCTCCTTGGTGTCGATCGCGATCGCCTTGCCGATGCGCTCGATCGTGTTGCCGGGGTTCGACTTCACGTACGCGAGCAGCTTCGCGGTCAGCGCGTCGATCTCCTCGGGGCTGCGCTTCGCGCCGCGGCCGCGACGAACCGCGCGGCGGCGGATCGCGCCGCCCGCCACGGGCGCCGCGGTTTGGCGCGGACGGCCGGGGCCGCGCGCGGGCGGGCTGCCGAGCGCCGTTTGCAGGGACTCGAGCGCTGCCTCGCGCACCAAAGTGGCGAGTTCGTCGACGAACGACTCGATGCGGGAACGAATTTGTTGATCCAGAGTGGGAGTTGCCATGCCCCGTATTTGGCATTTCGACTCACGCGAAGTCAAATGGGCTCTCGTGCGATATTCGATCTTCGAACTTCGGGGCCGGGGGAGGACAGGCTGTGCGGCGGCGCTCGCCGCGAGCTTGCTTTTCGCTTGCGGCGATCGGAACGAACGAACCGTTCCCATCGAAACCGCCTCGACCCCGGCCGTCGTGCTGAGGCGCGAGGCGGGGATGGTGCGCCTCGTCGGCGGCGTTTTCGCGATGGGGACGAATGACGGCTTCGCGTACGAGGCGCCGGTGCACGAAATCGAGCTCGCGCCGTTTTGGATCGACGAGCACGAGGTGACCGTCGGCCAGTATTCGGTCTTCGTCGCCGCGACCGGACACGTCACCGTCGCCGAGCGCCTGGGCTGGTCCGGCGTATTCGATTTTGCGAGCGGTGAATGGAAAGTCGTCGAAGGCGCCGATTGGCGACATCCGGTCGATCCCTTGATCGTCGCTCCCGACGACCAACCGGCGACGCAACTCGCTTGGGAAGACGCGGAGCGTTATGCGGTCTGGGCGAAGAAGCGTCTTCCGACCGAAGCCGAGTACGAGTACGCGGCGCGCGGCGGTTCGGTCGGCACGCGCTACGCGTGGGGAGACGAACTCGTGCCCGCCGGCGTGCATCGGACGAACGCTTGGCAAGGACGTTTCCCCGAGCGCGACCTCGGCCTGGACGGTTTCGTCGGCATCGCGCCGGTCAAGAGCTTCCCGCCGAACGGCTACGGGCTCTACGACTTGACCGGCAACGTCTGGGAGTGGTGCGCGGACTGGTACGACCCGGCGTACTACCTGGACTCGCCGCGCCGCGATCCGCGCGGGCCGGAACGCGGCGACGACCGGGCGATCCGCGGCGGCTCGTTCCTTTGCAGCGAGAATTTCTGCCGAGGCTACCGCGTCGCGTCGCGCAACCACACGCCGCACGACAGCGGGCTCGACCACCTGGGTTTTCGCTGCGTGCGATCCGACGAAGCAGCGCGTTGACGCTTGCCGGAACGGCGCTCGGCCGGGATCCTGGCGCGCCATGCATTGCACGCAGCGAGAGATCGAGCGCACGGCGCGTTGGTTCGAGCGCGAAGCCCGGCGGCCCGCGCGCGCATCGCGGTCGCCCGAACGAGAAGTCCGATTGCCCGAACGCGGAGCGCGGATGCGTGCGCGTGAAGCGCGATGGAACCTGAGCGAATCGCGGTGGACCCGGCGCGTCGTGCGGAGAACCAGGATCGAAGCGTGGTGAGCGCGAGCTCGACGACTCCGCGCGCGGACCGCTCGCGCCGACGGTTCGCGCTCGCCGTGCTCGCGGTGTTCGCGTTGGCGCTCGGGTTGCGGCTCGCATTCTGGTCGCAACTGCGCGGCGGCGCGCTCGACGAATGGCACCGCTACGACCAGAGCGACATGGCGACCTACCTCGCGCAGGCCGATCAGTTCGCCTCGGGCGATTGGCTCGCGAGCGAACCGGTGCACCCGTACCACGGTTGGCAGACCGTCGCACCGCCGGAGAAGTGGCTCGCGTGGTATGGGCCGCACGTCTTCCACCAGGCGCCGGGCTACGCGTACCTGCTGGCGTTCGCTCGCTCGCTGTCCGACGAACCGCTGGTCCTCGTGAAGGCGGTGCAGCTCGCGCTCGGCGCGTGCACCGCGGTCTTCGCGCTGCTGCTCGGCGCCGAGCTCTTCGGCCTGGCCGTCGGGGTGATCGCCGGCGTGCTCGTCGCGAGCTACGGTCCGCTCTACTACCTCGAGGCGCAGCTCTTGCGCGAAGGACCCGCGCTGTGTGCTTTGCTCGCGCTCGCGTGGGCGCTCGCGCGCGAGCTTCGGATCGAGCGCGGCGACGTCGGTCGCTGGCTCGCGTGCGGGCTGCTCGGCGTCGCGATCGGGCTCTTCCACGTGCTGCACGAGATGGGCACGGTGGTGCTCGTGGTCGCCGCGGTGGTGCTTGGGCTGCATCACTTGCGAGCGGAGCTGCGCGCGGAGCGGCGAGCGGAGCGGCGAGCGGAGCTGCGAGCGGAGCTGCGCGCGGGTGGTGCGGCGGCGCTGCGGGCGCTCGCCGCGCTGCTGCTCGGTTACGTCGTCGGTTTCGCGCCGCTCCTCGGGCGCAACCTCGCCGTCGGCGCGCCGCCGTTCTCGGTGTCGTGTCGCACGCTGATCAACTTCGCGCAAGCGAACGAAGCGAACGCCGCGGAAGGCGGCGCGACCTTCATCGCGCCCGGGCCGGCGGTGGTGAAGCTCCTCGACGACGCCGACGGCAGCTTCGTGAAGCTGCTCGGCGGCGTGTGGGCGACGTACGACGGCGACGTCGCGAAGCTCGTCGGCAACTGGTGGCTGCGTTGGAGCGCGGTGTGGAAGCGGTTCGAGGAGCCCGACAACACGAGCTTCTACTTCTACCGGGAGTACTCGGCGCTGCTCGCGAGCTCGCCGACGTTCGCGCTGCTCTTCCCGCTCGGCATCGCGGGGCTCGTCGTGGCTGCTTGGGGCGCATGGGCGACTCGGCGCGCGTCGCGAGGCGGCGGCGCGAACGTCGCGCTCGCGAATCCGCGCGGCGTGCTCGCCGCATGCGCGCTGCTGCTCGCGGTCGCCGGAGCGCTGAGCTTCGTCCACACCGTCGCGCGCTTCCGCCTCTACGTGACGCCGGCGTTCTTCGTCGGCGCGGGGTTCGCGCTCGTGTCGACGTGGAGCGCGTTGCGCGCGCGGCGATTCGGCGCGGTCGGCGCGATCGTCGGCCTCGCGTCGCTCGCGGCGCTCTTCCAGGGCGCGATCACGCGCGAGACCGAGCGCGATCGCTTCCGACCGGTGGATTGGTATGTCGCGGCATCGGTGTCGCAGGCGCTCGGCCAGCACGAGCGCGCGCTCGCGTTCGCGGACGACAGCGCCAAGCGCTACACCGGCGACGTCAACCTCTACCTCGTGCTCGGGCCGACGTTCGAGGCGGCGAAGCGCTGGGGCGAGGCTCGCGCGTGCTACGAGCGCGCGCTCGCGGCGCTGCCTCAGTCGCCGGACGCTCGCCGCGGCCTCGCGCGCGTGCAAGCGGCGGTCGGAGGTGCGAAGTGAGCGCGCGCCACGCGCAACGGGCCGCTCCGGCGGCGCAAGGCGTGCTCGAGGGCCGCTTCGCGTTCCTCGCCGAGCGCGGCGCGTGGTTCTGGAGCCTGGTCGCGGTCGGGCTCGTCGCGCGGCTGTTCCTCGTGTTCGCGACCGAGGGCACGACCGACGTCTTCATCTGGGCCGATCACGCGAAAGGGATCGCCGAGCGCGGGCTCGCAGCGCAGTACCGCGAGTCGCAGATGCTCTTGAACCACCCGCCGTTTGCCGCGTGGCTGATGGCCGCGATGTGGGAGCTCTCGCAGGCGACCGGACTCGCGTTCAAGGCGTGCATGCGTCTGCCGGTCGCGCTCGCGGACCTCGCGAACGTCGCGTTGCTCGCCGCGCTGCTGATCGGGCGGCGCGAGCGCTGGCTGGTCGCGGGGCTCTACGCGGTGATGCCGGTCGCGCTGGTGCTCGGCGCGTACCACGGCAACACCGATGCGTTGCTCGGCACGCTGTTGCTCGCCGCCGCGGTGCTCGCGTCGCGCGGGCGCGTCGTCGCGTGCGGAGTCGTGCTCGGGATCGGGCTCGCGATCAAGCTGCCGATCGTGCTCGGCGTGCCCGCGTTCTTCTTCGCGCTGCCGGGCTGGCGCAAGCGGTTCGAGCTGGCGGGCGTGACGCTCGCGGTCGCGCTCGCGTGCTACGCGCCGGTGCTCGTCCAGGACTTCAGCGCGGTGCGGGAGAAGGTGTTCGGTTATCGTGGTCTGGTGATCTTCACGCTGTCGAATCCGCCGACGTTCATCTGGGGTCTCAAGAACCTCTTCATCGAGCTTTGGGGCTACGACAAGCGCATCGAGGTCTGGTCCGAGGTCCCCGGGCTCGTCGAGTGCTGGCCGGATTGGGCGGTCGCGTTGGTCTCGCACGGCAGCACGCTCGCGCTCGGGCTGATCGTCGCGTTCGCGTTCCTGCGCCGGCGCGAGCACGACGCACGCGGGCTCGCGACGACGGTGGCGCTCTCGTACGCGATCTTCTACGCGCTGGTCGACGCGTGGGCGTTCCAGTATTTCGCCTGGGCGATGCCGTTCTGGTTCTTCGGCGGCCGCGTGTTCGCGTGGGCCGCGCATGTCTTCGCCGGCGGGTACCTCTACTTGCTCTACGCGTTCGTGTGCGCGGATCCGTTGCTCCGCGGTCACTGGGGCTTCAACGAGCATCCGAACTGGCCCGGCCATCTGCCGTTCTTCCGCGAAGCGGCGCTCTACACGTTCGTCGTGTTCACGCTGCTCGCGCTCGCTCGCGCGGTGCGCGCGGAATTCGCTCAGCGCCGGAGCGCCTGAGCGCGCCGTTCGGCGACGTGCGCGAGCACGTAGGCGAGCGCCTCGTCCTCCGACAAGAGCTCGGTGTCGATCACGCGGTGCGGCACCATCAGTGCCTCGAAGCTCGCGTGCAGCGCGCGCACGAGCTCCGGCCCGCGATTCGCGGCCGGGTGCGCGGCCGGCTGCGCGGCGGCGTTCGCGACGCCGCGCGTTGCGTCTTGCACTGCGTTCCGCGCGACACGCCGCTCGGCGGTCTCGAGCGAGCACGCGCAATGGAACACGACGAGCTCGGCGCGCAGCTCGCGCACGAGCCCGAGCAGCGCGTCGACCTGCGCGCGCCGGGCGTACGTGCGACCGTCGAGCACCACGGTGTCGTAGCGAGCGCGGCGCGCTTCCTCGCGGACCACGGTGTGGATCGCGGCGCACACGATGTCGTCTTGCTCGCTCGCGTACTCGACGAGTCCGGGCTCGTACAGCGCCGCGCGCACGCGGTCCTTGTCGAGCACCGGCGCGCCGAGCGCGAGCCCGAGCGCGCGCGCCAGCGTGCTCTTCCCGCTGCCAGGCAGCCCCGCGAAGGCGACGACGAACATGCGGGCAGTCTGGCTTTCGGCTCACGCCCGTGCGAGAGTCCCGTAGCCGACAACCCCATCGATCCCATGCATTTCCGACGCCTGCTGACTGTCGTTCCTTTCCTCTCCGCCCCGTTCCTCGCGCCCCTCCGGGCCGATGTCGAGCTCCCCGCGGTGCTGGCGAGCCACATGGTGGTCCAGCGCGAGACCGACCTGGTCGTCTGGGGCTTCGCGCCCGCGGGCGAGCAGGTCGCCGTCGACTCGTCATGGGGCGCGAAGGCCGGGCCGGTCGCGAGCGGCGCCGACGGTCGCTTCGAGCTCGTGCTGCGCACGCCCGCCGCCGGCGGTCCGCATACGTTGAAGGTCCGCGGCGCGAACGAGCTCGTGCTCGACGACGTCTGGAGCGGCGAGGTCTGGCTCTGCTCGGGGCAATCGAACATGGAGATGCCGATGGAGGCGATCGCGGAGTGGTACACGGGTACCGAAAACCGCGAGGCGGAGCTCGCGCGCGCCGACGTGCCGCAACTGCGGCTCTACGAGGTGCCGAACGAGCTCGACTACGCGCCGCGCACGCGCGGGCGAGGCGAGTGGCAAGCGTGCAACCGCGAGTCGCTGCGCACGTTCAGCGCGGCCGGCTACTACTTCGGTCGCGAGCTGCACGAGACGCTCGGCGTGCCGGTCGGCCTGATCGCCGCGGACTGGGGCGGCACGGTTTGCGAAGCGTGGACCAGCGCCGAGGCGCTGAAGCAGCACGGCGGGTTCGACGAGGGGCTCGCGAGCCTCGCCGCGCTCGCGGGCGATCCGAAGAAACTCGAGCAGACGTTCGAAGCCGCGCGCGCCGCGTGGTGGCGGGCGATCGAGGAGAAGGAGCCCGGCTCCGGCGAGTTCAGCCGCGCGCGCGAGCGCCTCGACGCGGGCAAGTGGCCGTTGCTCGACGTGCCGGGCGAATGGGGGAGCGTGCTCGGCGACTTCGACGGCGTGGTGTGGTTGCGTCACACGATCGTCGTGCCGCCGAAGTACAGCGATCAGGACCTCGTGTTCACGCTGGGCGCGATCGACGACATGGACACGTTCTACTTCAACGGCGAGCGCGTCGACGGCGGCGAGCGGCCGGGCCTCTGGTCGACGCCGCGCAAGTACACGGTGCCGAACAAGCTCGTCCGCGCCGGCCGCAACGTGATCGCGTTGCGCGTGATCGACACCGGCGGGCTCGGCGGGTTGACCGGCAAGCCCGAGGAGCTCGGCTTCCGCTCGGCGAGCGACGTCGCGCCGAAGGTGCAGCCGATCGCGGGCAAGTGGTCGTACTTCCGCGGCGTGTCGATGAAGGACCTGCCGCCGCTGCCCGAGCCGCCGAGCGCCGATCCGAATCGGCCGAGCGCGCTCTACAACGCGATGATCGCGCCGCTCGCACCGTTCGCGCTGCGCGGCGCGATCTGGTACCAGGGCGAATCGAACCGGCCGCGCGCGAAGCAGTACGAGACGCTCTTCCCCGCGATGATCGCCGATTGGCGCGCGCGCTTTCGCCGGCCCGACTTCCCGTTCTACTTCGTGCAGATCGCGCCGTTCCGCTACGGCGATTCGATCGGCGCCGCGGCGGAGCTGCGCGACGTGCAACGGCGCTGCCTCGCGACGCCGAACACGGGGATGGCGGTGACGCTCGACCTCGGCGACCTCGCCGACATCCATCCGAAGAACAAGCGCGACGTCGGCAAGCGCCTCGCGCGTTGGGCGCTCGCGAAGACGTACGGGAAGAGCGACGTGGTCGCGTCCGGTCCGCTGCCGCGCGCCGCGCGTCGCGACCGTACGAACATGGTGGTCGAGTTCGACTACGCCGAGGGTCTGCGCGCGACCGCGCCGGTGCTCGGCGGGTTCGAGCTCGCCGGCGCCGACCGCAACTTCCTGCCGGCGGAGGCGGCGATCGTCGGCACGACGGTCCAGCTGCGCAGCTCGGCGGTGCTCGACCCGATCTTCGTGCGCTACCTCTGGAGCGACACCGCCGAGGCGACGCTCTTCAACGCCGCCGGCCTGCCGGCGACGTCGTTCGAGCTGCCCTGAGGCGTTTTTCGCGGTCTTCGACGGTCGCCGTCCGCCCCTTGCGGAGCCAGACATTTGTCTGGTAGACTGCGCGGGCTTCGAGACACGGCCATGGCTTCTTCATTCCAGCCCAAAGCGGGCCAACCCAAAGCGGGCCAACAGGGAGCGAAGCCGTCGCAGGCCGCCGCCGCGAGTGCCGCAGCCAACTCCGGAGCCCGGGGCCGCGCAAGCTCCGCCCGGCGCAGCGACTCGCGTGAGCGCGTGCTCGAGTTCGTGCGGCAAGCGCTCGAGCGCGGCGAGCCGCCGACCGTGCGCGACGTGCAGACGGCGCTCGGCTTTCGCGCGGTCGAGAGCGCGCGCGAGCACCTGACGCGGCTCGTCGCCGAAGGCCGCCTCGTCCAAGCGCCCGGCGTCGCGCGCGGGTACCGCTTGCCGCCGAGCGAGGCGCCGCGCTCGCGCTTCGTGCCGTTGCTCGGCCGCGTCGCCGCCGGCGCGTTCAGCGAGGCGATCGAAGCGCCCGAAGGGCACGTGGTGATCGAGGTGGCGCCGCATGGAGAGTCTGAACGTGCCTCGTCGTCACCGACATCGTCGGCGATGTCGACCTTTGGGCGTGCGTCCCTCGGTTCGCGTTCCGGTTCACGCTCCGCGTCACGTTCGGGCGAGCTCTTCGCGCTGCGCGTGCGCGGCGAGAGCATGGTCGGGCTCGGCATCCTCGACGGCGATCTCGTGATCGTGCGGCGCGACGCGCAAGTCCACGACGGCGACGTCGTCGTCGCGCAGGTCGACGGCGAGGCGACGGTGAAGAGCTTCTTCCGCGTGCGCGACGCGATCGAGCTCCGGCCGGCGAACCCGGCGTTCGCGACGCTCGTGGTCGCGTCCGATCGCGAGCTCGTGTTGCTCGGCAAGGTCGTCGAGGTGCGCCGGTACCTCGCGGGAGGACGGTGAGCTCGATGTGCCGACTTCGCGACCTTCCTTCGGTCCCCGTGGCGGTCCCCGCGGCGGCTCGCGCGTGAGGCGGTCATGGACGAACCTTTCGTCGAGCCTGCCGAGCCGGGCGCTCCGGCGTCGCGCCTGCGGTCGTCGCGCGAACTCGCGCTCTCGGCGCTCGCGCGGCTGAAGCCCGCGCGCACGCCTCGGCCGCTCGCCGCGGAGCCGAGTTGGAGCTTCCCCGAGCTCGCGGGGCGGTTGTGCGAGCTCTCGGGCGCGCGCGGCGGCACGCTGTCGCTCGCGGCGCGCCTGGTGCACGACGCGCAGCGGCGCGGCGAGACCGTCGCGTGGGTGTCGACCAAGCGCTCGTCGTTCTTCCCGCCCGATCTCGAAGCCGGCGGCGTCGATCTCGCGAGCCTGGTGGTCGTGCGGACGGCGCTCGCGAGCGCCAACGCGCGCGCCGCGGACTTCCTGATGCGCTCGGGCGCGTTCGGGTTGGTCGTGCTGGAGCTCGATCTGCGTTCCGCCGAGCCGAGCGGCGTGCCGCTCGCGCTGCAGTCGCGTTTGCTCGCGGCGGCGCAGGCGCACGACGCGGTGGTGCTCTGTCTTTCGGAGAAGCCGCGCGGCGCGAGCTCGCTCGGCTCATTGGTGTCGTTCCACGGCGAGGTCGAGCTCGCGCGCGCGCGCCCCGCCGATTCGAGCTCCGATTCGAATTCCGGGTCGAATTCCGGCTCGAACTCCGGGCCGAGCTCCAACTCCCTCGACGGCGCGAGCGCGGACTCGGACGGGCGCTTCACCTGCACGCTGACCGTGCGCAAGGACAAGCGCCGCGCGCCGGGTTGGCGCCACGTCGAGGTTTGCCGTGGACCGCTTGGCCTGCGTTGACGTGCGCGCGCTGCCGCTGCAGCTTTTGCTGCGCGAAGAGCCGCGTTGGCGCGAGCTGCCGGTCGCCGTCGTCGAGCGCGACGCGCCCGGCGGTCGCGTGCTCTGGCTCAACGAACGGGCGCGCGTCAAGGGCATCTTGCCGGGCCACACGCACGCCGCGGCGCTGGCGCTCGCGGACGAGCTCGTCGCGCGCCCGGTCGCGCCGCACGAGATCGCGCGCGGCACCGCGCTGCTCTGCGAGTGCCTCGACGGTTTCTCGCCGCGCGTCGAGGCGAGCGCCGACGAGCCCGGGCTCTTCTGGGTCGACGTCGGCGGGCTCGAGCTCTTCCATCCGACGTTGGAGGCGTGGGCGAGCCGCGTGCGCGCCGCGTTGCTCGTGCTCGGCTTCGAGAGCACGATCGCGGTCGGTTTCCGGCGTCAGGCGACCTATGCGGCGGCGCGCGCGATGGTCCATGCGCGGACGTGGGTGTGTCCGACGCCGGAAGAGGAGCTGCGTTGGCTCGCGCGCGTGCCGCTCGCCCGCCTCGACCTCGAGCCCGCGACACGCGACGAGCTCGCGAAGCTCGGCGTGCACACGCTCGGCGAGCTCGCGCGCCTGCCTTCGGGCGGGCTCTTCGCGCGCTACGGCGAAGCGGCGGCGCGTTGGCAGCGCGTCGCGGTCGGCGCGCTCGCGGGCGAGTTCGCGCCGACCGAGCTCGCGCGCCCCGAGCGCGTCCACACGGCGTTCGAGCATCCGTTGACGTCGGTCGACGCGGTCGTGTTCGCGTTCGAGGAGCTCGCGCGGCCGGTGCTCTCCGACTTCGCCGCGCGCGGCCGCGCGGTGCGCTCGATCGCGCTGCGGCTGGTGCTCGAGGGCGCGGCGCCGAAGGAACTCGCGCTCGCCGCCGCGACGCCGACGCTCGACCTCGCCGAGTTCCGGCGCTTGCTGGTGCTGCTGCTCGAGCGCGTCGCGCTCGCGCGCGGGGTCGAGCGGCTCGAACTCGAGTTCGCCGACGCCGAAGCGCGGCCGGAAGAGCTCTCGCTGTTCGTCGAGCGTCCCAAGCGCGACCTCGCGGCCGCCGGACGCGCGATCGCGGCGGTGCGCGCGGCGTTCGGGCCCGATTCGGTCGTCTGCGCGCGGCTCGTCGAGCGTCACTTGCCCGAAGCGAGCTTCGAATGGACGCCGCTCGAGCGCGCGTTCGCGCCGCGGCCGCGTCCGGTCACCGAAGCGCGCTTGGTGCGCCGCGTGTTCGCCGCGCCGCTCGCGTTGCCGCCGCGCGAGCGCCACGAAGGCGACGGTTGGTTGCTCGCGGGCTCGACGCGCGGACCGGTCAAGAAGCTCTGCGGTCCGTACACGCTCTGCGGCGGCTGGTGGAAGAGCGAGGTGCGCCGCGACTACTACTTCGCCGAGCTCGCGGGCGCCGGAGGCTCCGAGGCTTCCGGTGATCCGGGCGCTCCGGGCTGCCACGCAAGTCAGGGCAGCCGGGGCTCTGAATGGTTGTGGGTGTACTACGACCACGCGCGGCGACGTTGGTTCTGGCACGGAATCGTGTCGTGAGCTCGCCGCTGCGCGGAGCGTTGGAGTCGTCGTGAGCTACGCCGCGCTGTGGGCGAAGAGCAACGCCTCGTTCCTCGAAGGCGCGAGCCATCCCGACGAGTTGGTCGCGGAAGCGCACCGTCAGGGGCTCGACGCGCTCGCGTTGGTCGATCGCGATGGCGTGTACGGCGTCGTGCGCGCGCACCAGAAAGCGGTCGAGCTCGGTTTTCGGTTGATCCTGGGCTCCGAGCTCTCGCTCGGCGACGGCGCGCGCTTGATCTTGCTCGCGGCGGATCGCGAAGGCTGGGCGAATCTCTGCGGCGTGATCACGCTCGGACGGTTGCGTTCGCCGAAGGGCGCGTGCGCGATCGAGTGGCGCGAGGTGCTCGCGCACTCGCGCGGCCTGATCGCGCTCTGGCGCGGCGATTTGCCGAAGGGCGCGCGCGCGGAGGAGCTGCTCGACGCGTTCGGCGACCGGCTCTACGCGTTGATCGCGCGGCACCATCGGCCCGAGGAGGGCGAGTACGAGGCCGAGTTCCGCGCGCGGGCTCGCGAGCTCGGCCTCGGGCTCGCCGCGGCGAACGAAGTGCTCTATCACCGACCTGATCGTCGCCGCTTGCAGGACGTGTTGACCTGCATCCGCCACGGCACGACGCTCGGCGAGGCCGGCCGCTTGCTCCAGCCCAACGCGGAACACGACCTGAAGAGCTTCCATCGCTTCAAGGAGCTCTTCGCCGACCTGCCGGGCGCGCTGGAGACGACGCGCGAGATCGCGGCGCGCGCGCGGTTCTCGCTCGCCGATCTGCGCTATCGCTATCCGAGCGAGCGCCTGCCCGACGGCACGACCAGCGCCGCATGGCTGCGCCAGCTGACGTTCGATGGCGCGCGGGCCCGCTATGGCGAGAGCCTCCGACCCGACGCGCGCGCGTTGCTCGAGAAGGAGCTCGAGATCATCGAGTCGCTCGACTACTGCGGCTACTTCCTGACGATGCGCGAGATCGTCGAGTTCTGCCGTGCGCGCGACATCCTCTGCCAGGGCCGCGGATCGGCGGCGAACTCGGCGGTCTGCTATTGCCTCGGGATCACCGCGATCGATCCGGTGCGGATGGGGTTGCTCTTCGAGCGTTTCCTGTCCAAGGAACGCGCCGAGCCGCCGGACATCGACCTCGACATCGAGCACGAGCGCCGCGAGGAGGTGATTCAATTCGTCTACGCGAAGTACGGCCGTTCGCACGCCGCGATGGTCGCGAACGTGATTCGCTACCGCGCGCGTTCGGCGGTGCGCGACGTCGGCAAGGCGCTCGGTTTCGAGGAGACCGCGTTGTCGAGGATGACGCGCTTGCAGTCGCACTGGGGCGGCGTCGAGCAGCGTTCGCTCGAGCAAGGCGGCTTCGAGCCCGCGGCGCCGATGCACAGGCTGCTGCTCGAGCTCGCGAGCGAGATCGAGGACTTCCCGCGCCACCTCTCGATCCATCCCGGAGGCTTCCTGCTCGGTCACGAGCCCGTGTCGACGCTGGTGCCGATCGAGAACGCGACGATGGAGAATCGCACGGTGATCCAGTGGGACAAGGACGACATCGAGACGCTCGGGCTGTTCAAGGTCGACTTGCTCGGGCTCGGCGCGCTCGCGCACTTGCACAAGAGTTTCGACTTGGTGCGCGCGTCGCGCGGCGTCGAGCTCTCGATGGCGACGTTGCCGGCCGACGATCCCGCGACGTTCGACCGCATCTGCGCGGCGGACACGGTCGGCGTGTTCCAGATCGAGAGCCGCGCGCAGATGGCGATGCTGCCGAGGCTCCGGCCGCGCAACTACTACGACCTCGTGATCGAGGTCAGCATCGTCCGTCCCGGCCCGATCACCGGCGGCATGGTGCATCCGTACCTGCGCCGGCGGCACGGCGAGGAGGAGGTGGTCTATCCGCACGAGTGCTTGCGGCCGGTGCTCGAGAAGACGCTCGGCGTGCCGCTCTTCCAAGAGCAGGTGATGCAGATCGCGATCGTGGGCGCGGGCTACACGGGCGGAGAAGCGGATCGACTACGTCGCGACATGGCCGCGTGGCGCAAGTCGGGCCGCATCGAGAAGCACCGCGAGCGTTTGATCGTGCGCATGCAGAAGAAGGGCATCGCTCGCGAGTTCGCCGAGCGCGTCTTCCAGCAGATCCAGGGCTTCGGCGAGTACGGCTTCCCCGAGAGCCACGCGGCGAGCTTCGCGCTGATCAGCTACGCCGGTGCGTGGCTCAAGTGCCACTATCCCGCGGAGTTCGCCTGCGGCCTGCTCAACGCGCAACCGATGGGTTTCTACTCGGTCGCGACGATCGTCGAGGACGCGAAGCGGCACGACATCGAGTTCCGACCGGTCGACGTGACGCGGAGCGCGTGGGACGCGACGCTCGAGCACGACGGCGAGCGCCGCGCGATTCGCATGGGCCTGCGCTTCGTCAAGGGCATCGCGGAGCGTGACGCCGCGCTCCTCGTCGCGCGCCGCGGCGAGGCGCCGTTCGCCGACCTCGCGGACTTCGAGCGCCGTTCGGAGCTCGATCGGCGCGCGCTCGCGTTGCTCGCGGAGGCGGGCGCGCTCGCGACGCTCGAGCGCGCGCGACGGACCGCGCTGTGGCAGGTCGAGGGGCTCGCGCGCGCCGAGCGCGACGCGCTCTTCGTCGCCGAGACGCAAGCGCCGCTGTTCGCCGAGCTCACGGAGTTCGAGGAGATCGACTGGGACTTCCGGCGCACCAGCCACAGCACGCGCGGCCATCCGTTGGTGCCGCTGCGCCAGGGGCTGCGCTCGCTGCGGCTCCCGGAAGCCGCGGCGGTCAATCGTCTCGCGAACGGCAAGCGCGCGAGCTACGCCGGGCTCGTGATCTGCCGCCAACGTCCGGGCACGGCGTCGGGCGTGACGTTCATGACGCTCGAGGACGAAACCGGCTTCGTCAACGTGGTGGTGTGGCCGAAGGTGTTCGAGCGCTTCGAAACCTTGGTCAAGACCGAGGCGTTCCTCGGCGTGCGCGGGAAGCTCCAGGTCGAGCAAGGCGTCGCGCACCTGGTTGCGAGCAGCTTCTTCCGCCCCGCGCTCGGCGCGCCGGAGGGACCGGCGAGCCGGGACTTCCACTGACGGGTGCGTGGCGAGGATGCGATGCGAGGAGCGTCGATGCGGCGACCGCGGCTGGTAGATTGACCGACATGGCGAGTTCGCGCGCGAAGCACGAGCATCGAGACGACGTCCTCGCGAGAAGACGGACGGGAGCTCGACGCACCGCGTTCGCGCCGCAGGGCCGGCCGTCGCGCCGCGCGGAGGCGAAGCGATGAGCGAGCAGGATCCCAACGCGACGCTGGTCGAGCGTCGCGACGTCACCGAGTCGCTCGCCTACTTCCTCGTCGCGCCGGACAAGGCGCCCTTCGCGAGCTTCGAGCCCGGTCAATTCACCAACCTCGGCCTCGAGGTGTTCGATCGCACGGTCGGAGAGCGTCGCTTCGTGCGGCGCGCGTACTCGATGGGCTCGCCGCCGACGCAACGCGCGCGCCTCGAGTTCTACGTGCGGCGCGTCCAGGGCGGGCTCCTGACCGAAGCGCTCTTCGAGCTGCGCTCCGGCGCGCGCCTGTGGCTCGATGCGGCGGTGTACGGTCGCTTCACGCTCGAGCCCGTGCCCGCGGACCGCGACGTCGTGTTCGTCGCGAGCGGCACCGGTGTCGCGCCGTACGTCTCGATGCTGCGCGCGTACTCCGGTCGGCGACGCTGGCGGCGCGCGGTGCTCGTCGAAACGGTGCGCGAGGAGCGCGAGCTCGGCTACCGCGCGGAAATCGAAGCGTTCGCCACGCACGATCCGAGCTTCGTCTGGCTGCCGACGGTGACCCGCGCCCCGGAGACGTCGCCGTGGCGCGGCGCGCGCGTGCGGGTCCCGACGCTGCTCGATCCCGAGGCGTTCGCGCGCCGCACCGGAGTCGCGCTCGACCCGAGCACGACGCACGTGCTCTTGTGCGGCAATCCGACGATGCTCGCGGACGTCTCGACGCGGCTGGGCGAGCTCGGTTTCGTGCCGCACTCGCGGCGCGCGCCCGGCCAGGTGCACACCGAGCGCTACTGGTAGTCCGTCGCCGGGAGTCGGCCCGTGGTGGCCCGCCGGCGCGCCGCCACGCCGCCGTCCGCACGGGTTCGCTCGACGGGGATCGCGACGGCGGTCGTTCGCGCGCGTCCGAGCGGGTGGGGCGCGCCGGAGGACGGTCGACGCACGGGGCGCGGCCGACTCACTGAGCGCGCCGGGGCGGATGACGCGCGCCCGGCGCCGGGGCTGGTGGTGGGCCGGTCGGCGCGGGCTCGATCACCGCGCGTGCGCGCTGGTGGTGTCGCGGTCGGCGCGGCGGGCGCGCAGCTCGGCGAGCATCCGCTTGCGTTCGTCGAGCGGGAGCCGCGCGTCGATCTGCGGGAAGATCTCGCGCTCCTCGACCGCGAGGTGGCGTTCGAAGTCGTCGCCGAGGCGCTGCGCGAGCTCCGCGAGCTCGCCGCGCTTCTCGTCGAGCACTCTTGGATCGTCCGCGATGTCGCCGCAGAGCATCACGAGCGACGCGAGATCGTGTTGGTGTTCGCGGTGTTCGTCGACCATCCGCTCCAGCGCCGGCGCGAGCTCGGGCACGCGCGTCGTCAGCCGCGGGAGCACGGACTCCTCCTCGTCGGCGACGTGCAGCGGCAGCGCCTCGTCGAAGTACCGACGCACCGCCGACGCGACGTCGCGGACTTCGTGATCGGGCGAGCCCTTGGCGCGCGTGAGCTTCTGCGCGAGGCCGGCGAAGCGCCGGATGCGCTCGTGGCACTCGAGTAGGAGCTCGACGACGTCGCCGGGCTCTTCTCGTCGATCGGGATGGGGCTTGGACATGCTTGGGGCGCTGCGCACGAGCCGCTGGATTCGGCGAAGCTAGCACGCTGAAATGAGCGCTACAAGGCCACGGACGTGCGCCATTCGGCGCAGTCGCCGATGCACGGCGCGCGCCGCGGCTCGCTTCACTCGGTGGGGAAGCCGAACGCGTCTCGCCACGCCGCAGGCTCCGCCGGGAGGTCGAATCCGACCAGCGAGCGCAGCGCTTCGAGCGCGCGGTCGCGCAGCTCGTCCTCGCGTTCCAACGCGCGCACCAGGCCGGCGAGCGCGAACGGCGCGCCGAGGCGCGGCAGGGCTTCGATCGCCGCCGACGCGATCGTCGGATCCGGATCGAGCACCAGCTCCTCGAACGCGATGCCCGCCTCGCGCGCGAACGCGGGGTGAGCGAGCAACGTGCTCACCGCGTCGAACGTGTGACCGGGGTCTTCCGATACCAACTGCTCGTCCAAGCTCTCCGCCGAGACGTCCCACCACGCGTCCTCGCGCTCGAGCCACGCATCCCACGCGACCGGATCCGCGCCGAGATCGCACGCCGCGAGCGTGCGCAGCGCGTTGCGCGCGGCTCCACGGACGAACTCGTCCTCGCTCACGAGCGCGTCGATCCAGAGCAGCGCCGACGGTCGGTCGCGCAAGCGGCCGAGCACGATCAACGCCGTGCGCTGCACGCGCGGGTCCGCGTGACCGAGCAGCCGTCGCAGGTCGTCGATCTCGGACTCCGAGAGCAGCGCGCCGATGCGCTCCGACAGCTCGCTGAGCGAGCGCATCGCGACCACGTCGAGCTCGTCGTCGCGTCCGAGCACGTACACGAGGAACGACGCGGCCTCGGGCGAACCCGCGCGGGCTGTCGCGCGCGCGAGCACCGGCCACAACGTCGGGTCGAGCTTGCCGAAAGCCGAGCGCAAACGTCCGGCGACCTGCGTCGCGCGCTCGATGCGTCGACCGAGCGCGCTTTCGAGCTGGCTCAACACGTACGGCCGTTGCAGGTGCACCGGCTCGATCGCCGTCGCGAGTTCGAGCACCGCGCCGAGCGCTTCCGACGCTTCGAGTTCGCCGAGCAAGCGCACCAGCACGAGGCGCACGTCGAGCGTCGTCGTCGTCTCGGCGTAGCGGCGCAGCGCGGCGACGACCTCCTTCGGCGGCAGGGCGCGCAGCACCATTTGCAGCAGCTCGAACCGCTTCTCCAGCGCGAGCGGATGGACCGCGCGGTCGGTCGTCCCCGGCACGAATTCGGGCATCGTGAACTCGCCGCACAGGATCGCGATCTCGAGCGGCAGCGCGGCCGGGCCGAGGTCGGTCAGTTGCTCGACGATCCGCTTCGGCTTCAGATCGGGGCCGTCGGCGGGCGGAGAGAGAGCGGCGAGCACCGCGAGCGCGAGCTCCGGGTCGTCGAGGTGCGAGCCCGGCACCGGTTCGCGATTCGAGCCCGACGGGATCGCCAGGAACAGCGCTGCGCTGATCGCGGCGACCAGCGCGAGCGCGGAGCTCCAACGGTACGCGAGTCGCTTGCAGCGCGGCTTCCGCCGCGGCGCTCGAGGGCCCGCCGACTCGCTCAGTTGGCGGGAATCTCGCGCCACGAGGCCACCGTCCAGGTCGTGGTCGCGCCGCCGCCCGACGACGGCAAGCCGGGGAGCGTCAGGTCCTCGCTCATCAAGCGATCGTCGAAGTTGACGGTCAGCTTCGAGTGCGCGCCGTCGAAGTCACGGTTGATCTTCACTTGGTTGCCGGCGGTCATGTTGCCGTTGACGGTGACCGTCGCCGAGCCGCTGGCGGACAGGTTGGTGTCGTAGAAGTCGTTCTCCGCGTACATGAACGAGTCCATGCGCTCGAGCGTGCCGAACGTCGGGTCGCCGAAGAAGATGTTGCCGCTGTCCTTCTCCGCCTCGTCCTTGATCGCGATCAACGCGAGCCCGTCTTGCTCACCGGGTTGGTAGAGGATGTTGTCGGAGATGTAGATGTTGCCGCGCACGACGAGCGTGATCGCGGTCGGCGTTCCCTTCGAGTTCGAGAACGCGAACGAGTAGGCGCTGAGGTTGTGGACCCAGAGATTGCCGTCGATGTAGTAGACAGCGTTGTTGCCGTTGGGACCGGGCATGCCGTCGACGCCGGAGAGGTGCAACTGCGACGCGGCCGCCGGGTCGATCTTGGAGCTCGAGCTGATCGTCCCGAACGGATCCTCGAGGAAGTAGTCGTCCTTGGCCGTCGTCGAGGTGTTCTTGATGCGGTCGCTGGGGTTCTTGCGGAAGATGTGGGCCGGGTTGTCGATCGGGAGCTGCCACGCCTTGCCGCCGCAGCCGCCGGTCGACGAATAGGTCGCGGTCGAGAACAACGTCGCGACGTCGAAGTCGTGGTTCGACTCGTACTTCATGCCGGCGATGTCGGGGATCGGCAGCGGCTTGCTGGTCATGCCGGCCTCGCCGGAGATCGTGCCCGCCGCGCGGATGTCGCCCGTGATCGTCGCGTCGCCTTTGACGACGACGTTGCCGCCGCTGTAGACGTTGCCGGCGACGAGGTCCGCGCTCGTGCCCGTTCCGCCGAACGAGAGGTCGTAGAGCGGATCGGCGCTCGAATTGCCGGCGAACAGCGCGCTGCTGTAGACGCCTTCGGTTTGGCCGACCAGGACCGCTTCGAGCCCGACGTCACGCCCGTTGTGGCCGGCGAACGACTGCACGGTGAAGGTGCCGTCGCCGTTGTCGACCGCCGTGGTCCAGTAGGCGCCGCCGCCGAACGCCAGCGGTGCCTTGTAGCTCCCGAACGAGGCGGCTTGGCCTGAACGCACCGCGGCGATCGACGCCGAGAGGCCGGCTTCCGCGAGGTAGCGCGCCTTGGAGTTCTCCACGCCCGCGACGTTCTCGCGCTGGCGGTGCTGCGTGACCGCAAGCAGTGCGGCCGCCAGTCCAGCGACCGACACGAGGGTCACCAGCGAGAGCACGAGAGCACCGCCGCGACGGGCGGAGCTGCGAGAGCATTGCGTGGAGCGCACGTTGGATTCCTGAGTCTCGTTTCGGTTCATTGGTTGCGCGGGCGCACCGTCGTCTGGAGCGTGCGGACGATGCTCCGTCCCTGGCGCGTCGGCCGTTCGATCGTCAGGCGCACGGTCAGCGTCGAGTTGCCGTCGGAGAGGAAGCTGAGTCCGCCTTCGTCCCGCAAGCCGTTGCCGTTGTCGTCGTTGCCGTTCTGGACCTCGCCGACGGCGAACTCGCGCACGAAGTGTCCGATCACGAACACCTGCGCGGGCGTCGCGACGTCGGGCACGAGCTCGACACGTCGTTCGTCGATCAGGCCGTTGCCGTTGTCGTCGAGTCCGTTGTCGAGCTCGCCGGTGTCGATCACCGAACGCAGGATCTGCGTCGGTCCGTGCACGAGCGCGCCTGCGGCCCAGCCGCGACCGCGGTTGAACGTCAGCGAGTCGGAGCCGAACGGCGCGGTCGCCGCGGGCGCGAGCGTGGTGAAGTCGGCGTCTCGGAGCTCGTCGGCGATCCGATCGAGCAGTCGCTGCGCGTTCGCGTCGACTTCCGCGACGCTGGTGCCTTCCTCGAAGGCGGACGAGCCGCTGGTGAGCGCGCGCACCATCGCGCCGAGCACGATCAACAGCACGGCCGAGGCGATGGTCAGCTCGAGCAGCGTGAAGCCTCCGCGCGGCCGGATTTCGATCGATGTGCGGGGCATCGTTGGCGGTGTGCGGCTCATCGTTGGCAGAGGAATGTCTCGAGGTCCAGGTGGCGCTCGCCGGTCGAGCTGCGCCATTCGATGCGCACGCGCACGGGCAGCAGTCGGTAGTCGGCCGCGTGATCCGCGTTGTCGATCGCGCCGTCGCCGTTCAGGTCCGCGGGCAGCCCGAGCGCGGCGTCGACTTCGTCCTCGGCGAGCCACAGCGGCCCGTTGCCGCCGTTCGGGAAGAGCACCTCGCCCGGGAGTCCGTCGGCGTCGCCGTCGATCGCTTGCAGTCCGGGCACCGCGAAGTCGCAGCCGACCGCGGCGCCGACGAGCGCGCCGTCGTCCGCGTTGCTCCCATTGAAGGCCGCGAAGACCTCGCCGAACGTGCGGCCTTGCATCGTCTCGAGCATCTCTTGCGCGGCCTGTCGAGCGAGCACGGTCTCGCGCTGGACGCGATTCATGCCGAGGGAGGCGACCAGCGAGCCGGTGAACCCGGAGATCGCGATCGAGAGGATGACGATGCAGACCATCACCTCGATCAGGGTGAAGCCTCCGCGTCGCGTGGAGATTCGTCGATTCGGTTGCATGCGCTGCTCGGACGCGCAGAGCAGACCGTGCGAGAGCTCGCCGGCCGTCCTGCACCGTTCGGCGGGGCAGATCGACCCGCGGCGCGAGCGACGTTGAGGGATTTCGCGGTCCTCGCGCGGAGCCCGTGGGGGACGTGGAAACGCTTTCCCGTCGGGAGCTCAGCGCGCGGCGACCGCGGCGCGCACGGTCGCCATTTCGACGACCGTGGGCTCGAACGCGCGCTCACCGAGCACGTCGCGCACGACGTGCGGTGGCGCGATTCGATAGAGCAGCCGCGCTTCGATCGTCGACTCTCCGGCGTCGGGCGGGAGCGCGCAGCGATACGCGTCGTGGGTCGTGCCTTTCGGCGGCACCACGCGCTTCCACCCGAACGACACCGCCTCCCACGGTTTGAACGTCTTCTCGCCGCGCGCGTCGAGCGTGATCGCGCCGAAGCGAGCGGTTCCGGGCGTGATTTCGCCGCTCGGGTCGAGCGCGCCGCTCTCGAACAACACGCGACCGTCGGCCGAGAGCACGCGCACGTGGAGCCACATCTCGCGCAGCTCGGTCAGGCTCGTCGGAAGCGCGTGACCGGCGCCGACGTTGTGGACGACGACCTCGAACGCGAGCTCCTCGCCAGCCGCGCGCGGCGCGATCTCGAGCGCCAGCGTGGCCGCGCTCTTCAACCGGGCCTCGGCCATCTCCGCGTGCTTGCGGTCGCCGCCGAGGCGCTCGGCGTCGACGTTGCCGCCGACGAAGAAGTGGGGGTCGATCTCGCGCTCGTCGCCCTTGGTCGCGGAGCGCCCGCGCCGTTCGACCGGCTGGAGCGTCGCGGCGACCTGGATGGCGTCCTCGACGCTCGCCATGTGGCAGTCCTGGCATTGGATGCCCTTCTCCGCGTAGACGCTGCGCTTCCACTCGTCGTACGTGTGCTCGATCCGCAGCCCGTTGGTCGGGTGGATGATCGTGTGGCACGACGCGCAGAACTCCGAGGACTCGAAGAACTCGCGCCGTTCGGCCGAGTGCGCGGGATTGCGAGCGATCGACTCGAGCGGCCCGAACTTCGTCCGGCCCGGGTGCAGCACGAACGACGCGTTCCCGGGCTCGCCCCACGGCCCGGCGAGTCCGTTCAACGCTTCGATCTGGTGGCAGACGTCGCACGTCACGCCCGCCTTGGCCTCGACGGGGAGCGCGGCTTCCGGCACGTCGGGAATCCAGCCCGCGACGACCCCCGCGGGCGAGTGACAGCCCGAGCAGTACGCGTACATCTCGGGACCGGCTTCCTCGCGAGCGAGCTCGGCGAACGCGCGATAGAGCAGATCCTCGTGCGAGACCGAGTGCATCGAGCCCGCGAGCTCGGCACCTTGACGCGGATGACAGAGCGCGCAATCGGAACTGACGAAGAACTCGTCGATCGGCACGCGCGCGCCGTCGGGCGTCGCGATCCGCGAGAGTCCGAACGGCCCGCGCGGCGGATCCTGGACGCCGGCGGCGAGCGCGGTCGCCGCGAGGGCGAGCGACGAGACGAGCAGTCCGAGGCGGACGGAACGGGAGAGGTGCATGCGTCGAGGGGGCGAGCGCGAGCATCCTATTCCCTCGCGACGTTCGATGGTGCTCGCAGTGCTGGATGGTCCGCGCGGCGCTCGCGGGTCCTGGCGACGCGCGAGGGTGCCGGCAGAACGCGAGGGTCCTGGCGGTGCTCGATCGGTCCTTGAAGTGCCCGAGTGGCATCGCACGGCCCAAAGGGTCTCGCCTTGCTCGAAGGCTCTCGCCCTGCTCGAGGGAGCCTCGCAGTGCCCGATGGTCCCCGCAGTGCTCGATGGCGGGTTCCGGCGACTTCGCATAGAAGGGAAGGACTCCGGAGGTCCCATGCTGACGTGCTGCTTCGCCTTGCTCTGCGCTCCGCTCGCTCCCCAGGCGCCCGCGCCGCCCGTCGACGTGCCGCTGTCGCTCTGGACGTCGCCGAACTGGCCGACGGGCACCGTCTTCGGTTCGAACTACGGGCTCGCCGCGGGCGACTACGACGCCGATGGCTGGGTCGACGTCTTCAACTCGAACACCGGAGAGCTCTTCCGCAATCTCCAAGGCCACGATTGGCAGCTCGTCGCCGACCTCTCGCCGCTCCTGATGCCCGGCGTGCGCTACGGCGCGGCGTTCGGCGACTTCGACGGCAACGGTTTCCCGGACCTCGCGACCGAGCCGCGCAAGATCCTCACCGGCAACGGGCGCTTGAGCTTGCTCGAGAACCTCGGGCCGAACGGCGGCGGCTTCCGCGAGATCGCCGCGAAGCCGTGGCGCGTCGACGTGCAGCCGTACGACTGCTACACCGAGACCAACAACTGGGCGGACGTCGACGGCGACGGGTGGATCGAGCTCTTCATGCCCACGTACAACGCGGGCAGCGGCTTCTCGACCGGCAACTGGTTGCTGAAGAACCTCGGACCGATGACGCCGTCGCAGAAGTGCGCGTTCCAGGACGTCAGCGATGCCGCCGGGATCGGCAACGCGCCCGGAGCCGATCGCCCCGAAGGCGCGCAGTTCGTCGATTTCGACCAGGACGGCGACCTCGACCTCTACTGCAACGAAGCGATCTATCAGAACGTCTCGACGCTCGGCGTGCCGCGGTTCGCGCTCCTCGAGCCGGCGGAGTCCGGCGTGCTCGCGCTCGGCGTGCTCGACGAAGGCGCCGCGTGCGCCGACTACGACATGGACGGCGACCTCGATCTGTTGGTCGAGTTCACGTCCGCGCCGTGGTGCACGATCTACGAGAACCGCGGCGACGGGACGTTTCTCGAGGAGACCGGCGTGATCGATCAGAACTCGCTCGGCGTCGCGCTCGGCATGTCGCTCGAGGACTGGGACATGGACGGCGACATGGATTGGACCACCAGCGGCATCTTCCGTCGCAATCGCATGGTCGAGGACGGCGCGCGTCACTACACGATCGCGACCACCAATCTGGTCGCGGGTTGGATCGGCGGCGCGCTGCCGAGCTGGATGGACTGGGATCGCGACGGCGACCTCGATTGCGCGCTCGGTCACTACGGGCTGCAGGCGCGGATGCTTCAGAACGACCTGTACGACGCGGCGACTTCCGCGATCGATCGGCGCTACGTGCGCGTGCGACCGCTGCGCCCGTCGACGCAGGTGCCGCTCGGCTTGGACAACGAGTTCGGCGCGAACGTCGAGATCGAGCTCGCCCAGGGCGGCGACGGTCACCGCCGCATCAAGTTCACGCAGTCGGGCTCGGGCTACATCAATCAGAACGAGTACGCGCTCAACTTCGGCTTGCCGCCGTCGCCGCAGGACCTCGTGTTCTCGGTCAGCGTCGATTTCCCGGTCGTCTCCGGTCGCGGGATCTGGCGCGTCGACGAGCGCGTCAATCCGGCGCTCGGCTCGATCCAGCTCGCGACGTTGGTCGATCGCGAGCTCCAGGTCCTGCGCGACGGGCGCGTGCGGATCGACGGCGTGGAGCACGCGCCGCTCGCGGGCGTCAGTCCGACGCTCGCCGACGCCGCGGGCGGACTCCAGCAAGTCGCGCCCGGCGCGCCGCTCCTGCCGCCGGTCGCCGCGCCGTTCTCCGACGCGTGGGCGGTGCTCGGGCTCTCCACCGTCGGCGCGAACGCGCCGGTGGTCGTGCGCCAGCTCGACCTCGACGGCGCGCTCGACGTTCCGGTCGCGTGCGACGGCGCGCTCGCCAACGTCGTCGTCTGGGACGTCACCAATCCCACGCAACCCAAGTCGCAAGCGAATCACCGCCTGGCGCTCGCGACCGACCCGCGCAACCACCGCTCGCACTTCCGCACGAACCTCGTGCTCGCGCCCGGCCGCGAGTGGCTCGTCGCCGCGCGCGTCGGCGCGTTCCGCTCGAGCCCGGCGCGAGGCGAGCTGTCCGTCGGAGGCCTGACCGTGCGCGGCTCGGCGCTCGTCCAGAATTCGAACGCGTGCGGCGCGGCGGCCTTGATCGCGGCAACGCTCGATCCGAGCAAGCTGTACTTCTCGCTGCGCTTCGGTCGTTGAGTGCCGCCAGCCTGCATTCGCGGGTTCCAGAACGGAGTTCGCACTCAGCCGAACGGTCCAACGACGCCGCGCTCTCCGCCGCGTCGTCGTTGATTCGCGATCGGAGCACTCCAAGAGTCCGGCGCGCGAATTCCTGGACTCGCCCGCGCGACCCTCGTCCGCCGAATTCCCGCGAGCCGCTCCGACCTCGCACCGCTAGGATCGGGTTCGACAGTTGGCGATGCGGACCGCACTCGCAGTGCGCGTGCATCGCCACCGATGACACGTGCTGGGGGGAACACATGCTTCCGTGGTCTCGCTTCTTCGTGCGGCGCTGCGCACGGTTTCGATGGACGTGCTCGGGCCGCGCTTTCGCCGCACTGCTCGCACTCACACTGTTGCCGGTTGCGCGGGTCGACGGCGCCTACTCCGGTGCTCCGAGCTCGGCCGAGTCGCTCCAAGGCAATGCGATCGGGGCGCGGGTGCTCCTGATCGTCGCCGACGACATCGGTGCCGAGCTGTTCGACGAAGCCATCGCCGCGGGGCGCGCGCCAGCGATGGCGGAGCTTCAATCCCAAGGCGTGCGCTTCACGCGATTCTGGTCGGCGCCCGTCTGTTCACCGAGTCGAGCGCGCATCGAGTCCGGCCTCGACGCGTATCGCACCGGGAATCTGTGCGGCGCGCTTACCCATTGGAACTCGACGTACGCGGGCCCGAGCTCGAAGTGGATCGGCGAAGGACTGCCCGGGCGGCGTACTCGGCGTGGAAAGTGGCACATGACGGGCTCCGCTCCGATGCCGGCGCTTGCTCTGCGCGGCTACGACGAGTTCTCGGGGTCGCACGGGAACCTGAATCAGCAAGTCGATCCGCAGCACGTCTCCACGAACTACTACTCGTGGTGGAAGCACGACACGCACGCGCCGCTGCTTCACTGCCTGACGTTCGCCACGAACGACACATTCGCGGACGTCTCCGCCGATCTCGATCTGGGCATCGAGTTCATCTACGCGAGTCCGAACGCGATTCACAAGCCCACGCTGCCGCCGCCGCCGGACGACGAGCCGCCCGGGGTGGACTACTTCTCCACGATGGACGTGCACGAGCAGCAGCTCCAGTTCCTGCAGCATCTCGACTTTCGAATCGGGCAGGTCGCAAGGAAGGCGTTGGATGCGGGATACGTCGTGATCCTCACGGCCGACAACGGAACCAGCGGTGCGGGAAAGGGAGGGCTGCACGAGGATGGCCTGCGCACTGCGTTGATCATCTGTGGCCGGGGCGTGAAGCAGGGCCTGGTGAGCGACCGACTGGTGCAAGAGACCGACTTGTGGGCCACGATTCGCGAGCTGCGTGGCGCTGACTTCGAAGGCGCGACGGACTCCCTCAGCTTCACCGACGAGTTCCTGCTCGAACCGATGCGGGGCGCTCCGCGGCGAGACCACTTGACGTGCGACGTCTTTCCGACGAACGGTGTCCCGCCGACGTGGTCGAACTGGGATCGAGCGGTCCGCGGCGAGCGCTACAAGCTGATCGTCACTCCGACGGAGAACGAGCTCTACGACCTGGATGTCGACCCCGACGAGGCTGACGACCTGCTGACTCACCCCGCGCTCACGCCGGAGCAGCGCGCTGCGCTGTCGGAGCTTCGGGGCTGGCTGCGCTGACCGACGGGCAACCACGGGCACACCGAATCGCGCGCGCGGACATTCCGCGAGCGTGACGGCCGGCCGCGCACTCGGCAGACTCTCGACCACACGGGTCGGCCGGCCCACTCACGACGCATGCACGAGCACCCGCTGGATCGTTGGCGTCACGAGCACGTCTACCTTGGCGCCTCGCACGCGCGGAACGAGCGGCGCGTGCGGTGGGTCGTCGGGCTGACGCTCGCGATGATGGTCGGCGAGATCGTCGCGGGCAGCGTGTTCGGTTCGATGGCGCTGCTCGCCGACGGTTGGCACATGGCGACGCACGCCGGTGCGCTGTCGATCAGCGCCGCGGCATACGCGTTCGCGCGGCGCCGAGCGCACGATCCGCGCTACGCGTTCGGCACCGGGAAGGTCGGCGACCTCGCGGGCTTCGCGAGCGCGGTGCTGCTCGCCGGGGTCGCTTGCCTGATCGGCTACGAGGGCTTGGCGCGCCTGCTCTCGCCCGCCGCGATCCGCTTCGACGAGGCGATTTGGGTCGCGGCGCTCGGGCTCGCCGTCAATCTGGTCAGCGCGCTGTTGCTCGGCGACGACCACGGCGACCCGGTCGAGGGCGGCGCGCACGCGCACGAGCACGCGCACGAGCACGAGCACGAGCACGAGCACGACGAGCACGAGCACGACGAGCACGAGCACGACGAGCACGAGCACGACGGGCAAGCGCGCGACGAGCACGCGCACGACGAGCACGCGCACGACGAGCACGCGCACGGTGAGCACGAGCACGGTGAGCACGCGCACGCGGAGCACGAGCACGCGGAGCACGAGCACGCGGAGCACGAGCACGCGGAGCACGAGCTCGCGGCGGAAGCTCGCGTCCAGGGCGCGCCGCGGTCGCATCACGACCACAACCTGCGCTCCGCGTACCTGCACGTGCTCGCCGACGCGCTGACCTCGGTGTTCGCGATCGTCGCGCTCTGCGCCGGCAAGTACCTCGGGTGGAGCTTCCTGGATCCTATCTGCGGCGTCGTCGGCGCGGCGGTGATCCTGCGCTGGTCGTTCGGACTCATGCGCGAGACCGCGGGGGTGCTGCTCGACGCCGACCCCGACCCGCGGATCGGTGCGGCGATCCGGCGCCGGCTCGAGCGCGCCGACGGCGATCGGATCGTCGACCTGCACGTGTGGCGCGTCGGCCCCGGCCATTTCGCGGCGATCGTGTCGCTCGTGACGCACGAGCCGCGCGATCCCGAGCACTATAAGCGTCGACTCGCGGACGTCGAGCGCCTCGCGCACGTCACGGTCGAGGTCCAGCGCTGTCCGGAGAGCCCTCCGACTTGACGCGTCGCGTCGAGCGCTCGTCGGCGCGGTACGCGTACGCGATGCCGAGCAGGAACGCGCCGGCGAGCAAGTACCCTCCGACCCGCCACCCGATCGCGAGGCCGGATGCCTCGACGATCGCGCAGATCGCCGCGAGCGCCGACAGCGCGAGGCCGACCGCGCGCAACACGCCGCTCGCGCGACGGCGACCGAACCCGATCGCCGTCACGCCGCTGATCGCGTAGTAGGCGATCAAGAGGAACGTCGCGACGTCGCGCGAGAACGCGTGGGCGAGCTCCGCGCGGAGCCAGAGGAACACCAGCAGCCCCGCGACCACGCGCACGACGAACGCGACGATTCCGACCGCGTTGGGCATCTCCGCGGCGACGCGCGTGAGCTGCCACGCGAGCGCGAGCCAACCGGCGCACGCCGTCGCCGCCGCGAGCGTCGCCGTGGTGGCGAACGGCGTGTAAGCGAACGGCTCGCGCTCGCCGAGGAGCACCGCGGCGAGCACGCTGGTGCCGAAGAGGATCACGAGCGACGCCCAAGCGATGCCCAGCAGGCGCGTGACTCCGAGCACCTGCGCCGCGACGACGGCGTAGAGGCCGAGCGCGACACACGTCTCGAACGTCCGGAGCTCGACGGGCGCGAGCAACACGGCGAGCGCGCCGAGCAGCGTCGCGGTGAACGCGTGGGTTCGACGCTCGCCGTCGCGATCGAACGTCGCGGCGACGACCGAACCGAGCGCCCACGCAACCGCGAGGGCGGCGCCGCGCGCGCTGCTCGCGTCGGAGCGCGCGTTGAGCGCGGCGACCAACGCCACGACCGGGAGCAGGAACGCGCCGAGCACGGCGCTCCGCGCTCCGCGATCGGAAGGGCTCGTCGCGAGGAAGCTCCCGAGCGTGATCAGCGCGGCGAGCGTCACGCGCGCGCCGACCGGCACACCTCGCGCTTCGAGCGTGAACAGGACACCGAGGGCCGCGATCAGCGCGGCGTGCGCGAGTCGCGAGCGTCCGGGTCCGCGCAGGGCGCCGATCGCGAGCCCGGTGACGCTGAGTGCGAACGCGACCGGCGCGACCGCGCGCGGCCACGACGGCTCTGCATGCGCGGTCGCCCCGGCGGCGATCGTGTAGAGGGCAACGCCGAGCATCGGCACGACCGGTGCGCGCGTCCAGTCGGGCCCGCGGAGCGCGAGCGTGCCGGCGGCGAGCACGATCAACCCGTACGCGAGCAGGACGAGGGGATCGCCGCCGCCGCTCGACGTGACGAACGGAGCGAGCAACGCCGCGCCGAAGCCGACGTTGAAGAGCGCCTGACGCTGCTCGCGGAGCGCGAGCCCCGCGAGCGCGAGCGACGCGAGCGCCGCGACGCCGAGCGCGAGCGACGAAGGCACCAAGCGCAGCAGCGGACCGGCCGCCCAGCAATCGAGGTGCACGACCGCGAGCGAGAGCGCGAGCAAGAGGTTGCCAAAGCGCACGGTGCCGCGACGGCGCAGCCGCACGCCGACGAACGCGATCAGCGCGGCGAGCACCGCGCCGGAGACGACGCGCAGCTCGGGCCCGAAGACGCCGCGGCGGATCGCCCACGCGAGGAACGCGCCGAGTCCGAGCATCAGGGTCAGCACCGCGAGCGCGAGCGCGCCGTAGCGGCCGACGAGTTGCTCGAGATCGAGCGAAGCGACGTTGCGCGGCAGCTCGCGGTCGCGAGGCGAGCCTTGCGGCGAGCCCCAGGCTTCCGCCGCGCTCGACGGGGTCGCGCCTCGAGCACTCGGCGCACTCGGCGCACCCGGCGCACCCGACGCACCCGACGCACCCGACGCACCCGACGCACCCGACGCACCCGACGCACCCGACGCACCCGACGCACCCGACGCACCCGACGCA
>JACRIN010000001.1 GCA_016220085.1 Planctomycetota bacterium
GACCGCGGCCGGCTGTCGACCGCGCGACACCGTCGACAGCTTGAGTCACAGCTTGCGCGCGATCGCGACCTTCGCGCGCAGGCCGTCGCCCTCGAAATCGAGGCCGAAATCGCCGCGCACGAACGCCTCGAGTGCGCGCGGGAGGCCCGGGCCCGTCTTCGGTGCCGCGGGCGAGCCGTAGTCGCTCGACGACATCGAATGCACCGCCGGATCCCACGCGAACGTGCCGCCGCTCGGCGACACCAGGCGCACGCCCCAGAAGCGTTCGTGCAGCGTGAGCGGATCCTGGTCGGGGTAGCGACGCTTCCACTCGTTCAGGATCGGCAGCGGTGACCACGCGGCGAGCGTGAGGCGGCGCGAGAGCTCTCGACCGCCGACCGCCGTGAACAGATCGAGTGCGTCGCGCTCGACGCGCAGCGCCGCGCTCTTGCCGAGCCACGCGGGCTGGGCCTCGATGGAGCCCGACTTGCGCGCGTCGTAGCGCTTCAACGCGCGCTGCAGGACGTCCTCTCGCAGCGTGACGATCAGCGCCTTCGGCAGCGTCGCGTAGTAGATCGCCGCTTCGGCGATCGCGTCGCCCATGTCGACGTCCTCGTCGACGGCGACGCGCACGTAGGTGTGCCCTTCGAACTCGCGGTTCTGCCAGACGACCAAGTTCGGCGCGGATTGGTTCGCGAGCGCCCGCACGCCGGTCATGAACCCAGCGAGCTTCAGCGGATCCTTCACCTCGCAATGGAGTGCCACCGGCACGCGGTAGAACGTGTCGCTCAGCGCGCGTTCGAGCGAAGGCTCCTTCGCGAGCTCGGCCCAGAGCTCGTCGCGCTCGACGTAGATCGCGATACCGTCGCCGAGCCACGCGAGCGGGTCGGCGCCGAGTTCGTTCTGGAACGTGCCGCCGAGCATGCCGCCGAGCTCCGACTTCGCGTCGAACGCGAGCGCGAGGTGGATCAACGTGCTCTCGTGCGCGTCCCCCGCGTTCGGCGCCAGCACCGCGCCGCCGCAGAAGTCGCGGAGCTCGCGATATTCGGTCGCCGCCGTCAGCGGCATGATCGTGGCGTCGGCGCCGAGCTTCGCGGCGTCGAACGAGAGTCGGACGGCGATCGGGTCGAACGCGGCGCTCCAGCGCCGTTGGAAGGTCTCGCGGAAGCTCTCGTACGCGCGCTTCTCGCTCTCGCCGACCTTCTCGACGTCGAGCTCGCCGATCGGAGTCAGGAACTTCAGCGTGCCCCACGTCGCGGAACGCACGCCGTCCTTGCTCCACAGGAAGTCCTCGCTGACCCTGAACTCCGCGTCCGCGGCCGAAGCACCGTCGACCAGGCGTCCGGCGACCAGGTCGTCGAGGTGTCGCGCCTGGATCTCGGCCATCGCCGCCGCCGCGCGCACGCGCCGCGAGTCGCCGATGCGCGCGCGAGGGCCCGCCCAGCGGCGGATGGTCGCGTCCGACAGCACGATCAGCGCGCTCTCGCCGGGCTCGCCGCGCTCGTAGCGGTTGCGGAACCAGACGTACTCCTCGGCGCCGGCGAGCGTCGGCGTCTTGCCAGCGGCCGCGTCCGCGATCCGCCGCAGCGCCGCGGGCGAGTTGGAGATCGCGACGACGTCGCCGAAGCGCGCGAGGTACGACGAGACCGCGCGATCGGCGGTGTGCACGCCCTTGTACCGGGGACCGCCGAGGTCGCCCTCGACCTTCCACGCGCCGCGCTTCTCGGCTTCGGCCTGACGCGACGCGAGGTAGCCTTCGAGCACCGCGGGCTGCTTGCAGTCGAACAGCACGACGACGTCCGTGCCCGCGCGCACGAACGGATCGGAGCCGGTCAACGCGACGCCGGCGACCACCGTCGGCCCGAGCAGCCGCGCGAGCGCGGAGAGCGGCAGGCAGAGCTGCGTTTGGTAACGCTCCTTCGTGAGCGCGTCCTCGACGTCGGCCGCGAGGAACTCGAGCAGCGGCGTGCCTTCTCGGTCGAGCTCGTCGAGCACGTCGGTCATCGCCGTGAACGTCGGGAAGAACACCGCGTGCTGATCGACGGGCACCAGCTTGGCGAGCGGATCGAGCTCGGGCTCGAGCCCCGCGACGAGCGCCTTCCAGTCGAGCGCGCGCGTCGTCACGCCTTCGATCGAATCGGTGGGGATCGTCGCGGACTCGTCGGCGACCGCGAGCACTCCGCGCTCGAGATCGAGGTTCTCCGCGATCGCGCGCGCGCCGGTGAACAGGTCGAGCGTTTCGTCGATCCCCTGCGCGCGCGTCGTCACCGACTCCGCCGGTTCGTCGGGGACCTCGCCCTGCATCCGACGCGCTTCTCGGAGCTGGTGGCGGAACCACGCCTGCCCCGGAATCGCGCGTCGCGACAGCCACGCGTAGTGACTCTCCATCGCCTGGTAGAAGCGCAAGCGCGAATCGCTCAGCAAGTCGGGCGTCGCGACGCGAAAGCGATGCATGACCAGCGACTTCAGCTCGCGATCCGGGAGGTAGAGGCGTCCGGTGACCGGCTCGTCGGTCGCAAGCCGCAGCGCGAGCCCCGGCGCGTCGGTCGCCCACGCGCGCATACCGGCGCTGCCCATGTCGACGTAGTCGAGGTACGCCTCGCCCGCGCCGTCGAGCACGACGTACGGCGCGCGGTCGTCCTGGGCCCACGCTTCCTCCCACGCCATCGAGGTGGAGAGCGCCGGCGGCTCGCCTTCGAACGCGAGGCCGGCGTAGGGCACGTAGACGAAGCGCTCGCCCGCGCGGGCGAACGCGGTGAAGCAGGCGAGGAAGACGATCGTGAGCGCGAAGCGCGTGAGCGTGGGACGAGTCATGGCGAACCTCCGAGCGCGATCGAGATGATCGCAGCGCCCACATCGTCCTCTTCTCCGCGCGCCGAGCAACCGTCGAGTAGTGGGCGACGCGATTCGGCGTGCCGATCGATTCGCGCGACCGAGCTCGACGATCGGAGTTCGTGGTTTCCTTCGCCGCGCGCGACGGCAGTAGAACCGAAGGCGTGATGAACCACGCACTCGGACCGGTCTTCCACGAGACGTTGGGCTTCGGCCTGCTGCTCTCGGGCTTCCTCGGCGGCGCGTTGCTCGGCACCGGCTTCCTGCGCGAGGGCTTCCTCGGCGGGTACGGCTCGCCGCGGCGACGCTTGCTACGGCTCGCGCACGTCGCGGCGGTGGCGCTCGGCCTGTTGAACCTCGAGTTCGCGCGTTGCGGCGCGAATTCGAGCCCGCTCGCGTCGCTCGGTTTCGCGGTCGGCGCGCTGGCGATGCCGATCGCGTGCGCGCTCGTCGCGTGGAGTCCGCGCTTCTATCTCGTGTTCGCCGTCCCGGTGCTCGCGTTGGTCCTCGCGGCCGGCGCGGCGCTGAAAGGAGTCTCGCCGTGAAGATCGGTTTCCTCGCGTTGAGCGGCATTCGCGCCCACGATCCGGAGTTGCTGGAGCTCGGCCTGACACTGCCGGGTTTCGTCGAGCGCTCGAAGCAGATCGCGGCGTTGCCGAGCCTCGGGCTCCTGTACCTCGCTGCGGTGACGCCGGAGGGCCACGAACTCGCGTACTTCGAGGCGCGGCGCGCGGGCGACGAGAGCGACGAGCTCCTCGCCTGCGATCTGGTCGCGATCAGCACCTTCTCCGCGCAGATCCACGAGGCGTACGCGATCGCCGATCGTCTGCGCGCCGCCGGCGTCGTCGTCGCGATCGGCGGTTTGCACGCGACCGTGCTGCCCGACGAGGCTCGGATGCACGCCGATCACGTCGTCGGCGGCGAGGGCGAGCACGCGTGGCCGGCGGTCGTGCGCGCGACCGAACGCGGCGAGGGCGGACGGGTCTGGCGAGCGAGCGACTTCCCGCCGGTCGACCTCGCGACGCTGCCGGTGCCGCGCTACGACTTGCTCGGCGCGCGGCCGTACAACCGCTTCACCGTGCAGACCTCGCGCGGCTGCCCGTGGCGCTGCGAATTCTGCGCGTCGAGCGTGATGTTGTCCGAGCGCTATCGCCGTCGACCGGTCGCGCACGTCGTGCGCGACGTGCGCGCGGTGCTCGCGCTCCGGCCCGACGCCTTCATCGAGTTCGCCGACGACAACACGTTCGTCGACAAACGCTGGGGCAAGGAGCTCTGCCGCGCGCTCGCGCCGCTCGGCATCAAGTGGTTCACGGAGACCGACGTCAGCGCCGCGGACGATCCCGAGCTCGTCGGGTTGCTCGCGGAGAGCGGCTGTCGCCAGTTGCTGATCGGTCTGGAGAGCCCCGATGCGTCGGCGCTCGGCGGGCTCGAGCAACGCGCCGACTTCAAGGCACGGCGCGCGAGCGACTACGAGCGCGCGATCGACACGCTGCAGTCGCGAGGCGTCACCGTCGACGGTTGCTTCATCCTCGGCCTCGACCGCCACGGACCGACGATTTTCGACGAGGTGTACGACTTCGCGCGCCGCGCGGCGCTCTACGAGGTCCAGATCACCTACCTGACGCCGTTCCCAGGCACGCCGCTCTACGCGCGGCTCGAGCGCGAAGGACGCTTGCTCGCGCCCGGCGATTGGGAGCGCTGCACGCTCTTCGACGTGCTCTACCGGCCGAAGCGGATGACTCCGGACGAGCTGCGCGCCGGATTCCACGACCTGACCAAGCGGCTGTACTCGCACGCGGCTCTGCGCGAGCGTCGCGGCGCGTTCTTCTCTCGCCGCACCGCCTGAGCGACGCGCGCTCGCGCGCGCCGGGCGCTCACTTCCTCGCCTTGCCCTGCTCCGCGACCGCCTTCTGCAGCGCGGCGAGCTCCTGCTCGTCGGCGAGGTAGAAGCTCTTCTGCGGCTTCAGGTCGTCGGAGAGCTCGTACACCAGCGGCACGCCGGTCGGGATGTTGAGCGCGACGATCTTGTCGTCGGCGATCCGATCGAGGTGCTTGACCAGCGCGCGCAGCGAGTTGCCGTGCGCGACGACGAGCACGCGACGGCCCGCGCGAAGCTCCGGCACGATCGCGCGATCCCAGTACGGCACGACGCGCGCTACGGTGTCCTTCAACGACTCGGCGAGCGGCCGTTCGTTCGCGGCGAGCGCGGCGTAGCGCCGATCGTGCGACGGATTCTTCGCGTCCTTGGGGTCGAACGACGGCGGCGGGCTGTCGTAGCTGCGCCGCCAGACGTGCACTTGCTCCTCGCCGTGGATCGCGGCGGTCTCCGCCTTGTTGAGGCCGGAGAGCGAGCCGTAGTGCCGCTCGTTGAGCTGCCACGCGCGCGTCACCGGGATCCACATCAGGTCCATCTCCTCGAGCGTCAGCCACAACGTCTTGATCGCGCGCTTCAAGAGCGACGTGTGCGCCAAGTCGAACGTGTAGCCGGCCTTCTTCAGGCGCCGCCCGGCTTCGGACGCTTCCGCGAGCCCCTTCTCGGAGAGCGGCACGTCGACCCAACCGGTGAAACGGTTCTCCTTGTTCCAAACGCTTTCGCCGTGGCGGACTAGGACCAATTGCTTCATGACGCGGGACTCAGGCTAGATGACGTTGAATGGCGGCTTGGACGGACGCGGCGAGCTCGTTCGAGCGCGCTCGCATGCGCTCGCAGGCCGCGAGCCTCTCGGCGACGTAGCCCGCGTCCTTCATCGAGAGCGCGTTGATCTTGACGTTCAAGAAGGCGCCTTCGAGCGCCGCGGCGAGGCAGCTCGCCCCCACCGCGCAGTCGCTCGCGAGGTTCTTGTTGATGTCGCCCGCGCCGGCGGCGGCGAGCTCGAGCCCGGCGAGCGCGAGGCGCATCGTCGCGAACGGCACCTCCAACGCGCCTTTCAAAGCGGCTTGGATTGCAGCGGTACGCGCGCCCTTCTCCGACTCGGTGGACTTGGGTAGTCCGAACGCCGCCGTGACCGCGTCGTAGGCCCGCGAGTCGCCATCGACGAGCTCCAACGCCTTCGGTCGCAGCACGTCGAGCTCGGCGACGCGCGCCGCCATCGTCGCCTCGACCGCGGCGAACTTCTCGCCGGAGGTGAAGCGGAAGGCCATACTGACCAGTGCCGCGCCGGTCGCAACGAGGAACGCGGCCTGGCTGCCGCCACCGGGCGTCGGCTTGCGCGCGGCGAGCTCGTCGGCGAACGCCGAGAGCGACAGATCGATCAAGCGTTGAGCAGGAGACATTCGCGATGCAAGGCTCGTCGAAGAGATGGGGAGCTCGGAAGAGCTCGGGATTCTATTCTCTGGCCGCGGCGACGGCGCTGTCGTTCCTCGCGGCGTGCTTCACGACTCCGGTGACGGGCCGTACGTCCTTCAACCCGTTCTCGATCGAGAACGACAAGACTCTCGGCGCGCAGTCGTACGCCGAGGTGATGAAGACTTCGAAGCTCGCCGACTCGCGTCCGGAGCACGCGATGGTGCAACGCTGCGTCGACCGCCTGGTCGCCGTCGCGGACGATCCGGGCAACTTCGATTGGGAAGTCCACCTGATCGACGAACCGGAGACCGTCAACGCGTGGTGCATGCCCGGCGGCAAGATGGCGGTCTACACCGGAATCCTCCCCGTTACGGAAGATGAGACCGGGCTCGCGGTCGTCATGGCGCACGAGATCGGTCACGCGGTCGCGCGCCACGGCACCGAGTCCTTGGTGCAACAGTTCGGGCTCTCGGTGATCGTCGAGTTGCTCGCCGGCAAGAACGCCGACATGTGGGGCTCGGTCGCGACCGCCTCGATCACGCTGCCGAACAGCCGCGACCATGAGCTCGAAGCCGACGAGATCGGCCTGATCTACATGGCGCGCGCGGGCTACGACCCCGACCAGGCGATCGCGTTCTGGCAGCGCATGGCGGCCCAGTCGAGCGGGGCGCCGCCTGAGTGGCTCTCCACCCACCCGTCCGACGACACCCGCATCGCGGCGTTGAAGGACAACCTGAAGAAGGCGCGCAGCATCTACGCCGGGAAGAAGAGCTGGAAGCCCAACCCGTGAGCGCCTAACCTAAGTCCGCAAAGACACTTAGAACAACGTCAGAAGCCCGCGCTAGGGTCGCCCCTTGGTCTTTCCTAGGGTGACGCCGTCGCCCCGGCACCCCGGAGTTCGTCTCCAGAGGCAACTGGACGTTGATAGTCGAGAGTGCAGAGCCAATCGCCGCGCCTGACTCACTGAGAGGGTCGTCCCCGACGAGCCTCCGGCCGATTTTCGTCGGCGCGCGCGCACTTGATCGGCCGCGCGCGTGTCGCGCCGCGCGCGCAGTTCCGTCGCGCGCGCACGTGCGGCGCGCGGGCGACTCGCGCGCCGACAAACGGCGCCCGAGCGACTCTCGCGCCGACGACCGGTGCGCGGGCGATTCTCGCACCGACGAGCGGTGCGCGGGTTACTCGCGCGCGGACACGCGGCGCGACAGACCCGGGCGCACCGGCAGTCGGCGCGCCTTCCACTCGGGCGCCGACGCCCCGCTCCCGGCGCACGCGGGCAGCGAGCCGGAGTCGACACGCGGATGAAGGTCGCCTTCGTAACGCCCGAGCTCGACCCGCTGGTGCCCCGCACCCAGCTCGCCGAATTCTCGCGCGCGTTGCCGAAGGCCCTCCACAGCGTCGGAGCCGACGCGCGCGTCTTCACGCCGCGCACCCAGGGTCTGAAGCTCGACGGCCTTTCCGAGTTGCGCCACGTCGGCAACGTCGCGGTGCGCGACGGCGACGCGAAGACGACGTTCTCGGTCGAGACCGCAAACTCGAACGGGCTGCAGGTCGTGCTGCTCGGACACCCGTCATACTTCGCGAACCGCAATCCGTACGGCAACGACGAAGGTCCGTACACCGACAACTGGCGGCGCTACGCCGGCTTCTCGCGCGCGGTGCTCGAGAGCTTGCCGCTGCTCGGCTTCGAGCCCGACATCATCCACTGCATCGATTGGACGACCGGGTTGCTGCCGCTGCTGCGCGAGCTCGAGTACGCCGAGGCGAAGCCCGACCATCCCGCGGCCGCCGCGGGCACGTTCTTCCAGATCCACAACCTAGCGATGCAAGGTCTCTTCGAGCGTCAGATCCTAACGCACGTCGGGATCCCGTTGCGCCTGTTCCAATTCCATGGCGGCGTCGAGCTGCACGGCAAGGTCAGCTTCCTGAAGGCCGGCTGCGAGTTCGCGACGATCCTCGGCACGCACTCGACCGCGCACGCACAGCGCATCCAGCAGCAGGATCGCGGCTACGGGCTCGAAGGGACGTTTTCGAAGCGCTCGAAGGAGCTCGTCGGCATCCCGAGCGGCATCGACTACCAAGCGTGGGATCCGTCGAACGACCCGCATCTCGCCGAAGGCTACTCGCTGAAGGACAAGCTGCTCCCGGGCAAGAAGAAGTGCAAGCACGCGCTTCAGACGCAGCTCAACCTCGACAAGGGACCGCGCACCGAGATCGCCGCGATGATCGGCCGTTTCGACGCCGACAGCGGTTTCGAGCTGCTCGCCGAGATCCTGACCGCGGTGCTCGAGCGCAACATCGAGGTAGTGCTGATGGGCGGCGGCCACCCCGACATCCACGCGCGGCTGCGCACGATCGAGACCACGTTCGTCGGCCGACTGCGCGTGATCGACGGCTACAACGTGCCGATGGCTCACCTGGTGATGGGCGGCGCGGACGCGCTGCTGTTGCCGTCGCACTACCACCCCGGCAACGCGCTCGCCGCGATCGCGATGCGCTACGGCGTGCTGCCGGTGATCTACGCGTCGAGCGGGCTCGAGGACTACGTCGTCGACCTCGGCGCGGATCCGCGCGCCGGCACCGGATTCCACTTCGCGAGCTTCACGTCCGCGGGGCTGCTCGACGGCATCGACAAGACGCGCACGCTCTACAAGGATGCCGAGCTCTGGCGCGCCGCCGTGCTGCGCTGCATGAAAGAGGACTTCTCGTGGCAAGCGACCGCGGAGGAGTACCTCAAGGCCTACCGCCGCGTCACGCGGCGCACCAAGCCGACCAAATCGAGCGCGCGATGAGCGGAGCGGCGGCGGAACGCGTCGGCATCGACGTGGGCGGCTCGGCGATCAAAGCCGGGCGCGTCGGAGCGGACGGCGCGGTGCACGCGAAACAAAACTGGGAGGCGCCGCACTTCGATCGCGGGCCGGCGCACGTGCTCGACGGCATCGCGGAGCTCGCGCGCTCGCTCGGGGTGCACGACGCGCTCGGCATCGGCGTGCCCGGACTGCTCGACCGCGCGCGCGGCTTCCTGATCGAGAGCCCGAACCTGCCGAACTTCAAGGCGCTCGACGTGCGCGGCGAACTCGCGCGACGACTCGGGCTCGATCCTCTGCGCGTGCACGTCGAGAACGACGCGAACGCGGCGGCGGTCGGCGAGCAGTGGCTCGGCGGCGCGCGCGGCGAGCACGATGCGCTCGTGCTGACGCTCGGCACCGGAATCGGCGGCGGCTTGATCCTGAACGGCGAGCTCTTCGCCGGCGAAGGCATGGCCGGCGAAGTGGGCCACGTCGTGATCGCGCCGGGCGGACGCGCATGCGGCTGCGGACGCGCGGGTTGCGTCGAGCAGTACGCGTCGGCGACCGCGGCGCGGCGGCGCGCGCTCGATGCGGGACTGCCCAAGGCTGCGCCGGGTGATCTGAAGCGACTCGCGGAGCTCGCGCGTGCTTCCGACGGCGCCGAACGCGCGCTGTGCTTCGAGATCGGCCGCGACCTCGGACGCGGACTCGGACCGGTGCTCTGTCTGCTCGACATCCGATGCTTCGTGTTCGGAGGCGGTTTCTCCGCCGCGCTCGACGTGCTCGAGCCCGGCATCCGCGCCGGGATCGAGGAACGCAGCTACGGCGAGCGCCAGCACGCGGTGCGCTTGCTGCGCGCGACGCTCGGCCCCGAGGCGGGCTGGATCGGCGCCGCGAAGCTCGCGTTCTGAGGCGTCGGGAGCTTCGGCGAAGGGCAGCGAGCGCGCTCGACGCCCGAGTACGTCATCGAACACCAGCCGCGCCGCGCGCACGGTCGGAATTTCGCCGCGATTCGATAGCATGCGCGCTCCATGACCAGCGCGACGATGATCGAAGTCCGCGATCTGACGAAGACCTACGGCGGCGGGCTCTTCAAGAAGGGCTACCGCGCGCTCGACGGAGTGTCGATCAGCGTCGGGCCCGGCAGCGTGTTCGGGCTGCTCGGACCGAACGGCGCCGGCAAGACGACGCTGGTCAAGATCCTGCTCGGGCTCGCGCACAAGAGTTCGGGCGACGCGCAGCTCTTCGGCGAGCCCGTCGGCACCGCCGAGCCGCGAGCGCGCGTCGGCTACTTGCCGGAAGCGCACCGCCTGCCGCTCTACCTGTCCGGTCGACAGGTGCTCGAGCTCTTCGGTCAGATGTGCGGCCGCGACCTCGACTGGGTCAAGGCGCGTGTGCCGGCGTTGCTCGAACTCGTCGACATGACCGGCGCCGCAGATCGCAAGGTGCGCGAGTACTCGAAGGGCATGCAGCAGCGCATCGGGCTCGCGCAGGCGCTGATCCACGATCCCGAGCTGGTGATCCTCGACGAACCGACCGACGGCGTCGACCCGGTCGGCCGCGCGGCGATCCGCGAGGTCGTGCTCGACTTGAAGCGCGCCGGCAAGACGATCTTCATCAACTCGCACCTCTTGATGGAGGTCGAGCTCGTCTGCGATCGCGTCGTGATCATGGACAAGGGCCGGATCGTCAAGCAGGGCACGATCCAGGAGCTGACGCCTCGCACCGGACGCGTGCGGCTCGAGCTCTCGCCCGTTCCGGCGAACCTCGAGCACGTGCTCGCCGGCCTCGGCTCGAATCTGGTGAAGAGCGAGCACGGCTGCGAGCTCCAGGCGAACGACAACGAGATCGACCAGGCCGTCGACCGCTTGCGCGCCGCCGGGATCTCGATCCGCGGCCTCGAAGCGCGCCGCATGAACCTCGAGCAGGCGTTCATCGAGACGGTGATGAGGGAGCGCGCATGAACTCCAACGTCACTCGCGCGCTCTTCCGCGACGCCTTCGCGCAAGTCGTCGACAACCGCGTCTTCAGGATCCTCTTGGTGATCCTGTGCGTGCTCGTGCTGCCGACGTTCCTGATCGGCGCGCGGCCGGACCACCTCACGGTCCTGTTCTTCTGGAACTTCCCGTACGACGAGATCTTCGGCTTCTTCGGTACCGCGGTGAGCACGGTGGAAAACCCCGACCGCGTGCTGGTCCAAGCCGTGCAGAAGATCCTGACCGACGGCCTCGCCGGCTCGTTCGGGATCATGTTCGGAATCGCCGCGACCGCGTTCTTCGTGCCGCGGATGCTGGAGAAAGGCGCGGCGGACATCGTGTTCTCGAAGCCGGTGTCGCGCTTCGCGCTGCTGTTGACGCGCTACTTCGCGGGGCTGATCTTCGCCGGCGTGCTCGCGACGACGATGATCGGCGGGATGCACCTCGGCTTCCTGTTGGTGTCCGGATGGAGCGACCCGGGCTTCCTCTGGTCGATCCCGATCCTGATCTACGTGTTCGCGGTCATGCACGCGGTGTCGGTGCTCGTCGGCGTGATGACACGCTCGAGCGTCGCCGCGATGCTCGTCACGCTGGTGTTCTTCCTGTTCAACGGCGGCTTGCACCAAGCGTGGCACGTCAGCCAGCGCATGCGCGGCGAGTCGCGGGTGGTGCAGAGCGAGCCCGAAGAGTCCGAGGAACCCCAGGATGGCGAGTCGCGCGACGACGACGAGCACAGCACGTTCGCGACGGTTGCGATCTTCGCGTTCGACACCGCGCACTTCGTCCTCCCGAAGACCACCGAGGCCGACTTCATCGCGCGCAGCACGCGGTTGCGGCTCGAACGCCGCGGCTACGAGTTCTGGGACCGCGAGACCAACTTCTTCGTCGCCGAGCCGCCGGAGGGTTTCACCCGCGAAGCGGGCGCCGACATCGACGGCGGCGGGCTCGTGTGGAGCGACACCGCGGAGCCGAACGCGGCGCGCATCGTGCTCGCGCGCAAGCCCGTGCTCGACGCCGGCACGCGGATGGGTGCGTCGAAGAAGTGGCACGAGGCGCTCCAGACGGAGCCGCAGGTCGTCGACGCGACTCGCGAGAAGGACTTCCGCCACGACCTGCGCGCCTATGTCGTGCGCTGGACTCGCCAGGACGAGGGTGCGGCGGGCCGGCGACACGCGCGCTGGTTCTTCGAGGACGGAGCGTGGCTCTACACGTTCGATGTCGAAAGCGACCTCGCATGGGTCGCGAAGGACGAGAACGTCGGGCGCGCCGAGCGCTACCGCCACCGACTGAACTTCGGCGAGGAGAGCGTCGGCAACGAGATCCGTTTCGACGTCGGTTCGTCCGCGGGCGCGGTCACCGGCGTCGACAAGCGGTACGGTTGGGATGCCGAGCTCAAGTACAACTACTTCTTCTCGATCGGCTCGACGCTCGCGTTCATCGTGGTCGTCCTGCTGCTGGCGCGTTGGAAGCTCGCGCGCATCGACTTCTGATGGAAGCTCCCTGGATCGCCGAACTGCGCGCGCTGCTCGGGCCGCGCGGCATCATCGACGATCCGACGCAGCTCTTCCCGTACGAAGCGGACGGGATCGTCCTGTTGCGCCGTCGGCCGGAGCTCGTCCTGCTGCCGCGCACGACCGAGCAGGTTTCGCGCGCGCTGAAGATCCTGCACCGCGAGCGCGTGCCGGTCGTCGCGCGCGGCGCCGGGACCGGATTGTCGGGCGGCGCGACGCCGGTCGAGGGCGGCGTGGTGGTGTCGCTCGCGCGGATGCGCGACGTGCTCGAGCTCGACGCGGTCGATCGGACGGCGCGCGTCCAGGCGGGGCTCGTCAACATCGATCTGTCGCTCGCGTCCTCGAAGCACCAACTCTTCTACGCACCCGATCCGTCGAGCCAACAGGCATGCACGCTCGGCGGCAACATCGCGGAGAACTCCGGCGGGCCGCACTGCTTCCGCTACGGCAACACGACGCAGCACGTGCTCGGCCTCGTGATCGTGCTCGAGGACGGCACGGTGCTCGACCTCTCCGAGCCGCGCGTCGATCCGCTCGGCTACGACTTGGTCGGGCTCTTCGTCGGCAGCGAGGGCATGTTCGGCATCGCGACCGAGCTCGTTCTGAAGCTCCTGCCGAAGCCTGCGACCACCGAGACGATGCTCGCGATCTTCGAAAGCCTCGACGCCGCGTGCGACGCGACCAGCGACCTGATCCGCGCGCGCCACGAGCCGTCGGCGATCGAGATCCTCGACAAGCTCACGATCCAAGCGGTCGAGGCGAGCGTCTACGCCGCGGGCTACCCGAAGACGGCGGAAGCCGTGCTGTTGCTCGACATCGAGGGCAGCGAGGTCGAGGTCGCGAACACGGTCGCGGGCATCGAGCCTCTGGTGCGCGCGCGCGGTGCGATCGAAGTGCGCACGGCGAAGACCGATCTCGAGCGCAAGCAACTCTGGGCCGGCCGCAAGGGCGCGTTCGGCGCGATGGGTCGCATCGCGCCCGATCTGTACGTCGCCGACGTGTGCGTGCCGCGGACCAAGCTGCGCGAGCTCGTCGCGCACACGACGCGCATCGCGCGCGAGAAGAACCTGAAGCTCGCGACCGTCTTCCACGCCGGCGACGGCAACCTGCACCCGAACATCGCGTACGACCGACGCGATGCGGACGAGGTCCGACGCGTGCTCGAAGCCGGCGACGAGATCATGCACCTCTGCATCGAGGCCGGCGGCTCGCTTTCGGGCGAGCACGGCGTCGGTCTCGAGAAGATGAAGGCGATGGAGTGGCTCTTCACGCGCGAAGACCTCGCGACGATGTGCCGCGTGCGCGAAGCGTGGGATCCCGATCGCCGCATGAACCCCGGCAAGCTGATCCCGATCCGCGCGTGCCTCGAAATGAAGCAGGCGGTGGTCCGACCCGGGAGCAACGAGAGCACTGGGGACGCGGAGGACGCCGGCAACGCCGAGAACGTCCGGAGCATCACGAACGCCGGGAGCGAACGATGAGTTCCTCGCTGACGCGCTTCGCCCCCGAGCTCGACGCGCGAGTCGTCGGGAGGCTCCGTCCGCATCCGCGAAGCGCCGAGCTGCCGCTGGTCGCGCCGCGCACGCGCGACGAGCTGGTCGAGTGCCTCCGCGCCGCGCATCGCGACGGCCTCGCGCTCGTGCCATGCGGTCGGGGCTCGAAACTCGCGTGGACCCAGCCGCCGGAGCGCGCCGACTTCGTGCTGTCGGTCCGCGAGCTCTCGGGCTTCACCGCGCACGAGCCCGACGACGGAACGATCTCGGTGCTCGCGGGCACGACGCTCGCCGACTTGCGCGCGAAAGCGCGGGTCGGCGGGCATTGGTGCACGCCCGATCTGCCGCAGCCGACGCGCGCGACGATCGGCGGTGCGCTCGCGCTCGGGCGCTCGGGCTCCGATCGCACGCGCTACGCGCCGTTGCGCAACCACGTGCTCGGCATGAGCGTCGTGCTCGCCGACGGCACGGTCGCGAAGAGCGGCGGCAAGCTGGTCAAGAACGTCACCGGCTACGACCTGCATCGCTTGTACACGGGCTCGCACGGCACGCTCGCCGTGATCGTCGAGGCGGCGCTGCGGCTCTTCCCGGCGCCCGAGAGCGAAGCGTGGTTCGAGCGCGAGTTCGCGAGCTTCACCGACGCGCTCGCCGCGGCGCGCGCGGTCGCCGATCTGCCGGTGCGTTGGCTCGCGCTCTCGCTCGTGCGCGCGCGCGGACGTTGGCGCGCGTGCGGACGACTCGCCGGCAAGCACGCGGTCGTCGAGCACGAGGTCGGACTCGTCCGCGCGACGCTCGGCGAGCCGACGGCGCGCGACGGGGCCGCCGCCGAGCGCGCCGATGCGCTGCGCGACGCCGCGCCGAGCACGCAAACGTCGTTCGCGCGCATCGCGTGTCGGCCTTCGCGCGTCGCCGAGGTCGTGCGCATGCTCGACCTGGAGCACACCGTCGCCGACGCGACGATCGAGCCGACGATCGCGTCGCTCGAATTCGCGCTCGCGGGCGACGCGCGCGCTCTCGCGGCGCACAGGGAGCTCCTGGCGAAGCGCGGCGCGAGCCTCCACCTCGTCGCGCCGGACTCGGACGCGGTCCCCTTCGACGCGCCGGGCCCCGAGCTCGCGCTGATGCACCGCTTGAAGCAACGACTCGATCCGCAGGGCGTCTTCGCGCGCGGACGCTTCGTCGGAGGCCTCTGAGATGCGCCTCGCCGACCCGAAAACGCTCGTCGAATACACCGCGACGCTCGATTGCATCCACTGCGGTCTCTGCCTGCGCACGTGCCCGACGTTCCAATTGACCGGCAACGAAGCATCGAGTCCGCGCGGGCGGATCTACCTGATGCGCGGCGTCGCCGAGGGCGAGATCGCGGGCGACGACGCGACTTACCACGACGAGCTCGAGTTCTGTCTGGGCTGCCGCAACTGCGAAAGCGTCTGCCCGGCCGGCGTGCGCTTCGGCGAGATGATGGAGGTCGCGCGCGACCGCGCGGCGGACTCGGTGAAACGACCGTGGCTGGAAGCGCTCGCGCGATGGATCGGATTCGAGCTCGTGCTCCCGAACCGCACGCTGATGCGCTGGTCGATGGACCTGCTGGGCTTCGCGCAACGTTCAGGGCTGTTGCGCCGCGTCGCGCCGCTGTTCGGCGCGCGCAAGGACGCATTGCTCGCGTTCCCGAAAGTGCCTTCGAAGGCCGAGCGCGAGCTCCTGCCGATCCGCACACCCGCGCGCGGCGAGGAACACGGCGAAGTCACCGTGCTCGAAGGCTGCGTGATGCCCGAGATGTTCGGTCGCGTGAATCGTGCGACGGTCGAAACGCTCTCGGCGATCGGCTTCGCGACGCGCACGTGCGGCTCGCACGCGTGCTGCGGCGCGCTGCACGCCCACAACGGCGAGCTCGACGGCGCGCGCGCTCTCGCGAAGAACACGATCGTCGCGTTCGAGGGCCTGACCAGCTCCGACGGCGTCCCGTTGCCGGTGATCGTCAACAGCGCGGGCTGCGGCGCGCACATGAAGGAATACCCGCGGCTGCTCGCCGCGGAACCCGAGTGGCGCGCGCGGGCCCAAGCGTTCTCGCAGCGCGTCTTCGACTTCTCCGAGTTCGTCGCGGCGCACGCGCCCGCCGATTGGAGGCCGCGCGTCGACCCCGGCACGTTCGGCCGCGTGACGTACGACGATCCGTGCCACCTCTGTCACGGCCAGCAGATCCGCAAGCAACCGCGCGAGCTGCTGAAACGCGTCCAAGGTCTCGAACAAGTCGAGCTCCCCCACTCCGAGCAATGCTGCGGCTCCGCCGGCATCTACTCGATGCTGCGGCCGTCGGACAGCAACGCGGTGTTCGAGCCCAAGCTCGCCGACCTCGCCGAAACGCGCGCCGACACGCTGGTGACCGCGAATCCGGGGTGCCACATGCAGTGGGACATGGGCCTCGACCGCGCCGTCCTCGACGTGCGCGTCGTCCACATCGCCGAGGTGCTCGCGGAAGCGTCGCGTCCGCGATGATCGACGCGACGACGCGCGACTCGGAGCGCGGGATGTGTCGCTCGTGCCTATGGCATCTGGGGCATCTGGAACTCGACCCGCCTCGACCAGTTGCCGGCCGAGCCGTCGGCGTTCGTCGCGAGCACCTGAGCGTAGAACGTCTGCGGCGCATGCCCCGGAGGCGGCACGATGGGTTGGTTGTGCAGCAGTTTGCGCCAAGGCGCAGCGAAGTCGATGTAGCGCGTCCCGAAGGGTGCGTCGGCGAACTCGACGCTCTGCGTCGCCAGATAGATTTCGTGTCGCAAGCCGTCGGTGCCCCACGCTTGCACGTAAACCTCTCCGGTCCCCATCAGCTGCGCGAACACGCGGACGTTCGTGAACTCCTCCGCGCCGAAATCGACGCGCTGCACCCCGTCGAGGTCGCCGTCGAGCACGCGCTGCTCACCGTCGATGCTCGGGCCGATCGGCACGTAGTTCGGATCACCTGCGTCGAGCAACGGTGAATTGCGGGTGAGCGAGTAGGAATTGAGCGACGGCGCCTCGAACCGAGGATCGACGGCGAGATTGCCGTTGATTCCCGTCTGATCGCCGATGGCACCGCCGTACCGATTCCCGTTGGGCGCCCAAACGTCGTTCCAAGCAATGTGCGGAGCGACGCCGCCACCGGACGGACCGACGATCAGGCCGGTCTGCGCGCCTTCGACCGCCAGGATGTTGCCGTAGACCTCGGCCGATGTCTGGTCTCCGTCCGCGTAGACGAGGCCCTGCGGGACCATGGCGGACGGCTTCGCGATCAGCGTGTTGAACAGGAGCTTCGGCCCTTGGCCGCCCGTCGGAACCAACCATGCGACGCTGCCGTACACGACGTTTCGTTCGATCGTCGCTGTCGAGGCTCCGAGCACGTCGACGGCGCTGCCCTCGCAACGGCACGCGTTGTAGATCATCGAGTTCCCCGCGATCGACACGACGCCCGAGTCGAGCAGAAACACGCCACCGCCGCGCCTCGCCGAGTTCGCGCTGATTCCGTTCGCGTGCACGCGTGCGTTGCCTGCGCCAACGATGGCGATGCCGCCGCCGGCGCCCGCTGGAGAAATCACCGTGTTGGCTTCGATCTTGTTGTGCTCGACGAGCGCCGAACTGTCGCCGAGGTAGATGCCCCCGCCAAACGTCGTCGCGCGGTTGTCGAAGATCACGTTCTTGCGGATGGTCGGAGACGAACCCACGACGAACACGCCGCCGCCGGCTCCCGCCGCCAAACCGTTGTGAATCTGGAAGCCCTCGAGTCGAGCGCCCGGGCCTTCGCCGCTCGCAAACGTCACCGCGCTGCCCGCATGCAGACCGTCGATCACGGTGTTCGACGGGCCGGCCACGGAAAGCAACGCCACGTCCTTGCCCACGAAGTCGATGGTCTCGAAGTAGACGCCCGGCGCGACCCAGATGGTGTCACCGTCCGCTGCGGCGAGCAGAGCCGCCTGGATGGTGGCGTGGTCCGCGGGCACGTGGATGTCGCCTGCGCGAGCGGCCATGGCGAGCACGAGAGTGGAAACGAAGGGAAGGGCGTGGTTCGGTCGCATGGGCAATGGCGGGCTTGTTCGGGACGGTGGAGCCCTGCTGGACGCCAGCAACTCGTCGATCGGTTCATTGAAACGCGCTTTCGCGGAGCTCGCCATGGGTGTTGCGCAGAACGCCCGCAGTTCTCGGCAGCGCGGAGCTCGCCGTCGGAGTCGCGTGCGCCCGGGCTGGACGACGCAGACGACTCCGTTCGGGCACGAAGCGGCGCGTTCTCCGGACGGATCGCGCCGGAAGCCAGGCGGCGGAGATCATCGACGGCGAGCCCGCAGCTCGGCAGGGGGCTCATTCGACTCGTGCTCATTCGACTCGTGCTCATTCGACTCGTGCTCGTTCGACTCGTGCACGCTCGCCCCTGCACGCGCGCACGTGGCGCGACGTTCATGGCGCGGCATGCCGCAAGCCGTCGGTAGCACGCCATCGCGCGGCGCCAGCCGACGTACGAATGAGCTAGACTCCTCCCGACTCCGGTTCGCCGGCGCCGCGTGTCGTTGCAGTCGAGTCGGCTCACCACGCAGCAGTCGGTTCTCGACCACCTCGCGTCCAACTTCGATTCCCGATGACCACCTCGGCCAAAGACATCCTCTCGAAGCTCGAAAAGCTCGGCGATCCGAAGGTCCGCGCGCACAATGCGAAATGGGGCGTCGGCAAGAAGCAGTTCGGCGCGAAGCTCGGCGACATCCGCAAGCTCGCGGCGAAGCTCGGGGTCGCCCCGAAGCTCGCCGGCGCGCTGTGGAAGACGGGCAACTTCGACGCGCGGATGCTCGCGGTGCTGCTGCTCGACCCGAAGCAGCTCTCGCGCGACCAGCTCGACAAGCTGGTGCGCTCCGTGGACGCCGCGCAAGTCGCCGACTGGCTCAACGCGTATGTCGTCAGGCAGCACGCCGAGAAGGAGGCGCTGCGCAACGCCTGGATGGAAGACGACGATCCGTGGGCCGCGCGCGCGGGTTGGAGCCTGACGTCGGAGCGCATCGGCAAGGACCCCAAGGGCCTCGACATCCCCGCGCTCCTGAAGCGCCTCGAGTCCAAGATGGGCAAAGCTCCGGCGCCGACGCAGTGGACGATGAACTTCTGCCTCGCCGGCATCGGCATCCACTTCCCCGAGCATCGCAAGCGCGCGATCGCGATCGGCGAGAAGCACGGCCTCTATCGCGACTACCCGACGTCCAAGGGCTGCACGTCGCCGTTCGCGCCGACCTGGATCGAGGCGATGGTCCGCAAGAAGGGTTGAGCGCTCGGAGCGAGCGGTGCGCTCCGTCGGGTCACACGAGTCCACGAGCGCACAGCCCACGCCGCTCTACGCCCGCTGCTGGGCACGAGACGCGATACGCAGCCGCTCGACGACACCCACGACGGCCAAGCCGTGCGCCGGCGCGCGGTTTTCGCGACTCGTCGCCCGCGCCTCGACGTCAGGCGGCGTACGACGCACTCGATCTCGCTGCCGCACGAAGAGCTCGGAGCTCGACGCGACCGCCGAACCATGCAACTCGAACGCAAACGACGTTCATCTACGCGCGCCGCCGCGCTCGTCCTCGCATCCGCCGCGGCGCTCTCCGCCTGCAGCGCCGCGCACGACGAGAGCCTCGCTACCAAGCAGGTCGAGGCACCGACGACCGCCGACGTCGCGAACCCGATGGCGAGCTTCGCGCGCATGGTGCCCGGCGAGTGGCGGGTGACGGCGACGCGCGGCACGAGCACGTTCGATACGTGGCACTGGGGCCCGGGCGAGCGCTCGATGCGCGTGATGACCGATGGCTTGGATTCGGCGGTCGTCCCCAAACCGTGGCGCGAACTGCAAGTCTTCTACTGGCATCCGGGGCGCGAGCAAGTCTGCATGCTCGGCCTCAGCCCCTACGCGAGCGGCGTGTGGGAAGGCACGATCGAGTTCGACGGCGAGTCCGCGACCGGCGTCGCCGACCTCTACCAGACGCACGGTCGCCGCAAGTTGGGCCTGCGTTGGACCTTCGAAGGTCCCGATCACTACCGCGACGCGCTGTTGGAGGCGACCGGTCCAGCGGGCTTCGGGCCGCTGGCCGAGTGGGAGCACTTCCGCTCTGAAGGTCCGCCCGCGCCGCGCACGCCGATCGTCGAGGAAGAAGTGCCGACGCCCTCGAAGAACCTGAAGCCGTTCGAAGTGCTCTTGGGACGCACGTGGCAGGCCGAGGGTGAGTGGACGAACGGCGAGCGCTTCCACACCGAGACGACGTTCGAGTGGATCCCGTATGCCGAGGGCATCTACGCGCGCACGGTTGAGGTCGCGAAGGACGGCGAGCGCGTGCATCTGCTCGACGCATACGTCTTCCACCACACCGGCACCGGCGCACTGCGCTGCCTCGCGCTGTCGAAGTCGGGCGGCGTGCACGAGGGTGACTGGACCGAGCTCGACGACGGCGCGTTGCAACTCGACCTGACGTGCTACGAGGATGACCGTGTCGGCCGGCGCGTCGTGCGCCTGGACTTCGAGCAGGACGGGACCCTGCGCGATCGCATGTGGTCCGCCGTAGGCACCGACCTCGAACTGCTGCTCGACGTCGTCCTCGCCCCGAGCGACCGACCTCGCGACTGACCCGCCGACACCGCGGTCGCGCACGGCGATCTACCGATCGTCGAAGCAAGCACGGCCAGCGACGCCGAGCTTCGAGTTGGATGCGTCGCGGGCGCTCGGCGTGTCCCGAGAGCGAGCACCGACGAAACGTGGGCGGACGAACGCATGGCGCAAGAGCGCAGCGGCGGTAGAACCAACGCCATGCTGCTCCACGTCCTCCTCGCGCTCGCACCGATCGTCCAAACTCCTCCGTCGCGCACGCTCGTCTTCGACGCGCCCGCGAAACACTTCACCGAGTCGCTGCCGATCGGCAACGGGCGGCTCGGCGCGATGATCTTCGGCGGCATCGAACACGAGCGCATCGTCTTGAACGAGTCGACGATGTGGTCGGGCTCGAAGCAGGACGCGGATCGCAAGGACGCGCACGAGCACCTCGCCGCGATCCGCGAGAAGCTCTTCGCCGGCGACGGGCGCGGCGCGCAGGAGCTCCTGCAGCAGCACTTCACGTGCGCGGGGTCCGGTTCGGGCTACGGCAACGGCAAGGACGTCGCGTTCGGTTGCTATCAGACGCTCGGCGAGCTCGTGCTCGAGTTCGGTGCGGGCGAAGCGACCGACTATCGACGCACGCTCGACCTCGGCACCGCGCAGGCGAAGGTCGCGTACACGCAGAACGGCGTGCGTTTCGAGCGCGAGGCGCTCGCCAGCGGGCCCGATCAAGTGCTCGCGTTCCGCTTCACCGCGTCGAAGCCGGGCTCGATCTCGCTGCGTGCGAAACTCGTTCGCAAGGAGAGCTCGTTGGTCGCGCTCGCCGGCCGCGACCTGGTTCTCGCGGGCGAACTCGCGAGCGGCCAGAAGGACGTCCACGGCGTCCAGTACGCCGCGGGACTGCGCGCGCTGGCCAAGGGCGGCGCGCACTCCTACGACGGCGAATTCGTCAGCGTGCGCGGCGCGGACGAGCTCGTGCTGCTCGTCGCGGCGCGCACGAACTTCGTGTCCGGCACGGACGCGACGCGCGCAGTCGGCGACCTCGATCGCGCGGCGACCAAGAGCTGGAGCGAGCTCGCGGAGCGCCAAGCGACCGATCACCGCGCGTTCTTCGACCGCGTCGCGCTGGAGCTGCCGAGAGGCCCGAGCGCGGACCGCACGACTCCCGAGCGCCTCGCTGCGCTCGAGCGCGGCGAGGAGGATCCCGATCTCGCCGGGCTGCTGTTCGACTACGGCCGCTATCTCCTGATCTCGAGCTCGCGCCCGAACTCGCCGCTGCCCGCGAACCTGCAAGGGCTGTGGGCCGAGGAGTACCAGACTCCGTGGAACGGCGACTTCCACATCAACATCAATCTGCAGATGAACTACTGGCCGGCGGAGGTCGCGGCGCTCGGCGATTGCACCGAGCCGATGCTGAAGCTCGTCGAAGGCTTCGTCGAGCCCGGGCGCAAGACGGCGCGGAGCTACTACGGCGCGCGCGGTTGGGTCGCGCACGTGATCACGAATCCGTGGGGCTTCACGTCGCCGGGAGAAGGCGCGGATTGGGGCTCGACGTGCACCGGCGGCGCGTGGATGGCGCGGCATCTGTGGGAGCGCTGGCTCTACTCGCGCGATCCCGCGGTGCTCGAGCGCATCTATCCGACGTTGCGCGACGCGGCGCTCTACTTCGACGACATGTTGGTCGAGGAGCCGACGCACCAGTGGCTCGTGACCGCGCCTTCGAACTCGCCCGAGAACGCCTATCTCGACGCGCAAGGTCGCGGCGTCAACACGTGCATGGGCCCGACGATCGATCAACAGATCGTGCGCGAGCTCTTCGGCGCCGTGATCACCGCGTCCGAAGCTCTCGGCGCGGATCCCGAGCTGCGCGCCGAGCTCACGGCGAAGCGCGCGCGCCTCGCGCCGCACCAGATCGGCAAGCACGGCCAGGTGCAGGAGTGGCTCTCCGACTACGACGAGGCCGAGCCGCAGCACCGACACGTCTCGCCGCTCTTCGGGCTTTATCCGTCGGATCAAATCGATCCGCGGACGACGCCGGAGCTCGCGCGAGCCGCGCGCGTCACGCTCGAACGCCGCGGCGACGCGAGCACCGGTTGGTCGCTCGCGTGGAAGATCGCGTTCTGGGCGCGCCTCGGCGACGGCGACCGCGCGTGGAAGCTCGCGAAGCTGCTCTTGAAGCCCAGTTCGGCGAGTGATCCGCTGCGCTACCACGGCGGCGGCACGTACCCGAACCTCTTCTGCGCGCACCCGCCGTTCCAGATCGACGGCAACTTCGGCGCGAGCGCGGCGGTCGCGGAGATGCTGCTGCAGAGCCACGGCGCGGAGCTCGCGGTGCTGCCCGCGCTGCCGAAGCCGTGGAAGGACGGCCGGCTCCGCGGCCTGCGCGCGCGCGGCGACCTCGGCGTCGACCTCGCGTGGAAGGACGGCAAGTTGACCGAGCTCGTCCTCCACTCGCCCACCCCGCGCGACGTCAAGGTCCGCGTCGGCGACGAGGTCCGGACCGTGCGCGCCGAGTGACCCACTTCGGCGCAAGCACCGAGTGAACTACTACTTCGGCGCGAGCGCCGCGAGCAGCTCTTCGACCTTCTTCGGCGACGCGCTCGAGCCGCGCGGGAAGCGCGCGAAGCAGATCAGCGAGTCCTTCTCGCGCGACAGGTTGACGCGCAGCGTGTCGCGGATCGTGCCGCCGAGCTCGTACTCGCGCTCGAGCACGTACGGCGCGCTCCACTCGCGCCACGTCAGTTGTCCACGATCGAGCACCGCGCGCCCGCCGGTCGGCGGCAACATCACGGGCCCGCCTTGCACGCCGACCTCGAAGAGCTCCTTCGCGCGCGGCCCCGCGACCGCGAGCGGGTAGCGCACCAAGAACACCTCGCACGGCGGATCGCCCGGCGCGCGCGCGTCGACCTTGCTCCAATCGAACGGCACGAACGGCATGCCCGATCCGTCGGCGGATTTCTCCGCGGACTTCCCGGACGCCTGCTCCGGCGGCACCGGCTTGCGCTCGGGCTCGACGATGCCGGCGGCGGGGATCAACCGGAGCACTCGGTCGCCGTTCGCGAGCTCGGCGGACTCGCTCGGCACCAGCGTGAACGGCAGCTCGCCCGCCTCGAACCAGGTCGTCATCGTCTCGCGCGCGTCGACGGTGCGCGAACGCTGCCACACCAGCGCGCCGACCGCGCCGAACATCACGAACAAGAGCATCGCGATGCCGAGGATCGGCAGCACGCGCTCGGGCTTCTGCGGTTGGGCGTCGGGGCTCACGGGGTCTTGGTTCCGATCCGGAAGGGCGCGAGGAGCAGTCCTAAGTCTGCGTCGGGGATCGGCTCGCGTTTCCCTTGGCGACGGATTTCGAGCACGATGAGCTCGCCCTCGGGGTCGGTCGAGAGGTCGACCAGCAGATTCGACGTTGCCGCCGCGGTCTGGATCGTGCCGAGCAAGCCGTCTTCCTTCCGCGGCGCGTCGGGCGTCGTGTAGTAGCGCAGCGTCTCGAGCTCGCGCCCCTGGACGAGCACCTTGCCCGCGACCGGATCGAATCGCCCGACCGGGCCGACGATCGGCGCGTCGGCTTCGAGCTCGGCCGGGTCGAACAGCGCCTTGCGGACCGCGGCGGCCTCCGACTTCGGATAACGCGACAGCGTGATCTGGTCGTTGGTGCCCGGCGGACGCACGAGCCACAGCTCGCCGTCGGTCCCCGGCGACGGCACGCCGGTGATCGACCAACCTTCGGGGCGCGCGTCGTGCGGCAGGACCTCGGCGAGGCGCGGCCACTGTCGCTCGGGATCGTTCGCGCGCTGCACGTAGCGCAGCGTGAAGAACACCGCGATCAACCCGGCGACGACGAGCACGAGACAACCGCTGCCGACGACCCAGACCCAGGTCGGCGTCTTCTGCTTCGGCGGCAGCTCGTCGACGTTCATCTCGCTCGTGCTCATACCGGCCAAGTGTAGAAACCGCGGCCCGACTTCTTGCCGAGCTCGCCCCTCTCGACCTTGTCGCGCAGGATCGCGGGCGGCTCGAAGCGGGACCCGAGCTCGCGCGCGAGGTGCTCGGCGATCGAGAGGCGCACGTCGAGCCCGACCAGGTCGGTCAGCTTGAGCGGCCCCATCGGGAAGCCGTAGCCGAGCACCATCGCCTTGTCGATGTCCTCCGCGCTCGCGACGCCCGCTTCGAACATGCGCATCGCTTCGAGGCCGATCGCGATACCGAGCCGCGACGAAGCGAAGCCCGGCGCGTCCTGCACGACGATCGGTTCCTTGCCGAGGCGCACGGCAAGCTCGACGGCGGCGCGCACGGCGCTCTCGGAGCTGGCGGGTGTCTTGACGACCTCGACGAGCTTCATCAAGTGCACCGGATTGAAGAAGTGCATGCCGACGACGCGCTCGGGATGCGTCGCGGCGGCGCCGATCTCGGTGATCGGGAGCGACGACGTGTTGGTCGCGAGCAGCACGTCGGGTCCGAGCGCGCGCCCGAGGTCGCCGAAGAGCTTGGTCTTGAGCTCGATGCGCTCGGGCACCGCTTCGATCACGACGTCGACGCCGCGGATCGCCGCGGCGAAGTCGGTGGTGATCGAGAGGCGCGCGAGCGCGGCGTCGCGATCCGACGCGCTCAGTTTCTGCTTCTCGACGCCCTTGTCGAGGTTCGAGCGCACGCTCGCGAGCCCCTTTTCGAGCGCCGCTTGCGCGACGTCGAACATGCGCGTGGTGATGCCGCTCTGCGCGAGCACCTGCGCGATCCCGTGTCCCATCGTGCCCGAACCGAGCACGGCCGCGGTCTTCATCGAGTTGGCGTCCATGTGTTCCTACTTGCCGGGCACCAAGACGATCTTGCCGGCGACTTGGCGTGCTTCGAGGAGCTCGTGCGCCTTGCGTACCTCCGACAGCGACAGCACGCGATCGACCGCGAGCTTGTACTTGCCGCTCGCGAGCTTGTCGAAGATCCCCGGCAGCGCGTTCTTCGGCCCCATCGTCGCGCCGAGCACCGAGAGGTTCTTCATGAAGAGGTGAGGCAGAAGCAACGAGACTTTCGGCCCCGTCGTGCCCCCGCAGGTGACCAAGCGTCCGCGCCGCGCGAGGCAGCGCATCGCGAGGTCCCACGTCGCGGGCCCGACGTGCTCGAAGACGACGTCGACGCCGCGACCGTCGGTGAGCTTCTTGACCGCCTTGTCCCAGTCGGGCTGCGAGTGGTCGACGACTTCGTGCGCGCCGAGCTCCTTCGTCGCCTTGCGCTTCGCTTCGGTGCTCGACGTCGCGATCACGCGCGCGCCGAGGTCGTTGGCGATCTGGATCGCGGCCTGGCCGACACCGCTGGTGCCGCCGAGCACGAGCACCGTCTCGCCGCGCTTCAACTGCGTGCGCGTGACCAACATCCCCCACGCGGTGACGAACGTCAGCGGCGCGGCGGCGCCGACGATCGGATCGAGCGCGGCCGGCAACGGGAAGACGAAGCGCGCGTCGAGCACGACGAACTCGCAGTCGAAGCCGTCGGCGTGCTCGCCGCGGATGCCGTAGTCGTCGGAGAGGTGATCGAGGCCCGCGCGATCGAACTCGGACTCGCCCGACGAGAAGCCGGGCTCGAGCACGACCTTCTGACCGACCTTCAGGCCGGCGACGCCGGGGCCGAGCTCGACGATCTCGCCGGTGCCATCGCAGCCGAGGATCAACGGCATCTTCAGCCCCGGAATGCCGCGCCGCACCCACAGATCGAGGTGATTGACCGACGCGGCGAGCACGCGCACGAGCACCTGCCCCGCGCCGGGCTTCGGAGTCGGGATGTCCTCGACCTGAAGGACCGAGGGCTCGCCGTTCTGGTGGATGCGGACTGCTTGCATGGACTCGTCGGACTTCGTGGGCCGCGCGGGAAGCGCGGAATTGTAGCGGACATACCGTGTCGCACCACTTCTTCCGGGTTCGGTCGACGCTCGCGTTCACCGGCGCAGCGCGGAAGCTGGAGCACGTGAACGGAGCTCGATTCGCGCCGCCGACGCGCCGCCATCGTTCCGAGCCGCAGCCACGGCACCGGGGTCGCGAGCTGTCGGCCATCGCCGCAGCCCGAGCCGACGAAGTGAGCCGCACCAGCTCCTCCAAGCTCGGTCGGCGTTCGAGAACGCGCGAGCACGGTGCGAGGCTCCACCGCCGCGAGCGCGCGGCTCGGCGTGCGACCGCCACGCCGCCGTCGAGTCGAATCGAAGTCGCGGCGGTGGAGCCCGGCTCCGTACACTGCGCCGATGCAGCTTCGGATCGCGACCTGCCTGCCGTTGCCGGAGCCCGATCCCGACGAGGAGCTCCTGCTCGCCGTCCTCCGCGAGCGCGGCGTCGACGCGCGGATGGCGGCGTGGAACGACGCGAGAGAAGACTGGGCCGCGCCGGGCGCGACGTTGATCCGTTCGACGTGGGATTACATCCACGCGCTCGGCGCGTTCCTCGCGTGGCTCGACCGCGCGGCGTGCTCGGGCCCCGTTTGGAACCCGTCTGAACTCGTGCGCGCCAACGTGCACAAGCGCTACCTCGTCGAACTCGCGCGCCGCGGCGTGCCGACGACTCCGACTTGGCTCGTCGAGCGCGGAGCGCATGTCGAGCTCGGTCGCGAGCTCGACGCACGCGGTTGGCGCGACGTCGTGATCAAGCCCGCGATCGGCGCAGCGTCGTTCCGCACGCGGCGGTTCGCGCGCGACGAGCTCGCCGCCGCCGCCCTGCACTTGAACGGCCTCGTCGCGGATCGCGATGCGCTCGTGCAGCCGTACTTGACCTCCGTCGACGGCTACGGCGAGCGCGCGCTGGTCTGGATCGACGGCGAGTTCACGCACGCGGTGCGAAAGCAGCCGCGCTGGAGCGGCGAGGACGAGTCGGTGTCGCCCGCGCTCGACGTCGAGCCCGAGGAACGCGCGCTCGGCGAAGTCGCGCTCGCGCCGATCGCGAAAGATCTGCTCTACGCTCGCGTCGACGTCGCGCGCGACGAACGCGGCCAGCCGGTGGTGATGGAGCTCGAGCTCGTCGAGCCGTCGCTCTTCCTGAAGCAGAACCCGCTGGCGCTCGCGCGCCTCGCCGACGCGGTCGCAACCCGGTGCGGTGTCCGATGAACGTGTACGGAGCTTGGCTCCACGGCCGCGACTTCGCGGGTCGCCGCCCGAACGTCACGCCGCGTGCGAAGCACCGAGCCAGGCTCCACCCCCGGCTCATGCGCTCGCCGCGCGAACGCCACGCCGCGTGCGAGTCGAAGTCGCGGCGGTGGAGCCTGGCTCCGTTCCGCACGCAGAGTCGTAGCGCACCGCACGTGACACCATGAAGCTCCGCCTCGCCACCTGCCGGCCGACCCCGAAGTTCGACACCGACGAAGCTCCCTTGCTCGCAGCGCTCGCCGCGCGCGGCATCGACGCGACGCTCGGCGCGTGGCACGACGAGCGCGTCGGCTGGGAGGAGCCCGGCGCGACCGTGATCCGCTCGACGTGGAACTACATCCACCATCTCGGCGCGTTCCTCGATTGGGCGGAGCGCGCGAGCACCGCGGGGCCGTTTTGGAATCCGCTCGCGATCGTGCGTTGGAACATCCACAAGCGCTACCTGCTCGAGCTCGAGGCGCGCGGCGTCGCGACGACGCCGACGGTGCTCTTCGAGCGCGGCGCGAACGTCGACCTGGCTGTCGAGCTCGAGGCGCGCGGCTGGAGCGCGTTCGTCGTGAAGCCCGCAGTCGGAGCGGGCTCGTTCGGGACGCGTCGCTTCGCGCGCAGCGAGCTCGCGGACGCCCGCACGCACCTCGCGGGACTGCTCGCGACGCGCGACATGCTCTTGCAGCCCTACCTGAGCTCGGTCGACGACTACGGCGAGCGCGCGCTGGTCTGGCTCGACGGCGAGTTCACGCACGCGATCCGAAAGCAGCCGCGCTGGAGCGGCCAGAAGGAGAACGTGTCGACCGCGCTCGCGATCGAGCCCGACGAACGCGCGCTCGGCGAAGCTGCGCTCGCTCCGATCGCGTCGCTGGTGGCGGGCGCGTCGCGCGTCGAGGGCTCGTCGCGAACCGCGCCGTCGTCGGAGTTGCTGTACGCCCGCGTCGACGTCGCGCGCGACGCGTCGAACCGCCCGGTGCTGATGGAACTCGAGCTGATCGAGCCCTCGCTCTTCCTCGCGCAACACCCACCGGCGCTCGCGCGCTTCGTCGATTCGCTCGCGCGGCGGCTCTAAGAGCGGCGCCGCGTCAATCCGGCGGCTCGAGGTGGCAGCCGAAGATCTCCCACACGAGCGTGTTCGATCCCGGGCGACGCACGTGCAGTCCGCCGCCGTTGTCGCCGCGGCCTCCGACGAGCAGGACGGACGTCGGACCGTCGAGCTGGAGCACGCACGTCGCGAGCGTTGCGCCAAAACGCTCCGGCCGGAAGCCCGAGTAGTCCCAGCCGAGGCGCGCGAGCCGCTCGGAGCCGGTGGCCGACCACGCTTCGACGAAGCCGACGTCGGTGCCGTTGTAGAAACCCTCGGGCGCGGCGATGAAGAGCTCCGCCGCCGTGCCCTGCGTGCCGTCGATCGAAACGAGCGCCGCGCCGAACTCCGCGTCGCCGCCGGGACGATCGCGCCTCCGGCAATCGGACTCGATCTCGCGGAGAGTGTTCCCTGTGGCCGTCGACACCAACCGCACGCGACCCGCGGTGCCGTCGGCGCACTCGCGCCACGGCATGCCGATCGCGAGGTCGCTGACGCTGTCACCGTCGAGATCGCCGATCCCGGCGAGCCCAGTGCCGAATCGATCGCCCGCTGCGTCGCCGATCCACTCTCGGAGGCGCGCACCTGTCTTGCCCGAGAGCAACGCGACCGCGCCGCGCGCGCCTCGGATGCTCGACACCGCGAAGTCGCTCGTGCCGTCCGCGTCGACATCGCCGAGCACGGCGAGCGTGCGACCGAATCCGACCTCGCCACGCGCCGCGCGCTGGATCCAGACGGGCTCGCCCCGCGCATCGCGGTAGAGCGCGACCGCCCCACGCGCTTCGTCGGCGCCCGGTGTGGTCGGCGCGGCGATCAACGCGACGAAGCCAGTGCCGCTCGCGTCGGGCACAGTGAGCAGCTCCAACCCAAACCGCTCAGCCCCTTCGAACCCTTCGAGCCAACGCGCTCCGTCGGGACGATCAACATCGACGACGCGCACCCGACCTCGGCCTTGAAGCGCGATCGACTCGCCGATCAGCAGCGTGGATCCGCTGGACGCCAAGCTCTCGCCGAAGAACTCTCCACCGACGTCTCCGCCGAACTCCATCACCACGCGACGCGAGCGCGGCGCGAGCAACACGACGCGGCCGCTCCCGTTGCGCGTCACGCCGGCCGCGATCAGGTCGCGCGGCTTCTCGCCACCGAGTCGGACGCCGGCGAGCGATCGTCCGAGCGACTGATACACGTTCGGGTACCACTCACCAGGCGAGTACGCGTTGCTCGGCAGCCCTTCGACGAGCTGCGCACGTGCAACGGCGGAGACGACGAGCACGGCGAGGGCTCCCAGAATCGATCGGGTGAGCGGGATGGCCATCGTGGGTTCGTTCGCCGTCTTGACGCGGGAGCGCGCAGTGTCACAGCGGCGACGTCCTGTTCGCGCCGCAGGCCAGCGCAACGATGCGGCGAGGCACGACTTGCGTCAATCCGAGTCGGGTGGCTGGTGCGCAGGCGCCGCTCGCGATGAGGTGGCGGCATGAAGCTCCTGATCGCGTTCCTCGTCTGCCTCGGTGCTGCCGCAGCGCTGTTCGCTCAGCAATCCTCGTTCGACGTCGTCGGCGCGTTGATGCGCGGCAAGGTCGAGACGCCGGACTATCGCGCGAAGCTCCCGTTCGAGACGTTCACGTCGCTGATCCGCGTGCAAGCGAAGGTCGGGGGGCGCGAGTGCCGCATGGTCTTCGACACCGGTGCGCCGATGGTGATCACGCCGGAGCTCGCGAAGGAGCTCGGCGCGACGGTGCTCGGCAAGTACGAAACCAAGGACGCCGCGGGGAACTCGGAGCCGCGCGACTTCGTGCTGCTGCCGACCGTCGACCTCGGCGGCGCGCGCTTCTCGGACCTCGCGGCGATCGTCGTCGACCTGCACGCGCTGGCGGAGTTCCGCGAGCAAGCGATCGACGGCCTGATCGGCGGCAACCTGCTGCGCCACGGCGCGGTCGCGATCGACTACGCGGCGAAGACGCTCGAGTTCGCGCCGAGCGCGAGCGCGTTCGACACCAAGGGCTGGCTCGAAGTGCCGTTCGGGTTCTCGCTGCAGGCGCTCCCGATCCTCGCGCTCACGGTCGGCGAGGCGCGCGTCGAGCACGTCGAGCTCGACACCGGCGCCAACGTGTTCCTCGAGCTGCCCGCCGAGCTCGTCGAGCGCGTCGGAGCGGTCAAGTGCCTCGACGTGCACGGCAGCGCGACCGCGGGCGCGTTCGGGCTCTCACCGGGAGGCGAGAAGCTCTGCTGGATGAAGGGCCTGACGCTCGCGAGCTCGCCGATCCCCGACATGGTCGTCTCGTCGATCCCGAGCGGTCCGGCGAAGGTCGGCAATCGTTTCTTCGAGCGCACCAAGCTCGTGCTCGATTGGCCGGCGAAGAAGCTCTTCGTCGCCGATCCGAAGTTGCTCGGTCGAGTTGCGCTGCGCACGCACGGGCTCGCCGTGCGACACGTCGACGGCGAAGTGCGCGTCGCGACGGTGCTCGCGGGCTCGCGCGCCGAGCGTGCGAAGTTCGCCCCGGGCGAGCGCGTGCTCGCGATCGACGAGTTCGACCTCGCGGACGGTTCGCTCGCGAAGTTCGCGCTCGCCGCCGACCGTCTGCGCGACGAGACGCGCGAGTCGACCGTGGTCACCGTCGAGCGCGACGGCGCGTTCGTGATGCTCCAGCTCCGGCGCGAGCAGGCGCTGCCGTAGGCGTCGTCTCGACGGCGTAAGAAGCTCGCTCCCGCCGGCGCGTCGAGCCTCCGCGCGGAACCTCGTCGGACGTCGGGTGTTCCAACCGGTGGTCCCAACGGAGCCTCGAACATGAAAGCGCAACTTCTTCTCGGTCTCGGCGGTCTCTTGCTGCTCGGCGCGGCGACCACGGCCTTCGCACAAGAGCCCGAACGGGCGCGCGTCCGCGAGCACGCTCGACTCGAACGCGGCGCCGAACGCGGCGAGCACGCCGGAGGCCAGCGCGCGCCTGGTCAGCGCGCGGAACGCCGACATGCTGGTGGCCAACGCGCGGCCGGCCAGCACGCGGGCGGCGGACGTCAGCGCGGCGAACGGCTGCGCCAGCGTGTGCAGGACGCGAAGCGCTTCGTGCGCTCGCTCGAGCTCACGCCAAAGCAGCGCGAGGAGCTGCGCCGCACGCGTCGCGAGCTCGCGCCGATCGCCAAGGAGCTTCGGCCTGAGATTCGTGAAGTGCTCGGCGGCGCGCGCGAGCTGCGCCGCGCCGGCAGGCGCGAGGAAGCGCGCGAGTACCTGCGCCAAGAGCTGAAGCCGCTGCGGCAAGAAGCAAACGAACGCGGCATGCCGTTGGTGCGGCCGCTGATCGATCGACTGACACCCGAGCAACGCGCGAAGTGCGAGGAGCGAGCGCGCGCCCACGGCCGCGAGTTCGATCCCGATCGCGCGGCGAAGCGTCTCGGGCTCTTCCTCTCGGCGGAACGCGGGCATCGCCACGGTCGCCAAGGTGGAGGCGACGACGACGGTGCGCCGGGTCCCCGCTCGCGCGACGATCGGTGAGGGACAAGCTCCTGTCGCTGAGCGCGCGTCGCTGACCGGCGGCCGCTGACCTCTGATCTCCGATCGCCGATCGCCGAAGCGATCTGACCGCACCGCACATCCGAGCTCGCCGGCCGCCGCGCCGACGGGCTCGTCGCGTCACTGGGCTCGTCGCGTTGGCGGTTCGTCGCGTCTACGGTCTCGCCGCGTCCGCTCGCTCGACGCGTCTACGGCCAATCGAGCGCGACGCACGGGAAGCGCGTGCCCGGCGGGAACGGTAGCTCGAAATGCTCGGCGAGGATCGCGAGCAGCTCGTCCGGCGACTGCATGAGGCGCGTGTCGGCGGTGCCGTCGGCCGCTCGCAGCGTGAACTCGCGGTTCAGGATCGTCGCGCGCCGGCCGTTCGGCAGCGCGCGGGCGACCACGAGGCGGTTCTTGAAGTGCGAGTCGGGATGCGCGCTCGTGAACCAGTTCGCGAGCTCGCGATCGATCGGCGGCATTTCCTCCAGCGTGAACTCGGCGACGTCGTGCCACGCGCCCGCGAGCCGCACCTGGTGGTAGAAGCGCCGGTTCTCGAAGACGATGCGGCGCGTCTCGTGCGGCGTCGGCTGTTCGACGTCGAGCACCAGACGCAGCGGCGCGGAGAGCGACAACCCGCCGACGCCGACGTCGGCGAGCCACGACACGCCGTCGAGCTCGACGCGCAGGAATACGTGCGTACGCGGCGGCACGAAGTCGCGCGGGCGTTGGAAGCGCACGCGCGCCGACAGCGGCGCCACGGAGAAGCCCAGGCGCTCGAGCACGGCGAGCAGCAGGCCGTTCTGCTCGAAGCAGTAGCCGCCTCGGCGCGCGTCGACCAGTTTCGCGGCGAGCGCGTCCTCGTCGAGCGCGATCCGCCGGCCCAGCAACACGTCGAGGTTCTCGAACGGGATCGCGCCGGCGTGCGCGCGCACGAGCTCCGAAAGCGTCGCGAGCGTCGGCTCCGCGCCGCCGGCGTAACCGATGCGCGCGAAATAAGCGTCGAGCGAGAGCCCCACGACCTCTAGCGCCCTTCGAACTTCGCCTTGCGCTTCTCGACGAACGCCGCGATGCCTTCCTTCGCGTCGGCGGAGGCGAAGAGCTTCGCTTGGAGCTCGCGCTCGAGATTCAATCCGGCGTCGAGCGGCAGGTCGATGCCGCCGTGGACCGCCGCCTTGATGTGGCCGACGCTCAGCGCGGCCTTGTCGGGCGTCGTGAAGCTCGCGGCGAACGCGAGCAGGTCGTGGATGAAGCTCGCGTCGTCGGACGCGGTGCGCACGTGCGTGACGATCCCGAGCGCGAGCGCTTCGTCGTAGTCGAACGTGCGGCCGCTGACCATCAGCTCGATCGCGCGCGCGCGACCGACGAAACGCGCCAGGCGTTGCGTGCCGCCGGTGCCGGGCAGCACGCCGAGGCTGACCTCGGGCAAGCCGCATTTGCCGGAGCCCTTGCGCGCGACGCGCAGGTCGCACGCGAGCGCGATCTCGAGCCCGCCGCCGACGCAGTGGCCGGACAGCGCGGCGATCACGAGCTTCGGCGTGCGCTCGAGCCTCTGCAGCGTCTCGTTCGCGTGCAGGCAGAAGTAGTACTTCCTCGTCGGCGAGAGCGAGTTCAAGTACCCGATGTCCGCGCCGGCGCAGAAGAACTTCTCTCCTGCGCCCGCGAGCACGATCACCTGCACCGCTTCGTCGAACCGCGCGCGCAAGATCGCGGCGTCGAGGTCGAGCATCATTTCGTGCGAGTACCCGTTCGCGGGCGGGTTGGTCAGCGTGATCAGCGCGAGACCGTTGCCCGCCTGGTACGCGACTTTGCCGAGCGGCATCGGCTCGGCTGCGGAAAGTTGGATCGGCTGGGCGTTCAACGCTTGGGTCTCCGGGTTTCGAGGGGCCGCGGATCCTACCCGGATGGCGAGCGCGTCGTCGTCGCGGCGCGTCGCTCGTACGAGCTCGCCAAAGCGACCGAGCGCGCGCTCGCGTCACCGAGGTCGCCCGCCAACGAAGAGAGCGCCCGCGCGCGGATTGCGCAGCGGACGCTCCGGGTGCGAGCCGCGATCGGCTCGCCTGGGCCTCGACCGCTCTCAGGCGGTGGGCGGGCACCAGCGCGGGTCTTCCGAGCACAGCACGCACATCGTGGTGTTGCCCGGACCCTTTTGCGGCTCGGTCGGTTGGACGACGAACTTCATGGTCGACTCCGTTTGGAAAGGGATTGTGGAACGAACTCGAGAACGTGCCGCGCTCGACGACGCACGAAACGCCGTGACGGCGCGCGGCGCGTCGACTCTATGCGCGCGCTCGCAATGCGTCGAGGATTCGTGCGAGCCGAAGTCTGTTCTGGGACTGGCCGCTTCGTCGGAGCTCGGATAGGTTGGCGCACGTTCGCCCCCACGGTCGTCATGTACGTCGTCCTCGGCTCGCGCGGCTCGCGCTTCGGCAGCGCGGTCGCGGATGCGTTGCACGCGGCGAAAGTCGCGGCGACGCGCGTCCACGTCCTCGACCTCGACGCTCCGTTCGACGGTGAAACACTCAGCGTCGGCCCCGACTTCGTCTCGTGGCGCGGGCTCGAGCTGACGGCGGCGTCCGCGATCCTGCTCGAACGCCCGCTGTTCGCGTGGCCGCAGCCGATCGGCGGCGAAGCGAGGCGCGAGCTCGCGGCGCTGCGGCTCTCGGCGGTGCACGCGCTCGCCGAGCGCGTGCCGGTGCTGAATCCTCCGCACGCCGCCGAGCTGGCGCTCGCGCCCGTGCTCGCGCTGGACGCGCTCGCCGCCCGCGGACTCGCCGTGCAACCGTGGCGCTTCGGGCCGCGCGTCGGCGCGGGCGCATGGCGCGATGCGGGCGCATGGCGCGACGCGCTCGGACGCGTCGCCGACTACGAGCCGCGGACTCCCGAGCTCGGCGAGCCCGCGTGGACGCCCGAGCCGTTCGACGGCGCGTTGACGACCGCGTTCGTCGCCGGCGACACGCTCGCGGCGTGCGCGGAGCATCGGGACCTCGCCGCGTGGAGCGCCGGCGCCGCCGCGAGCGGTGCGATCGCGCCCGATCGACTTTCCGACGAGCTCGCGTCGCTCGCGCGGCGCGCGACGGCGGAGCTCGGGCTCGCGATCGCCGCCGTGACGCTGCGCATCGACGGCGCGACCGCGCGCGTCGTCGACGTCGATGCCGCGCCGGACCTCGCCGCCTGGGATCACGCGCGGGCGGGGGCGATCGCCCGCGCCGCGGCCGACCTGCTCGTCCACGCCGCCGCGCAGGCGGAACGGAGTCGCACGCCATGAAGCCGTCGCGCTACAACCGGCTGTTCCAGTCGTCCGATGGGACGTGGCTCGCGTTCAATTCCTGGTCGACCGCGCTCGCGGAGATCGAGCCGGCGCAGCAGGAGTTCGTCCAGGCGCTGCTCGCCGAGCCCGAGCGAACGCCCTGCGAGACCCCGGAGAAGCGCGACATCCGCGAGGCGCTGGTGCGCGCGCATTTCCTGATCGAGGACGACGAGGACGAGCTCTCGACCGCGAAAGCGGATCTCGAGCGCGATCGCCACCGCGTCGACCAGCTCTTCCTGACGATCGCGCCGACGCTCGACTGCAACTTCCGCTGCGACTACTGCTTCGAGGAGCACCTCAAGGTCTCGATGTCGAAGAAGGTGCAGGACCTGCTGCTCGCGTGGTGCGACGCGAAGTCGAAGCCGTGCGAAACGCTCGCGGTGACGTGGTACGGCGGCGAGCCGCTCTTGCCGTCGGCGTATCCGGTGGTCGAGCGACTGAGCGCGGGCTTCCAAGCGCTCTGCGAGAAGCGCGGGATGCGCTACGACGCGACGCTGGTGACCAACGGCTTCTTCCTCGATCGCGAGAAGATGTTGCGGCTGAAGGAGCTCGGCGTCGTCAAGGTCCAAGTGACCCTCGACGGCCCGCCCGACGAGCACGACAAGCGCCGCCACCTGATCGGCGGGCGCGGCACGTTCTGGCGCATCATCGAGAACATGCGCGCGACGATCGACCTCGCGGAGTTCCAGCTGCGCATCAACGTCGACGCGCGCAACTCGCTGCGGGCGCTCGAGGTGCTCGAGATCCTGAAGGAGCAAGGGCTCCACACGCACGTGAGGCCGTACCTCGCGCAGGTGACGCACGACGGCGCCGCGTGCGGGAACATCCAGGAGCTCTGCTACTCGAGCAACGACTTCGCGCGGATGGAGGTCGAGATCTACCGCGAGGCGGCGAAGCGCGGGCTCGGGCTCTCGCGCTATCCGTTCCGGCTCGCGGGCGCGTTCTGCACCGCGGATCGGCTCAACGGGTTCGTCGTGTCGCCGAACGGCCTGCTGTTCAAGTGCTGGCACGAAGTGACGATGAACCCGGAGAAGTCGATCGGGAGCCTGCTCGACGGCCAACAGCCGTTCCAGGTCTCGAACGAGAACAAGTGGCTCGCGTGGGATCCGCTCGCGAAGAGCGGTTGTCGCTCGTGCGAAGTGATGCCGCTCTGCCACGGCGGTTGCCCGCTCGAGGCGATGCGGCACCCCGAGCGCGACCGCGGCGCGTGCGAGCACTACAAGTTCCACCTCGAGCCGCTGCTCGAGATCCGTCACCGCCACCCCGGACCGGAGAGCGCGACCGGCCCGGCGCGCGACGTCGCCTGCAAATGATCCGCGTCGGTCTGATCGGTTCGCCCGAGCGTCCGGAGCTGCAGAGGCTCGCGCTCCGGCTCGAGGAGCGCGGCGCGGACGGCGTCGTGTTCGATTCGCGCGAGGAGCCCGCGATCCGGCTCTCGACCGACGGGGAAGAGCTGATGGGCCGCGACCTCCGCGACTGCTCGGCGTTCTACGTGTCCGATCTCGGCCTGCGCCCGGCGGCGGTGCGCGCGCCCGACGGCTCGCTCGATCGCGAACGCAGCGAGCGGTTCCTCCGCGCGTCGCAGCGCCACCTCGCGACGTGGACCGCGCTCTTCGTGCGGCTCGCGCGTCGCGCGCGGGTCGTCAACCCGCCGCGCACGTGGGATCTGCACGGCGAGAAACCGTTCGAGAGCGCGAGCCTCTTCCGCCTCGGCCTCCGCACTCCCGTGACGATCGCGACCAACGATCCCGCGCTGCTCGTCGAGCCGCCGATCGCCGTCAGCGACGGTTGGGTGCAAAAAGGTCTGATCGGCGGCTACGGCTACACGCGCGCGTTCGCGCCGCACGCGAGCATCGGCGAGGCGCGTGCCGCGCTGGGCGCGAGCGCGGCGTTGATCCAAGAGCGCGTCGTCGGCGTCAACGTGCGCGCGTACGTCGTCGGCGGCTCGGTGCTCGGCGCGGCGGAGATCCACGCCTCCGAGGGCGGCGAGGTCGACTCGCGCAAGAACACCGGCCGCGTGCGCCGGATCGTGCTGCCCGACGGAGCTCGCGCGCTCGCCGAGAGCGTCGCGCGCCACTGGGGCATGGGCTTCGCCGCGGTCGACTTCATGCGCGACGAGTCGAGCGGAGCCTGGTCGGTGCTCGAGTGCAACTCCTCGCCGTTCTTCGTCGAGTTCGAGCGCTCGACCGGCCTCGCGGTGTCGAGCGCGCTCGCCGACCACCTCACCGAGCGCCGCCGGGGCGGCCCTGCGCGGGCGTGAATCCCGACGCGGACGTGAACCCGGACGAGAACGCGGGCGCGACCGTGACCCCGAGCGTGAACCCCGACGCGACCGAGCTCGCCGGCTTCGCGCCCTGCACGGGACCGTTCGAGGACGCGCTGCTTCGAAAGCTCGTCGACATGATCCGAGCCTCGGCCGATCCGGAGTTCGCGTTCGTGCGCCGGCTCGCGGTGCCTTGGACGGTGCCGCGCGCGCCGTTGCGAGAGCTCCGCGTCGCGTTGATCACGACCGCGGGGCTCCACCGGCGCGACGACGCGCCGTTCCGAGCGCTCGAGGAGCCGCTCGGCGATCCGAGCTTCCGCACGCTCGCCCACTTGGTCGCGCGCGACGAGCTCGCGCTCGAGCAAGGCTACGTCGACCCGAAGTACACCGCGGTCGATCCCGAGGTCGCGCTGCCGATGCACGCGCTCCAGGAGCTCGCGATGCGCGGCGTCGTCGGCGAGCCCGCGCCGCGCCACCACAGCTTCGTCGGCGGCGTGATCCGGCCGTTGCCGGGATTGCTCGCGAGCGCGGCCGAGCTCGCGCGCGAGCTGCGCGCCGACGGCGTCGATGCGGCGCTGCTGATCCCGAACTGCTCGATCTGCGTGCAGACCGCGGCGCTGGTCGCGTGCGAGCTCGAGGCGCGCGCGATCGCGACCGTGTGCGTGACGCTGATCCCCGAGCTGACGCGCGTGGTCGGCGCGCCGCGCAGCCTCGCGGTCCATTTCCCGTTCGGCGCGCCGCTCGGCGATCCGGGGCACGCAGAGCTGCACCGCGCGGTGCTCGCCGAGGCGCTCGCGCTGCTCGACTCGTCGAACGAGGCGCCGACGCTCGCCACTTCGCGCTACGCTTGGCGCAAGTCGCCGGGCTGAGCTCGCGCGCCGGTCTCGCTCCCCCCTTTCGAATCGGATCCGCATGCGCGTCCCCATCCATCCGCTGGCCGCGTTCGCTCGGCTGGCGACGTTCGCTCCGCTCGCCGCGTTCGCTCCGGTGACGGCGTTGCTCGTCCTCGCGCCGCTCGCGCGCGCCGCGCAGCTCGAAAAGGTCACCGAAGAGCGCGTGCGCGCCGCCTACGCCGAGGCGCGCGCGGTGCTCGAGTCCGATTTCGACGCGCGCTTCCACGGCGAGCTCACGATCCGCTTGGTCACGTCGGTCGAGCTCGGCCGGCGCATCGCCGAGGAGAACCTGCCGATCGTGCGACTGCGCCAGCCCGACGAGGAGAAAGCGACGGCCGAAGCGAAAGCGCTCGGCGACGCCGCCGGGCCGATCATGTTCGCGAAGTACGCGTGGAGCACCCGCGAGTTCCTCGTCGTGCCGAAGACGTGGGAGCTCTCCGCGAAACTGCTCGAGCGCCCCGAGCTGACCTCGGACGAAACGCTGCGCGCCGTGATGGTCCACGAGCTCGTCCACGCCTGGGACGACGCGCTGCACGACCTCAGCGCGTTCATCGCGAACGCCGATTCCGTCGACGCCGCGAACGCCGTGAACGCGATCATCGAGGGTCACGCTCAGTACACCACGCGACGCGTGTGCGCCGCGCACGGCTGGAGCAAGGGCTTCGACACGTTCACCTCGGGGATCGGCGTGATCCCCGAGTCGTCGAAGGCGTCCGGCGAGGGCATGATGACGCTGTTGCGCGCGCAGTCCGCGAACACGACGTTCGCGTACCACGACGGCGAGAGCTTCGTCACCGCGATCGGCAACGTCGGCGGACCGGAAGCATTGGCGCGCGCATTCCGCGATCCGCCGCGCGACGGCGAGACGATCCTGCACCCGGAGTGGTTCCTCGATCCGAGGACGCGGCCGGTGATGCTCTACGATCCCGAGCCCGCGCTCGACCTCTTCGTCGCGCGCTTCCCCGCGGACGTGTGGACGTCGCAGCGCCTGACCGTGCAATCGAACCAGCTCGAAGCGGCGCTCGTGCTGCTGCCGAAGGTCGACGCAGCCGCGATCGTCGCTTCGGTGCGCAACGCGCGCTTGGTGGCGCTCTATCCGGCCGCGAATCCGGCCGAGAAGATGGTCGTGATGACGATCCTCGAGTTCGGCACCGAAGCCGAGGCGCGCGCGTATGTCGCGATGAGCGATCGGCTCAGCAAGCTCAAGGACGAGCAGATGAAGTCCGGCGTCGTGCGCATCACGGGCTCGACGACGAGCACGCTCGACGGCGTCGACACGTTCGGCTTCCTGCAGCACAAGCAGATGAAGAACGGGGTGCTCGCGTTCGACGTGCTCTCGCTCGACCTCGGCCGCGGCAAGCTCGTGGTCGAAACGCTCCTGAGCGGCGAGCCGCTGGACATCGAGCCTCACGTCAAACTCGGGATCGCGCTGCTCGAGGCGGTGAAGAAGCGCGAGGCGAAGTAGCGCCAGCCGGTTGGCGGTCGGCACGATACGTCGTCGCTCGAAACCACAGAGGTCCCGCCCATGCTGATCGCGGTTGCGTTCGTTTGCTGCCAGGAATCGGAGCCTCGGCCCGAGCCTCGTGTCACGCGCGACGAAGTCGCGGTCGCCGCGAAGGTCGTCGGGCTCGACTACGACGCGGATGAGCTCGAGCTCGCGCGCCGCGGCGTCGGAGACAGCCTCGAGTCCTTCGAGCGGCTGCGCGCGGTCGACCTCGCGAACTCGGTCGCGCCCGCGTTCACGTTCCACGCCCGCATCCCGGGCATCGGCGCGCCGAAACCGTGGCCCGCGGCGATTCCGCGCGAACGCGCGACCGTCGTGCGGCCCGCCGACCTCGAGGAACTCGCGTTCGCGGACCTCGCGACGCTTTCCGAGCTCGTGCGCACGCGCCAAGTCACCGCGACCGAGCTCGTCGAGCTCTCGCTCGCGCGCCTGAAGCGCCTCGATCCCACGCTGCACTGCGTCGTGACGCTCTGCGAGCAGCGCGCGAGAGCTCGAGCGGCCGAACTCGATCGCGAGCTCGCTCTCGGCCAATGGCGCGGTCCGTTGCACGGCTTGCCGTGGGGCGCGAAGGACCTCTTCGCGACGAAAGGCATCCGCACGACCTGGGGCGCGCCGCCGTTCGAGCAGCAGAGGCTCGAGTTCGACGCGGCGGTCGTCGAGAAGCTCGACCACGCGGGCGCGGTGCTCGTCGCCAAGCTCTCGCTCGGCGAGCTCGCGATGGGAGACACGTGGTTCGGCGGGCTGACGCGCAATCCGTGGGACGTCTCGAAGGGCTCGTCGGGTTCGTCCGCCGGCCCGGCTTCGGCGACGTCGTCGGGTTGCGTCGCGTTCGCGATCGGAACCGAGACCTGCGGCTCGATCGTATCGCCGTCCGCGACGTGCGGCGTCACCGGGTTGCGCCCGACGTTCGGACGCGTGTCGCGTCACGGCGCGATGGCGCTCTCGTGGACGATGGACAAAGTCGGGCCGATCGCGCGCACCGTCGCGGACTGCGCGACCGTGTTCGCGGCGATCCACGGCGCCGACCCGCGCGACGAGAGCTCGGTCGACGCGCCGTTCGTCGATCTGGGGACAGTCGACGTTCGCGGTTGGAAGGTGGGCTACGTCCCAGGCGACTTCGGCGACGCGGCGATCGAGGCGCGGCGCTTGAAGGAGCTCGCGGATCTCGGTTGCGAGCTCGTGCCGATCGAGCTGCCGGAGTACCCGCTCGGCGAGCTCTTCGTGATCCTGACGTCCGAAGCCGCGGCGGCGTTCGACCAACTGACCGACCGCGGGCTCGACGCCGCGCTGGTGCAGCAGGACGAGAGCGCGTGGCCGAACACTTTCCGCGTCGCGCGCCTGGCGCCGGCCGCCGATTATCTGCGTGCGTGTCGGATCCGGCGGCTCCTGATGCTCGACATCGCCAGGCTCTTCGAGCGCGTCGACGTGATCGTGCATCCGAGCCTTTCCGGAAAATGGCTCGTCCTCGAAAACCTGACCGGCAATCCGAGCGTCTGCGTTCCGACCGAGCTCGGCGCCGAGGGCTCGCCGGGAAGTTTGAGCTTCACGGCGGCGGTGTTCGACGACACGCGCGCGCTCGCCATCGCCGAGGCTTGGCAGCGGGCGACCGGCTTCCAGCTCGCGCATCCCAGCCTTCGCTGACGAGAAGTGATGCGCGGACGCGCGACGGTGGGGTCGGGCCCGTCGATTCGCTGTGCCGCGGCTTGCTGATGCTCGCGGCGCCGATGGTCTCGGCGCCGACGGTTTCGGCGCCGGTGCGCGCGGCGCAGATGGTCTCTGCGGCGCTGCTCGCGGCGGCGCTGCCGGCGGAACCGATGCCCGCGGCACAGCCGCTCGCGGCGCCGATGCGCGGCTCCTCGGCGGCCACTTCGCGCTCGGCGCGATCGACCGCGCGGCCCCGCTCGAGCCTGGCGCGGTCGCGCGCGCGCGCCTATCCTCTCCCGGCCCCGGCCGCGCCATGCCCAAGCTCGTCAAGCGTCTCCTGATCGCGCTCCTGTCGGTGACGGTGTTCTTCGGAGCGGCCGAAGCGCTGCTGCGCGCCAACGGATTCGAGTACCCGCCGCTCGAGCCGATCCAGGTCTGGAATCGCCTCGAGGACAAGGAGATCCGGCTCGGCACGAGCATGCACGAGTACGCCGAGCGCCAGATGTGGCGCCCGCGCGTCGGCTCCGAAGTTCCTTGGGGCGGCACGATCAACGAGTTCGGCTACCGCGGCCCCGCGTTGCGGAAAGAGAAGACGCCCGGCGTGCTGCGCATCGCGACGCTCGGCGACTCTTCGACGTTCGGGCACAGCGTCAAGTACGAGGACACGTACTCCGCGCAGCTCGAGAAGTTCCTCGACGTCGCCGGCTACGAATGCGAGGTGCTCGACGCCGGCGTCGTCGGCTTCACGATCCGCCAGGGGCTCGAGCGCTACGACGAGCTCGTCCGCGAGTTCGATCCAGACATCGTCATCGAGGCGTTCGGCGCGGTGAACGATCACCTGCAAGCACTGCAGTCGGTGCCCGACAAGGAGAAGATCGCGATGAACGTCGCGACCGGCGGGTTCTGGACGCAGGTCGGCATCTCGCTGCGTCAGGACTCGCGGATCGTGCACTTCGTCGCGAAGCGGATCGACCTCGCTAAGGGCGTGACCTCCGATGTCCGCGGCAAGGTCTTCCTCGAGCGGAAGAAGGAGGCCGAGCTCGACCCGTACGTCGGCATGGTCAAGTTCCCCGGCAAGCGCCGGGTGCCGCTCGACGACTTCGAGGCCTGCTTGCTCGACCTCCAGAAGCGCGTCGAGGCCGACGGAGGACGTTTGATCCTGCTGTCGATGCCGCGCCAACCCGACGTCGAGGAGAAATCGCCGGTGCTGCTCGAGTACTCGAAGAAGGTCGTCGAGGTCGGCGCGCGCCAAGGTCTCGACGTCGTCGACGGCCGCGCGCTGTTCCAAACCGCGCTCGCCGAGGGGCGCAAGGTCGAGCAGCTCTTCGCCGACGCCTATCACCCGAGGCCCGCCGGGCATCGACTGCTCGCGCAAGCGCTCGGCAAGGCGATCGTCGCGCGTTTGCCCGCGACGAAGTAGGCTCCCGTCCGTCGGCGCGAGCGCCCGAGTTCCCGCTCCGGGCGCACGACCGTCGTCGACGAAACCCCCTGACGTCGGAACCCTCGCACCGATGCGTCGCCATGCGCTCGCCCTCGCGCTCCTCGTCGCGTTCGCGCTCGTGCTGCTCGCCGAGCCGATCGTGCGTCATGCCACGCACACGTACACGTCGGCGGACCTGACGCAAGACTTCGCGCTGACGCGCGTCGGCGACGGTGCGATCGTCGCCAATCGTGGGCTCTACGACCCGCCGACCGAAATGCAGCCTTGGCTCGCGTTCGCGCGCGACGAGCTCGCGGCCGGCCGATTGCCGCTCTGGAACCCGTACAACGCGGCCGGCGTGCCGCTGCACGCGAACTACCAGTCGGCGATCTTCTCGCCGTTCAGCGTTCCGTACTACCTGTTCAGCTTCAAGACGGCGGCGATCGTCTCCGCGCTGCTGAGGCTCGTGCTGCTCGGGCTGTTCACCTACTTGTTCGTGCGTGCGTTGGCGTTCGACTTCGCGGCCGCGCTGGTCGCGGCGACCGCGTTCATGCTCTCCGGCAAGAGCGTGTTGCTGCTCGCCTACCCGCACTCCGCCGTCGCGGTCGCGTTGCCCGCCGCGGCGTGGTGCATCGAGCGCGCGGTGCAGTCGCTCGAACGCGGCGAGCCCCGCCGGCGCACCGCGGTGTGGTTCGCGGGTTTGTGCGGCGCGTTCACGCTCGGCGTCTACGCAGGGCATCCCGAGCCGCTGGTGTTCGTCGCGTCGCTCGCGCTCGCCTGGGCGGCGTGGCGAGCGCTCGCGCTCGCGCGTCGGCTCGGGTGGAGGGCGGGCGCCCGCGGGCTCGGCGGCGTCGTCGCCGCGGGCGGCGTCGCGCTGCTGCTCGGCGCGCCGCAGATCCTGCCGTTCGCCGAGTACTTCGTGAACAGCGCCGCGTTCGGCACGCGCGAGCCGATCGTGCAGCCCTCGTTGCTCGACTGGTGGCCGCTGCTCGTCTATCCGAGCGCCGTCGGAGCGCCGCTCGCGCGCATGTCGCTGCGGAGCGACTTGCCCGCGCCGAACTACGAGCAGGTCAACACGTCGTACCCCGGCGGCGCGGTGCTCGTGCTCGCGTTGATCGGACTCGTGTGCCTGCGCCAGGATCGGCGTGTGCGGCCGTTCGCGCTCGGCGTCCTCGTCTGGCTGGTCCTGACGTGCGACGTCGGCGGGCTCGGGCGAGCGTGGGACGCGCTGCCGTGGATCGGTCAGACCGTGCTGCTCTCGCGCAGCCAGTCGGTGTGGCTCTTCGGCCTCGCCGTGCTCGCGGGGCTCGGGGTCGATCGCTTGCTCACGGCGCGGCCGGGCCCGCGGTCCCGTCGCGCGGCGTTCGCGGTGCTCGCGGTCGGCGGCGGCGTCCTCGCGGCGTGCACGTGGAAGGCCGGTGCGATGCTCGACGCGCACCTCGACGTCGTCGAGGCCGCGGCGCGGAGCTCGGTGCGCGCGCGCATCGAGCGCGAGAACGTGCAGCTCGGGCTCGCGACCGCCGTCGCGATCGCATGCGCGGCGGCGTCGATCGTCGTCGGCGGCAGGCGCGCGAAGCTCGCGCTCGCCGCCGGCCTGCTCGGCGCGATCGTCTTCCAGAACGCGTGGGTCGCGCACGACTACAACCCGACGGTCGAGGATCGCTTCGTCCAGCCGCGCACGAGCGCGATCGAGACGCTGCAGCGCGTCGCTGGCGAGGACGCGGTGCTCGCGCTGACCGACAACGCGCTGCCGGCGCAGACCAATCTGTTCCATCGACTCGCGATCCCGGTGTGCGACGACGCGCTCGGCATTCGGCGTTACGAGGAGCTCTACCGCACGGTGTTCGCGCCGTTCGGCGCGTGGCGCACGCCGAGCACGGTCGAACCCGAGCATCTCGCGCTGTTCGGGATCGAGTACGTGCTCGTCGCCGGCGATTGGGTGCCCGTCGGCACCCGTTTCGGCGCGCGGCGCGGACCGAACGAGCCGGTGAAGCGACCGCTCGCGCTGCGCGCGGGCGTGCGCGTCGAGCAACGCTTCGTCTGTGATCGCGCGGGTCTCGACACCGTCGGCGTGTTCGCCGCGACGGCGCGCGACGCCGCGAGCGAGGGCTACGACCTGCGCTTGAGGCTCTACGACGAAACGGATGGGCTCTTCGCGGAACGAACGTGGACGCCCGACGAGCTGCGTGCGCGGCCGGTGAGCGCGCGCGACGTCGCGCTCGCGTGGCGGGCGTTCGAAGGACCGCAGGACTTCGTCGGCATGTTCGCGACGCTGGTGTTCGAGGCGCGAGCCGACTCGCGCGGGCGGACGTTCACCTTGGTCGCCGAAGCGACGCACGTCGACGGCGACGACGCGGCGTTCGTGTGGCTCACCGACGGCGACCGCGCGCCGGAGCTCGAGCTCTCGGTCGGCGACGAGAAGCGCGACGACGTGCTCGACTTCGACTACCGCGCGCGCGGCGAGGCGTTCGCGACCGCGGCGGAGCTCGGCGGTGCGACGCTGCAACGTTTCCGCCACGGCCTGGGCGCGTTCTTCGTCGTCTCGAACGCGCGCGAGTGCTTGCGGCCGACCGAGGCGCTGATGGCGACAACGGAGAGGAGCTTCCACCCCTACCGCACGGTGATGCTCGAACCCGGCGACGAGAGCACCCGCGCCGAGTTCGCCGCGCGCGCCGCGCGCGCCGCCACGGGCGCGCCTGGCGCGTCCGCTGCGACCCGCGCGACCGCCGCAACCGGTGCTCGTTCGCGCGAAGCGACCGACCGAGCCGACGAGCCGACCCGCGTCGAGCTCGTCTCGCGCACGCCGACCGAGCTCCGCCTGCGCGCCGAGCGCGAGCGAGCGGGCTACCTGGTCGCGTGCCGGAGCTGGTTCCCCGGCTGGCGCGCGTACGTCAACGGCGTCGAACAGCCGGTTTTGATCGCGAACTACGCGTTCCAGGCGGTGCGGCTCGAAGCGGGCTCGAACGAAGTCGTCCTGCGGTACGAGCCGAGGTCGCTGCGCGTCGGCGCGTGGCTCGCGGTGCTCGGGCTCGTGCTCGGCGCGCTCGGCTGGGTTGCCGCGACGCGCACGCGCCCTCAGTAGAGCTTCGGCGCGGCGTTGATCACCGCGAGCGCTTCCTCGCAATTGAAGCCGGCGATCTGCGCGTACTCGCGGATCGAGGGCATGCGCGGCGCGCGGTACTCCTCGGACTTCGCGAGCGCCTGATCGCGCGTGAGGTGACCTTCGCGAATCATGTTCGAGAGCATCACCTCGTCCTCGGTGAAGCCCGCGATCGTGTCGTAGATGTAGTTGTAGAACGCCGCGGTGCCGTCGCCGATGCGCCACGTCGACGTGGTGTCGGTCGCAACCTCCCAGTCGTACTCGCGGCGGATCGTGCCGACGATCTCCTCTTCACGCCAATCGAGGTAGTGGAAGAGATAGAGGAAGTCGTCCTTCACCACGAACGTCTGGTAGTAGGCGTTGAACGTGTCGAAGAGCGACTCGTTCAAGTACCGCGGGTTCTTCAGGTAGTTCCAGGCGTAGTAGCAGAGCAAGTGCAGCTCGTTCTTGAGCGGCAAGCCCGTCAACGTCATCCCGTGGTCGCCCTCGCGGATCCCGCACAAGCCGGTCTTGTACGGCGTGTCCTCGATCATGTTGCCGGTCGAGAAGATCACGAGCTTGATGCCGGTCTCCTTTCGGAGCTGGCGCGCGTGCGAGTAGAACTCCTTGTCGCCCGCGGTGAAGAGCGTGACCATGCCGAGCTCCGGCCGCTCGAGCCACGCTTCGACGTTCTTGCGCACGTAGCGGCGCTTGGTCGTGATGTCGGCGGAGCGCAGGATGTGCTCGACGCCGAGCTTGCCGCAAATGCGCGCTTGGTTGCGCCGCGCGAGGTCGGTGACGAAGCCCCAGTCGTACGTGAACGCGACCGGGTTCATCCCGAGCTGCGTCTTGACGTAGTGCAGCCCGTAGCTCGAGTCGCGGCCGCCCGAGAACGCGACGATCACGTCGGGACTGCCGTCCTTCGAGCGGTACGGCTCGACGAGTTCGGCGAGTTTCTGCGGGCCCTTCACCGCGATGCGGCGCCAGTTGCGACAGTAGCGGCAGACGCCCTTCTCGTCGAAGTCCATGAAGGGATACGTCTCGGGCAGGATGCACTGCTTGCAGCGCCGCAGGTTCCGAGCGCGGCGCGTGTGGTCGACGATCTGCAGGTGCTTCGGCGCCGGCGCGCCGGCGGCGCCGAGCTTCTGTTCGCCGTCCTTCGGGCCGATCGCGCGGAACTCGCTCTGTGCGAGGTCCTTCAGCCCGACGAGCACGCCGGTGCCGGCGCGGACCTGCGCGATGCGGACCTTGCCGAAGTGGCGCTCGAAATCGGAGCTCGTCGCGAGCTTCTGGAGGATGAAACGCTCGCTCGCGAACGCGAGGAACGTGTTCGCGTCGTTGGTCAGTCGGAACAGCGAGCCCGTGTTCGTCGCGAGCAGCAACGACTCGAGGTCGTCCATGAACATCGCGATCGACGCCGCGCCGCGGATCTCCTCGAACGCGAGCCGGGTCGCTTCCGCGGCGTCGTGGGTCGCATCGAAGTGGAGACGCAGGAGGTTGACGAGCACCTCGGTGTCGACCTCGGACTTGCGCTGCAGCTCCGGATGGCGCCGCCACAGCTCTGCGTCGTTGACGATGATGCCGTTGTGGATCCCGACGACGCCGTTCGCCCAGACGGGCTGGTTGTTGTCGGCGCTCGATTGGAAGCCGTTGGTGACCAGCCGCGAGTGGCCGATCATCGCGAGCGCGTTCCTCGCGCCGCCCGCCGACGCACCGCACTCGGACGCGCCGTTCGACCAGTGAGCCAGCGCGCCCTCGAAGACCTCGCGGTAGCGCTCGGTCTCGATGAACACGCTCGCCGCGCGCGCTTCCTTCAGGAGCTGGATCGAGCGTCCGTCGTGGATCGCGAGCCCCGCCGCTTCCTTGCCGCGCGTCTCCGAGAACTTGTAGAGCCGCTCGACGACCGAGCGCGCGAACTCCGGCGCGATGCCCGCGTCGGGACGAAAGACGACTCCAAAGATGCCGCACATGGGGTGGGGTGTCGGAATTCGGCGCGTGGGACGCCCGGGCCCGCCTCGGAGGCCCGGTCCGACTCGCCGTCGGGGCGGGGAAGGGCTTTCCACGCCTGGGCCGCCGGGGGGCTTGGATGACCCCGAAACCGACGAGGAATTGTCCCCCGGGCGGAGCGACGGAGCAAGCCGCGCGGCGCCCATCGCGCGTGTCGAGCGCGATTCGGAGTTCCTCACCGACGCACCGAGCCCTTACGGCGAATGCTCGATTGACCCCGCCGACGGCTCGACGTCCGCGGGTCGGGCAGTATCCTCCGGGAAGACTCGAGCCGTGAGGGGGAGCGGCGCGGGTCGACCGAAGGAGAGCTGCATGACCGCGTCGTCCCACGCCGCACACGCTTCCCAAGGCGTGCCGTTGGAGTTCCGCCCGAGCCAGTCGGCGATCCCGCACCCCGCGCGCTACGCGTGGATCCTCGCGGGCTCGTACGTGGTCTTCGGAACGCTCTACATCGTGGTGTCGACGTGGCTCGTCGCATCGAGCTCGATGTCGGTCGGACAGATGGAGCGGCTGGAGACCTGGAAAGGCGTCGCGTTCATCGCCGTGACCGCGGCGTTGCTGTTCGTGTTCGCGTATACGCTGTTCGCGCGGATCCGGCGGCAGGAAGAGCTGCTCGCCCGTCAGAACCATGCGCTTCAGAACTCCGAGCGCGCGATCCTCGCCGGAACCTTCGCGGGCACGATCGCCCACGACATCAACAACGCGCTGACCGCGTCGACGTTCGCCGTCGAGGAGCTCCGCGCGGCCGTCGCGCCGGGCTCGAACCAAGCGAGGCTCGCGGACTCCGTCGAGCTGTCGTTGAAGACGATCACGGAGTGGAATCGACGCTTGTTCGACCTCGGCAGCCGCCGCGCGGGCGGCTCGGTCGGACCGGTGGACGTCGCGAGGCTGGTCGCGAACTGCATCGACCTCGTGCGCCACCACGCGCACCTGCGCGATCGCGAGATCGCGTTCGCGGCACCGAATCGCAGCGTGACGGTCACCGCGTCCGAGCAGCTCGTGCGCAGGGCCGTCCTCAATCTCCTGCTCAACGCCGCGGAGGCGTGCGGCCCGAAGGGCAAGATCCAGGTCGCCATCGAGGCGATGAGCGACGGCGCGGTGCGTGTGCGTGTCGACGACAGCGGACCGGGCGTGCCGCCGGAGATGCGCAAGCGCGTGCTCGAGCCCTTCTTCACCACCAAGCCGGACGGCACCGGGATCGGGCTCGCCTCGGTGATCGCCTGCGCCGACTTCCACCAGGGGTCGCTCGCGATCTCGGACGCACCGCTCGGCGGCGCACGGTTCGAGCTCGTGTTGCGCTGAAGGCCGGCCGGTGGCGACGCGCGCGACGGTCAGCGCCCGAGGACCGCGTTCGATCACGGTGCCGGATGGCCGCGCCCGCTTACCGCGCCCGCTTACCGCGCCCGCTTACCGCGCTCGGTCACCGCATCCGGTCACTGCGTCCGGTCACTGCGTCCGGTCACCGCGTCCGGTCACCGCGTCCGGTCGCTGCGTCCGGTGACCGCGCGCGAGGAACGCGCGACGTCCGCGCCCGATGACTGCGTCGACTGCGTCCGCTCGCGGCGCGTGCTCGAACCTCAGGCCACGCCGCGCGAATGCGAGCGCGCTTCCTTCTCGGCGCGCGCGGTCTCGCGCAGCGGCTCGCAGACCGGGAACTTCGGCACGCCGGTGACATCGAGCACCACCGCCTGCAGCAGCATCTGGAAGCCGAGGATGATCGGCATCGCGGCGAACATCACCATGCCCGGCGGCGCGTTGATGCCCTGCGCGGCGTAGTCGTACCAGAGGTACACGCCGAGGCCGACGCCGAAGAGGAGCATCGGTAGGCCGAGCAGCACGAAGATCGACACCGCGCTGAAGTCGTAGACGAAGTAGCGCCAGAAGACGCGCTTCACCAAGCCCGCGAAGAGCCTCGGCGGGAAGCCGAAGAGCGTGCGCGGGATCGAGAGGGACGAATGCTCGTCGCCGTAGCGCGCGTCGATCGGCACGTCCCGCACGACGGCGCGCAGGATGCCGAGCTCGATCAAGAGGCCGCTCTCGAAGAAATACCGCGACGGCAGGCGGTCGATCTGCATGCGCTCGAGCAGCTCGCGGCGGAACGCGATGTAGCCGTTCGCCGGGTCGAAGTTCGCCCAGTAGCCCGACGCGGCCTTGACCATGAACGTCAGCCCGGCGTTGCCTATGATCCGCACCTTCGGCATCGCGGCGAGCGAAGTCGGGCTGTGGTAGCGATTGCCCTTGGTCACGTCCGCGTCGCCGTCGAGCAGCGGCTCGACGAAGTGCGCGAGGTGCACCGGGTCCATCTGATCGTCGCCGTCCATCTTCACGATCACGTCGAGCTTGCGTTTCAACGCTTCGCGGAAGCCCGAGCGCATCGCGCCACCGACGCCTTGATTCTCCGCGTGTCGGATCAGGACGACGCGCGGATCGGCGAGCTTCTCGACGCGCTCCGCGGTGTCGTCCGGACTCTTGTCCTCGACGACGATGATCGTCTCGATCCAACTCGGGATCCCGCGAATCACGTTCTCGATCTGCCGGGCCACCCGGTATGCCGGCACGATCACGCCGACCTTCGCGCCTTCGAGCGTGGGAACGTGCGTCATGTGCGCCGCGCGGAGCGGGCGATCGGTTGGGGAGCGGAGGTCATGGTTCGGGAAGTGCGCCGAAGTATAATTCACGCCCCTGCCGGATGCGGCAGACTCGTTCGGCGTCCCACCACGCATGGCCCCCACCCCCAACGCGCCTCGACGCAGCCGTGCGTTGCTCGTCGCGCTGACCACCTTGGCGGTGCTGATCGGCCTCGGAGCGTGGCTGCGCTTCACCGGAATCGATTTCCTGCTGCCCGAGCACCCGGAGCCCGACGGCGGGAAGATCGTCTTCCAGCTCGACGCGCACGAAGGGCGCATCGCGAACCCGGAAGAGCACGATTACTGGGGCTTCTACCCCCACCTGATCTCCCAGGCCGCGCGCGCCTGGCCGGCTCCGGACGGGCCCGAACCCGGCGCGACGGCGACGCTCGAGCAGCATCGCGAGCGCGCTCGGTCGACCTACTCCCGCGTGCGGCGGACGGTCGCGGTGCTGTCGCTCTTGGTCGTGCCGGCGACGTTCCTGCTCGCGCGGCGCTTCCTTTCGAGCGTCTGGTCGGCGGTCGCCGCCGCGCTGGTCTCGACGAGCTTCCTGCACGTCTGGTTCGCGCAACAGGCGAGGCCCCACGCGGTCGCGTGCGGTCTCGACGTGCTCGTCGTGCTCGCGGCGGTCCGGATGTACGCGCGGCCGAGCGTGTTGACGTGGTCGCTCGGTCCGCTCGCCTTCGGGCTCGCGATCGCGTGCCTGCAGAGCGGCATCGCGACCGGCATCGCGCTGGTCGCCGCGGTCGCGCTCGTGCGCGAGAAGCCGTTGAAGCTCTGGCTCGCGCTCGGCGTCTCCGGACTGGTCTCGGCGTGGCTCGCGCTCGGGCTCTATCCGCCGTCGAACGATCCCGAGCTGGTCAGCGCGCCGATCATCGGCTGGGACTCGAAGTACGGCATGCTCCTGTTGAAGGGGCACAAAGTGATCGTCGGCCTGTTCAACGGCGACGGCTTGCCGATCGTGTTGCGCGGGCTGTGGGAGTACGAGCCGTTGCTCTTCGCGCTCGCGACCGTCGCGATCGTCTTCGCGTTGGTGCGGCGCTGGAACTACCTGCCGGTCGGCCGCGACGATCGGTACGGCGAGCTGAAGGTCGTCCTCGCGTTCACCGTCGCGTACTTCGTCGTGATCGCGCTCTACGCGCGGACGTACCAGCGCTTCCTGCTGCCGCTGGTGCCGTTCGTGGCGATCCTCGCGGCGTGGACGCTCGCGCTGGTCGCGCGAAGGCTGCGGGTCGCGAGCTCGCTCGGCGCGCTCGCGCTCGCATTGCCGGTGCTCGGCGCCGAGGGCCTCGCGACGTGGCGCCTGGGCCGGGTGCGTTCGGAACCGAGCACGCTCTCGCGCGCGGCCGACTGGCTCCGCGCGAACGTCGCGCCCGAGCGCACGCTCTTCCTCTTCCCGGCGATCGACGTCGCGCTCGCGACCACCGATGCGTCGCGCGCGAAGGACACCGCGAGCTACGACGTGCTCGGCTATCCGTGGCGCCAATGGTGCTCGGCGGTCGGCGAGGCGGGCCTTCCGGCGCCGCACTTCGCGCTCGCGCCGCTGCCGTTCGGCGCGAAGGAGATGCGCGCCCTGCGCCAGGACGCCGCGCAGTACGCGCTCGCGCTCGACGCCGACTACGCCGTGGTCGAGGTCTACGAGCACTACTGGCGCTCGCGGCTCCTGAAGAACGCGTACGACGGCATCGTCTTGCGCGGCGAGCTCGTCGCGCGCTTCTCGCCGGACGGCGCGCGGCCGAACGACGGCCTGCCGCTCTCGTACCAGGACGACGCGATGCCGCGAAACGTGCATTGGCTCGGTCGGGTCCTGCGCGCGGAGTCGACGGGCCCCGTGGTCGAGATCTATCGTCTGCGCTGATCCACGATGCTCCCCCAGGCCGACGATCACGGCTCGACGCTCGGTCGACGACTCTTCGTCGTCGCGGTGCTCGTCGCGATGACGTTCGGCGCGGCGATCCTGCGGGTCTCCGGCGTCGGGTTCCTGTTGCCGAGCATCGTCGAGCCCGACGGCGGCGTGCTGCCCTACCAGCTCGACCGCATCGAACGACGCTACGAGGAGCCGACGCGCGACTTCTACGCCTCCTACTATCCGTCGCTGATCTCGAAGTTCGCGCGCCTCGCGCCGTCCGAGCGCTCGGAGGTGACGCCGAACGCGCCGCTCTCGATCGACAAGGCGCTCGCGGTCTCGTCGGACCTCAACCTGCGCGTGCGCAAGACGATCGCGGTACTGTCGGCGTTCACCGTGCCGTTGACGTACCTGCTCGCGCGTCACTTCCTGCCGAGCGGTTGGGCGCTGATCGCCGCGGCGTTCATGGCGACGAGCTTCCTCCAGCAGTGGTTCGCTCAGCAGTCGCGTCCGCACGCCGCGGCGACGACGTTCTTCACGCTGGCGATGCTCGGCGCTCTCTACCTGCGACGCCACGGCACCGTGCTCGCGTATCTCTTCGCGGGAGTGACGTTCGGACTCGCGATCGGAACGCTGCAGAACGGCGTCGCGTACGCGTTCCCGCTCGCAGCGGCGGTGCTGCTCTGCGAACGCAAGGGCCGAGCGCGCGCGTGGGCCTTCGTCGCGCTCGCGTTGGCGGCGTTCGTCGGTTGGTCTCTCTACTTGAAGAGCGGCTCCGCCGAGCCCTTGACCGAGGACAAGCCCTTGTTCGCGTTCGACGCGACGACCGGCGTCCTCCAGCTCTCCGGCCACGAGATCGGCCTCGGCGCATTCGACTTCGGCGGCGCGCGCATCGTCTGGAACGCGCTCTGGTGCTACGAACCGACGCTGACCTGCGTCGTGGCGCTCGCGTGCGCGGCGTTCCTCGCTCGACTCGCGCTGCGGCCTGGCGCGCCCGCGCTCTTGAACCGTGGAGACGCGCTGGTCGTGCTCGCGTTCCTCGCGCCGTACGTGTTGGTCGTCTGCCTCTACTCGAAGAGCTACCAGCGCTTCGTCATCCCGCTGCTGCCCTTCCTCGCGACGTTCGCGGCGTGGGGCCTGTCGTTCTGGAGCGAGCAGCTCTTCGCGCGCTCGCGTTCCGCTGCCTGGTCGATCGCGCTCGTCGCGCTGCCGCTGACCGCAAACGCGATGTTCGCGCTGAGCCTCGCGCGCGTCCGGCGCGCCACCGACACGATCGCGCGCTCCGCCGAGTGGTTCCGCGACGCGCGCAACTTCGATCGCACGCGGCAGCGCATCGCGGTGCTGCCGCCGATCGACTTCCCGCTGCCGTTGACCGATCCGGCGCTCGCGAAGCTGACGCAAGGGATCTACACGAAGACCTATCCCTGGATGAACTTCCAGACGACCGCCGATCCCGCGGAGAAGCCGCTCGAGCGCTACGAGATCGAATGGCTGCCGATGGCATCGGCGAAGCAGCGCGACGAGATCGCGGCGGATCCGGAAGCGTTCGTGCGCGGGCTCGACGTCGACTACGTCGTCGTGCACGCGCTCGAGATGGTGCGCTTCCACTTCGCGTTCACGAAGATCCGCGGCGCGCTGATGAAGGAAGCACAGCTCGTGCAGCGCTTCTCTCCGGATCGCGGCGGCACCGAGCGCGAGATCCCGCTCGACTTCGAGGATTTCGAGCACTACGAGCCCGACCCCTGGGCCTGGCGCACCTTGTTCGCCGAGTCGACCGGCCCGGTAATCGAGATCTACCGCATCGAGCGGGCGAAGGACGCTCGATGAGCACGCGCGGGCCGCACGGCAAGTTCCGCTCGGACGTCGCGTGGAACTTCGCGTCGATCGCGGTGCTCGGCGTCAGCGGCATCCTGCTCAACACGCTGATCAGCGAGGTCTACGGCGCGGCCGCGCTCGGCGTCTTCAACCAGGTCTGGGCCGCGTACGTCTTCTTCTCGCAGCTCGCGGTCGGCGGCATCGACCTGTCGGTGCTCAAGGAAGTCGCCGCGGGCTCGAAGGATCGCGAGCGGATCGCTCCGGCGGTCGTCGGGGCGCTGGTGCCGACGCTCGCGCTCGCCGCGGCGGCCGCACTGGTGTTCTACGGCGCGGCGGGGTTCGTCGGCGAGCTCTTGAAGAGCCCCGGAGTCGCCGAAGGCATGCGTTGGGCATCGGCCGGGCTCTTTTTCTTCGCCGTCAACAAGGTGCTGTTCGGTGTCGTCAACGGTCTGCGGCGGATGCGCGTGTTCGCGGTGCTGCAGTCGTGCCGCTTCTTGCTGATGCTCGCGGGCTTCGCGCTCGTCGCGCGGTTCGAGCTCGGCGCCGACCGCGTCGCGTTCTTGTTCACGTTCGCCGAGGGCGTGCTCTGCGCGTTGCTCGCGCTCGAAGTCGGCGCGCAGATCCCGTGGCGCGCCGCGCGCGATTGGAGCGCGTGGATGCCGCGTCACGTCGCGTACGGGATCCGCAGCTGCCTCTCCGGCGTCCTGATGGAGCTCAACTCGCGCGTCGACGTGCTGATGCTCGGCTACTTCCTCGACGACGACGGACCGGTCGGCGTGTACAGCTTCGCGGCGTTGATCGCGGAGGGCGTGTTCCAGCTGATGGTCAAGCTGCAGAACAACTACAACCCGCTGATCGCCGAGCACGTCGCGCTCGGGAACTTGCGCGAGCTCGAGCAGCTGGTGCACCGCGGTCGCTGGTGGAGCTGGCTCTTGATGCTCGGCGTCGGCGCGGTCGCGGTCGGCGGGTATCCGCTCGGGCTCGAGCTGATCGGCCGCGACGTCGACATGGTCGCCGGTTGGTCCGCGTTCGGCGTCCTGATCGGCGGCATCTTCCTCGCCGCGGGCTACATGCCGTTCCAGCAGACGCTGTTGATGGCGGGGCGTCCCGGTTGGCACACCGCGATGATGGCGTGCATGGTCGCGACGAACTTCGTCGGCAACGCGCTCTTGATCCCGCCGTTCGGGCTGCTCGGCGCGGCGCTCGCGACGGCGCTCGCGATGGTGGTGTCGGTGCTCGTGCTGCGCTGGATGGTCGCGCGCGAGCTCGGCGCGCGGATCTAGGCCGAGCTACAGCTCGCTCGAGTGCACCGTGCCGCGGTTGTCGGCGCACATCGCCTTCCAGAGCTCGGTCAGGTGGCCCTTCGCGTCGACCAGGATCGCGTCGAGCGCAACGCGACGGAAACGGTTCTGCTCGGCGAGCAGCGGGCGCATCAGCTCCAGGTTCCAGCGCCGGCCGCCGGTCGGCGCGCCGTCGGTGAGCACGACGACGCTGTCGACCGCGGGGTCGGAGAGCGCGAGCTGCCACGCATCCCAGAAGTTGCCCTTGCCGCGCTGCGTGCAGCCCTTGAAGAACTCGAGCGCCGCCTTGACGTTCTGCGGCGTCGCGGGGACGAGCTTCTTCTGCCACGGGATCGGATCCTGCGTGTACGGGATCAGGTTGAACTGGGTCTCGGGCGTCAGTTGCGAGAGCGCGCGCTCGAACTCGACGTCGACCGCAGCCTTGCGCGTCTTGCCGTCGGCCTTCGGCTCCCACATCGAGCCCGAGAGGTCGATCAGGAACGCGACCCGCTGCGACCGCACGCGCATCCCGGCGAACGTGGTCATCGTGACGCCGACGTATTCGCCCATCGGCGTGTTCGTCGCCTTCTCCCCATACGGCCGCGGATCGCGCAGCCAATCGCGCCAAGGCTTCGGGCTGAGCGGGTACTTGAAGCCCGAGAGCCGCACGAGCGCGTCGTACGCGTCGAGCCGGATCCGCTGGTTCGTGTCGAACTCCAATCGATCGACCAACAGCTTCGCAGCTGCGATCGTGCCGTCCGCGTTGGGCTCGAGCGCAGCGACCGCACCGACCGCGAGCGCGCGCGGGCCGGGGTGCTCGTCGGTCGCGAACTTTTCGAGTGTCGCGAGCTGCACGTCGCGTCCCAAGTCGAGCGCGCACAGTCCGCCGGCGGCGCGCACCTGCCACGCCTTGCCGGCGAGCGCCTGCTCGAGCAACGCGCCCCGCACGGACTCACCTGGAGCGCCCTGCATCGTCGTCAGCATGCGGAAGCCCGCGACCGTCGCCGCTGCGCGCACGTCGGGGTCCTTGTCCTTCTCGGCGAGCTTCTGCAGCGCCGCCGCGAACGCCCCGCGCTCGGCGTCGGACAGCCGACCGGCGCGCTCGCGCCGTTCCAGCGTCCAAACCAGCGTGCGGCGCACCGCGGGCGCGCGTTCGTCGAGCTGGCCGACCAACGTCTTGGCTTCGAGCGGCACGTCCATCCGCCCGAGCGCCTCCGCGACGCGCACGCGCACCCACTCGTCGCCCGACGCGAGACCGTCCTTGCCGAAGAGCAGCGGCACCGACTTCGTGTTGGTCAGCTCGCCGAGCCGGAGCTGCGCCTCGTCGGCGACGCGCGCCTCCGGATCGCGCAGGCCTTTCTTCAACACGATCGCCCACGCGTCGCCGGCGAGCTCGGCGAGGTCCCGGATCGCCTCCTGGCGTTCCTTGGGGTCGGTCGAGTTGAGCTTCTTCTCCGCCTCGCCGGTGTCCTGGCGGCCCAGCGCGCCGGATCCCGCCGCGCGGACCGCACGGGCGCCGGCCGCCGACGCGACGAGCACGCGAGCACCGACTGCGGGCACGCCGAACGCTTGCACGCCGAACGCTTGCAGGCCGAGCGCGTGCGCGCCAAGCACGTGCACGCCGGCCGCAGGCACGCCGAGTCCATGCGCGCCGGGCGCGAGCCCCTGAGGCCCGGGCCACCCCGCGCCGGCGACTGGCGCGGCGAGCGCCCACCACAACACCACCGACGTCCAGCGCTTCACGCGAGTCTCCTCTAAGGAACCAAGACGCACCGAGCGTCGTTTGGTGGCGCCACAGGCCCGGAATTCACGAACCCCCACTCCATCAATTCGCGGACGAGCAACGGCTCCTCGCGCCGCGCGCCCGCCGCCTTGAACACGTCCATCGCGTCGCCGCCGGCGGCGAGGAACGAATTGGTCGCGACGCGGTAGCGCGCCGCCGGATCGAGCGGCTTGCCTCCGATTTCGATCGCGACCACGGTCAGGCTGCCCTCGGCGTCGCTCCTCGCGCGCACGACGAGCCCGCTGTACTCGAGCCCGGAGTGCTTCGGCCCCTCGGTCGAGCCGCGCACGACCGCGTCGAGCTCCGCGCCGGTGAGTTCGAACGACACCACCGTGTTGTCGAACGGCGCGATCTCGAACAGGTCGCGGCGGGTCACCGGCCCCGCTTGGATGTCGGTGCGGATGCCGCCCTTGTTGTGGATCGCGACGTCGGCGCCGGTCAGCTTGCGCATGAGATCGGTGGTCCAGTTGCCGGCGGTCGACGAGCTGAAGCCCTTCGAGCGCGTCGCCGGCGCCGTGAGCTCGCCGACGACGGTCGCCATGTCGGCTTGCGCTTGCTCGACGAGCTCCGCGCAGCGCCGCGCGAGCTCCGGATCGCGATCGAAGGGCTCGTTGTCGTGCAACAGATCGATCAGTTCGGCGTGCAGCGAGAGCACCTGGTTGCTCGTCGGATCGAACCACAGGTCGACGCGGCCGAGCGCGCTCGCTTTCGCGCCGGTCTGGACGATCAGCGTCTTGCCCGCGAGCTGGCCTTCCTTCAGATAGGTGTGCGAGTGACCGCTGACGATCAACGGGATCTCGGGGTGGCGCTCCGCGAGCTCGACGGCTTCCTCGACCGCGATGTGGCCGATCGGCAGGATCCAATCGGCGGACCCTTCGAGCTCGCGCGCGACCGTGCCGTACTCGGCGGCGGCGCGCTCTAACGACAACGCGCTCGCGTCCTTGTGCGTGATGAACGGCGTGCTCGGCGTCAGGAAACCGACGATCGCGACCTTCAGGCCGGCGCGTTCGACGACGCGCCACGGTTTCACCCAGTCGATGCGCTCGCCGCGCGCGTCGCGCACGTTCGAGGCGAGCGCGGGCGCGTGCGAGCTCGCGAGGATGCGCTGGAGGTTCGCGACGCCGTGGTCGAAGTCGTGGTTGCCGAGGCTGACCGCGTCGTAGCCGACGCGCATCAACGCCTCGACGAACGGCCGGCCCTGATCGATCACACCCTCGGGCGTGCCTTGGTACCAGTCGCCGCCGTCGACGACGATCACCTGCGCGCCTTCGCTCTCCGCTTGGCGGCGTTGCGCGCTGACCTCGGCGGCGAGCCGCTCGAGCCCGCCGATCGGAGGCGGGTTCTCCTTGTCGAGCCACGTCGCCTTGCGCTCGAGCACCTGACCGTGCACGTCGTTGGTGTGCAGGATCACGAAGTGCACCGGATCGGTGGGCCGCGGCGTTGCTCCCGCGGGCGGCGCGCCAGCGGCGAGCTGCGCGCCTGCCGCGAGCTGCTCGCCAGCAGCGTGCGGTGCGTCGACCGCGCGTTGCGCGCCGGCGGGCTTGCGCTCAGTGGCGCACGCGGCGAGCACCGCGATGCAGACGAAGGAGAACGCGCGACGGGAGAGCTGGGCGATCATGGGCGCGAGATTGTGAGGCGAGCGCGCGCGACGCGCCACGTCTCGGTCGGGAAGTCGTGCTGGTGAGCGCGCCCGCCGCGTGCCAGGATCGTCGCCGCGCTCTCCGGACCAGGCGCGGCGAGCGACCCGAGCCGATGAACGCACACGCGACGACCGACCGAACCGACGCGGACACCGCGCCGCGCCGAACCGAGGCGGACACCGCGCCGCGCGTACCGTGGCTCTGGTTGCTTGCTCCGCTCTTCGCGTCCGCCGCGACGCGCGATCTGTGGGCTCCCGACGAGCCGCGCTACGCGCAAGTCGGCAAGGAGATCTTCGAGCGGGCCGATCCGATCGTCATGCACCTCTGCGGCGAGGTCTATCCGAACAAGCCGCCGTTGGTGTTCGCGCTCGCCGGGCTGTTCGGCCGCTTCACCGGTTGGAGCGAGCTCGCGATGCGCCTGCCGACGATCGCGGCGATCGCGGTGACCGCGTGGCTGACGCTGCGCTTCGCGCGCCGCTTCTGGGGCGAGAGCGAGGCGCGCTGGAGCGCCGCGATCTACCTGACGACCGCGATGAGCTTCTGGAACGGCGGCCGCGTGCAGCTCGATCCGCTGCTCGGCGTGCTCTGCTTCGGCGCGGTGACGCTGCTCGACGAGCCCGCACGCGACGAGCGCGACGCACGCAGACGCGCGCGCTGGGCGGGCGTGCTCGCGGGGCTCGGCGTGCTCGTGAAGGGGCCGGTCTCGTTCCTCTTCATCGCGTTGCCGCTCGTGGTATGGCGATACTCCGTCGGCGAGCGGGGCGGCAAGCGAGCCGGCGCTCGTTCGACGCGCGGCGCGGTCGAGGGTTGGCTCCTCGCGCTCGCGATCCCGCTCGCGTGGGCGATCGCGGCGATCGTGCGCGAGCCGAGCCTGCTCGACGAGTTCCTCTTCAAGCAGCACGTCGGCCAAACGATGGACGGCACGCGCCACCCCGCGCCGTTCTGGTTCCACTTCGCGGTGCAGCCCGCGTGGATCCTGCCGTGGACCTTCGCGTTCGTCGCCGGACTCGGACTCGCGTGGCGCTCGTGGCGGACGAAACGCGGCGGCGGAGCCGACGACGAGGGCCTGACGCGCGCGGCCGGCTGGTTCGTCGCGACGCTGTTGCTCTTCTCGTGCTTCACCAGCAAGCGCGACCTCTCCCTGCTGCCGGTCTACCCCGCCGTGGGAATGGTCGCCGCGCGTTGGTTGGTGACCGCGATCCGCGCGGGAAGACCGTCGCGGGCGGTCAGCGTGCCGAGCGCGCTGCTGCTCGCGCTGGTCGGCGTCGCGCTCGCGGTCGCGCCGCACTTCCAGGACGAGCTCGCCGCACGGACATCGTCGCCGCTGCCGGAGTTCGGTTTCCGCGCGCACTTCGCAGGCGGCGCGCTCGCGGCACTCGCGCTCGCGGCACTGGTGCAAGCTTGGCGCGGAAGGCTGCGCTCGTGGGCGGAACGGCTGACGCTCGCGTTCGCCTTGGGTACGAGCGTGATCGCGCTCTGCATGTTCCCGCCGATCAACCCGGGCAAGTCGGCGCGGGAGCTCGCGAGCTGGGTCGCCGCGCGGCCCGAAAGGCCGACCTCGGTCCCGATCTGGGGAGCGCAGCCCGAAGGGTTCGCGTTCTACGGAATCCCCGCGAGCGGTACGGACGACGACGCAGGCGCGCGCGCGCTCGAAGCCGCGCTCGATCGCGAAGGAGCGAGCTTCCTCGCCGTCGTCGAAGCGCGTCGGTTCGAGAAGCTCGCGCCGGAGTTGCGCGAGCGGCTCGTCGAGCTCCAGCGAAGATCGTTGAGCTCGCGTACGATGGTCGTCGTCGGGAGAAGAGTGGAGTGACGACGACGTTTGCCGCGGTTCCGCCGCGACGCGCGCGTCGGGGAGGATGGGCAATGGTCGAGTCGGCGAAGATCGAATCGGCGAAGATCGAATCGGCGCGCGGCGAGTCGACGAAGCTCGGAACGAAAGTCCGAGATTCGCACTTGGTCGCGATCGCGAGCGCATTCCCGGAGCACGTCTGGGATCGCGCGGCGACCGCGCGCATGCTCGCGGAGCTCTTCCCGCGCATTCCGCGCGGCGAACGCGAGGAGCTGATCGAACGCGCGGGCGTCGTCGAGCGTCGGATGGCGTTCGCGCCCGATGCGCCCGATCGACGCGGAGCGCTCGGGCTCACGCTTGATCGCGAGCGCGTGCTCCACGCGAGCGCCGAGTGCGCGCGCGAGCTCGCGGGCCGCGCGGCGCGACGCGCGCTCGACGAGTGCGAGCTGCCCGCGGAAGCGATCGATGCGTTGGTCGTCGCCGCCGACGCGTGTTGCGCGGGACCGGAACTCGAGCTCTGCGAACGACTCGAACTGCGCCGCGGCGTGCGGCGCTTCTCGCTCGACGACGACGGCGCGGCCGGCGGAGCGAACGCGCTCGGGCTCGCGGCCTCGCTCGCGGAACACGGCCGCACGGTGCTGGTCGTCGTCGTCGCCTGCGCGGCGCCGGCGTTCTTCGCGGGCGACGAACGCGAGGCGCTGCTCGCCGCCGCGACCCGGGGCGACGGCGCCGCCGCAGCAGTGCTCGCGCCCGATGCGCGGGGCTGGCGCTTCGCTGCGGTCGGCTCGTGGGTCGCGCCGCTCGCGGCGGAGACCGACGCGTTGTTCGCGCGGCACTTGCCGGGCGCGCTGGTGCGTTTCCTCTCCGAGCACGAGCGTTCGCTCGCCGACGTCGGCCTGCACGTCGTCCACGGCGCGACGCGGGCGACGCTCGAACGCTACGCCGAGCTCTTCCGCGTCCGCGCCGACGGTCTGCGCCTCTCGCGCGAGGCTCTCGCCAACCATGGCGACCTCGGCGCGGCGGCGTTGCTCTCGATGC
>JACRIN010000022.1 GCA_016220085.1 Planctomycetota bacterium
GCCTTCATGAAGCTGGAATCGCTAGTAATCGCGCATCAGCCATGGCGCGGTGAATATGTTCCTGAGCCTTGTACACACCGCCCGTCAAGCCACGAAAGCGGGGAGTGCTCGAAGTCGTTCTGCCAAACCGTAAGGATGGCGGCGCCTAAAGCAAGCTCCGTGATTGGGACTAAGTCGTAACAAGGTAGCCGTAGGGGAACCTGCGGCTGGATCACCTCCTTTCTAACGGATCATGTTAGACGCGCGGCCTCGTGCTGCGTGGCGAAGCATAGGAGCTCCACGGTAGATAGGGCCACCCTTTCTTTTTGATCAATCGATCCATCGCTCACCTCAACCCCTGGCAACAGGTCAAAAGCGGGGGGCTCAGAGGACCCCGGGCCTGTAGCTCAGTTGGTTAGAGCGTCCGCCTGATAAGCGGGAGGTCTCTGGTTCAAGTCCAGTCAGGCCCACCAAAGAACTCGAGCTCGACTGAGGCCGACCGGGGGCGTAGCTCAGCTGGTAGAGCACCTGGTTTGCAACCAGGCGGTCGTGGGTTCGAGTCCCGTCGCCTCCACCACGCTGCGAAGCCTGGCGGGGGATGTTCGGAGGGCCACCTCATGTGACGAGCGCGCAAGTCGCGGCTCGAGATGGATCGTAGCGAATCACGCTAGCGCGCTGCGCTGGCGGCTCTTTGAAAACAAGGTGAATCGGGAATGAAGTGGCATTAATTACGGAAACAAGCAAGAGCGTGGTTAAGCTACAAAGAGTGTATGGTGGATGCCTTGGCGTCCAGAGCCTATGAAGGACGTGGCCAAGCTGCGATAAGCTCCGGGGAGCCGCCTAGCAGGCTTTGATCCGGAGATCTCCGAGATCGGGAAACCGGTCGGAAATCATTTTCCGACGACGCGAAAGCGTTGGGAACGTGGGGAACTGAAACATCTCAGTACCCACAGGAACAGAAAGAAACCTCGACTCCCCTAGTAGCGGCGAGCGAACGGGGACCAGCCCAAACCGATGCAGTGCCAAGCTTACGGGCGTTGCTGCATCGGGGTCGCGGGATCCACAGGTCCTCCGTATAGGACCGAGGAAGTTACCAAACTCATCTCTAGATGAACGGCATGGGAAGGCCGGCCGCAGAGGGTGAAAGCCCCCTAGTCGACAGAGATGAGTCTTCCGTGGCGATCCCAAGTAGCACCAGACACGAGAAACCTGGTGTGAATTAGGGGGGACCACCCCCCAAGGCTAAGTACTACTGGACGACCGATAGCGTAATAGTAGCGCGAGCGAAAGGTGAAAAGAACCCCTGTTAGGGGAGTGAAATAGTACCTGAAACCATACACTTACGAGCTGTCGGAGGCCTATGGCCCCTCGGGGCAATGGCTGACGGCGTGCCTTTTGCATAATGATCCTGCGAGTTGCTTTATCTGGCAAGGTTAAGGACCTCAGGTCCGCAGCCGAAGGGAAACCGAGTGTGAATAGCGCGACTCAAGTCAGATGGAGCAGACCCGAAAGCAAGTGATCTAACCATGAGCAGGTTGAAGCGGATGTAACAATCCGTGGAGGACCGAACAGGTATGGGTTGAAAACCGTTCTGATGACTTGTGGTTAGGAGTGAAAGGCTTATCAAACTTGCAAATAGCTGGTTCTCCCCGAAATAGCTTTTGGGCTAGCCTCTGGTAAATTAATCGACGGGGGTAGAGCGACTGAATGGGATAAAGGGCCTTCGGGCTACTTTACCCAATCAAACTCCGAATACCGTTGATCGTACCCAGGGAGTCAGACTACGAGCGATAAGGTTCGTGGTCGAGAGGGAAACAGCCCAGATCGTCAGCTAAGGTCCCTAATGTGCGCTAAGTGCAGTGAAGGAAGTGGGATCTCTAAGACAGTCAGGATGTTGGCTTAGAAGCAGCCATCATTTAAAGAGTGCGTAACAGCTCACTGATCGAGAGGTCCTGCGCCGAAAATGAACGGGGCTCAAGTGCACAACCGAAGCTACGACATGTAACGAATCGCTGATTCGTTGCTTGGGTAGGGGAGCGTTCCAAACGGGTGAAGGTCGACGGTAACGACGACTGGACGTTCTGGAAGTGATTATGCAGGAATAAGTAGCGAGAAAACAGGTGAGAATCCTGTTCGCCGTAAACCTATGGGTTCCTGGGCACGGTAAATCCGCCCAGGGTTAGTCGGACCCTAAGACGAGGCTGAAAGGCGTAGTCGATGGAAGACAGGCTAATATTCCTGTACCACCGAGATTGCGTTGATCGATGGGGGGACGCGGAAAGCAAAGTCGTCGCACTGTTAGCTTAGTGCGTACAAGCCCGAGGATGGCCTGATAGGAAAATCCGCAGGCGTAATTCCGGAGGTGATGTCGAGTCTCACGACGAAGCGACTGGACCAACCGCCAAGAAAATCCTCTAGGGAGTGGTCTCGGTGTCCGTACCTAAACCGACACAGGTGGGTGAGGTGAATATCCTAAGGCGCTCGAGAGAACTGCTGTTAAGGAACTCGGCAAATTAACCCCGTAACTTCGGGATAAGGGGAACCCTTCGAGGTGGAGGCCTTCGCGGCTGAAGCCCCAAAGGGTCGCAGAGAAATGGCCCAACCGACTGTTTACTAAAAACACAGGTCTGTGCTAAGTCCGAACGACGATGTATACAGACTGACGCGTGCCCAATGCCGGAAGGTTAAGAGGAGGAGTTAGCGCAAGCGAAGCTTCGAATTGAAGCCCCGGTGAATGGCGGCCGTAACTATGACGGTCCTAAGGTAGCGAAGTTCCTTGTCGGGTAAGTTCCGACCCGCATGAATCGCGTAACGAGTTGGGCTCTGTCTCAACAGCAGACTCGGCGAACTTGTAGCCGTGGTGAAGATGCCACGTTCCCGCGCCAAGACGGAAAGACCCCGTGAACCTTCACTATAGCCTGATATTGGGGCTTGTTATGACGTGCGTAGCATAGGTGGGAGACGTTGAATCCTGGCTTCTGGGCCGGGTGGAGTCGTCAGTGAAATACCACTCTCGTCCTGATAGGTTCCTAACGAAACACCGTGAATCCGGGTTTCGAACAGTGTCAGGTGGGTAGTTTGGCTGGGGCGGTCTCCTCCAAAAGAGTAACGGAGGAGCACGATGGTGCACTCAGCGCGGTCGGCAATCGCGCGTCGAGCGTAAGGGTATAAGTGCGCCTGACTGCGAGAGATATAGCTCAAGCAGAAACGAAAGTTGGTCCTAGTGATCCGGCGGATTCCGAGTGGAAGGGCCGTCGCTCATCAGATAAAAGGTACTCCGGGGATAACAGGCTGATCGCCTCCAAGAGTTCATATCGACGAGGCGGTTTGGCACCTCGATGTCGGCTCATCGCATCCTGGGGCTGAAGGAGGTCCCAAGGGTTTGGCTGTTCGCCAATTAAAGCGGTACGCGAGCTGGGTTTAGACCGTCGTGAGACAGGTCGGTCCCTATCTGGCGTGGGTGTAGGATGATTGCGGAGGTTTTCCCCTAGTACGAGAGGATTGGGGAGGACGGTCCTCTGGTGCTCCAGTTATCACGCTAGTGGTACAGCTGGGTAGCTATGACCGGAACGGATAAGCGCTGAATGCATCTAAGCGCGAAGCCTTCTCCTAAACGAATCATCCCTATCAGTCCCCTAGGAGACTACTAGGTTGATAGGCCGGCGGTGTAAACGTGGCGACACGTGAGCTTACCGGTACTAATCGGACGATCGGCTTAGCCACCTTTTTCCGCGGCGCTGCGCTGCAGCGACGGGGAACAAGGATGCGCAATTGCGGTTCCTTGGCCACTTCCCCCGATTCACCTTCTTACACAGCGGGATCGCCATGTGCGTCCCGCTAGCATTCCCGGTGACCATAGGTTCCTGGTCATACCCGTTCCCATCCCGAACACGGTCGTCAAGCAGGAACCGCCGATGATATTGCATACGCGAGAAAGTAGGTTGTCGCCGGGGTTTACACACTGAGGCCTTCCCTTCGGGGAAGGCCTTTTTTCGTGTCCTCCGGGCTCGCTCCGCGGGTGGGAGTTCCCTCTGCTGCTGTGGAAGGCTCCGGCGATCGCGGACTCTCAATGAGAGTTGCATGGGGCAAGCGCGCTGTGGCAGCTCGCGGCGCGTGCGGGCACTGAGCGAATCCCTATCTGTGGCGCCCGATGCTCTCTCGATTCAGCAACGGCGTTGCAGGCGGTAGGTGGTTGCTCGCTCCCACTCCTGATCAGTTGTGGTTGCGACGGCGAGAGCCGCTACGGTCGGTGCGGGGACCTTCCGGTCCTCCGATAGCACGTCGTTCTGAGGCACGCGTCCGGCCAGTCCATCTGGTTGAGCGGGAGAAGCGATTGCAGAGTCTGGAGGATGAGCACCTCCAAGACAGGCACGGCATCGATCGCAGAGTCGCTTCTGGCTGAGTTCGACGCGAGTGGCGAGAACGCGGCTGGGTTTGCGCGCAGTCGCGGGATTGCCGCGTGGCGGATCTACTACGCGCTGAATCGGCGAGCAGGCAAGCAACGTCACCGCCGAGCGACGGCGAGACCGGCTGGCCCAACGCTGCTGCCGGTGCGAGTCGTTCCCGACGCGCCGAAGCCCGCGGCCGCGGTGCTCGAGATCGAGCTCGCCAGTGGTCACCGGCTGCGGGTCGGCGCGGACTTCGATCCGGTGCTGTTGCGGCGCGTGCTCGGAGCTCTCGAACGATGCTGAGCTTCCCGCCGTCGCCGTCGGTGAAGATCTTCATCGCGCGCGAGTCGATCGACATGCGCAAGCGGCTCGACGGACTCGCGGGGTTGGTGATCGACGTGATCGACGAAGATCCGCAGTCGGGTCACCTGTTCGTCTTCTTCAATCGGCGACGCGATCGCATGAAGAGCTTGGTGTGGGACGGCTCGGGATACTGGATGCTGCAGAAGCGCCTCGAGCACGGTCGCTTTCAGATCTTCGATCGCGTGGGTGCGTCGCGCACAGCGTTCGAGCTCGGCAGCACGGATCTCGCGCTGCTACTCGACGGCATCGATTTGCGCGGCGCGCGCCGACGCGTGACCCACGACGAGTTGGCCGCGCGAGTTTCTGGATGAAACCAAGTCGAAACTCGCTGCGCGTGCCGATGTAGAAAGAGGCATGCAGGCGACGGATCTCGGGCTGACGATTGCGACGCTGCTCGAGCGCATGAATGCGCTGGAGTCGGTGAACGCGAAGGTCACGGAGCGCAAGGTCGCGCTGGAGATCGAGAACAAGATCTTGCGCGAAGAGCTCGCGGTCTTGAAGCAAGGTCTGTTCGGGCGACGAAGCGAGCGATTGGAGCCCGGGCAACTGGGGCTGTTCGTGAACGGCGAGCTCCAGCAAGCCGTCGCGCCCCAAGTGGCCGACAGCGCGCCCGCCGCCGAGCGCAAATCCGTCGAGCCGGGACATGGTCGCGCGCGCTTCGCGCCCGATCTGCCGCGCAAGACCATCGAACTCGACCTGCCGGAAGCCGAACGCAAGTGTCCGTGCTGCGGGAAGACGATGTACGTGATCGGCGAGGACATCAGCGAACGGGGTCACATGATCCCGGCGCGGATCGTGGTGCATCGCTACGCGCGCAAGAAGTACGCCTGTCCCGACGGACACACGATCAAGACCGCGGCGGTGCCCGAAGGCGTGATCGACGGCGCGAAGTACGAAGCGTCGGTCTACGCGCACGTGGTGAGCGCGAAGTACGCCGATCACCTGCCGCTGCATCGCTTGGAGGGCATCTTCAAGCGCCACGGCGTGCATCTGCCCAAGCAGACGATGTGGGACATGCTGCAGCGCGTGGACGAGCTGTTGGCGCAGCCGGTGTTGAAGCAGATGCGCGCCGAGCTGCTCGAGGAGCCGGTGCTGCATTCCGACGAGACGCCGGTGCAGATGCGCTTGGAGGAAGGGCGAGGCAGCCGCACGGGCTACGCCTGGGGCTGGCGCAATTTGCGTGCGGCAGAACGCTCGAAGGTGCTGATCGAATTCAAGCTCGATCGGGGTCGCGCCGGTCCGCTGGACTTCTTGGGGGACTGGTCGGGGACCTTGATCACGGACGGCTACTCGGGCTTCAACGAAGTCGTCGAGAACAACTCGATCGTGCGTGCGGGCTGCTGGGCGCACGCTCGTCGGAAATTCAAACAAGCGCTCGACACCGGAACGACGAAGGCGGCGTACGTGCTGGCGCCGATCCAGCGGCTGTTTCGCATCGAGCGCGCGATCAAGCTGCGCGGCGAGAAGAGCAAGCTGAACTCGGACGAGCTCATCGCGCTGCGTCGGCGCGTGCGCGCGCGGCACTCGGCGAAGCTCGTCAGGGAGATCTACGCGCGTGCGAACGAACTGTCGCTCGAGCGCTCGACACTGCCCAAGTGCCAGCTCGGGAAAGCTCTCGTCTATCTCGATCGGCAGCGCGGTCCGCTGTCGACGTTTCTCGACGACCCACGGATCCCGATCCACAACAACGACGAGGAGCGCGATCTGCGCCACATCGCGATCGGCCGCAACAACTGGCAGATCTTCGCGAGCCAGCGCGGCGGTGAAGTCGCTTGTCGGCTCTACTCGCTGATCCTCTCTTGCAAGCAGGCCGGCGTCGACGCCGAGGTCTACATCGAGGACGCGCTCGGTCGCCTCTCGACCACGAGAGCTGCAGACATCGCCTCGCTCACGCCCTGGGCGTGGGCTGCTGCGCGCAAGTAGCCTGCGACCGCCTCAATCGACCGCGCGAGCTCCGACTACCTGGTGCCGCCGGACTCGTACGTTCTGAGTGTGCGCGGCATGTTCACGGCCACCAGATGGTGCGCCGGTTCGTTCGCCGCAGATCAGCGGTTCGCTCACGGCATGCGCTGTTGCCCTTGGGGCCCGGCTGCGCTGGACCCTGATTCCCGTTGTGCTGGAACGCAGTTTCGACTGGCGCGTCGTGCGTGAATGTAGGTGAGAAGGCCCGCAGCGAATGCGAAGGCCGCGTGCAGCCAGATCGCAGCTGGGCGCAGTCCTCCCAGATCCAATGACTGGAGCGCTGTCGCGGATAGTACGGTGAGGATGCCGAACGCGATCACTGCGGCGCCGGACCCGACGTTCGGGTTTCGCGCGCGGCGCTTCGGCTCAGCGTGTTCTCCGATGGTCCAGCCGATGGCGAGGACCGTGGCTGGTGCGATCCACCGATGGGCGGCAAGGAGCCACGGTTCTGCGGGGTGACGGGTTGTCGAGAAATCGTCGACTGGCGCCGCCAGCAGGCGCACGGTGAGGATGGAACCTCCCGATGCGAGTGCCACCGCTGCCGTCCACACGAGCAGTTTTCTACCGCTCAGCCGCATGGATTTCGCCGGTTGCTTCGTCGCTGGCGGCCAACGAACGATTGCACCGCACGGTGCCGTCGTTCGCTTGCAAGAGGACTGCGACACCGTGCGCCTCGGCGCGGGCGAGTGCACGTTCTCCGAGGACGAACACCGCGGTGGACCATGCGTCGGCGTCGGTTGCGGTGAGCGTGCAAACGGTTGCGGACGCGGTTCCGGTGGCCGGCAGTCCGGTTCGCGGATCGAGGATATGTGAGATCGGGCGATCTCCAACTCGGAAGCCGCGCTCGGAGTCGGAACTCGTGGCGACCGATCGGCGCGTGATACAGAGTGTGTGGACGATTCGAGTCCGATCGCTAGGCGCGCTGATCTCCACCCGCCAGCCGGGGCTTCCGTTCGGGGCATCGAGCGCGAGCACTTGGCCGCCGAAGTTCAAGATGGCGGCTTCCGCGCCATTCCGCCGGAGGACGTCTCCCATTCGGTCGAGCGCATACCCCTTCCCGATTCCACCAAGGTCGATCCTTGCATCACGTGTCGTCAGTCGAGCAAGAGACCCGCCTGGGTCGAGTTCGAGTTGGAGCATGCCCGAGGCGATCCTGGCCGCGTCGATCTCGGACGCACTCGGCCACCGGGCAGCGATCGACGCTTCTCGCCAGACACGAAGCAACGCTCCAATGCACGGATCGAAGGCTCCATCGGTCTCGGCGTGAAGTCGGCGGCTCTCGGTAAGCACCTTCAGCGTGTCGGCGTGGACCTCGACGGCCTGTGAACCGGCGGCGCGACCGATTTTCGAGATGTCGCTGTCCTCGCGGTAGTGGCTCAGCAACGCGTCGAGACGCTCGCCTTCGGCGAACGCGGCGTCGATCGCTGCGTGAGCGATTTCGACCGGTGCGTCCACGACTGTGATTTCGAGGCTCGTCCCCATGCAGAGTCGAGCCCGATGGACGCGTGCTCGGTCTTCGGCGGTCCGAGCGTCCCGCAACGGCGCAAGCATCGAACGAGCCGTGTCGTCACATCCCGATTCCAGCGCTCGTTCGAGCAGGAGCACGTCGTCGTGCACACCGTCGGTGATTGCTCGACACGAGAGGGTGGCGCCAGAGATGTTGCGGACGTCGCGCCCGAGCTCGAGCTTCGATTCCAATCCCTTGCCGACGAACTGTTTGCGGAACGCCTCGCGGCGCACCTCGCCGCCATGCGATTCGCGGTACGCGAGGATCTCGACGCTGCGCACGCGCTTGTTCGTGTCGAACGCAACGAGATAGGTGATCGGTTCCGACTTGCCGAGCACGTCGCGCTGAAGCGCCCAGCCCGAAAGGTCACCGCGCTCGTTTCGGACCTCGTAGAACTCGAGCCTCTCCGGCATCGCTTTTCGACGGAGCTCGACTTTCAGTGCCTCGCGAGCCTCGGCACCGAACTGCACTTCGCATCGAGCCACCTCGATCTTGCCCGGGAAGGCTGCCGAGAGCGCGCGCTCGCGGCTCGCATAGTCCTGGTTGGCCGTCGCTGGCAGCGAGACGAGTGCCAGGAGCAACCCGACGCGCGCGGCCCCCGCCAGCGGCTGTCGCGCGCGGCCCGACCCAGCGTTGCAGGCCGAGACCGCGTTCACTACAGGCTCCAACCGACGCCGAGGTTCAGCCGCTCGGGCACGGCGGCCCCGGATGCGTCGTCTCGCACTTCCACGTCGGCTTTCAAGACCACGGAGTGCGTGGGATGGAAGCTGACGCCGAACACCCATTGGTTTCGATCCCCTGCGGGGTTCGCGGCGAAGCCGTTCGGCACTTTGGCCTGGGTGTCGAAGTTCTCGTAGCGCAGGAATACGCGGGACTCGGCGCCGGCGAGCTTGCCGGTCTTCCATGACTCGGGTAGCCAACGCCAGGCCCCTTCGAGGTACCAACCCTCGATACGCTCAGCGATCGTCTCGCCGGTGAATGTGGAGAGCTCCGCCGCGCCGTCGATGTCCTCCCACGCGTAGACCCCGCGCACCTCGAGCCGATCCCAGGCGTACTGGAAGTCGCCCGCGATCACGAGGACATCTGCGTCGACCCCCGGCGCCGCACCCTGATTGCCGTTGTCGACCTGGCCCCCGAACGCACCGAGCCCGAGCCGCAGATCGTGCTCGAGGCTCTCGAGCGGGAACCAGTCGAGGCGACCGGACAGCGAGGCATTGGTCACTCCGGGGCGCTCTTCTTGCCTTCCGCCGCGGAGTCCGTTGAGTTCGGAGAACCCCGAGCCGTCCAGGCCGTTGGTCAGGTACGCCTGGTAGGCGAGGCTCGGTGAGATCCGGCCGGCGACTCCGACGCCGTCGAGGAACCACGTGGTCGGAAGGACCACGGTTTCGAGCGCGGGCCGCTCGACGCTCTGGAACACCGGTGGTTCGTGCCGTTGGTTGACGATGCCGAGCGGGGCGAGCACTCGCCCGACGCGAACAGCGGTGTCCGCCGACAGCGCGAACTCCATGTACATCTGCTCGAGAACGAGCTCTCCGTTGCCTTCCTCGACGAAGGCGTGCTCAAGCTCCGTCTCCGAGTGGAGGGTGATCCACTCATTGAAGCGGTAGCCCATGTAGAGAACGATGCGGTGGAAGTCGAGCTGGTTGCCGCCGTTCTGCGCTTGGTTTTTTTGCAACTCGCCGTAGCCGCCGAAGCGGAACCGCTCGTACCACGGTTCGCCTGAAGCGCTTTGGGCGAGGGATGCGGAGAGCGGCGCCGCTTCGCTGAGGCGTGCGAGCTCGGTTTCGATGCGCGCGACGCGCAGAGAGAGGTCTTGGGGGGCGGGGGCGCCGACTTGGATCGAGGCGCACAAGAGCGGGATCAACATGGGTTCTCCTTGGATGTCGAGCGACAGTAAATGAGATCGGGTCTCACTAGCAAGCCAAAAACTGAGATCCGATCTCATTTACGCTCTGGTTCGTATCGGTACCGCTGCGGGTGGCGGCGCGCTGTCAGTGTCCGGATCGAACCGCGTACGAAAGGCGCGAGGTCTGAGGACGCGCGGCCGCTGCCCGCGCCGGAGTCGCGGTCGCACCGTACTCCCTCGTCGCATCGCTCAAAGCGCGTGCGGTTCGCGACCGCACGACGATCGTCGGCCGAGTTCCATGTCAGCGACGCAGAGTTGCTCCCGATGCGTCCCGTCAAACGTGTCGCTCGTGTGTCCTGGTCCGTGCGCGCCGCCGCGCTCGCCGAACGGGGCCCCGGCGCCCGTCTCGCGTCGACCTGCGGCACCCTGGTCAGTGGGCCATTCGCGGTCGCCGCTTGGAACTGCGCTACCGCGCGCCCCGCGGACTCTCGCGCGACTCCGCTAACGGTCAACCGATGGCCGCGCGCGACCTCCCGGATGGGGAGCGTCCCAGGTCGCGCGTCGAACGCACACACCGAGCGCCCGCGTCGAGACCGCCCATCGAGACCGCGCATCGCGCCAGCAGATCGAGCACGCAGACCGAGCACGCAGACCGGGCACGCAGACCGAGCACGCAGACCGGGCACACGCCGAGCACGTCGATCGGGCCGGCGCTTCGAGCACACGTGACGAAGACAGCGACCGAGACTCGCATCGGGACCTGCGCGTCGGGATCGCGCACCGAGCGAGCGGTCCTTGCTGGCGAGCGCGAGCCGGGAGTTTCGCGAGGTGTCGGCGACGCGGCTTGCGTTGGGAGCGGGGGGAGCGAGCGGCCGGTGTGCGTGGGACTCAGGCTCGGCCGGCGGTTCCGTCGAGGTCGACGCGCGGATAGATGAAGCCTTGAGGCGAGAGAACTTCCTCGAGCAGGCGCGTGCTCGCGAGCCGGTGTCCGCGACGCAAGGCCGTGGCGCGCAAACGGCGATTCTCGACGCGCAAGCGCGTTCGTAGTTGCTTGACCAGGTCGCGTGCTTCGCCGGAGCGTCCGACTCCGTCGAGCACCATCGCGTGGGTGCCCGTGATCACGATTCGATCGGCGAGCTCGGCGCCGTGTCGATCGAGGAGATCCTGCGCGCGCCGAGCCGCCTCCTCGGCGCCCGTGCGATCCCCGTCGTGGAGGCGGATCCGGGCTTCGATCGCGCGCGCGAGCGCCTCGACGCGCGCCAGGCCGATGTCCGCGGCGAGTTCGGCGACGCGGGCGAGCAAGCGCTCGGATTCGGGGTCGTGGCGTTCCGCGAGCAAGATCGCGAGCCAAAGTCCCGCGAGCGCTTGCCCGCGTCGGTCCTCGATCTCGTTCGCGATCAGGAGCGAGTCGCGTAGCTTCGCTTCGGCGTCTTCGGGACGGCTCGATTCGAGCAACAATCCGCCGAGGCGCGCCGTCGCCTCCATTTCCAGGCGTCGCTCGCCGGCCTGCTCCGCGAGTCGGACTGCGCGGTCCATCGAGCCCAGCGCGCGACGGAGGAGTCCAGCGAGTCGATAGGTTCGTCCGCGGAGCATGTACGCGGCTGCGAGGACGCCCGGCAATTGCCACTCGGGTGCCGCTCGCATGTGCAAGAGCGCCCGCCGCGCAGCGCGCAACGCCTCCTCCAGATCGTCCTCGAGCAGCTCGATCACGCCGAGGTTCAGCCAAGACACGGCGCGCTGCGGTTCGTGCACGGCGCGCTCCAGCGACTCGAGGGCGAGCCGGCGCGCTTCGTCGAGCTCTCCGACATGGGCCTGGACCGCCGAAAGGCGCCGCAGCGACTCGCTCTCGATCTCCCGGCAGTCCTCGCGACGTCGCGCGAGCTCGACGGCGTTGCGCAGCATGCCGCGCGCGAGTCCGTACTGCCCGGTGGCGACCGCGTACCGTCCGTGGAGCAGGTACACGCGCGCGAGCGACTCGGTGTCGTCGTCGGGCGAGAGGTCGAGGTTCGAGAGCCGGTCGAGCCACTGGCGTTGCTCCGAGCGGATCGCGAGTCGGTCCGAAGCGTCCGCCGCGGCCTCGAGCAAACGGATGCGCAGACGATCGCGCGGCTTCGTGTGGGCGAGAGCGTCGAGCGCATCGAGGCCCCAACGCGCGAGCGAGTGGATGCGCTGCGGCTGGCCTCGGCGTTCGAGCGCGCCGATCAACGGTCCGAGCAAGCGCAAGAGCGCCGCGTGCTCGACCGCGGCCCGGAGGTGGAACGCGCGCTGGAACGCGTCCTCGAGCGACAAACGCTTGCCGCCCGAGGGCGCGCGCGCGGTCGCGGCGAGCGCGTGCAGGAGGCGCTTGCGCGCTTCGCCGAGGCCGCGATACACGGCCTCGCGCAGCGCGGGCCGCGCGAAGCGATAGCGTCCGCCCGCGGGCACCAACCACTCGGCGCGCACGAGCCGCGCCAGGATCGCATCGATCTCGGCGCGCGTCACGGGATGGAACGCGCGCAGCAGGAACTGCGGGTCGATGCGTCCGCCGACGACCGACAGACGACCGAGCCAGGCGCGATCTTCGGGCGGGAGCTTCTGGTAGCGCTCGCCGATCAGTTGCTGGAGCGACTCGGGAAGCGGCAACTCGTCCGGCGGCACCGTCAACACCCAGCGGCGATCGTCGGTCGAGTACGGCTGCATGCTGCCGCGCTCGACCAGGCCGCGCAGGATCTCCGCGACGAGGCCGGGATTGCCGCGGCTGCGCGCGTAGAGCACCTCGGCGATGCGCAAACGCGGCGTCGTGTGGTGGAACAACGCCATCACGAGCGCCTCGATCGCCGCCTCGTCGATCGGGCCGAGCACGAGCTCTTCGTCGAGCTCCTTCGCCTTGAGTCGTTCTCGCAACCGAGCGAGGATTTCCGGTGCGACCGCGTTCTCGCCTTCGCGCCAACCCAGCACGAGCAGTACATGCAGACCGCCGAGCTCGTCGCAAACGCGCGCGAGCACGTCGAGAGTGCCTTCGCCCGCGAAGTTGAGGTCGTCGACGAAGAGGACGAGCGGTGCACCGCGGCCCAACGCGACGAGCCACCGGGTCAGCGCCGCGTTGAGCGCCGTCGCGCTCGCGCCTTCGAAGTCCGCGGCGAGCGCATCGGCGAGTGTCGCGGCTTCCTTCGGCGGTACGATGCGGCCGAGCCACGCGCGTTCGCGTTCGCCGGCCGGAGCCCCCGGCGGCAGCTGCAGGTAGCGTTGGAGCAGCCGCAGGATCGCCGCGCACGGGCGCGCGTCCTCCTCTTGCGAGCAGCGACTGTAGAGATAGAGCGGCGGCTCGATCGAGCGTCGCACTTCGGCGCCGAACTCGCCGACGACGCGCGACTTCCCGGATCCGACCGCGCCGCGCACCCAGACGACGCGTCCACGGCCTGTCGGAACGTCGGCGCGCGAGACGAAGCGCCACGCACGGACGAGCGCGTCGAGCTCGTGATCGCGGCCGACCAATGGCAGGAAGTGCGACGCGTCCGGTGAACCCATCATGCCGCGGCGCGAACGAGGCGACAGATCGAGCTGCGAGCGCCACCACGCGCCCGATTCGGACTCGGCGAAGCGCTGCGAGGCTTCGGCGGCGGTCGGGCGCACCGCCGGGTCGCGGTGGAGCAGTTCCTCGAGCAACGCGTCGAAGAACGGCGAGAGCTGCGGCACCAACCGCGAGGGCGGAACGTATCGCGCGGTCGCCATCGCAGCGAGCAGCCGGTCGGCGCCCGGCGCGTCGATCGACTTGCGCAACAGCGCGGCGCTGGAGAAACCCGCCTCTTCGTGCAGCGCTTCCTCGACCTCGGGCGCGATCGACTCCGGCGCGAACGGGTGCCGTCCGGTCGCGAGCTGGTAGAGCGCGACGCCGAGCGCGAACACGTCGCTCGCGGGGCTGCCGCTCTCGCCGCGCGCGCGTTCGGGCGCGAGGTAGGCGAGGCTGCCCGGATTGACGCCCTCACCGTGGCCGAGCTCCAGCTCTTCTTGCTTGCCGGGCGCCTTCGGTGCGCGTCGCGCGAAGCCCAGGTCGAGCAACACAGCCCTCCCGGCGCCGTCCCAGCGCAAGTTGTCGGGCTTGACGTCGTTGTGCGTCCAGCCCTTCGCGTGCAGCGCGGCGAGCGCTCCGGCGATCTGAGTCGCGACCGTGCGGACCTGCGGTTCGGGCATCGGACCGACGTCGCCGAGCGCGCGCTCGAGCGTGATTCCGCCGACCAGCACCATGACGATCTGCGGCTCGGCGCCGTCGTCGAAATGCAGGACGCGCACGAGGTTGGGGTGACGCACCCGCGTTCCCGCGAGGCCCTCGGCGCGAAAGCGCTCCCGCGCGCGAGGGTCGCCGATCAGTCGCGCGTGCAGCCGCTTCACGGCCACCTCGGAGCCGACGGCGAACGGCTCGTAGGTTTCGAGCAGCCGTGCTCGGTGCACCGTGCCCGTGGCGCCGCTGCCGAGCTCGGCGACGAGTTCGAATCGGGGCGCGGGCTGCGACATGACGCGCCAGAATAGCGCGCGAACGCCTCGGTCCGGCGCGCGTGTTTCGGGCCCGGCGGACGGATAGAATCCGCCGCTCGACCCCGCGACCCGAAGGACCCCCGTGACGTTCGTCGTCTACAACTCGCTCAGCAAGACCAAGGAGCCGTTCCGCTCGCTCGAGCCTGGCGTGGTCCGGATGTACAACTGTGGACCGACGGTCTACAACCGCCCGCACGTCGGCAACTACCGCGCGTTCCTGTTCGCGGACACGCTCCGGCGCTGGCTCGAATACTCGGGCTTCCGCGTCGAGCAGGTGATGAACATCACCGACGTCGGGCACCTGACCGACGACGCAGACGACGGCGAGGACAAGCTCGAGAAGCAGGCTCGCAAGGAGAAGCTCGATCCCTGGCAGATCTCGCGCAAGGTCGCGGAGCAGTTCTTCGCCGATCTGCGAGCCCTCGGTGTTCGGCCGGCGAAGGTCTACCCGAAGGCGAGCGAGCACATCGCCGAGATGGTCGAGATCATCGAGGGACTGCTCGCGAAGGGGCATGCGTACGCCGTCGGCGGCGACGTGTACTTCGACGTCAAGAGCTTCCCACGCTACGGCAAGCTCTCCGGCAACCGCGTCGAGGACCTCGCGGCCGGCTCTCGCATCGCGGTCCGCGAGGAGAAGCGCAACCCGGAGGACTTCGCGCTCTGGAAGAGCGATCCGGCGCACATCATGAAGTGGGCGACGCGCTTCGGCCCCGACGGCTTTCCAGGGTGGCACATCGAGTGCTCGGCGATGGCGCGCAGGCACCTCGGAGATCGCCTCGACATTCACACCGGCGGCGAGGACAACATCTTCCCGCACCACGAATGCGAGATCGCGCAGTCCGAGAGCTTCACCGGCCAGCCCTTCGCGTCGTTCTGGATGCACTCGAAGTTCCTCCAGGTCGACGGCGGCAAGATGTCGAAGAGCCTCGGCAACGTCTACACGCTCGACGACATCGCGGCGAAGGGCTACACGCCGAGGCAATTACGTTTCGCGTTGATTCGAGGGCACTACCGCGCGCCGTTGAACTTCACTTGGGAAGCGATGAAGGACGCCGCGAGCTCGCTCGAGAACCTCGACGACCTCGTCGCGCGCCTTCGCCGCGTCTCGAAGGCCGAGGGCGCGGCCGCCGACGCGAATGCCGGTTCCGAGCTGGTCGAGGACGCGCGCGCGGAGTTCGAGAAGCACTTGAACGACGACCTGAACGTCGCGCCGGCGCTCGCGTCGCTCTTCGGGCTGCGCGCACACGCGCTGAACGGCGCGTTCGGCGTCGAGGCGGCGGGGCGAGCTCTCTCGTTCCTGACGCGCGCGAACGACGTCCTCGGCGTGATCGAGATCGACGAGCAGTTGCTCGACGCGAAGGTCGACGCGCTGATCCAAGAACGCCAACTCGCGCGCAAGTCGAAGGACTTCCTGCGCGCGGACGAGATCCGCAAGCTGCTCGAGAGCCAGGGCATCGTCCTCGAGGACTCGCCGAAGGGCGTGATCTGGCGGCGCAAGCCGGGCGCCTGATCGAGCGAGGCCGCGGACGGTTCCGTGCCGTCGTGCGCGCACGCGAAGGCGTTCGACCTCGCTCGCCGTGCTCCGTTCGCGTGAAGCGAACGCGCCGGTGTTCGCCCGCGGCGCGCGAGCGCGAGCAAGAAGCCGAACCGGTCGGGCCAATAGGCGTGTGCGACTTGAGGCGTGCGCGACGCAGCTTCAGTGGCGACGCTTCGGCTTCATTTCGCCGTCGTCGTCGTCGTCGAGCTCGAACTCGTCGTACTCGGCTTGCCAGGGCTTCTCCGCGTCCTCGGTCTCCGCGTGGCCCTTGACGTGGATCTCCTCGTCACGCTTCAGCGCCTGGTGGATCATCTCGTCGAGCTTCGCCGCCTGCTCGATCGAGTCGTCGTAGATCCACTTCAGGAACGGCATTCGTCGCATCTCGAGCACGCGCGCGACGCGGCGCTGGATGTAGCCGGCAGCCGACTCGAGCATGTGCTTCGCCTTCGAGCGGTCCGAAGCATCGCCGAGCACCGAGTAGTGGATCTTGCCGCTCGACAGGTCCGACGAGAGCTCCACACGGGTGATCGTGATGAAGCTCGCGCGCGGATCCGCGATCTCGAACTCGAGGCAGTGCGCCGCGCGTTCGTGGATGCGCGCCTCGAGGCGCGCGATCGTTCGCTGACTGACCATGGGGGAGGAGACTCCCGGCCCCTCGCGCTCGAAGGGCCGGGCGAGATAGCTCAGATCTTGAGCAAGCGCTTGACCGCCACGACCTTGAAGGCTTCGAGGATGTCGCCGACCTCGAATGCTTCGAAGTCCTTGAGCGTGACGCCGCAATCGAAGCCCTCGCGGACCTCGCGAGCATCGTCCTTCTCGCGCTTCAGCGAAGCGATCCCGGTGGTGGTGAGCACCTTGTTCTTGCGCATCACGCGGATCTTCGCATCGCGACCGACCGTCCCGTCGATGACGTGACAGCCGGCGATGAGACCGATCTTGGACGACTTGAACAGCGCGCGGACCTCGATGTGTCCCGTGATCTGCTCGGTCATCTCGGGCGACAGCGTGCCCTCCATCATCTGACGGATCTCGTCGAGGAGCTCGTAGATGATGTCGTAGTGGCGGATCTCGACGTTGTTGCGCTCGGCAGCGACGCGCGCCTTGTCGTTGACGCCGACGCGGAACGCGAGCACGACGCCCTCGGCCGGCGAGGCCAGGTTGACGTCGGCCTCGGTGACCGAGCCGAGACCTGCCTGCAGGATGCGCACGTCGACTTCGGCGTGGGTGAGGGCTTCGAGCTGTGACTTGAGCGCCTCGAGCGAGCCTTGCACGTCGCAACGGAGGACGACGTTGATCGTCTTCTTCTTCTGCGCGGCGACCGCTTGGAACAGGTTCTCCGCGGTGACCGAGCGGCGCTCGATCAGCGACATCGCGCGGTTCTTCTTCGCGCGCTCCTCGGCGACGTCGCGAGCCTGTTCGAGGCTCTCGACGACGTGGAAGTGATCTCCGACGCTCGGCAGTTCCGAGAGACCGGAGACTTCGACCGGCATCGACGGGCCGGCGGCCTTGATCGCGCGGCTGCGGTCGTCGTGGATCGAACGGACCTTGCCGTAACCCTCGCCCGCCATGATGACGTCGCCCTGGTTGAGCGTGCCGTCCTTGACGAGCAAGAACGCGACGCGCCCCTTGCCTTCTTGGATCTCGGCCTCGAGCACGATGCCGGACGCCGGGCCTTTGTCGTGCGACTTGAGCTCGAGCACCATGCTCTCGAGGAACACGCGCTCGAGCAGCTCGTCGAGGCCCTTGCCGGTCAGCGCGCTGACGTCGAGGAACGCGGTGCTGCCGCCCCATTCTTCGGGCTGCAGGCCGTGTTCGGTCAATTGACGGCGCACGCGCTCCGGCTGGGCCTGGGGCTTGTCGCACTTGTTGACCGCGACCACCACCGGCACCTTCGCGGCGCGCGCGTGGTTGAGCGCTTCGACCGTGCTCGGCATGACGCCGTCGTCGGCGGCGACGACGAGGACGACGATGTCGACCGCCTTCGCGCCGCGGGCTCGCATGGCGCTGAACGCCTCGTGACCCGGCGTGTCGATGATCGTCAGCGTGTGACCCGACTTCGTCTGGACTTGGTAGGCGCCGATGTGCTGGGTGATGCCGCCCGATTCCGACTCCGCGATCTGCGAGTGGCGGAACTTGTCGAGCATCGTCGTCTTGCCGTGGTCGACGTGACCGAGGAAGGCGACGGTCGGCGGACGGACGACGAGGTTGGCTTCCTCGACCGACGTGCGCTTCTTGACGAGCTCCTGCAAGACGCTGTCTTCGGCGCCCTTGTCCTCGACGACGATCAACTTGACGTTGAAGTCGCTCGCGAGCAGCTCCGCCGTGTCGTTGTCGAGCGTCGAGTTCTGGTTGACGTTGAGTCCGAGCGACTTGATCGCCTTGACCAGGATCTGGCTGACGCGCAGGGCGAGCACGTCGGCGAGCTTCTTGATCGTGACCGGTGCCTCGATCTTGACGTCGCCGCCGGACATCGGGGAATCGGAGGCTTCCGTGCGTTGGAAGCCGCGCGGACCTCGGACGGGGGGGCCGCTCGGCGTCTGCTGGCCGCGGCGGCGCAGGTAACGGCCGGACTCCTTCTCACGCAGCTGCGACGCGGTCATCTGACCGCGGCTGCCGTGGTCGCCGCGCACGAGCGCCTTGCGGCGGTCGTGACCGAGCGTCGGGTTGACATCGGGGGCGACGTCGTCCTTCGAGCGCAGACGGCGCGACTCCGCCGTGCTCTTGCTCGGCGGCGCTTGGATCTTCGAGAGGTCGACGAAGCCGACGACTTTGCCGAGCGGCTTGCGCACCGGCTTGACGTCGGGCGGCGGCGTCGCGGGCGGCAAGCCGCCGGAAGGCGCCGAGGTGACGACCGGCGCAGGAGCGATCGCACTCGCGCCGGGCTTGGGCGCTTCGACGACTGGCTCGGGCGCCGACGTCGGCGCGGCGTGCTGCGCGGCCGCCGCGACGCGTTGGGGCGCGGAGTCGGCCGGCGGAGCAGCGTGGGGAGCAGCCGGCGTCGCCGGCACGCCCGGAGCGTGGGGCGCGTGGGGTGCGGGCTCGTTCGTCGCCGCGACGTGACGACCGACGTCGCGCGGCTCGTGTGCAGGGCCGACTTCGCGGGCGTCGGGCGCCGGCTCGGGTTCGACGGGGCGCAGGTCGAGCGCGGGCTCGGCGTGCGCGGGCGCTGCCGCCGTCGGCGCGACCGGATGGCTCGGTTGCGCAGAATGCACCGAGTGACCCGGGTGAATCGGGGCGACCGGCGCGGGTGGGACGTCGGCGGCCGGCGCGGGAATCGGAGCGGCGGGCTCCTCGTGAGAGACGAGCTCCTCACCGTCCGCGCCGAACTTCTTCTTCTTCTTCGACTTGATCGTCAGGCCGCCGGCGTGCGTCGCGCCGGTGTCGGCCGCTTGGGCGCGGTTCAGGTTGTGAGCAGCGAGCAGACCCTCGACCTGGAGGAGTTGGAACTCATCCAAAGTCGACTGGGGGCCCTTGATTTCGGCCAGACCGAGCTCGCGAAGCTTCGTCGCGAACTCCTGTCCGGTCAGGCCGTACTCCTTGGCCAGCTCGTGGACGCGTACTTTCTTGCTCACAAATCTCCTTGGTTCCGGTCGCGGTGCTTGGTGCGTTCAGCTCGGATCGCGTTCCGGGCCGTTGGGTTCGGCGCCGCTCGCGTCGCCGCCGTCTTGCCCGGCGTCCAAACCACCGCCTTCCGCTCCGTCTTCACCGCCGAGTTGCTCGGCCTCGAAGTCCGCGCGGGTCTTGATGTCGATGTCCCAGCCGCACAGGCGGCTCGCCAGACGCACGTTCTGGCCCTTCTTGCCGATCGCCAGCGACTGTTGGTCTTCGTCGACGAGCACCACCGCCGAGCGCGTCTGCACGTCGGGGTAGATGTTGTCGATGTGGATCACCGCCGGCTTCAGGCCGTTCATGATCAGCGTTTCGAGCGAATCGCTCCAACGGATGATGTCGATGCGCTCGCCGCGGAGCTCGTCGATCACCGCCTTGATGCGCGAACCGCGCACGCCGACGCACGCGCCGATGCAGTCGATCTTCGGATCCTGCGAGATGACGGCCATCTTCGTGCGATAGCCCGGCTCGCGGACCACGCGTTTGATCTCGATGATCGCATCGGCGATCTCGGGCACCTCGAGCTCGAACAAGCGTCGCACCAGGTCGGCGTGGGTGCGCGACACGATGATGCGCACGCGGGGGCCGTCCTTGCGGACTTCGATCACGATCACGCGGATGCGATCGCCGGGCGAGAAGGTCTCGCCGCGCACGCGCTCTTCCTTGGGCAGGTACGCTTCGACCTTGCCGAGGTTGATCACGAGCTCGTCGCCTTCGAAGCGCTGGACCGTGCCGTTGACCAACTGGCCGACGCGGTTCTCGTACTCGTCGTAGAGGACGTCGCGCTCGGCTTCCTTCAACTTTTGCATGAAGCCCTGCTTGATCGTCTGCGCGGCGATCCGGCCGAGCTCCTCGAGCTCCATCTCGTAGACTTCCTCGTCGTCCTCGACCGCGATCTCGCCGGACTTGCGGTCGATCTTGACGATCAGGTCTTCCCCCAGCCCGAGCCGCTTGCGAACGCCCTGAGCCATCGCGTCTTCCAGCCCGAGGAAGATCACTTCCTTCGGGATGTCCTTGTCGCGATGGATGACGTCGATCATCCGCAGCAGGTCGTCTTTGTTCATGTCCGAGGGCCGGTGGGTGTCGCCCGCCTGGCGTCCGAGGATGCCCCCGGGGCGCGTAGGAAGGCTTAAATACAAGGCAATACGAGGCTTACCCAGCTCCGCCGCAGCGGAGATGGGAGCCCCGATGCTAGCAGGGAAATGGGGGCGACGAGTCTCGTCTAACGCGGGCTCGGCGTCAACGATTGGGTGCGCCGAGTGTGCCCGGATGGGACTCGCGGAGCCGAGTTGCGGCCCGACGGGGCGCGGAGCTCGGGCGAGGACGAGCACGCGGCGAGCGGCTGGACGGCGAGCGCTTGCCGGGCCGGCGCGGCGCCGCGGGCGACCGAGTGCCGGGTCGCGGCGGTCGTGAATGAAAGCTGGCCGAGCGCCGCCGACCGCGCCGGTCCGTGTCGGGCGCGCCGTCCCGCCGCCGACCGGCGGGCGGCCACCGCGCGAGCAGCACGCGACGAGTAACCGACCGGCGCACGGCCGGCAGCCGGTCCGCCGCGGTCGGCTCGCGTCGGGGGCTTCCCGGGCGGTAACGTGGCGAGTGCGCCATGCCGTTTCGCCTCCGAGCTCCCTTGTGCGCGCTGGTCGCAGCCACCGTGCTTGGGGTCGCCGCCGCGCAGTCCGACCTCGCGGGGCCGCTCGCCGCGCTGGCGGGACCGGACGCCGGCCGGGCCGGGCGCGCGTTCGAAAGTCTGGTGGAGGCGGGCGACGCCGCGGTGCTCGCGGCGGCGGACGGTTTCGAGGCGCTGCCGGTCGCCGAGCGGCGCGCCCGCGCGAAGTTCTTCGCCGCGGCGGTCGGCGACGCGACGTTCGCGCGGATCGCGGGCTTCGCCGACGATGCGGACCCAGCGGTCAGGCGGTCGCTGTTGCTCGCCTGCGCGCACGCGCGCCTGCACGCGGCAGCGGGCCTCGTCGGGCGCGTCGAGCTGCTGGTCGGGCGTCTGGAGCGCGAGCACGATCGCGCGCTGCGCGAACTCGCGCTGGAAACGCTCGGTCGTTTGGAATCGCCGCTCGCGCTCGACGCGCTGGAGCGCGAGCTCGCGAACTTGGTCGGCGACGAGCGCCGCGTCGCCGCGCGCGCCCTCGCGCGCCGCGCGGCGGGTCGCGTGCGCGTGCTCGCTCGGTGCGAGCGCGCGCTCGCGGAGCCGCTCGACGCCGATCTACTCGCCGAGTGGCTCGCGGTCGGTTTCGGCGAAGCGCTCGCGGAGCGCACCGCGCCGAGCGCCGGCCGCGACGAGTTCGCGGCGTTCGCGCGGTTCGCTCGCCATCCGTCGCCGGAGGTGCGCGCGGCGACGCAGCTCGCGGTCGACGCGTACGTCGAGCGTCTGCGCTTCCTCGGCGATGCCGATCGCGCGGAAGCGGCGTACCCCAAGTTGCTCGGTCGCGGGCTGAACGACGTCGAGCTGCGTCTGGATCACGCGCGTTTCGTGCTGGAGGCGGGGCGCTCGCCCGAAGCGGCGCTCGCGCCGGCGCGCGCGCTCGCGCGTGAGCTCGGCGACGGTTCCGACGTCACCCGCCGACGCGCGCTCGCCGCGGCGCACGTGCTCGCCGGGGCGGCGGAGCTCTGTCTGCGCGAGTTCGACGATGCCGAAACGTCGTTCGCGCGCGCTGCCGCGGTGCTCGACGCGCTGATCGAGGAGCATCCGGAGAGCTTCGAGTCGTCGCTGTCCGACGTCGCGAGCGATGCGCTCGAGCTCCGCGGCGTCTGCGAGACCTGGCGCGGGTTGATCCTGGTCGCGCGCGGTGTCGGGTATGCCGACGACCGCGTGCTCGAGCGCGCGGTCGCCGCTCACCGCTTTTCGCTGCTCTCGCAGGCCGTCGTCTGGAAGGCGAAGCCCGGCGATCCGCCGATCGGCACGTTCGACGATCTGTTGCGCCATCGCTCCGGGCCGCTGCGGCTCTTCCTCTTGAACGACCGAGCCGGCGGCTTGCCTCGCGAGCTCCGGCTGCGCGCGATGCGCGCGTTCGGCGATGCGCTCGCGACCGTCGCGCCCGCGGAGCTGCCGGGGTTCCGGCCCGCGGCGGTCGATGCGCGGCGCTCGGACTTCCTGACCGATCCCACGCGGCTTGCGGTGTTCGACGGGCTGCGCGACAGGATCGCCGAGCTCGCCGACAACGATCCGCGGCCGAACGCCGGCTTCGACCTCGACGCGCGCGTGCTCGAGTACGTGCGCGATTCCCGCTGGCCGGGACCGTTCGCGTTGACGCTCGCGGCGCATCTGCGCCAGGACGGACGGCCCGCGGAGTCGCGCGAGCTTGCCGAGGCGTTGATCGAGGCGCTGCAGACCAGCGTCGCGCGGCGGTCGTCTTGGGCCGAGTCGTTGATCGCGCAAGCCGAAGGCGCGATCGGCGATTCCTACACCGACGAGAACGACGGCGAGCGCGCGGACGAGACGTTGAACCGCGCGCTCTCGCGCTACACCGACATCGAGACCGCGCTGCGCGAGAATCCGGCGGCGTCGCGTTTCGCGGACACGATGCGCGCGCAACGCGCGGCGACGCTGACCAGCCTCGCGGTCAACGCCAACGTCAAGCGCAAGCGGCCGGACCTCGCGCTCGAATACTTCGAGCGCGCGATCGCGATCGAACGCACCGAGTTCTCGCAGGTGCTGCTCGCGTGCTATCGCGCTCGCGCCGGCCGGACCGCGGAAGCGCGCGCGTCGCTCGCTGAGATCCCGGAGGCGCCGGGCAACTACTACAACCTCGCGTGCACGTGGGCGTTGCTCGGCGACAAGGACACGGCGCTCGCGTACCTCGCGCGCGAGCTCGCCGATCCCGACGCGAGCCGCGGCTCGCGTGAGCGCCAGAAGACGTGGGCGAAGGACGATCCGGACTTGGCGTCGTTGCGCGGCGACCCGCGCTTCGAGGAGCTGTTGCGTTGACGACGATGGGGAAGGTGCGCGTCACCGGACGCGGGCGGCGGTGGCTCGAGCACGGGCATCCTTGGCTCTACGCGAACGATGTCGAGAGCGAGGAGAGCGAGCCGGGCTCGCTCGTGCGCGTCGAAGCGCCGGACGCGCGCGTGCTCGGGCACGGGCTCTACAGCGCGGGCTCGAAGATCCGCGTGCGCATGGTCTCGCGCGGTCCGCGCGAGCCCGACTCGACGCTCTGGGCCGAGCGCGCCGCGCGTGCGGTCGGTCGGCGGCGGTTGCACGGCTTCCTCGAGCCGCGCGCGGCGTGTCGGTTGATCGCCGGCGACGCCGACGGCTTCCCTGGCTGGATCGTCGATCGCTACGCCGACGCGTTGATCGTCCAGAGCGGCACGCAAGCCGGAGATCGACTGCGCGACGAGTGGCTCGCGCTCGTCGAGCGCGAGCTCGGGCTCCCGATCACCGTCGTGATCGATCGCTCGGAAAGCGCGGTGCGCCGCTTCGAGGGCCTTGCCGCGCGCACCGAAGTGCTGCGCGGCGCGCCTCCGGCGTCGCTCGAGATCGAGGAGGACGGCCTGCGCTACGCCGTCGACGTGGTCGGCGGTCACAAGACGGGGCACTACCTCGACCAGCGGGACAATCGCAAGCTCGCCGCGCGGCACGCGCTCGGCGCGCGCGTGCTCGACGTGTTCTCCTACGACGGACTCTTCGGGATCCGCGCCGCGCTCGCGGGCGCGCGCTCGGTGCTCTGCCTGGACCAGTCGGAACCGGCGCTCGAACGCGCTCGCGAGAACGCCGCGCGCAACGGAGTCGCCGACCGCGTCACGACCGAGCGCGTCGACGCACTGCGCGACCTGCGCGAGCGTTCGAAGACCGACCAGCGCTACGAGCTGGTGATCGTCGACCCGCCCGCGTTCGCGAAGAACAAGGCGGAGCTCGAAGGCGCCGAGCGCGGATATCGCGAGCTCAACCTGCGCGCGCTGCGCCTGACCGAGCCCGGCGGTCTCTTGGTCAGCGCCTCGTGCAGCTACGCCGTCCGTCCCGAGCTCTACGTCGAATGGCTGGCGCGCGCCGCGGGCGACGCGGGCCGCGAAGCGTGGCTCGAAGCGCTCACCGGCGCGTCGCTCGACCACCCGCACCTGGTCACGCTCCCGGAGAGCGCGTACTTGAAGTGCGCTTTCCTGCGCGTCGGCGGCGCGGCTTGAGCCGGTCTTCGCACGCGGATAAGCTCCCTCGCCCGCTGGGGCGCGCACCGTGGCCGAGAAAACCGAAGCGATCGTGATCCAGCTCAACGGCGAGCGGCGCGAACTCGCGCCTGCGACCACGATCGCGGAGCTCGTGACTTCGCTCGGTTGGCTCCCGGAGCAAGTCGCGGTCGAGCAGAACGGGCGCGTGGTGCGACGCGCGGAGTACGCGGCGCGCACGCTCGCGCCCGGCGACGCGGTCGAGATCGTGACCCTGGTCGGCGGAGGTTGATGCGATGGTCGGCAAGGTCGGAGCGAAGTCCGAGGAAGTCACGCGCGACGAGCCGCTGGTGCTCGGCGAGCACACGTTCCGTTCACGCCTGCTGGTGGGGACGGGCAAGTACAAGAGCTTCGAGGAGACCGCGGAGGCGCTCGACGTCTCGGGAACCGAGTGCGTCACCGTCGCGGTGCGGCGGGTCAACCTCGATCGCAACGCGGGGCCGTCGCTGCTCGACCACATCGATCGCAAGCGCTACACGATCCTGCCCAACACCGCCGGCTGCTACGACGTCGAGAGCGCCGTGCGGACCTGCGAGCTCGCGCGCGAGCTGCTCGGAACGCGCTTGGTGAAGCTCGAGGTGCTCGGTGATCCGAAGACGCTCTTGCCCGATCCGGTCGGCACGCTCGACGCGACGCGTGAGCTCGTCCGCCAGGGCTTCCATGTCCTCGTCTATTGCTCCGACGATCCGCGCATGGCGGTTCGTCTCGAGGAACTCGGCGCGACCGCGGTGATGCCCGCGGGGTCGCCGATCGGCTCCGGCCAAGGCGTGCTCAATCCGAACGCGATTCGGATCACGCTCGAGCTCGTCAAGGTGCCGGTGATCGTCGACGCGGGCGTCGGCACGGCTTCGGACGTCGCTTTCGCGATGGAGCTCGGCGTCGCGGGGGTGCTGCTGAACTCCGGCATCGCGCTCGCGCGCGAGCCCCTGCGCATGGCCGCGGCGATGCGCGACGCGTGCCTCGCCGGACGCAACGCGTTCCTCGCCGGTCGCATCCCGCGCCGCCTCTACGCCAACGCGTCGTCGCCGACCGAAGGCTTGATCGCCCGCGCGGAGACTCCGCGCTCGTGATGCTCGCCGAGATCTCGTCCGAGCGCGCGTGGCTCGGAGTCGCGTTGATCGCCGCCGGGCTCGCGCTCGCGCCGCTCGGTCTGGCGCTCGCGCGGAGGGTCTTCGACGGCCGCAACGTGTTCTTCGCGCGCTGGGGCTTCGCCCACGCACTCCTCGCGTTCGCGCTGCTCTTCGCGAGCCAGGTCGTGGTGTTCCCGCTCGCGCGCAAGTGGGCCGGAGCTCCGCTCGACGGCGTGTCGGAGCGGGTCGCGGCGCTGGTCTCGTTCCTACCGGCGGCGGGGCTCATCTTCGCGCTCGCCGCGGTCAAGGATCCCAAGGGCGTCCATTGCCTGGGGCTGTGGCCGGGCCGCCAGTTGCGCGCCGTCGCGCTCGGCTTGGGCGCGTACGTCGGCTGGTGCCCGGTCTTGCTCGGCGCTGGTCTCGTGTGGCCATGGATCGTCGACGCGCTCGGCGGCGACTACCAACCGCAAGCGGCGGCGATGTCGCTCCTCGCGCTCGAAGGCCAGAGCTTCTGGATCGCAGCGGTGCTCGCCGCCGCGGTGCAGCCGTTCTTCGAGGAGCTGATGTTTCGCGCCTTCCTCCAGCCGCTCTTCGTGCAGAACCTCGGCGACCGCGGCGGCGTGTTCGTCGCCTCGGCGTTGTTCGCGGCGCTGCACGGCTGGAACGCGTTCTTGCCGATCTTCGCGCTCAGTCTCCTGCTCGGCATGTTGATGCTGCGTTCGCAGCGTCTGCTCGGCGTCTGGGCGGTGCACGCGTTGCACAACTCGCTGGTGATCTACCTGCTGACCTCGGTGCCCGCCGCGCGCGAGCTCCTCGGTCAAGCCACCTAGTCCTCCCGCTGCCATGAGCTTCTTCCCGCGCCAAGGTCTGATGCGCCGCGTCGAAGGCGGCGCCTTCGTCGCGTCGAACGCGATCGTCACCGGCGACGTCACGTTCGGCGAGGACGTCGGTGTGTGGTTCGGTTGCGTGTTGCGCGGCGACGACGCACCGCTGATCGTCGGGCGTCGCACCAACGTGCAGGACCTGACGATGATCCACGCCGATCCCGGAGTGCCGAACGTGATCGGCGAGGACGTGACGATCGGACATCGCTGCGTGCTGCACGGCGCGAGGGTCGAGGACCGCTGCTTGATCGGCATGGGCGCGATCCTGCTCGCCGGCTCGGTGATCGGGCGCGAGTCGCTGGTCGCCGCGGGCGCGGTCGTGCGTGAGGACTTCGTCGTACCTCCGCGCTCCTTGGTCGCCGGGGTGCCCGCGAAAATCCTTCGCACGCTGACCGACGACGAGGTGCGCTCGTTCGAGGCGAGCGCCGAAGGCTACGTGCAGAAGCTCCGCCTCTACCTCGCTTGAGGGTCGCGTCGCGCGTCTCGACGTCTGCAACGCGTGCGGCGGGGCGCGGCGAGCGCCGGAAGCTCCGCCGAAGTTGCTCCCGCGCGTGGGTGGGGCATACTTGACTGCCGGGAGTGTCCGCGCGCATCGGCGCGCGCTCGTCCAGACCCGGTCGGCAGGCCGGTCGCGCTCGTTTGGAGCCCGGTTGGCCGCCATCGCAGCCTTCGCAGCGGTTTTTCCGAGGCGCTCGCCCCGCAGCGCCGCTCGCGAGCGGAATCCCGAACGTCCCCAACCTCGCACCCCGTCCAGCACCATGCGCCTCCTCGTCCTCGCCGGGCTTTGCCTGCTCGCCGGCTGCAACCACAAGTCGGGCGGTGGCGTGACGCCGCCGGGCACCGGTCTCGATCACCTCGCGTTCGGCGCGCGCACCGACCTCGACCTCGCGACGTTCGGGCTCGCGCAAGCGGTCGCCTCCGATCTCAATCAGGACGGGCTGACCGACTTGATCGTCGGCAGCTACGGTTCGCGCGCGCTCTTGGTCAGCGTCGGCCGACCCAACGGCACGTTCCTGTCGCTCGCGCCGCTGCCGGTGCCCGCGTTCCCGTTGGCGCTCGCCGCCGGCGACGTGGACGGTGACGGGCGCATCGACCTCGCCGCGGCGTGCGTCCGCGCGGGACCGTTCGAGCCGGCGTGCGTGACGCTCTACGAGCAGGATCCGGACGGCGCGTACACGCAGAGCTTCTCGCTCTCTTTACCGAACGATCCGGGCTCGGTCGTGATCGGTTCGCTCGATGGCGTGCAGCAGGACCTGTTCGTCGCGATCGAGGAGCAGCGCGCCGTGTGGCAACTGCGGGTGACCGCGCCTCACACGCTCTCGTTCGTCGCCGCGTATCGCTCGGGCGTGCCCGAGGTCGACGACGGCGCGCCGGTGACCGCGGCGTTGGTCGACGACGAGAGCGACGGCGACCTCGACCTCGCGGTCGGCGAACGCCGCGTCGCGGGAGGTTTCCCCGACCGCGTCGTGATGCACCCGAACGTCGGCGGCGCGCTGACGACGCCGCGGGTGCTCGACGCGCAGGTCGCGTGGCCGATCGTGCTCGCGACCGACGCCGACGGCGACGCCTCGCCCGACCTCGCGATCGCGCAGATCGAGGCGAACGAGCTCGTCGTCTACCACGGCGATCCGCTCGGCTTCCGCCCGGCGACCCGTGAAGCGATCGACTTCGGCGCGAAGCAACTCGGCGCGGGCTTCGGCGACTTCGACGGCGACGGACGCTTCGACGTCGCGGCGTCGTTGTTCGAGCAAGGCGCGCTCGCGTTGCGCTCCGGCGTCGCCGCGGGTTCGTGGGGCGCCCCGCGCTACTTCAACACCGCGAACGGGCCGCGCTCGGTGCTGCCTTTCGAGTTGCCGGGCGACCAAAAGCTCGACGTCGCGGTCTCGGCGTTCGAGACGATCTCGATCCTGCGCGCGACCGCGCCGGGAGACTTCCAAGCGATGCGCGGCTTCCCGATCGGCGATCGGCCGCAGTACGTGCGCTGCGCGGACTTCGACGGCGACGGGTTCCTCGACGCGGTCAGCGTCGACCAGTTCCAGCAAGACGTCGTGTTCCAGCGCGGCCTCGGCGACGGAACCTTCGAGTACGTCGCCGCGGTGCCGCTCGACCCGTCGTCCCAGGAGACGCCCGGCTATCTGATCGTCGCGGACTTCGACGAGGACGGGCTCACGGACGCGATCACATCGGTGCTGGAGAGCTCCGAGCTCCAGTTGATGCGCAATCCGGGCGACCTGCCGCTGATCTCCCTGAGCGTCGATCGCATCCCGGTCGGCATGGAGCCGCGCGGGCTCGATGCCGCCGACCTGAACCGGGACGGCCACCTCGACGTCGTCGTCGCCAACTCCGGCGACAAGACCTTCCAAGTCCTCCTGGGGCACGGCGACGGGACGTTCGACGTCGGTCTGCCGATCCCGCTCGCCGATCGGCCGTTGACGGTGCTGCTCGACGACCTCGACGGCGACGAAGCGGTCGACCTCGCGCTCGCGGTCTGGAACTTCGACGGCAGCGGCGCGAAGCTCGTGCTGTGGCGCGGCGACGACGCCGGGCACTTCGCATTGGTCGCGGTGAACTCGCTCGACTCCACCGCGCTCGTGATGAGCCGCGCGGACTTCGACGAGGACGGAGCGCTCGATCTCGCGCTGTCACAGTTCGGCTATCCGTCGGACAAGGTGTACGTGCTCGCGAACGACGGCGCGTTCGCGTTCGCGCCGACCGCGATCGCCGTCGGCCACAATCCGGGCACGCTGGAGGTCGCCGACGTCGATCTCGATGGACATGCGGACCTGATCGTGCCGCTCGGCATCGGTCGACTGCGCGTGCTGCTAGGCACCGGCAAAGGTGGGTTCGAGACCACGCCGCCCGAGTTCGCGCTCGATCTGCCGTCGCCGTTCGCAACCAACGCCTCGACGTTCGCGGACCTGAACGGCGACCATCTCGCGGACCTCCTGTTCGTCGCGCCGGAGAGTCGGCACCTCTGGGTCAGCCTGAACCAGAGCCATTGAGCGCACGCGCGCGCTTCCGGCGCGTCCCGCCCGGCCTACAATCCGCGGCGATGGCACCCGAGCAAGACGACGAGCGCTTCTCCGAACGCGTGGCGACGCTGCGCCGCCGGCTGCGCGAGTTCGGGCGCGTCGCCGTCGCGTTCTCGGGCGGCGTCGATTCGACGGTGCTGCTGCATGCGGCGCACGCGGAGCTTGGCGAGGGCGCGGTCGGCGTGATCGCCGATTCGCCGTCGCTGCCGCGGCGCGAGCTCGAGCTCGCGCGCACCGCCGCCGATTCGGTCGGCGCGCGGCTCGAAGTCGTCGCGACCGACGAGCTCGGCGATGAACGCTATCGCGCGAACGCCGGCGACCGGTGCTACTTCTGCAAGTCGGCGCTGTTCGAGGCGATGGCGCCGTGGGTTCGCGAGCGCGGCTTTCGCGCGCTGCTGTTCGGCGAGATCGCCGACGATCTCCTGGACGAGCGGCCCGGTCGGCGCGCGGCGCACGAGTTCGGCGTGCTCGCGCCGCTCGCGGAAGCGGGCTTCACCAAGGAAGACGTTCGGCGCTATGCGCGCGAGCACTCGCTCTCGGTCGCCGAGAAGCCGTCGAGCGCGTGCCTCGCCTCGCGCATTCCGGTCGGAACTGCCGTGACGCGCGAACGCCTGGCGACGATCGAAGCGGCGGAGGCGCGGCTCGCGGCGCTCGAACTCGGTGTGCGGCGCGTGCGGCACCTCGGCGAGTCGGCGCGCGTCGAGGTCGAGCCTGCGCGACTCGCGGCGGCGTGCGACGCGCGAGCGAGCATCGAGCGCGAGCTCCTTCCTCTCGGCTTCACGCGCGTCGAGGTCGACGTCTACCGGACGCCGCTCGAGCGACTTCAGCGCTGAAAGTACGGCAGTTGCCCGAGCGGCAGCGCGAGCACCAGGCAGTTCGTCGCCGTCGCGTAGCACGCGCCGAACTCGCGATCCGACCACGAGCCGTCGGCCGCCTGCGAGACGAGCAACCGCCGGAGCTCGTTCTCCATCCAGCGCTGGTAGAGCCGCGCGTCGGGGTGGTGCCAGAGCGCTTCGGCGACGTACATCCGCTCGTAGTAGGGGTACTTCACGCCGCGCGCGGCGCCCGCTTCGGCGGACTCGAGGCCTTGCCACAGGTGCGTCATCCCGCGCTCGACCTCCGGCGTGCCGTAGCGGCCGGCGGCGTTCAGCGTCGCGAGGCTCGCGGCGGTCAGCGCGAGCGAGCTCGGCTCCTTCGGCCCGAGCCCGTAGCGAAAGCTCCCGTCCTCGCTCTGGCAAAGGCGCACGTACTCGACGGCGCGCGCGATCGTCCCCGAGTCGACTTTCACGCCGACGTTGTGCGCACCGCGCAGCGCCGCGAGCACCGCGACGGTCACAGAGTTCTCGTGCTGGATCGAGCGCACGGGCTCGTAATACCAACCGCCTTCGAGGCCTTGCGTCTCCTCGATGCGCTGCACCGCCGCGGCGAGCACGCGGGCCAAGCGCTCGCCGCGCGGCGACTTGGGCGACATGCTGAACGCCTGGCTCAGCGCGAGCGTCGCGAAGCCGTGCCCGTGCATCTTCGAGATCGCGTCGCCGTCGCTTGCGATGAAGCCGTAGCGCGCCGAGCCTTCGCTCAACTCCGCGTGCGCGCACAAGTAGTCGATCGCCGCGGCGACTTCCTTGCCGTGCGGCCCGCGATCGGGCTGGCTTCCGCCGGCCATGTACGCGAGCGCGGCGAGCGCGGTCACCGGCACCGGAACGTGCTCCGACGCATCATCGAACGGGAACGCGCCGTTGCGCAGCTCGCCCTGACGCTTCGCGAGGTAAGCGAGCCCGCGTTGCAGCGCTTCGCGCGCACGCAGCCCGAGCGTGAGGTCGACGCTCGCGGTCGTGGGGGAGCTCGTCGAGCCGCCGGTCGCGCCCTGGCCCACCGGCGCCGGCTTCGCGTCGTCGCGCGCGGGCGCCGCCGCGGCGAACAGCGCGAGGAGCCACGGAGCGCCGAGCGTCACGGACGCTTGCTCATCCGTCGGTAGTAGGAATCGATGAAGTCGCGGTAGCGCGGCGGCAGGTCGTCGCCGCCTTGCACGCGGAAGACATCTCGCGCTTGCTCGGGGAGCTCGCCCCAGCGTTCGCGATCGTCGCCCGGCTGCGACGGCGCACCCTTCGCGCCCTTCGGCGGGTTCGCGCCCTGTGGTTGGGTGGGATCGTCCTTCGAGTCCTTCGCGCTCTTCGGTTCGCCGGTCTGCTGCGGTTGCTCGGGCTTGCCTTGCGGATCGGGAGCCTTGCCACCCGGCTTCTTCTCGCGCGCCTGCTCGCCTTGACGGCGCGGCTCGTCGAGCGGCGAGTTGCCTTCCGGCTGCTGCTCGGAGCCGGTACCTCTGGAGCTCGACGACCGTTGTTGCTGTTGCTGGCGCGCGAGTTCGAGGATCCTGTCGATGCCTTGCTGCGCGGAGTTGCTGCGCGCCTGCGCATCGCGCAGCAAGCGATCGATGCCCGAGTCGGCGAGCTCGCCATCGGTCGTGCCGCCCGCGCCGGCGTCGTAGAGCAGCCGATCGATCTCCTGGAGCTTCAGCTCGACCTCGTGGAAGAGCTTGATCATCTCCTCCTTGCCGCCGTCCGCGCCGCCGATTTGCGGCAGCGGGATCTCGGGCTTCTCCTGTGCGGGCTTCGCTTCCGCCGGCTTGCTCCCGGTCGGCTCGCTCCCTGCCTGCTCGCCCTCTGTCGGTTTCGGCGCCTCCGGCTTGGCTCCGGCGGGCGCGGTCTCACCGCTCTTCTCCTGCGGCTTCGGTTCGGCGGGTTTCTCCTGCGCGTCGGCGCGCAACGCGAGGGTGGCGAGCAACGCCGCGGCGAGGAAGCGCGCAGCGACCTGGGTTCGAGGGTGACGCATGGCGGAGCTCATTTCTCCGGCGGCCGGATGCCGAGTCGTTCGCGGAAGCGGGTGAAGAGCTTGCTGACTCGCTCGTGGCGTTCGGCGAGGCGTTGCACCTCTTCGAGCACCATCGGATCGTCGGTGCCTTGCTCGATCTCCGGGTACAGCTCGAGCAACTGATTGATGCGTTCGGTCACGTCGACATCGAGGCGCTTCAGGAGCTTCAGTTCGGCTTCGTCGGGCACCAGCCGTTGCGGGCCGTCTTGCGGCTTCTGCTGCTGCTGGCCCTGCTGCTGCTTTTGCGCGTCCTTCTGCCGACGCTCGCGCTCGGCCTTGAGCGCTTCCTGCAACCACACCGCGCGCTCTTCGACCTCTCGCTGGAGCGTCTGCACGCGGGGCCCGGTCTGCCAATCGCCGGTCTCGTCGAGGTCGCGCGCGACGCGCAGCAGATCCTGGTTCATTTGCTCGAGCATCTCCGCGAACACGAAGCCTTGCTCGGCGGCGATCGCCTTGCCGAGCTCGGCCGTGCGCCCCGCGAGCGTCTCTTCGTCGCGGGAGATCCGCTTGAGGCGCAGGCGCTGCGCGCGGCTCGGCCGCTCGTCGTCCTCGCGCGCGGAGTCGATCTCGACGGTCTCGTTCATCGCCGCGCGGTGCGTGTCGAGCACCGCCGTCAGTTCCTCCGCGATGCGGAAGAGCAGCTCGTCCTGGCGCAGGCGCTGGTACTCCTCTTCCTCGCGGCCGAGGTCGCGGCTCGCGTCCTCCAGGTCGCGCTGCACCTGTTGCTCCTCGTCCTGCGCTTGCTCGAGATCGCCTTGATCCAGGCTCTCCTCGGCCTCGCCGGAGTCCTTCGCGGCGCGTTCGAGCCCGGCCTGACCTTCGGCGCCCGCGCGTTGCTTGTTCTTGGTCGCGAGGTCGAGCAGCTGCTTCTTGATCTCCGCCTGCTCGCGTTCGAGTTCCTCGGCGCGCTGGCGATCCTCGGCGCTCTTCGGCTGCGTCGAACTCTGCGCCGCCTGGCGTGCGCGTTCCAACGCTTCACGCGCCTTCGACTGCTGTTCCGAAGCGGACGAGCTCTTGCCCGAGCGCAGGCTCTCCGCGGCGCGTTCCATCGCCTGTTGCGCTTCGCCGAGCGCTTCCTTCGTCTGCCGTTCGCCGGACTCGGACATCGACGCTTGCGAGGCCTTTTGCGACGCGCTCTGCGCCGATTGCGCGAGCTCTTGCTGTTCGCGCGCGAGGTCCTGGCTCTGCGCGCCCTGCGACGCGCTCCGCGCTTTCGCGGTCGCCTCTCGCGCCGCATCGAGCGCCTCCGCGGCCCGTTCGAGGGCTTGCTCGGCTCCGCGCGCGGCGTTCGCGGCCGTCGGTTGGTCCTCGGCGCGCGCGCCTTGCGACGCGGCGCGCATCGCGCGAGCCGCGTCGTCGAGCGCCTGCTTCGCCTGCTCCATGCCGGCGCTCTGCGTGTTCTCCGGCAGCGTCTCGACGCCGCGCTTCAAGCGCTCGCTCTGCTCAGCCGAGTCTTCCTGCGACCGCGCGAGCGCCGCCGCGAGGCTCTTCTCCGCTTCGAGCGCTTGCTCGAGCTCCGCCAACGCGCGATTCTGCGCCTCCGCGCGCTCCGCCGCGGTCTTGGCGGACTTCGCGGCCTCGGCGAGCGACTCCTCGGCGCGCTTCGCGGCTTCGGCGGCAGCGTTCGGCGGCTCCGCGGGCTTTGACGCCGAGTTCGGGGCCGACTTCGGGGCGGGCTTCGCGAGCTCGGCGAGCTTCGGCGCGAGCTCCATCACCCGTTGCTCCGCGCGCGCCGCGTCGGCGGCCGCTCGGGCGTCTTGTTCGCTCGCAGCCCGCTCGAGCTCGAGCGCGGCCGCCTCGCGAGCCTTGGCGTCGTCGCCGGCTTGGCGCAGCGCCTCCGCCGCCTTGCGCATCGCCGCGGCGGACTCGGGCTTCGCCTCTTCGCCCGCGGCTCGCGCGCGGCGTTCGTCACGCTCCGCGCCGGCTTCGAGGTCGCTCGCGAGCTGGTCGCGGTCGGCCTCGCTCTCGGCGGCGCGCGCTTCATCGGCGGCGCGACGCAGGCGCTCCGCGGTCTCCTCGGAGCGCGCGGCGCGCGCGAGCTCCGCCCTCGCAGCCTGGATCGACGGACGCAGCGCTTCTTGGCGTTGGCGCTCCTCCGGTCGCCACGCGGCGAGCACCGCGGCGTCGATCGCTTGGTCTTCGCGCAGCGTTTCGAGGTCGCGTTGAAGCTGTTCGAGCGCGAAGAGCCCGCTGTCGCGGCCCTGCGCTTCGTTCTTCGCCTGCAGCTCGCGTTGACGGTCGAGCAGTTGGTCGAGCTCGCGCTCCAGCGCCTTCTGCTCGTCGGACTTCGAGCGTTCCGCGAGCTCGCGCGTCTCGCGCTCGAGCGTCGCTTCGCGCGACTTGAGCTCCTCGACCGCCTTCCTCACGGCTTGCAGCGCCGCGAGCTGGTCCTCGAGGTGGTCGAGGTTCTGGCGGTTCATCAGGATCGCGAGCAGGCGCTCGAGCCCGCGCAGCACCCGCTCTTGCTCCTCGAGCGCCTGGACGACCTGCCCGCCCGCGGCGGCGGAGCGCGCGCTGTCCATCAACTCCTCGAGCGTCAGCGAGCGCGACTCCTCCGCGCGCTGGTCGAGCTCGGAGAGCGCGGCGCGGACGAGTTCGAGGGTGTCGGTGCGCTTCTCCTGTTCGAGCCGCGGGATCAGCGCCTCCATCGTGCGCTTCAGGCGCTGCAACTGACGCCGCAGGTGTTCCTGTTCTTCCGCGAGCGAGCCGAGGTCGCGATCTCCCGTCGGGCTCTGCGCCGCGTGCGCGGGCAACGGCAGGCTCGCGAGGAAGAGCGCGACGAGTTGGAACCAGCGTTGCGGTCGCATGGGCTACTTCTCCTGGGCGCTCGAGCGCGTGCGATCGATCAGAGACTTTTGGCGCGAGAGGATGTCGCGCGCCAACGACACGACCGATTGGAAATCGTCCCACTCGACGAGCCGCGAGAGCAGCTCCTCGATGTGCTTCTGCGCGGACTCCTGCGCTTCGGCGCACTCGACCAGCGCCGCGTGGATCTCCGTGAGGTCGACCACCTGGGTTGCGCGCTCGGCGGCCGCCGAAGCGGTCGAGCAGTCGGCGTGGCTGATCGTCCGCGCGGCATCGACCAGCGTGACGAGCTGCGGCGCGAGTCCGCTCGACGCTCCGGCCCTTCCGTCGCGCAGCGCGGCGGAGAGGTCGCGCCACGTGTCGGCGCGGAAGTCGCGGCTCGTCGCGGCCGCGTTCGACGCGTCGAGCATGTCGAACAGCGCCGACGACTTGTCGTCGAGCTTGGCGTATAGCACGCCCTCGGTGATCGAGGCGAGCTCGCGTGTCGCCGTCTCGGCGTCGACCTGCACGCGCCGGACGCCCGACAGCGCGGCGGCGAGTTCGCTCGCGTTCGCTGCGCTGCCCGGTGCATCGCTCTCGAGCGACGCGACGAGCTCGGCGACGCGCTTCTTCTTGCCGCGTGCGAGCTCTTCGAGCTCGCCGACTTGCACGCGCAAACGCGAGAGGCGGTCCTGCAAGCGACGCAGGAACTCCTCGTCGGTGACGATGCGCACGCGCACCGGCGCGGACTTGCCGGTCCGCTTCAGATCCAGCTCGGTGCCGGTGCTCGGGCGATCGTCCGACGCGGTGACGATCAGCGTGAGCTGCTCGCCGTCGGCGAGCTCCACGCCCTCGGGGACCAATGCCCGCGCCGCGAGCAACGCGGTGCCGATCGCTGTCCGCGTGCCGGCCGCACGGCCCGCGCCGCCTGAGCTAGCGGGGTCGCCCGTGTCTGGAGCCTCCGGCGCGTTCGCCGCGCCGGCGAGGACGAGCTCCGCCTCGACCGCCGCGGTCTCGGACTCGCCTTGACGCGTCGCGCGCCACGCGAGCGAGCGCAGCCCGAAGTCGTCGGTCGCGCGCGCGACGAGCCGCCGTGCACCGGTGCGCACCGTCTCGAACTAGCTGCGGCCGGGCGAGAGCACCTCGACTTCGGGCGCGCGGTCCTCGGCGACCTCGACGGCGAACAGGCCGGGATCGGGGTTCTCCAGGCCGGTCGCGTCGGTCAGACGGAAGCGATAGCGCAGCGAGCGGTCCGCGACCAGGTCGAACCCGAGCCCGGGGACGGTGGCGCCTTTCGGGTCGTCGGTGCTCGGGAACGGTCGCGGCACGAGCTCCTGCGTGCGATCGTCCGGCAACAGCCGCACCTCACCGCGCGCGTCGGCCGGGTGGGGGAGGATCGTGATCGCGAGCGTCGAGCCCGCGGGCACGCGCACGTCGTGGTCGCGCTCGAGGCGTTCCGGCAGACCGGTGTACGCGGGCGGGACGACGCGGATCGCGAGGCCGCCGAGGTCCGGCGGCTCGAGCACGCTGACCTTCACCGTCCGATCGCCGCGCGCATCGTCGCCGCCGGAGGCGTAGAACGTGAAGTCCTCCTGCACGGCGCGCAGCACCGCGCGGAACTCGCGCTCGCCTGCGCCGGAGAGCGCGATCTCGTCGCCGCCGGAGAGGTGGAGCACGACTTCGTCGGGTGTCACGCCCTGCGCATGGACGAGCACCGGCAGATCGCCGCCGCGGGCGATGCGAACCGCGATCTCGCCTTGGCCGACGTCGACCTTCGCGCGCTCGGGCGCCGCTGGGATCGAGACGGCGAGGTGCGTGCGCTGCGGCCACGGCTCTTGCGCGCCGAAGAAGCGCGCGAAGAAGATCCGCGTGTGCTCCGGAGCGCGCGACGCGGCGAACAGCGCGAGCGCGACGATCAGCGCCGCGCCCGCGCCGCGCAAGAACGCCGGTCGGCGATCGAGGACGCCGCGCAGGTCGAGCGCGCGCGCGCGTTCCTCGGCGTGCGCGAGCACTTCGCGGATGCGCTCGGGGTCGCCCGAGGGCGTCGGGGACTCTTGGAGCTCGACCGCGGAGACGAAGAGCTCGCCGAGCTTCGGATTCGCGCGTTCGACCAGCATCGCGAGCCCGGCGCGATCGGGCCGGCGCGCCCACGGGCGGACGACGAAGCGCCAGAGCGCGACCAACGGCACCGCGATCGCGATCACCATGTGCCCGACGCGCACCGCGAACGGCACGCGCAGCACGTAGTCGGCGAACCACGTCCAACCGACCCACGCGGCGATCAACATCACGACCGTCGCGAGCCCGTGCACCGCGATCGTCGTCGAGAGAGCTCCGCCGACGCGCGAGAGCGCGCGCTCCAACGCGGGGGTCGCGCTCAACGGACGATTCGGATCGACGGGCGAAGGGGCGGGCATGGATCAGCGTTGGAAGATCGGCAGGAAGCGGAACGGGATCTCGAGGATCAGGACGCCCATCGCGGTGCCGAACGCGCGGCCGGGGCCGGTGTCGTTCGGGAACGCGCCGCTGGGCTCTTGCATGCGCAGGATTTCGTCGCGCACGACGCTGAAGTACGACTCCCACACCTCGCCGCCGGCGGTGTACATCGCTTGCACGCCGTAGTAGTGGCCGTACCAGAAGAAGTAGTGGCCGCGGCGGTTGTAGCCGTTCAGTCGGTTGAACTCGTGCAGGTTGCGCCGCAGGAAGCCGACGCCGGAGTCGATCGCGTCGTCGGAGTAGATGCCGAGCCCGTGCAGCGCCGTGACGCCCGCCGCGGTCAGCGGGAAGGACGAGCGCGAGCCGTCCTGCTTCTGATAGTGGAACGAGCCGATCTCGTCGCGGTAGTTCGCGGTCGGCCCGAAGTACGAGCGCGTCAGGCTGTCCTCGGTCACCGCCGAGTCGACGACGTAACGCGCGGCGCGATCGACGACGGACTTCGGCACGCGGATGCCGATGTTGCGCGCGGCGCGCAGTGCGACGACCTGGCACACGACGATCGACATGTCGCTCTCCGCGGCGTACGGCTCGTAGCGCCAAGCGCCTTCGGCGTTCTGCGACGCGACGATGAAGTCGACGGCCTTCTGGAGCTTGTCGCGCACCTCGGTCTTGTGCGTCATCCCGTAGATCTCGGCGAGGAAGAGCGCCGACATCGCGTGGCTGTACATGCGCGTGCCGCCGCGCGTGATGTAGCCGTCGTTCTGCACGCAGCCGAGCACGAAGGCGAGCGCTTTCTCGACCGTCGCGCCGTAGCGACCGCGACCGGGCAGGTGGCCGCCGGCGAGGAACGCCATGCCGGCGAGCGACGTCACGCCGACGTGCGGCTTGTCGACCGCGGTCGCTTGATAGCCCTGATTGAGCTTGAAGCCGACGTCGCCGCTCCAGCTGCCGTCGTCGTTCTGCTGCGCGGCGAGCCACGCGAGCCCGCGCTCGACCGCCTTCATCTGCTCTTCCGTGATCGCGACCGGGTCGACGTCACCGGCGAGCGCGAGTTGCGCACGCGCGGGCGCGGCGAGGCCGACGCACGTCAGCGCTGCGAAGAACCAAGCGAAGGTCTTCATTTGGAGAGGACATCCATTCCGCCGCTGCCCGCGACGAAGAGGGCCGAGCCGAGGCCGAGGATCTCGAGGTACTCCGAGCCGCCAAGCGACGGATCGAGCGTGCGCAGGTCGCGGCGCTGGCCGCTCGCGCGATCGAACAGCGCGAGCGACGTCCGCCGATCGCGCTCGCCGTCGCGGTTGCGGGTCCACTCGCCGTACACCAGCGCGACCGTCGACTGCGAAACCACCGGACGCGGCATCGCCCCATTGTAGAGGGCGTCGACCGGCACCGAGAGGCGGGTGGCCCAACGCTCGCCGTACGGCAGGTGGATCGCGCGCAGCATCGTCTCGCGCACGCCGGTCGCCTCGCTGCGGACGAACACGAACGGCGTGTCGAGCTCCACGACCGCGAGGCGCGGCACGCCGACCAACAGATCGCCGGGGGCGAGTTTCGCGTTCTGGAGCGGTCGCAACGCGCCGAGCGACGTGTCGAGCTCCAGGATCGCGCCGTTCTGCACGCGTCCGCCGATCGCTTCGGCCGCGAGCACGAGGTACGTCCGCCCGCCGGCGCGCAGCACGGTTTCGAGCTCGCGCCCGGTTTCCGACGGCACGCTCCAGCTCTTCGCGCCGCTCTCCAGGTCGAACGCGCGCAGCATCTCGCTGGTCGAGCGCGCGTTGCGGCGGAACGCGGGCAGGATCACCTTGCCGCGCTCGATCCAGGCGGCGCGTCCGTCGTTCTCCCACGCATCGGCGTCGAGCTCGAAGCTCGCGGATTGCGATCCGGTGAACAGGTCGAGCACCTGCGCCGAGCGCAAGCCGCGTCCGCGCGGCAGCAACACGACGCGGCCGTCGCCGAAGAGCGGCGGCAGCGACACGTCGAGCCCGACTTCGCGCTCCCACAGCTCGGCGCCGAGTTCGATCGAGAACGCGACGAGCGTCACTCGGCGCGCACGGTCGACGAACGCCGCGACCACGACGCCGTCGCCACCGACCAGCGCTTCGAGCGTCTGCCCGCCGCGGCTCCCGCGCCACGCGCTCGACGGCTCGGTGACGTCGATCGCGACGATCTCGTCCGCGAGTCCGATCACGACGCGGTCCGAGCCGAGCACGACGCGGTTCGGCTTGATCTCGGGGTCCGTCTGCTCGTCGACGCGCTGCCGCACGATGAGCTCGGGGCGCTCGGGGCTCGCGCCGCCGCGCCAGATCTCGATCCAGCCGCGGGTCGACGTCACGACGTGACGCGGCGCATCGGGCGCCGCGCCCGGCGCGAGCGGCAGGTAGCCGAGCAGGTCCCACGCGCCGTTCGAACGCGCGCCGCGCGGCCGCAGCGTGTCGTCGAACGTCACTTGATCCGCGGCGGCGATCGGCGGCTCGCCGAGCAGGCCCTTGGCGACCTCGGAAGCGACGCTCGGCTCGCCGGGAGCGCGCTCGACGGGCAGGTCGGGCACGATCGTCGCCAGGCGGCCGAACACGGCGGTCGCGAGCTCGCGTTCACCGACTTGCAGCGCGAGCGACGCGAAGTCGGCGAGGCGCGTGAGCTCCGCGGTGTTGGCGCGGGCGAACGACCAGTGCGCGGCGAGAGAGCCCGCCAGCTCCGACGCGAAGAGGTCGAGTCGCTCGTGCGTCCGCGCGATCGCGAGCGCCGCTTCCACCGCGGCCATCGCGGCGCGCGAGTGGGGGTACAGATCGCGGATGCGCGTCAGGAGCTCGAGATCGCCGTTCGCGCTCGCCTCTTCGAGCAGCGTGCGCGCGCGCTCCTCGAACGGCGCGTACTCGCTCGGCGGATTCAATCCGACCAGTGTTCCGATACGTTCGGAGGCGGGCTCGCCCTCGGCGACGAGCACGTCGCCATAGCGCTCGAGCAAGCTGTGCAGCGCCTCGAGCTCGCCGGCGACCGAACCCTCGGTTCGTGCGAGTGCCGCGAGCTCGATCTGCACCCAGAGCCCGACTTGGATCCGACCGCCGAAGCCGCGTCGCGCGGCGGGATCGTCGTCCGCGGGCTTCGCGCCGGCGGCGACGCCGGAGCCCGTCGCGCCGAAATCGTCGTCGGGCAGCTCGAGGTCGGCGGCGACCGCATCGAGCTCGCCGAGCAACGCGCGATAGCGCACCCGATCGCGGTGCGCGGCGAGCCGCGCGAGCGCCCAGAGCGTGTCGCGTTGCTCTTCCGCGTCGACCGCGAGCGTCCGCGAACGATCGAGTCGCTCGATCGCGCCTCGCACGTCGGCGAGATCCGTCAGTGCGCGCGCTTCGCCCAGCAGCGCGGCGTGCAGACGCATCGCGATCTGCGGCCGTGCGGTCGGCGCCTCGGCATCGAGCAGCGGTTCGAGCGCGGCCCGCAGGCGCGCGAAGTACGAGAGCGCCTTCGCGGTGCGTCCGTCGCGTTGCTCGAGCTCCGCGCGGCTCGCGAGGAAGTCGGCCCACGCGCACGCCATGTCGAGATCGTTCGGCGCGCGGTCGAAGTCGCGCTGGAGTCGCTCCTCGAGGCTGTTCCAGTCGCACAGGCCGATCAGCGTGCTGCCGCCGGCGTTCGACGAGAGCGAGTAGAGCACTCCGGGCCCCGACGCGAGGTTGCCGGGCGGCGCATCCGAAGGCCACGCGGCGGAGAGCTGCGAATCCGGCGTGCGCAGGTTCGCGCGCGGCAACACCCAGCGCCGGCTCGAACTCGGCACGACGACGCGGTCGCCGACCAACAGCGGCCGCGGTTGGTTCTCGGGGCCGAGGAACGCTTCGCCGAGCGCCCGATCGCTGCCGCTCTGTTCGGTCGGCCCCTGCGGCGTCGCGAGCCCCGCGTTCGCCGCGATCTGGATCACCTGAGCGGCCGAGCCGAGCACGACCGAGCGCTCGTCCGCGCCGAGGAGCGCGAGCTTCGCGAGGTTGCGCGTCGACATGCGCGAGTGAGGCTTGCTCCAGAGCAGCGTGCCGTGCTCGAGGTCGATGCCGATCAGATCCGCGCAATCGAGCGGCGTCGCGACGACGACGCCGTCGGCGACCACCGCCGGCGACGGCAGCCAGAACTCGTCGCGTTCGCCCGAGGAGTAGCCCTGGGCCGGCGGCAGCGGCAGTTGGTCGTACAGCGTCTCCCAGGCGATGTCGCCGGTGAACGCGTCGAGCGCCGCGAGCGTACCGAGCTGCGTCTGCGCGACCACCCGATCTCGATGGATCAAGAGCGGCGGGGTGGCGAGCTCGCGATTCTGCCGGCCGAACATGTTGAGCTCGACCTGACCGGAGATCAGCGCGGTCGACCACAGGAGCTTGCCGCTGTAGAGGTCGAAGCAGCCGACGTGGAACTCGACGCGTCCCTGCATCCGATAGAACGGCGCGTACAGGCGGCCTTGCCAAGCCACCGGCGGTCCCGCGACGCGCATGCGCTCGGGGAACGCGCCGGACTCGCCGTCCCAGAGCGGCGGCGGGAGATGGCTCCACAACGGCTCGCCGGTGGTCAGGTCGAACGCGAAGAGCCGTCGCTCGGGCGTGATCGTCGTGACCTGGATGTTCTGGTACTTCCAGTTGCCCAGGTTCGAGTACGGGATCTGAAGCGCGGCGACCGCGACGTTGCCCCACGCGGTCGGGGCGAGCATCAGCGCCTGCCCGTTGACGCCTTGGAAGAACTCGCCGCGCTGGAGCACGCGGTCGGTGTCGGCGACGCGCACGCGGCCGGCGTCGACGTCCTTCCAGCTGCCGAGCTCCTCCGAGCGCCACTCGCGGTGGCCGGAGTAAGCGTTGTAGGCGATCAGCCGCAGCGGCGTCGCGACCAGCAGCCGATCCCCGACCAGCACCGGTGTCATCACCGGCGCGGCTTGCGTCCAACGCAACGATGTCGAGATCGTCGGATCGTCCTCGCTGAGCTTGCGGCGCCACACGTGGCATTCCGGACCGGGCAGCGGACCGCTCGGCTGCGCGCCGTCGTCGAGTCGCAGCGAGCCGGAGGCCGGCGTGGAGAGCGCGCGGCTCGCGGAAGCGGATGGATCGCGCGACGGATCCTGCGAAGGATCGAGCAGCGCGATGCGCGTCGCGCCGAGCGGCAGTTCGTCGCCGAGCTCCTTCGCGAGCGCCTCGGCCCGCAGCCACGCGAGCTTGGCGGACTCGCCGTTGCCGCGCTCGAACTCCAGATCGCCGAGCGCGAGCCACGCGTGCTCGGCCTCGAGCGTGATCGGCCAGCGGCGCGCGAGCTCGACCAACCCTTGCGCGTCGCCGCCGTGCCGCGCGCGTTCGAGCTCCGCCGCCGCGCTCGCGCCGAAGCGCTCGCGGTACGTCTTGCGTGCTTCGGGCGCCAGCGAGGAGAGCAACGCGAGCACCCGTCGGGTCACGCCGGTGTGCACGTCCTGTTGCGAACGGCGGCCGAGCGAGTCGCGCCGTTCGGCGCCGAGCACCGCGCCGCGATGCAGCTCGAGCAGCTCCTGCAGCCCGGAGATCGCGTCGCTCCAACGTTGCGCGTCGACGTGGCCGACCGAGCGCTCGTACAGCGCGCGCGCCGACTGCGTCGCGGGGAGCGAGAAGCTCTTGACGTCGCGCTCGTCGCCGGACTGCGCCGACGCACCGGCCAGCGAGCCGAAGCTCGCGAAGGCAAAGGTGAGCCAGCGCACGAATCGCATCGGGTGCCTTCCTAGATCAAGTCGAAGCGCTTGCGCAGCACCCATTCCAAGGTGAACACGACCAGCGCGGCGAGCAACGTGCTCCAACGATCCCAGACGTCGTCCAATCGGGCGGAGATCGGCTCGCGGCGCTCTTCGCCTCCACGGAAGTCCGCCAAGAGGTCGGCGACGTGCGCGAGATCGACGTGCTTGCCCCCGCTGGCGGCCGCGAGTTCGGCGAGCAACGCCGGATCGGGCGTCGGGTCCTGGTTCTCGAGCGACGGCAGCGCCACCTCGAACTCCGACGACGCGATGCGCGCGGAGTCGCGTTCGAACCAGATGCGGTAGAGGCCGAGGCGCTCGGCGTCGTAGCTCGCTCGATACGTGCCGGGCTTGCCGAGCACGGCGCCGAGCTCGAGATCGGTGACGCGTCCCTCGGGATCGCCGACGCGGATCTTCTGATTCGCTTCGGTGCTCGGCCGGTAGTCCTCGTCGAGCACGCGTGCCTCGATGCCGACGCGTTCGCCGAGGTCGTACGTCGAGCGCGCCACCTCGAGTCGATAGCGTCGGTCGCCGCTCTTCAAGCGGCCGAGCGACAGCCATCGCACCGCGCTGCGCCAGAACTTCTCGTGCTCGCCGACGTGGAAGAGCCGCCAGCGCCACGTCGAGTCCATCCCGGAGAACAGCACGCGTCCGGCCGGGAAGTAGCCCGCGACGAGCAGTGGATAGCGCTCGCCGCGCGCGCCGTCGCGCGGGTGGCGCAACAGCACCTGCGCTCCGGGCTTCGCGCGGGTCACCGGCCGATACCAGTACTGTCCGTCGATTCCGCCGCTTTCCTCCCAGAGCTTGCGGTTCGCTTCTGCGTCGGGGAGCAGGCGCACGATCTCGTGCGGGTTCATCGGATCCTCGAGCACCGGCCGGAACTCGAGCGTCGAGTCGCCTTGGAAGCCCGAGAGCTCCGCGGCCTCGATCGTCACCGGAAGGACGTCCTCGAGCGGCGTGTTGAGGAACGCGCGCGGGTTGTCGTACTCGCCGCCGAGGAAGCCGAGGCCGCCGCCGCGCTCGACGAACTCGCGCAGCGTGCGCAAGAACTCGTCGCAACGCTGAGGATCGGGCGAGACCGCGAAGGGGGAGAAGTCGCCGAGCAGGATCACGTCGTACTGCTCGAGCAGTGTCTTGCGATCGGTCGGCACCTCGCTGAGCGAGCCGACGCCCTTGGTGCTCGGCTGCACCCAACCCGCGTCGCCCGAGAGCAGCACCGTCTGCATCACGATGTTCTGGTCCGCGCGCCGCAGGATCTCCTTCAAGTAGCGCCACTCGTAGCGCGGATAGCCGTCGACGTAGAGCACGCGGATCTTCTCCGGCGTGATGTGGACGCTGAATTCGAGCGCGTTGTCATCGACCAACGTCTCGCCTTCCTCGGGCGGGATCGAGACGCGGAAGCGACGGTCCTGCGTGCGCGGATCGGCCGGGCCCGGGCGCGCGATCAGCGTGCGGCGCGCTCCGCCCTCCCCGAGCTCGGCGTCGTCCTCGGCGACGACGCGCCGGCCTTCGTCGCCGGTGATTTCCTCGAGCGTGACGTGGCCGCGCGCGCCCGCGCCGAGCCCGCGCGCGACGACGCGGACCACCGCGGCGATCTCGTCGCCTTCGAACGCGGCGGACGGGACTTCGACCAGCTCGATCTTGACGTTCTTCTCGGCGCGCGTGTCGCCGACCGTGATCCCATGGACCTGCACGCCTGCGCCTTGCGCGGCGCGCGCCGCGTCGAGCGCCGGCGAACCCGACGTCTGACGTCCGTCGGAGACGATCACGACGTCGGTCAGGTGGTGGCCTCGATACGCGGCGAGCACCTGCGACAGCGCGTCGCCGATGCGCGTCGAAGCGCCGTGCGCGTTCGCGGTCCACTGCTCGCCCTGCGCGGCGACGGTGTCGGCGAACGTGTAGACGCGCGGGACGTAGCCTTTCGCGGCGAGATCGCGCACGAGCTCGCCCCGCACGAGCCCGCCCGCGACGTCCGCGCGCGTCGGCTCGCCTTCGGTCTTCGCGTAGCCGTTCGCCGCGCGCCGCAGCGCGTCGCTCGCGGCGTACGAGTCCTTGCGCAGCATGCTCGCCGAGTCGTCGACGAGGACGACGACCTCGGCCTTCTGGACCTCCTCGCGGCGCTCGACGCGGACCGGGCGGAAGATCACGAGGCACAGGAACGCGAGCGCGAGGAAGCGCAGCGAACCGAGCAGGATCTTCGCGCCGACCGAGATCGACTCTCCGCGATAGCCGAGCACGCAGACCAGGAATGCGAGCGGCGCGAGCACCAGGACGACGATCCACGCCGCGGGCACGTCGGCGAGCTTGAAGCTCTCGCGCAGGCCGGTGTCGACGGCTTCTTGGAGCAGGGCGATCACGGGCGCACGCTCCTCGAACGGCCGATCCACGCCGACCACAGGGTCTCGAGCACCAGCGCGGCGAGCGCGGCGAGCGCGAGCCAGCGCCAGAGTTCGCCTTGCGGCGACGTCTGCTCGGGCTCGTTCGTGCGCTCGGTCGCGAGCGACGAGACCGGCACGAGCGCGGGATGCAGGCCCGCGAGCTCGGTCGACGCGAGGCGCTCGAGGTCGCTCTCGCGCGCATCGAGCTGGACGGCGAACGGTTGCGCCGCGCCGTCGGCGAGCTCGACGCGATAGAGCCCTACGCGCGCGGTGTCGTCGATGCGGGGCAAGCGCCACGCGGACGGACCCGCGACGACCGCTTCACCCGGGAGCCCGGCGCGCGCGCCGTCGGGCTTGACGATCACCGGCGAGCGCGGGAAGAACGGGAGCTCGAGCTCGAGGCCGCGTCCGACCGCGACGTTGCGGCTCGAGCCCCGCGGCCGGCCGACGTAGCGCACGATCTCGTGCACCAGCGGCACCAGCGTGCGCGGCGATTCGGGCAAGCGCGTCCAGTCGACGTCGATGCTGGTCGTCCAGAGCAGCACGCGGCCGCGATCGAACGCCTTCTCGACCAGCAGCGGGCTCGTCGCGTCGTCGTCGAGCCGCGCGAGCACGTGCGCGCTCGCCAGCGGACGCACCGCGATGAATTCGTAGATCGGCACTTCGCTGAACAGCGGTCGCCACTTCTCGTCCGCGAAGAATGCGAGCGTCGGGTGTTGCACGTCGAAGTCCTGCGCGCGGTAGTACGACTCGCGGCGCGAGCGCACGGCGACGCGGCCGGCGAGCTCGGCCGGGAGCAGACCGGAGCCGTCCGCGCGGAAGAGCCGCTGGTCGTACACCTCGGCTTGCACCTGGTCGCCGAGCGACACGACGAGGCCCGCGCCCGCGGCGACGCGGCGCTCGAGCTTCTCGACGACTCCGTCGGAGAGCGCGTCGACGTTCGCGAGCCAGATCAGGTCGAAGTCGTCGATCGCGACGGTGCCGTCGCGCAGCGCGGAGGGCTCGACCACGCGCGTCTCGAACGGCGAGCCGCCGAGCGCGTCGTCTCCGAGCGGCGCGAGCACCGCCGCGAGGTAGCCGACTTCGTCCTCCGCGACGTCGCTCGACGGAGCGCCGTCGACCAACAGGATCGCGAGCGGCGGCGGCACCGCGAGCACCGACGCGCGCGCGTCGTCGATCGCGAGCCGATCGGATTCGAGTCGCGCGACCAGCGAGTGCGCGCCCGCGGTGCGGAAGACCACGGAGAAGACCTCGGTCGCGCTGCCGCGAGCGGGCACGTCGAGCAGCTTCGCCGGCCGGCGCTCGCCGTCGACCTCGAGCGCGACGCGCGCGCCGGCGGCCGCGGCCGAGCCCCAGTTCGCGACGCGCACGGCGACCTCGATCGGCAGATCGACGGCGACCTCGGTCTCCGGAGCGGCGAGGTCGGCGATCGCGAGGTTCGACGGCACGCGCTCGCGCGGCCCGAGGTCCTCGACGCGGACCTTGACGCCGAGCTTGTTCAGGCGATCGAGCGCGTCGAAGAGGCGCGCGTCGCCTTGCTGCGCCGCGCCTTCGGCGGCCGACGGCACGAAATCGCGCTTCTGCAGGTCGGAGAGCAGTCGGACCTCGAGCTCGCTCGTCTGCGACGTGCCCGATTGTTCCTCGGCGTAGCCCGCGACCTCGGACAGCGCCGCGGCGAGGTCGAGCACCTCGTCGCTCGGGTCGCGCAGCGTGCCGATGACGTCGAGCTCTTCGTTGGGCGTCCGCCAGGACAAGAGCCGCGGCGCGCCCGCCGCGAACAGCACCCGCACGCGGTCGCCGCGGGTGCCGTCGAGCTCGAGCAAGAGCTCTCGCGCGCGGGCGGTGATCGCCTCGAAGACCGAGCGCGTGCCCTCGCGCCAACCGGTCGACGCCGAGCCGTCGAGCACGAGCACGACGTCGCGGCGCGTCTCGGTCAAGCCCGAGAGCACGTCGTCCTTGCCGACGAAGGGCCGCGCGATCGCGAGCGCGAAGAGCGCGACCGCCGCCATGCGCAGCAGGAGCAGGATCAGGTTCTCGAACCGCGCGCGCCTCCGCGTCTTCTTGTACGCCGCGAGCACGAAGCGCATCGCGGCCCACGCCATCGGCTTGTGGCGTTGGCGGTTGAGCAGGTGGATGATCAACGGCACCGCGGCGAGCGCCGTGCCGGCGACCAGCGCCGGATGGACGAAGCCTTCGAACAGGGCGAGCGTCAGCGCGGAGGGCATCGCTCAGCGCCTCCCGCCGCGCGCGCGCGCCGTGCGCCGCGCGATGTACGTCGACAGCGCGGCGTCGAGCGGTTGCTTGGTCGAGAGCTCGACGAAGTCGAGCGAGAGCGCGCGAGCGTGCTTCTTCAGCAGCGCGGTGTGCGCCGCGAGTTCCTCGAGGTACGCGGTGCGGATCGCTTTCGGGTCGATCTTGAGCTGGCCCAGACCTTCCAGGCCGTCGAAACGGACCAAGCGATCGAGATCGAAACTCGACTCCAGCGGATCGAGCACTTGGAAGAGGATCGGCTCGTGGCCGCCGTGCACCAGGCGCCGCAGGCCGGACACGATCGTCTCCGGGTCGTCGAAGAAGTCGCTGAACACCGCGACGATGCCGCGGCTCTTCAAGCGCGTCGCGATCCACTGCAGCACCGAGCCGACGCCGGTCGGCCCCTCGGGCTTCGCGCGCGAAAGCGTGTCGAGGATCGTGCGCTCCTGCTCGGCGCCGGTCTTCGGCGGGACTTTGGCCTTCTCCTTCTGGTCGAAGACGACCAGCCCCGCGGTGTCGCGCGAAGCGAGCACGAGGTGCGCGAGCGCCGCCGTGCACCAACGCGCGTAGTCGAACTTCGTCCAGTCGAGCGAGCTGAACGCCATCGACTCGCTCGCGTCGAGCAGGAGGTGGCACGAGAGGTTCGTCTCCTCGAAGTACTCCTTGATCACCAGGCGATCGGAGCGCGCGAACACCTTCCAGTCGAGGCGCCGTAGCTCGTCTCCGGGCACGTACTCGCGGTGTTGCGCGAACTCGGTCGACGAGCCCCGCAGCGGCGAGCGGTGGTGGCCCGACATGAAGCCCTCGACCACCGTGCGCGCGACGAGCTCGAGGCCCTCGAGGCGATCGAGAACGGCCGGGTCGACGCTCTGGGCTGCCATGCGGCGGGCGGGAAGTGGGGCGACTCGGGCGGGGAGCGGTTGGAGACGGGCTCAGGCCTTGACGCCGGGCAGCCCGGCGCCGACGGCCGACTTCGGATCGATCTCCTTCAGGAGCCGCTCGACGAGCACGTCGGGCGTGATCCCTTCGGCGGAGGCCGAGAAGTTGGTGACGATGCGGTGGCGGAGCACCGGGTGCACGACCGCGCGCACGTCCTCGATCTCGACGTGGCTCGAGCCGCGCAGCGCCGCGTGCGCCTTCGCGCCGAGGATCACGTTCTGGCTCGCGCGCGGACCTGCGCCCCAGGTGACCCATTCGCGCACGAACGGAAGCTGCTCGGCCTGGCCGACGCGCGTGCCGCGGGTCAGCGCGAGCACGTAGTCGTACACGCTGTCGGCGACCGCGACGCCGCGGACGATGCGCTGCAGCTCGACGAGCTCGGCGGCGCCGAGCACCTTCTCCGGCTCCGCGGACGCGGAACCGGTGGTGCGCCGCAGGATCTCGCGCTCTTCGTCGAGGCTCGGATAGTCGACCTGGACCATGAACATGAAGCGGTCGAGCTGGGCCTCGGGCAGCGGGTAGGTGCCTTCCTGCTCGATCGGGTTCTGCGTGGCGAGCACGAAGAACGGGTTCGGCAGCGGGTGACGTCGGCCGCCGACGGTCACTTGGCCTTCGACCATCGACTCGAGCAGCGCGGCCTGCGTCTTCGGCGGCGTGCGGTTGATCTCGTCGGCGAGGATCACGTTCGCGAAGATCGGCCCCGGCGCGAAGCGGAACGTCCGTTCGTTGGTCGCCGCGTCGATGTGGAGGAGATCGGTGCCGGTGATGTCGCCCGGCATCAGGTCGGGCGTGAACTGGATCCGGTTGAACGACAGGTCGAGGCACTTCGCGAGGCTCGAGATCAAGAGCGTCTTCGCGAGCCCCGGTACGCCGACCAGAAGCACGTGCCCGCGGGTCAGGATCGCGAGCAGCAGTTGGTCGATCACCTGCTCTTGACCGACGATCGTGCGATGCAGCTCGGCCTTGACGCGCGAGTGGGCTTCACGGAGGCGTTGGAGGCTGTTTTCGGTCATCGATACTTCCCTGGGGCTCCCCTGGGGCCGCCTTGTTCTTCCCTGGTGCCGAGTGCTCGGCCGACTACGCGCAAACTACCATTTCGACGAGCGATACGTCGGATCCCCGCGCGCGACTACAGGAGATTCACGAGCCCCCGCGAGCGCGGTTTCCCGGACTCGCCGCGCGCTTCAGCGTAACTCCACCCGCCAGACCGTTCCGGCTCCGAGCGCGACGATTTCGTCACCGCCTTGGACGAGCCCGGTGACCGTCGCGCCGAGGTCGATGCGATCGAGCAGGAAGAGCTCGCGCTCGCGATCGAAGAGCGCCAATCCGCGGTCGGTGACCACCAACACGCGCGTCGCCGTCACGCGCGCCTGGTTGCCGAAGTGCTCGCCCTCCGCGAGCGCGAACGAATCGCTGCGCGCGCCGCTCTCGAGATCGATGTCGACCAAGCGCTCGCCATCCGACTCCGCCGCCACTGCGAGCACGCGCGAACCTTGCGCGGCAAGGATCGTCCGCAGCGAGCCGATCTCGAACGGCGGGCCGGCGAGCAGCGAACTTCGCGTGGAATGGGGCTTGGAATCCGGCGCTGAATCAGTCGCGACCCACACGCGGTAGCCGCGGTCGGAATCGCACGGCGTCCAGAGCCAAGAGCCGTCGCCGGCGTCGATCGGACTCGCGCCGAGCCAACCGGGCGCTTCGAGCCGGCGTCGACGGCTCTGGAAGCTCCACTGGAGCCTGCCGTCCGCGGCGTCGAAGAGCACGCCGACGCCGGTGTGCGTGGTCGCGAGGATCCGGCCGTCATGCAGGACGAGCGCGGCGGGCGCGAGGTCGGTGAACACACGCGCGCCGAAACGATCGAGGTCCTCGCGCGGTCCGATCACGCCGACCGCGAGCCTGCGTTGCCAGAGCGGATGCCCGGTCGCGAGATCGAGCGCGACCGCCCACGTCACCGCGCTGCCTCGCGCGCGCGACTCGTCGCGCGGGCCCGCCGCGCCGGACTGGCGCGCGAGCCACACGATCGAGGTCGCGAGCACCGCGGGGCCGGGCTGGAACTCGAGCTCGTCGAACGCGAAACCGTCGCCGAGCGCGGTCGCGCGGCCATTCGCGTCGACGTGCGTCTTGCCGCCGATCGCCCAGCGCACGGCGGGCACGGGATCGAGCTCGAGCACGCTGGTCGGAAACGCGAGCCGCACGACCACCGAGCGGGTCGCCGCCGAGCGCGCCGACTTCGGACGCGCCGGCCCCGGGCGCCCGTCGCCGGTGCCGACGGCGATCACGAGCTCGTCGCCGACCGCGATCGGCGTGAGCGCCGGCACCGGATCGTGCCGCAGCCGCGGGATCCGCGTTTCGACGTCCAGTCCGAGCCCGCGCAAGAGCGTCTTCGGCCGGGCGACTTCGGGCGCACCCTGACCGCTCGCGGCGAAGACCGCGATGGCGTCGTCCGATTGCACGACGAGCAGGCCCGAGGCGAGCCACGTCGCTCCGGGCGACGGCAGCGTCAGCCACGCGTCGCGTCGGAGTTCCTTCGAGAGCTCGGCGTCGCGCCAGCGCGTCGGCAACGGGCGGTCGTAGACCTGCGCGCGCGCTCGGCCGAAGCTACGTGCGCGCGCGAGAGCTTCGTCAGCGCCGTGCGCTCGGGGGTGTGTGTCTTCGGCCTGGTGCGACTCACCGCCCGTCGCGAGGGGTGCAAGCGCCGCGCGTCGTCGCGCGAGCGCCGGTTCGAACGTCGCGCGGAGTTCCGGCAGGAGCTCGACGTGTTCGGCCGCCCGGTCGAGCCACGCGCTCGCGAGCTCGACGCGGCCTTCCGCGAACGCGTGATCGCAGAGGCGCGCCGCGGCGCGCGCCGCGGCGGCGGTCGCGGGGTACGAGCGCGCGGCCGCGGCCCGGCGCGCGACGGGGGCGGCGGCGCGCGCGAGCGCCGCGGGGGCGCGCGCGC
>JACRIN010000021.1 GCA_016220085.1 Planctomycetota bacterium
AGGGGAGCGCACGCAAGGGGAGCGCACGCAAGGGGAGCGCACGCAAGGGGAGCGCACGCAAGGGGAGCGCACGCAAGGGGAGCGCACGCAAGGGGAGCGCACGCAAGGGGAGCGCACGCAAGGGGAGTGCACGCAAGGGGAGTGCACGCAAGGGGAGTGCACGCAAGGGGAGTGCACGCAAGGGGAGTGCGCACAAGGGGAGTGCGCCGAGCCGCGCACCGAGCCGCGCAGCCCGTCGGAATCGGCGCGCCGCGTCGCCGGCTCCACGAACCGCTCAACCGAGTCGGTTCTGGCAGCACTTTTTGTACTTCTTACCGCTGCCGCACGGACACGGATCGTTGCGGCCGAGCTCCGAGCCCGGCCGCACGAACGGCTGTTGCTTCCCGCCCGCCGCGACGTCGAAGCGCGCCTTGCTCGCGCGCGCGAACGCGCCGAGTCGCGCGCCGTCGGCGAGTCGGCCTTGACGCTCGAGCTCCGACAGGTACGCGCCGACGAGCGCGGGGACGTCGGCCTTGACGGCGGGCTCGAGCTCGAGCCGAGCGAGCTCGCCGACCAGCGCCGCGGCGACGTCGCTCTCCTCGAGTTCGCCCGGCGCCGCGCCGCGTGCATCGCATGCCGCGACGTGGAAGCGCGAGAGCAAGAGCCCCGCGAACTCGCGCGTGCGCGCCGCGAACGGCCTCAGCGCGTCGCCGTGCTCGAAGTCGGCGACCCAGCTCTCGAGCGTGTCCCGAACGAAGCGCTCGACCACGCTCGCGTCACTCGACCTTCATCATCTCGATGACGAAGATCAACGTCGCGTTCGGTCCGATGTCCGGCGGCGAGCCGCGCGGTCCGTAAGCGAGCGCGGCCGGGATCGTGAAGCGGTACATCGAGCCTTCGCGCATCAACGCGAGCCCTTCGTTCCAACCCTTGATCACGCCGCCGGGCAGGCGCAGCTTGAACGGCTCGGCGCGCTCGTAGCTCGAATCGAACGGCGCGCCGCCGGTGGTCAACCAGCCGGCGTAGTGCACGGAGACCGTCTTGCCTTGACCGGCTTGCGGCCCGGTGCCTTCGCGCAAGACCTCGTAGCCGAGGCCGCTCGCGGTCTTCACCAGCTTGTCCTCCGGCGTCAGCGCGAACGGCGGCAGCGGCAGCGGCTTCGCCATGCCCGCGAGCTCGATCTCCCACACGGTGATCGAGTTCGGCGGCAGATCGGGCCCTTGGTCGCGCGCGCCGAAGCAGAGCGCGGGCGGCACTTCGAGGCGATAACGCGAGCCGACCTTGAGCATCGGCACCGCTTCCTTGAGGAATTCCATCGGCGAGTTGGCGAGCGTGAAGTGCAGCGGCGCGCCGCCGGCCTCGGTGCACGTCAAGAGCTTGCCGGACGTGCTCCAGAGCGCGTACTTCAGGTCGTAGATCGCGGTGGCGTCGAAGAGCTCGCCCTGGCCTTCGACGAGCACCTCGTACTTCAGCCCCGAAGGCGTGGTCTTCGTCAACTCGGGCCGCGCCGCACGGAACTCGGGCATCGCCGTCAGCGCGACCATCTCCATCTCGAAGATCAGCGTCGCGCCGCCCGGGATCTTCGCTCCCTTGCCCGCTTCGCCGTAACCGAGAGCGGGCGGGATCGTCACCTTGACCTTGGTGCCGACTTCCATGAGCTGGAGCACTTCGTCCCAACCCGCGATCACCCCTCCGCGGCCGACCTGGACGTCGAGCGGGACGCCGCGCTTCGTCGACGTGTCGAACGAGTTGCCGTCGGTCGTCCAACCGGTGTAGTGGACCTTCGCGACGTCGCCGACCTTCGCCTTGCGCGTGCCGGCGCCCTGGACGAGCACCGAGTACTTCAACCCGGACGCGGTCGTCATGATCTCGGTGTCCGCCGGGATCGGCGGGTTCTGCACCGGAGTCGCGGGCGCTTGGCCGGGGGCCGCGGGCGCTTGCGCGGGTTGTTGCGCGCTGAGCGGCGCGAGGGCGAGCGACGTTACGAAGAAGAGCGGGGCGAGAAGCGTCATGCGCGGACTCCGAGGGTCGAGGTGGACGCGAAAGTGTAGCGAAAGCGCACGCCGCGCCGTGCGGTGGGTCACCAGAAAGTTCGGAGCGTGTTCGCGGGCGTCCGCGAGCTCGAAATGCTCCTTTCGAGCGTGTATCCGAACCCGGTCGGAGAGCTACAGCACGCCGCGAGGAACGCGTTCGCTCGCGGACTCGGCACTTCGGCTGAGCTGACGAACGCACCTCGCGGCATCGCAGAGACATGGAACCTCCTTGGGGAAGCCCGGGCTCGCTTCCACGCGAGCCCGCGGCTCTTTTTGGCCCGCCTCCGCGCGGTCGCTGACCGCGCGCAGCGAGCGCGCCGAGCGGACCGCACGCACGCGACGCGCCGGGCGTGATCGCAGCGGCGGCGCGAGCTCGCCACACCCGAGCGAGCTCTCCGAGCCGGCCTGCTACGCGAGCCTGCGCAGCCGAGTGGGCTTGCGGGGCCGAGCTTGCTTGGCTCCGCCGCGTGAACTCGCCGACGGACTCGCCGGGTGCAACTGCTCGTGGACGTGCGACGTGGACTCGCGACGTGGACTCGCGACGTGGACTCGCGACGTGGACTCGCGACGTGGACTCGCGACGTGGACTCGCGACGTGGACCCGAGACGTGGACCCGAGACGTGAGTTGGCCACGTGGACTGGCCACGAGAACTCACCGCGCCGGTTGCGCGCTCCACGACGGCGCGTGCTCGGTGCGCGCGCGTCGCTATCCTTCGCTCAATGTCGACGCCTTCCGATTGCACGCACGCGGGCGGAGTCGTCGTGCGCTCGTCACCGCAGGGTCCGCGCTTCTTGATCGTGCGTTCGCTGAAGCACGCGGAGCATTGGGTGCTGCCGAAAGGTCACATCGAGCCCGGCGAGACGCCCGAAGTCGCCGCGGTGCGCGAAGTGCGCGAGGAAGCGGGCGTCGAGGCGCGGCTCGAGCGCTTCCTCGGCGCGAGCGAGTACCTCCTGCGCGGCGAACTCTGCCGCACGGCGTTCTGGCGCATGCGTTGGCTCACCGACGTGCCGCAAGAGGAGTCGCGCGAGCTCGCGTGGCTCCCGCTCGACGAAGCGCTCGCGCGCCTCTCGTTCGCCGACGCCCGCGACCTGGTCGCCCGCGCGGCGGAGTGAGTTCGACTCAGCGGCCGGGCGACTGTCTCCGGAAGAGCCAGACGTACCCGTGGCTCACGCGCTCCTTCGGAAGCTTGACGTAGAGCTCAGAGACCTGTCGTTCGAGCGGCGCGAGCTGCTTCTCGCGTGCTTCGACCTTCGTGCGCAGCTCGGCGATCTCCGCTTGGCGCGCCTCGGCCTGCTCACGCGACTCCGGCCCGTCGTACTCCACGAGCTCGGAGAGCTCGTCACGCAGCTTGTGGACGCCGGACCGGTCGGTCTCGCGCTCGAGGCGCTTGCTCTGCGTCTCGTACTCCGCGCGCAACCGATCGAGCGCCGCCTGCTCGTCGGGCGCGAGCTTCGGCGGCGCGAGCTTCTCGACCGAGTAATCACCGAGCAAGAGGTCGAGCGCGCCGTCTCCGTCGAAGTCGACGACGCAAGGCTTGGTGCGTCCGCCCCACGGTCGGCCCTTGCCGGCGGCGACCTTCTTCTCGTCGACCTCGCCGTACGAGTTGCCCGCGTCGGCGACGAGCTCGACCCCGCGCGCGAACGTCGGCGCCGCGCGGGTGCCGGTGTTCCGAAACCACGTGACCGCGCCGTCCGCGCTGCCGACGAGCAAGTCGGCGAGCCCGTCTCCGTTCCAATCCGCGACGGTCGGTCCGGCGTCACCGCCGACGGCGATCGTCTGACGATCCGCCTGCACCTTTTCGGGCGCGGCGAAGCTCGGCTCGGGCTTCGTTCCGAGGTTGCGCAGCAAGAACACGTTGCCCTCGATGTTGCCGACGAGCAGATCGGGCCGACCGTCGCTCTCCCAATCGAAGACGGCGGGCGCGGTCGCGAGTCGTGGCGTGCCGCTGCCGACCTTGATCGGTTTGTTGTCGGCGCCGAGCAGCGTCTTGCGCGCGCCGAACGTGCCATCCGCGTTGCGCGGGAACCAGTAGAGCTCGCCGGGATACGAGCCCGAGAGCATGTCGAGCGTCCCATTGCCGTCGAGGTCCGCCAACTGCGGACCGAAACCGACGCATCACGACGCGGGGATCGTGCCTTCCTTGCCGTCGGCGACGAACCACTGGAAGTCGGCGAACTTCGGCGCGCGCGCGTCGCCGACGTTCTTGTAGATGCGCAGCTTGCCGTCGCCGAACTGCCCGACGAGCAAGTCGCAGAGCCCATCGCCGTCGAAGTCGACGAAGAGCGGCGCCGCGTGTCCGATCTCGACATCGATCGGCTTGTCGCCGACCTGCACGCGCACGGGCGCTTCGAGCTGCGAGCCGTGCGAACCTGCGGCGAGCGCGAGCAAGCCGCACGCGAACGAGCACAGCGTCATGTTCCTCTCCTCGGCGCCGACTCCGGCGTCGCGTGCGAGTCTAGCCGCGAACGCGATTCCGCGCGCTCGTCGGTCGGTGTGGGGGACGAGCGCGAGCTCACTCGGGCACTCCGAGCTCGACGACGCGCTTCTCGCCCGCGGCGACGAAGACGGTCGCGGTGCCGCGTTGCTTCGTCTTGGTGTCCTCGAACTCGATCGAGATCGTTCCAGCGGGCACGACGTCGATCGACGGGCCGCGCTTCGTCACCCAGCTCGACGCGACGTCGATGCTCCCGGAGCGCACCACGTACTGCGCCGACTCGCCGGTGCCCTTCCACGCGAGCTCGAGCGATGCACCCTGCTTCAGCTCGATCCGCAGCGGCCCGCGTTCCTCGCCGCCGACCGCCGTCGCAGCGACCGCGCCGACCAGGAGCCCGTTGCGGGCGACGACCGAGTACTCGCCGGTGTTGAAGCCGTTCAACCGGAACTCACCCTCGGTCGAAGTCGTATAGCCGCCGCGAAAGAGCCCCTCGCCGCCGTTGTGTTGCACGAAAAGCGTCGCCTCGTGCGTCGCGCCCGCGGCATCGACGACCGAGCCGAACAGGATTGCGGCCGGCACGACGCGCAGAACGACATCGCGTTCGCCCGCGCGAGCGGTGACGACCTCACCCGCCGCGAACTCGTCGTCGTGCTCACCCGCCTGGAGCTCGAACTCGCCCGGTGCGAGCGGACCGAGCACGAAGTCGCCGTTCTCGTCGCTCGTCGTGTTCAGGAACGTCGCAGGCTCCGCGTGCGCCTGAACGCTGATCTTCCAAACGCGCTTGCCCTCGTCGTCGAGCACGCTTCCGGTGATGAAGAGTCCGCGGTGCGCGACCAGCGTCACCTCGACGACCGTCGCATCCGGGGAGACTTCGACGAGTATCGGCAGCGGCGCAAGCATGGACTCGTCGACCTTCGCGCGGTAGGCGTCGACTGGCGCGGGGCCGAGTTTCCACTTGCCGGCAGCGACGCGTTCGAAACGAAAACGTCCGTCCGCATCGGCGACGGTGGTCGCGTTCGGCTCGTTGTAGCGTCGGAGATAGGCGAGCGCGTCGTACTCCGACTTCACCAGCCAGAGCGATGCACCAGCGATTGCTCGGCCGGCCGTGTCCTGCACGACGCCCTCGATCGTCGCGCCGGAGCCGATGGAGAGCTCGAGCTCGCGCGTCTCGCCAGGCTCGAGCGTGACCACCTGCTCGCGCTGCAGGACGATTTGGCCGTCGCGCGACACTTCGATGTCGAGCGGCACGTTCGGCGCGACGTCGGAGAGCTCACAGCGCCCGTCGGGCGGCGCGGTCGCGGTCCAGCTCGGATCGGGATCGTAGAGGTCGGAGCCGAAGTTGAGCTCGAACTCCTGCGGCTCCATCAGGCCGAAGCGGCTGGTGGTCGCCGTCACTTGCGCTCCGCCGACGGCGCCACCCGACGGATCGAGCAACTAAACCCGCAGCGTCGCCGTGCGCGCGAGGTGGACGACGAACGCGTGCTCGGGCCGCTCGTGACCTTTCTCCGCCCCCGCGGCCCGTTCGGTGCGACCGGCCGCTTTCACGGTGAACTGCCGCGAGTCGAGCCAGCTCGCGCTGCGGAGCTCGAAGCGACCGGATGCGTCGCTGACGAGCACCGGCGGCTCGCCCGGAAGCGAAGTGCGCATCCGAATGCGCGCTCCGGCGATCGGCGAGTCGTCCTCGGCGGCGACGATGCGCCCGCAGAACACGATGTCGCCGGCCGTGGCGCGCTCGAGCACGAGCTCGCGCGTCTCGCCCGCCGCGAGCGCGGACGTCGAAGCTTGCTCGGACGACGCGATCGGGCGGCCGTCGGTAGCAGGCACCGACGTGTCCGCCTCCGCGGTGAACGCGATGCCGGCGGGGACCTCGAACTCGACCCGTCCCTCGGTGTCGGTGATCAGCTCGTCGTGCGCGCCGCCGCGCGCGCTCGATGTCGAGCGCCGCGACCAGTTTCCCTCGAGCTCGCTCGGAGAGAGCGACACGTGGATGCCCTCGAGCGGTGCACGGGATTCCAGCGCTACGACGCGCACGCGCAGCGTCGCATTCGCAGCGTCGCCGGCACCAGACTTCGCCGCGGGCTCGACGTCGTTGGCCGACTTCTCGAGCACCGTCTCACGCTGCGGCTCGTTCGTCGTCGCGACGAGCGTCGGCGCGGCCCCGGACTCGGCGGCCGCAGCGGCGCCCGCTCGGCTCGACGCCACCGCGGGCTCGCCGGGAGCGCGCACGAGCCACCACCACGCACAGAGTGCGGTGACCGTCAGTGCGACGATCCAACCGAGCTTCGAGCGCATCCCTCATGTCTCCCGACTCGTGAACGTTGCCGACCTCGCCCGGCGCGAGCGCGCCGCAAGGTTGGCGGAGGCGGAAGGATTCGAACCCTCGATGGCTTGCGCCATGCCGGTTTTCAAAACCGGTGCAATCGACCACTCTGCCACGCCTCCGCGCGGCGCGTCGAACTTACTCGCGGGAGGTGCGCGCGGAAAGAGGACGGCGAGGCAGAAGCTCGCGTCGCGCGCGCGGCGCCGACTTCAACGGCTGGGTCGCTGCGCGAGCGGGTGGAGCGTGCTCACCGTCGTGCCGACCAGGCTCTCGGCCCACGCTCGGTGGTCTTCCGTCGCCAGCAGCACCAGGCGTGCGGAGTGTTCGTCGACGCTCTCGATGCGCCCGCGGCGTTCGTCTCGCCCGGGCGGGGGCGCGGTGAACATCGAGAGCCCGACCGCAACACCCTCTGCGGCGCCGCGATCGAGCTCGAACTCGGCGTCGTAGTAGGTGACCGACGATTTGGAGTCCGGTTCGAGCGGACGCAACTCGACGAGCCGGACGATCCGCGCTTCGATCGGAGCCGCGGGCAGCCAGCGTTGCCATTCGCTCGGCGCGACCGGCCGCGCGTCGGGCCGCGTCGGTGCGTCGAAGTCGAACGCGGCGTCGCCGAGCACGCGCAACGGATCGCCGGGGAAGCTCCGGCCGTCGGTCACCGCCGCGCAGAAGCGTTCGACGCGTTGCGGCGTGACCGCGAAGAGCAGGTCGCCCCAGCGGACGAGATGAAGCGTCGTGCCGAGGTGATCACGCGTCGTAGCGCACTCGTGGGAGAGCTCGACGTCGAGCTGGAGCTCCTTCTCGCTCGCCGCCGTCACGCGCCCGAACGCGGCGAAGCCGGCGCAGTTGCCGCACCTCGAATGGTGGTAGACCGTGAAGCCCGCGCGCGGCGCGAGCACCAGCTCGGTCGGCCACGTTTCCGCGGTGCGGTACGTGCCCGGCCACGCGTGGTCGCCGCGCACGGCGAGTTCCGCGCGCGCCGCGGAGTCGCGCAGCTTGCCTTGGGTGGCGAGGCGCATTTCGACGTCCGGAAAAACGGTTCGCCACGCGCCCCAGACCCGTCCGCTCAGCGGCTCGATGCGCAAGCACGTCGCCGCGACCAGCGCACCGACGACGGCGATCGAGCTGCCGAGCGCGAGTGCGGTGCAACGGGCGAGGAACGTGCTCATCGCGACTGGATGCTACCGCTCGAGGCGCCCGAGGTGACCGAAACGCTGACGAGCGCATGGCGAGGAACGCGTGCGTCGCGAGCGGTTGGCGCCGCACTGCGCGCCGCGGTCACCGAAGCGATCACAAGCGCGTCGTGAACCCGACCAGCACCGCGAAATCGGCGCCGGTGTTGGAAACCAGGTCCTCGTGGAAGCTGAGCGCGAGGCGCGAGCGTTCGCCGACGTCCCATGCGGCGCCGAGTCCGAAGTCGAGGATCTCGCGGTTGATCACGCGCAGGTCGAGATCACGCGTGAACGGCGCGGTCCATTCGAGCGTCGAGAGCAGCGAGACGCGGTCGCTCCAGCGGTACTCGCCGCCGAGCGCGAGCTCGAAACGATCACGCAGGTGCACGCCGCTGCCTTCGAACGACGACGGCTCGCCCGCGTGCAGATGGTCGGCGTGCCCGAAGAAGCTCCAACGCTCGGCGTGCTGTTCCGCGACGACGCCGACGCCCCAGTCGAACTCGCCGTTGGACGCGCCGCGATTCTCGCTGCCGGTCGGGAGCTCGAGCATCGCGCGCACGGCGAGCGCGCGGGTCGGTGTCGCGAAGAGCTCCTGCGTCCACGTCACCGGCACGTCGCCGAGCATCGGGCCGTCGCTCTCGAGCTTCCAGATCTCGCGTCCGTCGGACTCGAGCGTCATCTCGAACTCGCCGGCGGGCCGCAGGTCGCGGCGGCCGTACGGCAGCGCGAAGAAGTCGTGCCAGCCGTCGACGAAGCCGTCGAGGAAACCGCGCGACGCGTACAGCACCGGCACCTCGATCTCGAGGTCCGCGCCGGGCGCGATCCCGAAGCGCACGCCGAGCGCGGTGTGCCAGAGCTCGCCGTCGATCGTCACCGCCGAATGGTCGGTGTCGTCGAAGCGGAAGATGCTCGCGTACGCGCTCGCGATCGACACGTCGACTTCGCCTCTCGGCGTCGCGACCGCGCGCCGCGGACGCAGGTCGCCGAGCGTCCACGCGAGCGGTTGCAGCGACTGCGCCGCGAGCGGGCCGCGCACGACCTCGCGCGCGTTCGCGGACGGCTCGGGGAGCGCGGCGCAGGCGAACGTGAGCGCGCCGCACACCGCCGCGAGCGCGCTCCGCGGGCTCGGTCGCTTCAAGGCTCGGGCGGGGCCGGAGGCGGGAGGGGATCGGGCCCGTCGTGGTCGGTGCGCACCTGCTCGAGCACCGATTCGGCGACGAAGATCGGCGCCTTCGCGCGCAGGGCGAGCGCGACCGCGTCGCTCGGGCGCGCGTCGATCGCGACCTCGGTGCCGTCGGCCTCGCGGCGCAGGATGAGCAGCGCGAAGAACGTGTTGCGCGCGAGGTTGACGATCTCGGTGCGGACCACCTCGGCGCCGAGCGAACGCGCGATCGCGTGGGCGAGCTGGTGGGTCAGCGGCCGCGGCACGTCCTCGTTCGCGATCACACGACGGATCTCCGACACCTCGGCGCGGCCGATCACGATCGGGAAGTGGCGCTTGCCGCCCTTCTCGACCAGCACGATGTAGTGGCTGTCGCCCTGCTCGTGGATCACGATCCGGCCGAGCAGCACCTCGATCATCCGCACGTCGCTCATCTGGAGTCCCGCAGCGCGGGAGAGCGCATGCTAGCAACGGTGAGGGGGATCTCCGAGCGTGCCGCGGCCGCGCAGGCGGCGCGCGAGCTCGTCGACGTCGAATTCGTCCACGAAATCGCGCGCGAGGTTGTCCGTCACATCGCCGCGGACATCGCCCACGACATCGCCCGCGACATCATTGGCGGGATCATCGGCGTCGAACGTCATCGCGTCCGCTTCGCGCCGCGCGAGCTCGCGACCGTCCCAGCCGCACGCCCGACAGCGCACGCCGCCGTCGACGTTCGCGAGCTCGGTCCGCGTGCAAGCGGGGCAGATCACGCGCTCCGGCCGCGGGCTCGCGAGCGCGAACACGATCCAGCCGACGCCGACCGCGAACAACGCCGCGAACGCGATCTGCAGCACCGCGATCGGCTCGAGCCTCGCCGCTTGCAGGCCGAGCACCACCAGCAGCACCGCGATCGGAACGAAGAGCCAGAGAGCGCGCCGCTTGGCGGGAGCCTGGCGCGGCTCGACCGACGGCAGCAGCGCGGGATCGACGCCGCCGCGCGCGCCGCGACCGTGGCTCTCGCGATTGCGATCGCTGCCGCGACGCTCGAAAGGCATCATGCCGCGAGTCTAGTCGCCGCGCGCGAATCCGGATACGGGCACCAGCGCCCGGTCGGTGCTGGCTTCGTAGAATGTGCCGCGCGCGGACGACCGGCCGCCGAACGAACGCATGACGCACTCCCACGCTGCTCAGCCCGCCGGGCCCGGCGCGCCCGATGTGCACGCCGCGCACGCCTCGCCCGGCGCGCACTCTGCTCCCGCCGCGGTCGGGGGCCCCAACACCGCGCTGCCCGACAACCCGGTGCTCGCGCGGCTCTGGCGAGGCGCGTGGGTCGAGTCTCAACACCGCGGAAGTTGGGTGCTGGCCGACACTTCCGGCCGCGTCGTCGAGGGCGGCGGCGGGTACGAGCATCCGATCTTCGCGCGCAGCTCGGTCAAATCGCTCCAGGCGTTGCCGCTGATCGAATCGGGCGCCGCGCGACGGTTCGAGTATCGAGACGACGAGCTCGCGCTCGCGCTGTCGTCCCACAACGCGGAAGCTGGGCACACCGAGCGCGTCGCGAAGTTGCTCGCGCGCCTCGGCCTCTCGGTCGCCGACCTGCGCTGCGGGCCGCAGCCCCCGAGCGATCCGGCGGCGAAGGCGGAGCTCGCGCGCGTCGGCGCGAAACCGACCGCGCTGCACAACAACTGCTCGGGCAAGCACACGGGCTTCCTCGCGCTCGCGAAGCACCTCGGCGTCGCGCCGGAGCTCTATCTCGATCCGACGAGCGAGGTCCAAGTGCGCGCGCGCCGAGCGATGGAGGAGATGAGCGGCGTGAAGCCCGGCGAGCTCTCGACCGCGATCGACGGTTGCAGCGCGCCGACGTTTCGCTTGCCGCTGGTGCGGCTCGCGACCGCGATCGCGCGCGTCGCGAATCCCGAAGGACTCGCGCCCGACCGGCGCGCGGCGCTCGAGTGGATGCACCGCGCGGTCGCGGCGCACCCGGACATGATCGCGGGCAACTACAAACGCATCTGCACCGACCTGGTGCGCGTCAGCGGCGCGCGGCTCTTCCCGAAGATCGGCGGCGAAGCGGTCTACGTCGTCGGCGTGCGCGCGAAGGGCGTCGGACTCGCGGTCAAGATCGACGACGGCGAGACGCGCGGGCTCCACGCGGTCGTCGTCGAGCTACTGAAGCGCTTCGGCTACATCACGGCGAGTGAGTACGACGCGCTCGCCGCGTGGCGCGGCGAAGTGCAACGCAATTGGGCCGGCCTGCGCGTCGGTCGACTCGAGGTGTGCGCATGACGAAGCGGAAGTCGAAGCGTTATCGGCCGCCGGCGCCGCCGGAGCTCGCCAAGGACGCGCACAAGGGCGACGCGGGGCGCGTGCTCGGCTTCGTCGGCTCGCGACTCTATCCGGGCGCGGCGACGCTCTTCGCGCGCGCGGCGCAACGCGCGGGGGCGGGGCTCGTCACGCTCGGTTGTCTCGACGAGTGCCTGCTCGCGAGCGTGCCGATCACCGCGCCGGAAGCGGTCTACCTGGACCTCTTCGGTCCGGCGGACGTCGAGCGCGCGCACGTCGCCGAGCTGCTCGCCGCGCGCGGCGAGCACGCGTTGGTCGTCGGCTGCGGCCTCGGCGGCGGTGAGCGAGCGCGCGCCCTGGTGGCCAGCGTGCTCTCGAGCGGAGCGGAGTTGCCGTTGGTCGTCGACGCCGACGGGCTGAACGCGCTCGGCGCCGAGCCCGAGCGGCTGCGCGCGTACGCGGGCCCGATCGTGATCACGCCGCACCCCGGCGAGGCGTCGCGCTTGCTCGGCCGCGTCGTGCCGAAGCACGACGAGGAGCGCGCGAAGGCCGCTCGAGAGCTCGCGCAGAAGAGCGGCGCGATCGTGTGCCTCAAGGGCCATCGCACGGTGGTCACCGATGGTCGCACGCTCTACGTCAACGACTCCGGCAATCCGGGGATGGCGACCGCCGGCGCGGGCGACGTGCTCGCGGGCATCCTCGGCGCGTACCTCGCGGCGTGCGTGACCTGCCGGACGACCACTTGGAAACCGTTCGACGCGGCGGCGAGCGCGGTGCACGTCCACGGAGCGGCGGGCGACCTCGCGGCGAAGGAACTCGGCCGTCGCGGGCTCGTCGCGAGCGACTTGATCGCGTTCTTGCCGGCCGCACAACGTCGCCTGCGTTCGTGAGCCGCGCCGCGCTCATCGCTAAGATCGCGACATGGCCACGAAGTCGATCCAAGTTCCGGCCGGCGCCGAGCTCACGCTCGACGACGGCATCGGATTCGTCGCGCTCGTCGATCGGATGAACGTCGATCCCGCGCTCAAGGTCGTCAACGCCGCGCGCATCAGCTACCAGAGCCAACGCCAGGCCTTCGACGAGAAGGATCGCAAGCTCGCCGGCTTCCTGTGGGCGAACGGACACACCTCGCCTTACCGCCACAGCTTCTTCACGTTCCACTGGAAGGCGCCGCTCTTCGTCTTCCGCCAAGCGTTCAAGTACCAGGTCGGCTCCGGTTGGCGCGAGTACGAGGTCGGCGGCGAGAGCGTCAGTCTCGAGGTGTTCGACATGTTCTTCGACACCGACAAGGGGTGCTCGTGGAACGAGATCTCGGGGCGCTACGTGCAGTGGGCGAACGAGTACTACGTGCCGAAGGTGATGCGCGCGAACCCGCCGCACGGCAACAAGCAAGCGTCGGTCGACCTGCCGCCGGAGTTCGACCACGAAGGCGAGCGCGCGCGGATGATCGCGGAGTGCGACGAGCTCTTCCGGCGTTATCAAGAGCGCATCGAGCGCGGCGTCGCGAAGGAGATCGCTCGGATGCTCCTGCCACAGAACCTCTACACGCAGGCGTACTGGACCGTGTCGCTACAAGGCGTGATGCACTTCCTCGAGCAGCGCCTGAAGCCCGACGCCCAGTTCGAGATCCGCCGCTACGCCGAGGGCGTGTACGCGCTGGTCAAGGACGACTTCGATCGCCTCGGCATCACGCGCGAGCAGCTCGCGGGTTAGTGCAACGAGTCGGGATCGAACGTCGTGATCTCGAGGTTGGTCAGACGGTCGGGCGAGCGCAGCAGTACCTGCCAATAGAGGCTGCGTCCGGCGAGCGCGAGCCCACCAGGGACGTCGACTGCGATCTGGGCGTGGCCCGTCGCGTCCAAGGCGCCGGTCGAGCGCTCGAAGATCGTCGCGCGTTCGAGCTGGAGCACCCCGAGCGCGCCGAGCGGCTCGCGCTTGCGCTCCGTCGCGCCGAGCAACGCGAACGACTGGTTCGGCGCGCCCCAGACGTCGAAGACGATCGGCTCGCCGATACGCGGGGGGGCGTGCCATGCGAGGTGGCGCGTCAAGTTGACCAACAAGCGTGAGCGAGCTGAGGACGCGGCGACCAGCGCATCGAGATCGCCGTCCTCGTCGGTGTCGGCGAGCGACAGTGCGCCACCACCGAACGGCACGGTCGGCAGCTTCGCGGTGGCGTCCGTGAACTGGCCGGCGCCGTCGTTCGTGAAGAGGGAAAGGCCGGTCGGCTGTTGCGACGACGGATCGCTGCAGAGCAGCAGATCCGCGTCGCCATCGTCATCGACATCGCCCGACGCGATCGTCGCGACGGTAGCGGGACCGATCCCGATCGCGGACTTCGTGAAGTTCCCATGTCCGTCGTTGAGGAGACGCCACACCGATTGGTTGGCGATCGCGACCGCCAGGTCGACGTCACCGTCACCCTCCACATCGAGCGTGGCGACATCGCGGATCAGCAGACCGGCGAACCAGATCGTCGAGCCGGCGACGAGCTTGCCCGCCCCGTCGTTCGAGAACACGCGCGCGCCCTGGCCGCCCCACACGGCGTCCAGGTCGCCATCCCCGTCGAAGTCGGCGAGCTCGCCGTCGTAGGCGTCCCAATCGAGGTCGGGCCCGGTCCCTGCGCGCGGTGCGAAGTGGCCGAATCCATCGTTGAAGTAGGCGCGCGTGCGGCGCCAACCTGCGCTCAAGCCGAGCACGTCGACGGCCTGGTCACCGTCCAAGTCGCCGCACAGGACTCGCACGAAGGCGTCGTCGGGCGCGGACCACTGCGCGGGCGCCGCGGCGAAGCGCCCGAGTCCATCGTTGAGCAGGAGCCGCGACTCCGCGGGCGGCTCGAAGCCCGTGTTGCCGTTGACGACGAACAGGTCGAGGTCGCCGTCGCCCTCGACGTCCGCGAACGCGGCGTCGTGTCCCCGATCCAGTTCGTGCGGCACGTTGCGCGACGCGTCGACGTAGGCGCCGCTGCCGTCGTTCGACAACAGCTGGTCGTGGCCGTACCCCGACTCGTAGACGTCCACGTCCGTGTCGCCGTCGACGTCGCCGACCAGCGGATTGGAGCTCGACGCGCCGCGCGACGGCAGCAGCGGCGCGCGCCAGACGAACGCACCGCCACCATCGTAGAGGTGCACCTCGAGCGCATCGCGCTCTGCGAGCGCGTCGAGATCGCCGTCGGAGTCGAGATCGGCGAGTTCGAACCGCGCGTAGAGGCTCTTGAGCGCGAACGCCTCGGGCTCGTGCGTGAAGGCGCCGTGTCCGTCGTTGCGGAGCAGCTCGTCGGCGCCTTCCGCCGTGGTGCGGATCAAGTCGACGTCGCCATCGCCTTCGACATCTCCGAGTGCGGCGAAGGACGAGTTGCCCGAACGACCCAAGGTGTGCGTGGCGTCGCTGAACTCGCCGCCGCCGCGGTTGAGCCACAAATAGCCGGTGCTGAACACGAGATCCGGGTCACCGTCACCGTCGAGGTCCGAGAACGCAGCCTTCGCGCTCCCTTCCGAGGTGGACGCGAAGGGTTGGTCGCTCGCCGACGACGCGAACACGCCGAGCCCGTCGTTGAGCAGCACCCCGCAGGGAACGGTGAGCCCCCACGCGAGGGTGTTCGCGATGAACAGGTCGAGGTCGCCGTCCGCGTCGACGTCGTCGAGCGCGAAAGCGCGAGCGTGGCCGAGCGCGAGCGGGTCGACGCATGGACCTGCGTCGCTGAAGACTCCCGCACCGTCGTTGCGGTAGACGCGGACCTCGCTGCTCACGCAGCTCGCGTCGTCGGCGCAGTCGGTGCCCAGCGTGCCCACGACGCAATCGAGGTCTCCGTCCCCGTCGACGTCGCCCAACACGCCGAAGCCCGAGAGCCCGGATGCGCTGGTGCTCGGAAGCTGGTTCGACGCTTCGACGAAGCACCCCGCGCCGTCGTTCAGCCAGAGGAGCGACGTGTCGCCTAGGATGTCGAGGTCGTGATCGCCGTCGACGTCGCCGATCGCGACGCTGCGTTTCCACGCGCTGCCTGGGTACGCGCATGGGCTGGACGTGAACACGGCGTAGCCGTCGTTCGAGAGGAGCTCGCGCGCCGTCGCCACGTCGACGTCGCCGTCCTGGTCGAAGTCACCGCTCGCGAACGGGCCGAGCGTCGAGTACGCGACGTTCGCCGGGGCGACGCGGTGAACGTCGTCGCTGAAGAGCGCGCTCTGCGCGCGGGTGGGTGCGGCGAGGGCTGCGACGGCGAGGAGCGCGAGCTCGCGGTAGAAGGAGCGGGGCCGAGGGCAGCGAACGTGCATGGCGAACCTCCAGAAGTGGAAGGTCGAGGGGGAAGGTCCGTCACGCTAACACGGTTCTCCGGGCGCCGCGCGGCAGCCCGTGAACCTCCGGTCACCGCGGGCGTTGGGCGCCGTGGGCCGCAAGTCCTACACTCGTCGCTCCATGTTGCTCCGCATCCTCCTCGCCGCGTCGCTCGCGACGTTCACATCGGCGCCCGCGCCGGTTCCATCAGCGCCCGCGCCGGCTACATCGGCGCCTGCGCCGGGTGCTTCAGCGCCTGCTCCGGTCACCTCAGCGCCTGCGCCGCTTGCGTCGACGTCCGCGCCGGCCGCATCGACGCCCGCGCCGGGCCAGGACCGTGAGGCCGACCTCACCAAGCTCTTCGAGGCCCAAGGGATCACGCTCGACCGCGCCGGCGGGACGGTCTCGATCCCGATGGACGTCTGCGTGCGCGACGCGCTGCTCGAATACTTGCTGGTCGGGCCGAACGGCGCGGCGCACGAGAGCCTCTTCACCACGCCGGTCGCGCCGAGCCTCTTCAACACCGCGCTCATCCTGCTCGGCGCCGAGCCCGGCAAGAACGCGAGTTGGCGTCCGAAGGAGCCGCGGCCGTCCGACGAGGAGTTGATGAACGGCGTGAGCCCGTGGGTCGTCGAGCCGCCGACCGGGAGCTCCTTCTACATGTACGTCGGTTGGCGCCAGGGCGGCGAGACGTACTTCTTCCGGATGGAAGACCTGCTGCGCGACCTGTCGCGCGGTCACGGCATGACGCGGCACGCGTGGGTGTACCTCGGTTCGCGGATGGTGCGCGGCGCCGATCGAGACGATCCCGACGAGCAAGCGTTCGCCGCGGACCTCTACGGCAACGTGATCAACGTGTCGTTCTTCAGCGAGGGCTACACCGTCCTGACCGCCGCGCTCCCGGAGTGCGTCGAGCAGACGATCTGGATGCCGAACGCGTGGCTGATCCCCGAGCGCGGCGAACGCGTGCGGCTCATCGTCAGCAAGCAGCGCATCGAAACCGTCTCGCCGGACCTGGCGAAGACGCTGCCCGAAGTCGCGCCACCCAAGCCGCTTTCGAGGTGAGCGCCGCGAGGCGTGGCCGCGCACGAGGCTCGACGCGCTCGTGCGCGCTCAGCTCGCGAGCCACGCCTCGACCGGCCGGAGCAGGAACTCGTCGAGCGGGATGCCGTCGCCTCCGACGAGCAGTGTGCGTTTCGGCCCGAACGCTTCGGAGAACGCGGCGAGTCCTGGGCGGGCGTCGCGCGCTCGGCCGCTCTTCACCTCGATCGCGACGAGCGTCTTGCCCGCTCGGAGCACGAAGTCGACCTCGCGATTCTGCTCTCGCCAGTAGTAGACCTCGCACGTTCCTCCCGCCGCGGCGTTCGCGAGGTGCGCGCCGACCGCCGATTCGACCAACCGGCCGCGGAACTCCGGATCGTCGCGGGTCTCGGCGGGCGAGAGGCCGGACTCCGCTGTCATCAACGCGATGTCGAGCACCTGGAGCTTGGGGCTCGAGCCGCGTTGGCGAACGGCCTTCCCCGCGTACTTCGCGAGCCCCGTCAGCATCCCGGCGACGCCGAGCAGCTCGAGGTAGTGCGCGAGCGTCGTCGTGTTGCCCGCGTCGTGGAGCTGCCCGAGCATCTTCGTGTACGAGAGTACCTGCCCGGAGTAGCGACAGCCGAGGTGGAACAACTGTCGAAGCAGGGCCGGCTTGTCGACGCGTGTCATCAGCAGGACGTCGCGCGAGATCGTGGTCTCGATCAGCGAATCGAGCAGGTAGCGACGCCACCGATCGACGTCGTCGACGAGAGGCGCTGCGCCGGGATAGCCGCCGAAGTAGAGATACTCGTCGAGCGAGAATCCGAACGCGTCGCGCATCTCCGCGTACGACCAATGCGGCAAGTGGAGCACCTCGAACCGACCTGCGAGACTCTCGCTGAGGCCTTGCCGGACGAGCAACGGCGCCGAGCCCAACAAGATCACGCGCAGCTTGCGTCGCGCGCGCGTGTCCTCGTCCCACAGACGTTTGACGGTTTCGGACCAGCCCGGGATCTTTTGCAGCTCGTCGAGCGCGAGCAGGGCTCCTTTCGCGTGCTCGGCGGCGGCGAGGCGACCGCGTTCCCACTGCGCTGCGAGCCAAGCCGTGTCGCGCAGCGACGGTTCGTCCGCGGAGACGTACACGGTCGGGAGCGCGCTCCGCGCCAGGACCTGTTGCACCAGCGTCGTCTTGCCGACCTGGCGCGGGCCGGCGACGACCTGCACGAAACGGCGTGGCTCGGCGAGGCGCTCGGCGAGCGTCGAACCGTGCGGACGCTCGAATCCGAGCTTCGTCGCTTTGGTCATCGCGTTGAGTAATTTTACTCAATGCTCGGAGTAGCGGCAACGACCCCCCGGATCGGCCGGTCGGCTCTCGCCGCGATCGTTCCGTCGCGCGAGTCGACGCGCGGCGGGCTGTGGGCGGGTCGCCACTCGGCGTCGGGTGGGTCCGGCCCGGAGGTGGTCGACCGCCGGCGGCGCGGCGTCGACCCGCGGTCCGCGCGGTGGCGCGAGGCGCTCGAATCGACGAACGCGTCCCGCGCTGCGCGCGGCGAAGGATCGGGGGGGGCCGCCAAAGAGGACGCGCGCGGGCAGTGAACCCGAGCCCCGGCCCGGCGTTCCGTGGAGGTACGCTGGAGCTGACGATGAACGCCGACGATCCGACCGTAGCTGCGCCGCGCGACGCGGTGCCCGCGGCTTCGCTCGTCGCGCTGATCCGGCGCGCGACGTGGCGGGCGCGCGCGGTCACGCTCGGCGAGGCGACGCTCGCCGGGCTCGCGGTGACCGCTGTGGTTGCGACCACGGTGCGGTTCGAGGGGCGCGACGAGCTCGAGCTCGGTTCGCTCGCGGCCGCCGTGCTGGCGGGAGCCGCCGCGGCGCTGACGTGGTGGGTCGAGCATCGGCCCGAAGCCGCCAAAGTCGCGCGGCGCGTCGATCGCGCACTCGCGCGCGGCGGCGAGCTCGTCACCGCGTGGGAGCTCGAGTCGCGCGCGGAGCGCGGCGTGCTCGAAGAACTGATGCTGCTGCGCGCCCGCGAGGGTCTCGCTCCGCAAGACGTCGCGCGCAGCGTCCCTCGTCCGTCGTTGGTGTTCGCCGGCGCCGCGTTGGTCGCGCTCGCCGGCTGGTTCTTCTCCCGCGATTTCGTCCGTGTGAGGCCGGTGACGCCGCTCGATGCGCTCGTGGGCGACGCGCGCGCTCTCGCGAGCTCCGCGAAAGGCCGGGCGAACTCGCCGGAGCTCGATCGCGCTCGCGCGGCGGTCGCGCGCCTCGCGACGCGCGTCGCGACCGAGCTCGAGGCCGGCCGCGAGCCCGAACCGGAGCTCGTCGCGGCGTTCGGCGACGCGCTCGGTCGCTCCGCTGCCGCCGAGGCCGCCGATCCCGAGCGCGCGGCGCGAGCCCGAGAGCTCGCCGCGCGCGCCCGGAGCGCTTCCGCCGGCTCCGACCGAGCTTCGAACGGCTCCGAAGCCACGTCGAACAGCGCAGAGTCGGCCTCCGCACTGGCGAACGGCGGCGCGGAGCGGACAATGCTCGGCCCTGGCTCCGGCGCCGCCGCCGCGGTCGAGGTCACGCCGGAGGCGGCGGGCTCGCAGGTCGCGAGCGCGCCGACGGCTCCCCCGGGTTCCCTCGCCGGACGTTGGTGGAGCACCCGACACGACGCGGTGGTTTCCGCGTGGATCGAAGCGCGTCGCGCTCGGGCCCAGGTGAGTCCGAACGAAACGACACGAAGTGACTGAACGCAACGAAGACGCCCGGATCGGGCTGTGGCTGATCGGCGCGCGAGGTGCGGTGGCGACGTGCACGGCCTACGGGCTCGCCGGTCTGGTCGAAGGCCTGCTCGAGCCCATCGGGTTGGTCACCGCTCGCGAGCCCTTTCGCGCGATGGACCTCGCGAGCTACGACCAGTTCGTGCTCGGCGGCCACGACATCTGCACGCGGCCTCTGACGCGCTCGGCCGGAGAACTGGTCGCGACCGGCATCCTGAAGGCCGACCTCGTCACGGCGAGCTCGGGCCGCGCCGCCGCGTTCGAAGCGAGCCTGCGACCGGGCGTGATCGACGACGCCGACGTCGGCTTCGCGGATCTCGATCCGGACGCGCAGCGCTTGAGCTCGCTCGCGCCGCTGGAGCGCATCGCGCGACTGCGCGCGGACTTCGACGAATTCGAGGAGCGCCACGGGCTCGACAGGACGATCGTCGTCAACGTCGCGAGCACCGAAGCGGTGCGCGAGCCGCGCGAGGAGTGGACGTCGCTCGAGCTCTTCGAATCCGCGCTCCAGGCCGGCGAATCGCAGCCTGCGTCGACGCTCTACGCGTACGCCGCGCTCTCCAGCGGCCGGCCGTACGTCAATTTCACGCCGAGCCTCGGCGCGACGATTTCCGCGCTGCAGGAGCTCGCGCTGCGCTCGAAGCTCCCGCACTGCGGCTGCGACGGCAAGACCGGCGAGACGCTGGTCAAGACGGTGCTCGCGCCGTTGTTCGTCGGCCGCAACCTGCGCGTGCTCGCGTGGCAGGGCTACAACATCCTCGGCAATCGCGATGGAGAGGTGCTCGCCGATCCTTTGCACCGCCAGGCGAAAATCAAGAGCAAGAACGACGCGCTCAAGAAGCTCCTCGGCGACCCCGACGCGCACACGTACGTCGGCATCGACTACGTGCCGTCGCTGCAGGACTGGAAGACCGCGTGGGACTTCATCCACTTCGAGGGTTTCCTCGGCGCGAAGATGAGCCTGCAGTTCACGTGGATGGGCAGCGATTCCGCGCTCGCCGCGCCGCTGGTGCTCGATCTCGTGCGCTTGACCGAGTACGCCGCGCGCAAGGGCGAGGTCGGGGCGATGAAGCAAGTCGCGAGCTTCTTCAAGTCGCCGATCACCGGCGGCTCGCACGACTTCCACGAGCAGATGCGCGAGCTCTTGGTCTACGTCGAACGCCAACGCCGGCGTTGAGTTCGCTGCGCGAATCGTCGACAAAGGGGCCATGCAAGACGCCCCGAGTTACCTGCGAGACGGCCGCGCGGCCCTGAATGCCGCGAAAGCCGCGCGCGCGGGCTTCATCGCGCTCCCCGACGCTGCGGACTACACGCAAGTCGTCGTCGCGTTCGATCGCATCCGCGCGCCGATCGATCCCGCGCGGGGTTGGGCCGGACTGCTCCAACACACGCACCCCGACGCGTCGATGCGCGACACCGCGCGCACGCTCGAGCAGGAGATCGCGGCGTTCGAGACCGAGCTCTCGCTCGATCGCGCGGTCTACGATCGGCTCTCGCGGCTCGATCCCGCGCTCGCGCCGACGCGCGAGGAGTCGCGGCTCGTCGAGCGCGCGTTGAAGGAGTTCCGCCGCTCCGGCGTCGACAAGGACGAAACGTCGCGCGCGCGGATCGCGGCGCTCGCGGACGAGCTCGTCGTGCTCGGCCAGACGTTCGAGACCAACGTGATCTCGGACACGCGCTCGATCGTGATCGCCGAAGGTGCGCGCGGGCTGGCCGGCTTGCCCGAGGACTACGTCGCGGCACACGCCCCCGACGAGCACGGCGCGGTGACGGTGACCACCGATCCGTCGGACTACATCGCGTTCATGACGTACGCCGAGCGCGGCGACCTGCGCGAGGCTCTGTGGCGTCAGAACGCGACGCGCGGCGTGCCGAAGAACATCGAGCTCCTGAAGCAGATCCTGGAGCGTCGCGCGGAGCTCGCCCGACTGGTCGGTTACGCGAATTACGCCGAGCTCTCGCTCGACGACAAGATGATCGGTGGCGCCGCGGAAGCGCGCGCGTTCGTCGAGCGCATCGCCGAGCTCGCCCGCCCGCGCGCGCTGGCGGAGATCGCCGAGCTGCTGGCGCTGAAACGCGAAACCGTCGGCAGCGCCGACGTCATCCGCGACTTCGAGCGCTTCTTTTGGGTCGAGCGCGCGAAGGCCGAGCGCTTCGGCTTCGACTCGCAGGCGGTCCGCCCGTACCTCGCGTACGCCAGCGTGCGCGACGGCGTGCTCGCGACCAGCCAAGTCGTGTTCGGACTGGAGTTCCGTCGCGACGACACCGCGGCGCGTTGGCACCCGTCGGTCGAGTGCTTCGACGTGTACGACCGCGGCGCGAAGGTCGCGCGCTTCTGGCTCGACATGCACGCGCGGCCGAACAAGTACAAGCACGCGGCGATGTTCCCGCTCTGCTCCGGGATCGCGGGCGAGCGTCTGGCCGAGGCGGCGCTGGTGTGCAACTTCCCCGAGCCGAAGGCCGACGATCCGGGGCTCTTGCTCCATCAGCAACTGACCACGTTCTTCCACGAGTTCGGCCACCTGATGCATCACTTGCTCGGCGGCCGCACGCGGTTCCTCGCGTACTCAGGCGTCGCGACCGAGCTGGATTTCGTCGAGGTGCCGAGCCAGCTCTACGAGGAGTGGGCGTGGAACACCGGCGTGCTCCAACGCTTCGCGCGCCACCACATCACCGGCGAGCCGATCCCCGCCGAGCTCGTGCAGCAGGTCCGCGAAGCCGAGGAGTACGGCAAGGCACTGCACGTCGTCGTGCAGATGTTCTACGCGGGGCTCGCGCTCGAGTACCACACGCGCGAGCCGTGCTCGCTCGACCTCTGCGCGACGATGATCGAGCAGAAGAAGAAGTTCACGCCGTTCCCCTACGAGGAGGGGACGCACTTCTACGCGTCGTTCGGGCACTTGGTCGGCTACGCGGCGGCGTACTACACCTACATGTGGTCGCTGGTGATCGCGAAGGACTTGTTCGGCGCGTTCGCCGACGATCTCGGCGCGAGCGCGATCGCCGCGCGGTACCGGCGCCATGTGCTCGAGCCCGGCGGCTCCAAGGACGCGCGCGAGCTCGTCAAGGACTTCCTCGGCCGCGACTACGCCTACGCGGCCTGGCAGCGTTGGCTGGAGAGCTGACGCCCGGTTACCGCGTTCGACGACCCGGGTAGGACTCGCCGTGCCCCGGTCCCACGCCCGTCCGCCGCTCGGCGTCACTGCCCTCGTGCTCGTGATCGTGCTCGGGACCGCCCTGGCGCTCTGGTTCTACGTCCGCGGGCCGGTCGAGAGCCGGGGCGAGCCCGCGTCGCCGCGCCTCGAGGACGATGCCGCCCTGGGCGGCCACGACTTGACGCGCCGTTCGGGCGCCGGCGTCGCGCGCTCGGGCGGCTGAGTTCGGGCGCCCGAAGCCGTTGGCCCGAACCCGTTCGCCCCGGCGCGGGCGCCTGAGCGCGTTCGCCTGAACTCGGGCTCGGCCGCGCGCGCGTTTGGGCCGTCAGTCCGGAAACGCCGCGTCGTGCCACGTCGCGACCGCGTCGGCAAGCTCCCCGAGCACTTGCGCGCGCGTGCGGCCCGCGCGCTTGGGCACGTCGAAGCCGTGGTCGGCGTCGTCGACGACGTGGACCTTCGCGTGACCGCCGTAAGTCGCGAGCGCGCGCTCGAGCTTCGCGAGGTCGCAGAGCGGATCGCGGGTGCCCTGGAGGAAGAGCGCGGGCTGCACGATCGCGGGGAAGTGCTCGCGGCGCTCCTCGTCGGGGCTGCCCGCCGGATGCAACGGATAGCCGAAGAGCACCAGGGCCGCGGCGTCCGCGCCCTTCGCCGCGAGGTGGGTCGACACGCGCGCGCCCATCGACTTGCCGGCGAGCAGGATGCGGCCCGCGCCGACGCGCTCGCGCACGCTCGCGAGCACGCGAAAGTGCGCGTCCTCGAGTTTCGGCATCCGATCGGGCGGGAACTTCTTCCGCTCGGTCTCGCGCTTCTCCATGTACGGGTAGCGGAAGCGCAGGACGTCGAAGCCGCGCGCGGCGAGGAGCTCCGCGACCTCGCGCATGAACTCCGAATCGAAGTCGAGCTCGGCGCCGTGGGCGAAGAGCACCGTGCTCTCGCGCCGCGCGCCGACCGCGGGCGTCGACAAGGTCGAAAGCGTGGCGCCGTCTCCGAGGACGACCTGGGCGCGCGTCGCGGTCATGCCCCGCAAGCTAGGGGAGCGGCCCGCGCGCTGCAATCCGGCGCACGGCGTCGAGCCGCTTGTGCCGGCGAATGCGCCGCTTGGCGAGCGCGCGGCCTGGAGAACGCTCGGCTCGGCGAGCGCGTCGCTCGGCGAACGCGTGGCCGGGCGAGAGCCGACCCGGCGAACGCGTGGCTCGGCGAGCAAGCGGCGTGGCACGCGCCGCGAAACGTCAAGAGAAGGAACCGGCGCGGGACGTCATACTCTTCGGCGATGAACCGTCGCCAGCCGATCAAGCTCCAGACCACGACGCTCTGGTACTACCCGTCGCAGCAGTACTCGGACAAGCCGATGGGCGATCCGCGCTTCGAGGGGCGCACGCCGGCGTGGGTGATCTGGAACCTGCTCGAACGCTACACCCGCGAGGAAGATCTCGTCGTCGATCCGTTCTGCGGCGGAGGCACGACGCTCGACGTCGCGCGCGACCTGCAGCGCAAGGCGCTCGGCTACGACGTCGCGCCGACGCGGCCCGACATCTTTCGCGCGGATGCGCGGAAGCTCCCGCTCGAGACCGGCAAGGCGGACTTCGTCTTCATGGATCCGCCGTATTCGACGCACCTCGACTACTCCGATGATCCGGATTGCATCGGCAAGCTCGACGCGTTCGAAGGCGAGTACTTCGAGGCGATGGACGCGGTCTTCGGCGAGGTCGATCGCGTGCTGCGCGATCGGCGCTACCTCGCGGTGTACGTTTCGGACTCGTTCCACAAGAAGCGCGGCTTCGTCGGGCTCGGCGCCGAGCTCTTCGGAATGCTCGCGAAGCGTTTTCGGCCGGTCGACCACATCGCGGTCGTGCGCGGGAATCGGACGCTCGAGAAGCCGTCGTTCCACAAGGCCGCCGCGGAAGGGAACTTCTTCCTGCGCGGCTTCAATCACTTGCTGATCTTCAAGAAGGAACGCGGCGCGCCGAAGAAGGCGCCGTAGCGCGTCGGCGCAGGAGTCGTCGCGTTCGCTGTGCCGCGGCCGTCTCCGCGGAGCGCGCGGTGCCGCGCCGCGATCGGGCGTTGGGCACCGATGCGGCGCTGGGCACCGATGCAGCGCATGGCCCCGATGCGGCGTTGGGCGCTGATGCAGCGTTGGGCCCCGAGTGGACTTGGGCACCGAGCGGCGCTGGGCCTCGAGTGGCGTTCGGTCCGGAACGGCGACGCGGCACGCACCGCGCGCACGCGTCGGCGAAGCCGACGGGTCGACGGACGTCCGCTGCTCGCGGCTCGTGAGGTCGGGCGAAGGCGTGCGCACCTCGCCCCCGAACGAGAGCCCACGCGAGAGCGGGTGGTGCCCGTCGCGTCGAGAGCTCCGGGCGCTCCGAGCTCAGCGGGCTCGTCCGCGGGTTTCAGAATCGCGGCGAGCGATGTCGAAAAAGCTGCCGACCCCGCGCTTCGCACTCGACCCCGTCCATGCTCGCCGACCTCGCCCTCTCCAGCGGCCTGATCGAGGACCTCGCTCTGGTCCTCTGCGTCGCGGCGTTGGTCAGCGTGCTCTTCCAGAAGCTGCGCATGCCGGTGGTGCTCGGGTACTTGCTCGCCGGGCTCTTGGTCGCGCCGCTGGTCGCGGACATGGAGACCGTGCACTCGCTGTCCGAGGTCGGCGTGACGCTGCTCGTCTTCTCGATCGGGCTCGATTTCTCGCTGCGCAAGCTCGTCAAGCTCGCGCCGTCCGCCGGGCTGATCGTGCTGATCGAGGTCGGGTTGCTGGTGTGGCTCGGGTACCTCGCCGCTGGGTTGCTCGGTTGGAGTCCGCGCGAGCGGATGTTCGCCGGCGGCGTCGTCGCGATCTCGAGCACGATGGTCGTCGCCAAGGTGCTCGCGGAGAAGCGCGTCGACAAGCGGCTCTCCGAGCTCGTGATGGGCATCCTGGTCTTCGAGGATCTCGCGGCGATCGTGCTGGTCGCCGTGCTGACCGCGGTCGCGGGCGGCGTCGGGCTGTCGGGAGGCGACGTGCTCGTCGGCGCGGTCGAGCTCGCGGCGTTCCTCGGCATGTGCGTGGTCGCCGGACTCGCGTTCGTGCCGCGTTTCGTGCGGTCGGTGGCCGGACTCGGGCGCAAGGAGACCACGTTGGTCGCGTGCCTCGGGCTCTGCTTCGCGCTCGCGATCCTCGCGCGCCAAGCGGGCTATTCGATGGCGCTCGGCGCGTTCCTCGCGGGCGCGTTGGCGGCCGAATCGGGCGAGGCGAAGCACCTGGAGCGCCTGATCGAGCCCGTGCGCGACATGTTCGCCGCCGTGTTCTTCGTCTCGATCGGGATGTTGATCGATCTCGGTGCCGCGCGAGAAGAATGGCCCGCGGTGCTGCTCTTCACCGGCGTGGTGTTCGTCGGCAAGTTCTGCGGCATCAGCGTCGGCGCGTTCCTGACCGGCAGCGGCGTCCACACCGCCGTACGCGCTTCGCTCGCGCTGGTGCCGCTCGGCGAGTTCTCGTTCATCATCGCGTCGATCGCCGCGACCGCGCCGGGGCTCGGCGGAGACAAGCTGTTGCCGATCGCGGTGATGGTCGCGCTCCTGACGAGTTCGCTCGTGCCGTTGCTCGTGTCGCGGTCGAGCTCGATCGCGTCGCGCATCGACCGACGCGTGCCGCGGCGCATGCAGACGTTCGAGACGTTCTATCGCACCTGGCTCGACGATCTCGGGCGCCCACGCCACAACGGCTCGCCGTGGGGCTCGGTTCGGACGCTGGCCGGATGGATCCTGGTCGACACCGCCGCGCTCGGGATCCTGTTCGTCGCCGCCGCGATCTTCCAAGGGGACGTGTGCGTCGAGGTCGCGCGCATCACCGGCTTCGCGACCGCGACGGCCCAGCTCGCGTTCATCGGCGGCGCCGCAGCGCTCTCGACGCCGTTCCTGCTCGGCATCCTGCGTTGCTCGCGGCGTCTCGGCGCGGCGATCGCGGAGCGCGCGGTGCCCGCGGCGTCCGAAGCGAGGCGCGAGCTAGCCGCTCCGCCGCGGCGCGCGCTCGTCGCGTGCGTGCAGCTCTTGGTGTTCACCGCGGTCGGCGTCACGTTGCTCGCGCTGACGCACCCGTTCCTGCCGTCGTTGCCGACGTTTGGCATCGTCGTCGCGGTGCTCGGCGTGCTCGCGATCGTGTTCTGGCGCAGCGCGGCCGACTTGCAGGGGCACGTCAGCGCCGGCGCGCACGTGTTGGTCGAGGTGCTGAACTCGCACGACGATCCGCGCGAGGACGTGTCGCTCGACGGGATGCAGGCGCTCCTGCCGGGCATGGGCTCGTTCGCGTCGTTGCGCATCGACGACGGCTCGCCGGTCGCGGGACGGACGCTCGAGCAGCTCGGGCTGCGCGGACTGACCGGTTGCGCCATCGTCGCGATCGCGCGACACGGCGGCGGCGTGATCGCGCCCCGCGGTCGAGAGCAGCTCGCGGTCGGCGACGTGCTCGCGTTGGCGGGGACGCCCGAGGGCTTGGAAGTCGCGCGGCGGCTCTTGGCGCCGGCGGCGAGGGAGTCGGAGCTCTTGGTCTGAGCTTCGCGCGGCGTGCGCTCGGTCGCTGAGTTCACGCGCTGAGTCCGCGTGTCGAGATCACGTGTCGAGATCACGTGTCGAGATCACGTGTCGAGATCACGTGTCGAGTTCACGTGTCGAGCCCGCGTGAGGAGTTCGCGTCGCGGCTCGGCGAGGAGCTCGCGCCACGGCGGTGCGCCGAACCGCGCCGCACGAGCACCGAGCCCGCGCCGTGGAGGGTTCCACGTCGCGGGCTCGGCTCGATCGTCGTTCGCGGCTCCCGTGCGGAGCGCGCAGCACGCGCTACTTCCCGCCGGCGTCCTTCTCGGGTTCGGCGGGCGGCGTCGCGGGCTCGGCTCCGTGGTCATGTCCGTCGTGCTCGTCGTGCGCGCCTTCGGTGGGCGGCGTGCCGAACTCGAACGGCAGCTCGCCGTCGCTCGGCGGCGTGCCTTCCGGCGGCGTCGGCTCCTTCAGCATGTCCTTCACCGTCTTCTTGAAGTTCGCCGCGGTGTAGCCCGGCACGGTGTAGGTCCACTTGGAGAGCTTCGCGTTGAGCGCGTCGATCTCCTTCTTCACGTCCTCGGGCGCCTGGCCGACGAATTCGTCGGCCGGAGGCGTCGTCGTCGGCGCGGCAGCGGGGTCGGCCGACGGGTCGGTCGGCGGATCAGCCGGCGGCTCGGTCGGCGCCTCGCCCGGCGGCGGCGGGCCGACCGCTGCGGGCTTCTTGAAGCGCTTGGACTCGTCGAAGCTCGCTTCGACGGTCATGTAGCTCTTCGCGTCGTCGCCGGTGCCTTGGTCGAAGACCTTGACGTCGAGGACGAGCCCATCCCACGTCGTGAAAGTCGTCTGCGTCGGCGTCAGGCCGGCGAGGTCGACCGATGCGCGCGGCGCGACGTCCTCGAAGGACAAGAACTCCAGCGCGGCCGCGGTCGCGTCGGCGACACCGGTCCACTTGAGCTCCGCGTCCGCGGGCAGGTCCTTGACCGCGAACGCTTGGTCCTCGGGCACGCTCTTGAAGACCGAGAGCGCGGTGCCGTCCGCGTGGCGCGTTTCGACGGTGTGCACGCGCGACTTCTCGAGCTTCGCGATCTGGCGGTTTTCGGCGAGCCAATTCGTCGCCGTGCCGTCGATCCAGATGCGGCCGGTGACTTCCCACGCTTGCGGGTCGCCGGCCTTGCGCGCGTACATCGCGTACTGGCCGCCGAAGCCCTTGGTCACGCGCGCCTTGCCGATCAGGATCGCGGCGAGCTCCGACCCCGCTTGGTCGAAGAGCTTGACCTGCGTCGCCGCCGAGTCCTTCGCGTCGACGTCGGTCAGATCGAGCGCGGCGTGGTTCTCGGGCTTCGCCGACTTCCTCTCGACGATCGCCATCTGCGCGATCGTGACGACGAGCTCCTTCACCTTGTCGAAGTTGACCGGGTAGCCGCCCTTGTCGACGAGGCCCCATGCGTCACCTTCCTTGACGACGACGAAGCCGCCGTCCTTGTTCTTGATCTCGACCTTCGCGACGTCGTTGACGCGATCGACGAGACCGGGGAAGAGCTTGTCGCCGTTCTTCACCTCCGCGGTCGCGATCGGCTCCGAGCGCGCGGCGAAGAAAGCGGCGGTCGACGCCGCGACGGCGACTGCGACCAGGATTCCGAGCGTCTGCTGCTTCATGGCGAGTTACCTCAGGCCGACGCGGGCCGCTTGGACTTGGCGATCCACAACGTCAACGCGAACACGACGATCATCAGGGGCAAGAGCCACACGTTGAAGAACTGCATCCAGCTCCCGAGCGTGTCGACGTCCTTGCGCAGGTCGAGTTGCACCTTGCGGAGTTTGCCGCGCGTCACGAGCTTCTGCTGTCCGATCTTCTCGAGCTCGGCGAGCTCCTCGTCGGAGAGGAACAGCGAGTTCGAGCCTTGGCGCTTCGATTGGAGCTCTTGCCAGCGCGTCTCCGCCAACTCGAGATCCTTCTGCAGCGCCTGCTCCTCCGCGCGGAAGCGCTTGTCGGCTTCCTTCTGGAGCTCCTCGACGCGCTCGAACGGCCGCAGCATGCCGCCGCGGCTGCGCAGGCTGATCATGTCGGTCGAGCCGCGCATGTAGTCGATCGCGTTGAAGAGAAAGTTGCCGTTGTCGGCGCGCGGCACCGGTATGCGCGTGTTGCCGAGGCGCGCGATCTGCACCCACGTTCCGTCGGAGAGCATGTCGGCGTCCGCGACGACCATCACGTGGATCGGTTCCGCCGACTCGGTGAGGTGAGCGGGGAGTTCCTCGGGCGTTTCCTCCGGGTCGGCGCTCTCGACCGGCGGCGCGCCGTTCGGAAACGCGCTCTGCACCTTGCCGGTGATGCGGGCGGCGAGCACTTGCTTGTGGTTCTCCGACTCGAACGCGGCGAGCAGCTTCTTCGGATCCTGTTGGAACTGCACCTCGGAGACCGCGACCCGCGAGGAGTTCACGCCGGTCTCGAAGAGCGGCGTGAACTCGGTCGCCGCGCCCGCCTTCTTCGTCAGGATGCCGGCCGAGCGCAGTTGCAGCTGCGTCAGGTCGCGCGTCATCACCTCGTCGTGATTGAAGCTCTCTGGCCGCAGTCCGAGCCACACCAGGAACGGCGCGACGTCCGGCTTGCCCGAGCTGGACTGGAAGTTGACGCGCAGCGCGTTGTCGGTGTCGGTTGCGATCTGGTCCTTCGCGAGCTCGACGCCCCACGCGGCGAAGAGCGTGTCGAGGCTCGAGCTACGCGACGCGGTGTAGCGCGCCATCGGATTCGACGGGTCTTCCATCGGTTGGTCGACCTCGCACCACGGATCGACGAACACGATCGCGCGGCCGCCGCGCAGGACGAACTGGTCGATCGCGTACTGCGTCGCCGCCGACAGGCTCTTCGGATGGATGACCAGCAGCATGTCGATCGCCGCGTCGATCTGCTTCGAGTTGGTCGGCACGTTCTTGACTTCGAAGCCCTCGCGCAGCGCGTCGACGATGTACCAGGGCTCCGGCATGTCCTGCTGCATGAACGGGTTCGGCATCCCGCCGTCGACCGGCAGCGACGAGCAGAGCCCGATCGTCAGCTTCTGCGGATTGCCGAGCGTGTAGACGAGCTTCGTCAGGTCGTACTCGAGCGTGTTCTCCTTCGACGGGTCGAAGAAGGGGACCACTTGCTCCTCGTCGGTCGAGCCCGTCGCGGCGAGCCCGAAGTAGACGTTGTCATTGGAGCCCGGCAGCGGCAGGCCCTTGATGCCCGCGGCGACCGCGCGGTCCTCGAGCTCGCTGTAGGGCTCGGGGTCGAGCAACTCGAGCGTCAGCTTGCCGCCGGAGCGCGCGACGTACTGCTGGATGAGCTCGCGAACGCGTTCGTAGTAGCCGCGCAGGCCTTCGACCTGCGGATCTTGCTGCGCGAGCTTCTCCGAGAAGTAGAGGCGCAGCGTCACGGGCTCTTCGAGCTTCGACAGCACCGCTTTGGTGCCGTCGGAGAGCGTGTAGAGCTTGTCGTCGGTCAGGTCGATCTGCGCCGAGCGCAAGAGCGACGTCGACGTGATGTTGAGCGCGATCAGGATGACGCCGGCGATCACCAGGCCGGACAGGGTCAGCAGGTTGCGATTCATGGCTCGGTTCTCCTCAATCCGCCTTCTTCAGCTCGATCGCGATCGCGTTCATGAACAGGAAGCACGCGATCAGCGACCCGAAGAACACGAGGTCGCGGAAGTCGATCACGCCCTTCGTGATCGATTGGAAGTGCGTCAGGAAGCTGAACGACGCGACGGCTTCGAGCACCGCGCGCGGCATCCAGCCCGCGAAGAAGTCGAGCACCGTGTCGGTGCCCATCAGGATGAAGAGGAAGCAACCGGAGACGCTGATCACGAACGCGATCACCTGGTTCTTCGTCCACGCCGACACGAACGAACCGATCGCGAGGTACGCGCCCGCCATCAGCAGGCTGCCGACGTAGCTCGCGAGGATCACGCCGTTGTCCGGATCGCCGAGGTAGTTGACCGAGACCCACATCGGAAAAGTCAGCGCGAGCGCGATGCCGGTGAAGCACCACGCGGCGAAGAACTTCGCGATCACAGCCTGGCCCATCGTCACCGGCAGGGTGAAGAGGAGTTCGATCGTGCCCTGACGGCGCTCTTCCGCCCACAGGCGCATCGAGATCGCCGGGATCAGGAAGAGGTACAGCCACGGGTGCCAGGTGAAGAACCCTTGCAGGTTCGCCTGACGCGCGTCGAACCACTTGCCGACCTTGAAGGTCAGGCCGCCGACGAGCACCAGGAACACGACGATGAAGACGTACGCGACCGGAGTGGCGAAGTAGCCCTTCAGCTCGCGCTTGAACAACGTGATGACGTTTTTCATGGGAGGGTCCGATGGGCCTAGTTGCGGGCGGTGGGTTGGGTCAGCTCGCGGAAGACCTCGTCGAGGTGGCCGCGTTCGACGCGCAGCTCGTCGACTTCCCAGCGCGCGTCGCGCACCTTCTGCCCGACCTCGACCGCGATCGAGCGCTTGGCCTTCGGGATCAGGACGAAGCGCGCGGCGCCGTCGTGGCTCGGCAGGTCCTCGATCGTCTGCACGCCGTCGAGCAGCGAGAGCCCGTGGCGGACCGCCGTCAGCTTGTCGGCAGCGACCGAGACCGTGACCGCGTTGTGGTAGCGCGAGCGCGCCGCGAGCTCGGTCGGCGTGCAATCGATGACGACCTTGCCGCGCGCGATGATGATCGTGCGCGAGCACACCGCCTCGACTTCCTCGAGGATGTGCGTCGAGAGCACGATCACCTTCTCCTTCGCCATCGCGCGGATCAGGTTGCGGACCTCGTGCTTCTGATTGGGGTCGAGGCCGTCGGTCGGTTCGTCGAGCACGAGCACCTGCGGATCGTGGAGGATCGCCTGAGCGAGTCCGACGCGGCGCTTGTAGCCTTTCGAGAGCGTGTCGATGCGCTGGTGGGCGACGCTCGCGATGTTGACCTTCGCGATCACCTCGTCGACGCGCCGCGCGCCTTCGCCGCCGGTGAAGCCGCGCACTTCCGCGATGAACTCGAGGAACGCCCTCGGCGTCATGTCGGGATAGAGCGGCGCGCCTTCCGGCAGGTAGCCGATGACCTTCTTCACCGCGATCGGGTCCGCGAGGATGTCGTGACCGCACACGGTCGCGGTGCCCGAGCTCGGATGGAGGAAGCCCGTGAGCATCTTCATCGTCGTCGACTTGCCGGCGCCGTTCGGGCCGAGGAAGCCGAGCACTTCGCCGCGCTCGACGTGGAACGTGACGTCGTCGACTGCGGTGAACGAACCGAACCGCTTGGTCAGGTTCTGGATCTCGATCATGGGAGCCATGAAGGTGTCCTTGGTTTGGAAGCGAGGGAGCGAGTGGGAGGCTCGCGCTTGGGCCCTCGGAGGGGCGCAGATTCTGGCGTCGCGCGTCGGGCGCGGCAAGTGCGCTAACTCCTTTGCTCGTAAGGATTCACGCTCCGAAGCGGCGCCGAGCAAAAGGGCGTTTTACGTCGGCATCGCGCGGCTGTTGGCGCGGGTTCGTTCGCCCGAGCTTGCCGTCGATTGGGGTCCGACTACGATCGGCCGCACGGCGTCCCTGCGACGCTGTGAGCGTGAAGCACCCGATCCAGAGCCTAGCGTTCCTCGCGCTGCTCGCGCTCGCTTCCACCGCAATGTCCGTCGCGAGCGGGCAAGTCGACCCGCGCACGGAGCTCGACGCGATCGACGCGCGGCTTCAGGCGGCGGAAGCGGCGCAGAAGAAGCGCTATGCGGAGGCGGAGAGCGACGAGGAGCTGCAGAGACTCTTCCGCGACGCGCCGTGGGCCGCGTTCGTGGACGAATATGCCGCGTTCGCGCGCGCGCACGCCGGCTCCGAAATCGCCGTGCCGGCGTGGGCGAGCGCGATCGAGCGCGCGGCGTGGGCGAATCGCCCGGCGCTCGTGCCGGAAGCGCTCGGCGTGCTCGAGAGCACGCACCTCGCGAGCCCGAGCCTCGCCGTCGCGATCTCCGCGCTCGGCACGATGTCGTGGACGCTCGGCACCAATCGCTACGAGGTCTTCTTGCGCCGCGCGGCGCAGGAATCGCCTCACCGCGGGGTGCAAGGGTTCGCGCTGTACACGCTCGCGGAGAGCCTCGGTCTCCAGACCACGCGCTTCGCGCCGAACGCGGAGCCCGGCGCGGCGGGCCCGTCGATGACGCCGATCGCCGCCGACGAGCTCGCGACCCGCAAGCACCAAGCGCGCTCGGTGCTCCAACGCGTGCTCAGCGATTTCGCGGACACGCCGCCGCCGAGCGCGCGGCTGCCGAAGGATTGGGTGAAGCGTCGCGCGCAGGGCTTGCTCTTCGAGTTGGAGCACCTGCAGCTCGGCATGGTCGCGCCCGACTTCGAAGCGGTCGACGAGCACGGCGAGCCGTGGAAGCTCTCCGACTACGAGGGCCGCGTGGTGCTGCTCGATTTCTGGGGCAACTGGTGAGGCCCGTGCCGGGAGATGCTTCCCGGCGAAAAGGCGCTCGTGCAGCGCCTCGCGGACCAGCCCTTCAGTCTGCTCGGCATCAACAGCGACGGCGACGCCGCCGCGGTGCGCGAGATCCTCGCCGCGAACGGGATCACGTGGCGACAGGCGATCGACGGCGACACCGACGGCCCGATCGCGCGGAGCTGGAACGTGCAGGGCTGGCCCACGCTCTACCTGATCGACGCCGCGGGCGTGATCCGGCACCGCGATGTGCGCGACGAAGCGGAGCTCGCACGCGCGATCGACGCGCTGCTCGCCGAGGCGGCGACGAAGCGCTGAGAACGCGCGGCTCGTCCGAGGCTCGACATTCGCACGCGCTCGGCGGTGCTCGGAAGTCGATTCCGCGCGGGATTCCGCCGGTCATTCCGGCTGTCATTCCGCCGGAGATGCGATCGGAGATCCGATCAGGCGCGGGCCATCTCGGCCCACCTGCGTTTTTTTCCGACCTCGATCGGCCGAGCGCGGTATTCGTTGATTCGGAATGTCCGCTCCGCGCCTCGATCCCGCGGTCCTGCTCGCTCACCGCGACTACGTCAATCGGCTCGCCCGCGAGCTCGTGTTCGACCCCTCGCTCGCCGACGACGTCGCGCAAGAGGTCTGGGCGATCGCGTTGGCGCGGCCGCCGCGCGACGCGAGCGCGCTGAAGGCGTGGCTTTCCGTCGTCGCGCGCAACACTGCGCGGCTCGCGGCGCGCTCGAGCTCGCGGCGCGGCGCGCGCGAACGCGAGGTCGCTCGGGATGAGAGCATCGGCGCCGCCGACGAGCTCGTCGAACGCGAAGCGCTGCGCAAGGACCTGATCGACGCGGTGCTCGCGCTCGACGAACCGTACCGCGAGACGGTGATCCTGCGCTACGTCGACGACTTGCCGCCGCGCGAGATCGCCGCGCGCACCGGTGCGCCAGGCGA
>JACRIN010000023.1 GCA_016220085.1 Planctomycetota bacterium
CGAGTGTGCGCGTGCCGAGTGTGCGCGTGCCGAGTGTGCGCGTGCCGAGTGTGCGCGTGCCGAGTGTGCGCGTGCCGAGTGCGCGCGGGCCGAGTGCGCGGGCCGAGTGCGCGGGCCGAGTGCGCGTCGACACTTCACGTGGCCGATGCACTCGCTCTAGTCGCGAGCTCCACGCGCGCGAACGGCGCCCGCCGGCGACGAGAACTCGGGTGTCTCGGGGTGTGAATACCTCGCGGCCTCGACGTGCGACGGGGCCAGGCGCTTGCTCGAAACTCCGCCGCTCAGAGCTTGCGCACCCAGACGTTGCGGTAGCGCAACGGGTTGCCGTGGTCTTGCAGACCGATCGGCCCGGTCGCCGCGTGCGGCGCGTACGTCGAGACCGCGCGGTGCTTCGTCGCGCCGAGGAACGGCTCGGCGTTCTGCACGACGACGCCGTTGTGCACGACGGTGACGATGCCGGGGGAGACGAGCTTCTCGCCCTCGAAGCGCGGAGCCTTGAAGAAGATGTCGTAGCTCTGCCACTCGCCCGGCTTGCGACACGCGTTGACCAGCGGCGGTTTCTGGCCATAGAGCGCGGCGGCCTGGCCGTCGGCGTACGTGCGGTTCTCGAACGAGTCGAGGATCTGGATCTCGTAGCGCCCCATGAGGAACACGCCGGAGTTCCCGCGGCCTTGGCTCTCGCTCTCGACCTTCGCGGGCGACGCCCATTCGAGGTGCAACTGCACGTCGCCGAACGCTTCGCGCGTCTCGATCGAGCCCGTGCCGTTGACCTCCATCGCGCCGTCGACCAGCGTCCACGCGGCGTCCTTGTCGCCGGCCTTCCACGCGGCGAGCGAATTGCCGTCGAAGAGCACGATCGCGTCGCTCGGCGGCGCGGTGCCGACGCCCGGCGTGACGACCGCGGGCGCGGGCCGATTGGCGTCGTGCACGCGCCACTTGCCGTCGGGCAGGAACGGCGTGTCGTCGTAGCCGACGGGATGGTCCTGCGCGGTCCAAGCGACAAGCGCGGGAGCGACGATCAGGACGGCGAGCACGATCAGGGCGATTTTCACGTCAGAGCTTCCTCGTAGCGGGTCTTCGGGCGCATCGGATTGTAGCGACCGCCTCAGCGGTGCTCGCGCTCAAGCTGGACGACGTGCTGCGTGAACTGGCGTTGGCGCACTTCGACGCGCTGCAGCGGCGGCTGCTCGTACCGATCGAGCTTCGGCGGCTGGAGCGTGTAGGTGTGTGGCGCGCTCGCCACGATCCGCAGCACGCGGTGATCGATCCTCGGCAGCACGCCGGCGCCGGTCGTGCCCTCCGCGGGTTCCAGTGTCCCGCGCGCACTTCGCCTTCCAATGTGCCGCCGACGTATCCGCCCCATGCGTGGAGCAGGAGTTCGGCGTCGAGCGGCGCGAGCGACACTCCGTGCGCGTCGAGCACTTCGACCGTGCCGTGCAGGCGGAACTCGGGCGCGGCGGGCTCGGGCGCGAGCGTCGTCGTCTCCTTGGAAGCCGTGGACGCGCCGGCGACTCGCTCGCGCGTGTCTTCAACGTTCGGTGAGACGGTCGGCGAGGCCGTCGGCAACTCCGGAGCGACGTGCCCGACAACGGTCGCGGACTCGGACGTTGGGCTCGCCGCGGCCGACCTCCCGTCGCGTCGCAGAAACCAGAGCACGCCCCCGAGCAAGACGGCGATTGCCCCGGCGAGCAACACGCGGCGAGCGAGCAAGTCCCTGACGATACCGCCGCCTATGGAGCTCGACATGCGCGCCTCGGATGGAGCGGAGGCCGCGCGTGCTCGAGGCACCCGCGGCCGCCGGTTTCGAGGGGCGTCGAACGCCTAGCGCTCGCTCACTGCGCCGCCAGCGAGAGCGTCCAGGAGTTCAGCGTGCCGAGGTCGGTCGCGCCCAAGTCCTGGACCTTCAACTGCCAGTTTCCCGCGATCGACTTGCCGATCAGCGCGTTGAGCGACTGAGCGGGCGCGGTCAGGTCGGGGAACACGGTCGAGACGTTGTCGGTCGAACCGCCGGTGCGGTTGTGCAGGATCACGCTCGTGCCGTCCGGCGCGATCAACGTCACCACGAGGTCGCCCTTGTAGGGGTGCGTGATCGTCGTCTTCACGCGCACCGACGCGACGGTCCCTGTCTGCGTGTAGTTCTGCGTGCTGGTCACGCCGGTCGCGTTGTTGTCCGGAATCGCCATGCTCGGCGACACGGCCTTCTCACCGTTGAAGGTGATCGCCCAGGAGCCGAACGTGCCGATGTCCGACGAAGCGAGGTCCTGCACCTTTAGCTGCCAGTTGCCGACGGTGTTCTTGCCGTTGAACGCCGTCAACGCCTGCGCCGACGCGGTCACGATCGAGAACGTCGTGCTGACGTTGTCGGCCGAGCCGCCGCTGCGGTTGTGCAGCATCGCGCTGGTGCCGTCGGGTCCGATCAGCGTCACGACCAGGTCGCCCTTGTAGGGGTGTGTGATCGCGGTGGTGACCGACACCGACGAGACCGTCAGCGAGTCGGCGACGTTGCGGGTGCTGGTCACGCCGGTCGTGTTGTTGTCCGGGATCGCCAGGTTCGCGGTCGTCGAGTAGGTCTTGACCGGATTGCCGCCGCCGACCGGATTGATCGTCAACCCGACGGTCGTCGCGTGGACGAGCGAGCCGCTCGTGCCGGTGAGTGTCAGCGTGTTGGTGCCCGTGGTCGCGCCGGAGGTCGTCGTGACCGTCAGCGTCGAGCTCGAGCCCGCGGTGATCGGGTTCGGCGAGAACGAGTAGCTCACGCCGCTGATCGCCGGAGTCGCCGCGAGCGACACGCTGCCTGCGAAGCCGTTCAACGCCGAGGTCGAGACGGTGTACGTCGTCGAGCCGCCGGCGGTGATCGTCTGCGAAGACGGCGACGCCGAGATGGTGAAGTCGGGCACCGGTGCGGAGTTGATCGTCAACGACACCGTCGTGGTGTGCGTGATCGAGCCGCCGACGCCGGTGAGCGTCAGCGTCTGCGTTCCGGTCGTCGCGCCGGCGGTCGTGGTGACCGTCAACGTCGAAGAGCCGTTCGGCGCCATCGGGTTCGGCGAGAACGAGTAGCTCACGCCGCTGATCGCGGGCGTCGCCGAGAGGCTGATGTTGCTCGCGAAGCCGTTGAGCGCGCTGTTCGAGACGGTGAACGTCGTCGAGCCGCCCGCGGTCACCGTCTGCGACGCCGGCGTCGCGGAAAGCGTGAAGTCGGGCGTCGGCGCGCTCGTCGAGCCGTTGTAGACCACCAACGCGAAGTCCTGGTCGGTCGTGTCCGCGTTGCCCGGGACGCCGTCGCCCGCGATGTTGGTCGCGCGGACGGTGACCGAGTAGCTGCCGGTCGTGCCCGCGGGCAGATAGACCGCTTCCAGGTTGTTGCGCACGTCCGCCGTGCCGCCGGTGATCGACGTGCCGAGCGAGAACACGTTGCCGCGGTAGAGCGTTCCGTTGACCGTCACCTCGAGATCGAGGTTGTTGACGTACGCGTTGCCGGTCGTCGGCCCCGGAACGTCGGTCCACGCGAGGTTGACGCGGAACGGCAGGCCGGAGTTCACGATCGTGCCGCTCGTCGTGTACGTGCCGCCGGTCGCGCCGAGCACCTGGGTCTGGTCGATCAGCACGCGCGACGCCGTGTCGAACGACTGCGCGAGGTTGATCAGGCCGTAGCCTTGGTTGTTCGACGGCAGCGCATCGTTCGCGCCGACACCGGTCATGTGGGTCGTGCCGTTGGTCAGGTACGCCTTGAGCATCGCCGGGCTCGGCGGCGTCAGGCCGTTGTTGACGAAGTACTGGCGCAGCAGGGCGCACGCGCCCGAGATCGCCGGCGTCGAGTGGCTCGTGCCGCTCGACCATGCGTACAGCGTCTGACCGGTCGGCCAGTACTGGTTGCACACGCCGGTGCCGTCGTAGCCGGTCGCGCGGCTGGCCGCACCTTCGATGTGCGTGCCCGGCGCCATGATGTCGGGCTTCTTGCGCGTGTCCGAGGTCGGACCGCGGCCGGAGAACGAGATGATGTCCTTCGCGTTGTCCGCGCCGGTGTTGCCGATCGCGCAACCGTCGGTGCCGGTCTGCCGGAAGTTCTCCGACGCGCCGACGCAGAAGATGTTCTTGCCGGTGCCCGGCGGGTGAATCGTCCCGGCCGCCGAACCGGAGTTGCCTGCGGCGAAGACGATTGCGAGCTCTTGGTTGCCCGCGGTGCCGCTCAGCGCGTCGCGCACCGACGTGTCGTGCGCTTGCGTGTCCGCGTTGTACGTCGTGCCCGACGTGTAGCCCCACGAGTTCGAGCTGATGCGCGCGCCGCCGTTGTACGCGTTGGCCATGCGCGTCGAAGTCGGCTGGTTGAACACGCCGGAACCGGCGTTGGAGAAGACCTTCGAGTTGCCGATCTTGACCCACGGCGCGATGCCGAGACCGTATTGGTACCCGCTCGCGTCCTCGAACGCGGAGCCCGCGGTGCTGTTGTAGCCGCCGATGATCGACGCGTTGATGTTGCCGTGACCTGCGCGGCCGTCGGCGAGCGCGTCACCCGAGTAGTTGTTGTTGAACGCGACGCGGCTGGCGCCGCCCGTCAGGCCATCGACCTTGAACTCGACGTTGACGTCGGTCAGCGAGCCGCGATCGACACCGTCGTCGGTCACGTCGACGACGAACGGGAACGGGTTCTGGCCCGGGAAGCCCTTCGATTGGAGCCACGCGAGGTAACCCGGACCGCTCGGCTGCGTGCCGGCGGCGTTCAGGTTGCCCGCCATGATCTGGCCTTGGGCTTCGTCGTACTTCTCCGGCACGAGCTTGGGCTCGATCGCGAAGATGCGCGGGTCGCGCGCTATGTCGAGCACGTTCGCGCCGTCCATGCGCAGGCCGACGTTGAGATAGGTGAGAACGTGGTTGGGCTCTTCGAGGACCGCGACCGAGCGTTGGAAGAGCTCGCTGACCATCGACTGCCCGTCGGCGTCCGCGATCACCTGCACGATCACGTCGTAGAACTGCGAGTCGACGATCGCGGGCGGCCGTAGCTCGGCGCGCAGCTTGAACGCGGGCTCGTAGCTCGCGACCGAGAGCACGTGGGCCTGTTGCGCCAACGCGAGCACCGCGGCGTCGGAACCGGCGTCGGTCTTGACGACGTACGCGTTGTTCGGGACGTAGGTGACGACCGACGCGCCTGTCGCCTCGATGCCGCCGAGCCACGCGTCGCGCACCGGACCTTGGAACTGCACGACGCGCAGGCGTTGCTCCGCGCCCGCCGCGGCGCCGGCCGGCGCACGCAGTTCGGCGGGAATCGACGCGAGGCGTTGCGCGGTGCCGAGCACGTCGGCGCCGTCGAGCATGTACCCGTTGAAGTTGACCAGCGTGAATTCGTCGCGCACCTCGAGTCCGAGCGCGATCAGCGCCTTCACGCCGCCGATCGTCGCGGCGTTCACCGTCGCGACCGAGAACGAGCCGTAGTCCTCCAAGCGCAGGATCGCGCCCTGCGCGGCGAGCGCATCGAGCGCGGTGCTGTTCGCCGGCACGAGCACGCGGTGCACCGCACCGCGCGCGACGAAGTCCTCGGGAATCGAAAGGGATGATGTGGGGGTGGGACTCGACTGTCCGAGATCCTCTCCGGCGCTCCCGAGCGACTGCGCGAACGCAGCCGCGGTCAAAGCAAGCAAACCGGACAACGCGGATGACGCGACCCGAACGAAGCGGGCACTTTCCATCGAAGCCTCCTTGGGGGGGGGTTGAGGTTGGGCGTTGAGCGTAGTCGCGGTTGAAAAAGTGCGAAAGCGCCACGAGCTCGATCCGTGCACGCTTCCTCGAATCGAGAGTGGAACTCGAGCGCGCGCATCGGGAGATCAGACTTCCCCACCGACCCGAAGTTGCACTCCGCCCGCGAGAAATCTCGGCGCGCGCGGAACTCGATCGACGCGCGCGGCGTCGTGAGGGGTTCGTGCTCGCGCGAAAGCGCCGAGTCTCGAACCGAAGTGCGCGCGAAGGCGCGACGACCGCTCGCTGCTATCCCACGCGCATGCCGCGGCAACCGCGCGCGGTTCGCGAGCCCAGGAATTCCCGCGGCGCGCGCCGCGGCGCGCCGCATGGATCAGCAGGCGCGAGCTTCAGCCCGCGCCAAACGCCTCGTCAGGCCTCGACACCGCCGCGTCACTCGCACGGTCGGACGATCGTTGCGCTCCCCGCCGCACGCAGTCGCGTGACGAGTTCGTGCGCGAGCGCCTCGACGTGCCAGGGCGGGTCGGCCACGAGATCGCGAGTTTCGCCGGGATCGCGCTCGAGCTCATCGAGCTCGAACCCGCGATCGGCGCGGCGATGGATGAGCTTCCGCGCGCCGACCTTGGATCGCGTTCCACGGCTCGATCCAAGCGCCGGCGGCGCCCCATTAGTGAGGTTGGTGCCGCAGCAGAAGAAGGAGCTCCGGCCCGCCGCCGCGGTGGCGCACATCGCACCGACCGCGTCCGCCGCGAGCGCCGCCTCGAGGAAAACGTCTTTCCGCCGCCACCGTTCGAGCTCCGAGACGTCCCAAGTAGCATCCGCGCCGCGGAAGCCGCCGCCTGCGCTCGCCGTTGCACCGACGAACACCCATGCGTCACGCCGCCGTCCTCTCGATCTGCACGCTGCTCGCAGGGTGTGCGGTCACCGACCGCGATCTCCGCGCGCTCGCGCCGATCGACGAGGCCGATGCCGTGCTCGCGAGCATCGCCGTCGAGCAACTCGGCACCGAGCATTCCACGTACGGCTCGGCGATTCCGCTCGGTGGCCAAAGGCTGTTGACCGCTCGGCATTGCCTGCCCGAACCGGGCCCAACACCTGCGATCCTGCTGACGCGAGGCCTTGGCGTGCCGTTCGAGCTGCTCGCCCAAGGCGCGGAGCAGACCAACGCCGAAGATTGGGCCCTGATCGAGCTTCCTCCATGGACGGACGGGCTTCCGTCGCCTCCGATCGACCTCGAACGACGCCCGAACTTCGGAGACACCATCTACCTGCTCGGCTTCGCCCGCCGCGGCGGCGCGGACCCGCACAAGCCGCCGCCTCGGGCGAGCGTCGTGCGCGCGACGATCTCGCAAGCGCCGGACGACTGCGAGGACGACGGGCGCACGGTCTTCGTGCGCACCGCCGATCACGACGCGTATCACGGCCTCTCGGGCGGACCCGCGATCCGCTTCGACTCCGAGTCCGCGCGGTTCGTGGTGTTCGGGCTCTACAGCGGTCTCGCCGTGAAGACAGACGGCTCCTGGCACGAAGGGGTGCACGCGATTTGCCGGCCACCGAGCTCGATCCTCGCGCGCTGACGTCCGCCGATCATCCCTGTTCGCCGGCGCTCATCACCGATCGTCGTCACTCGACGCCGTTCAACCCCGTTCAACGTCGGTCGACATCGGTCAACTCCGCTCAGCGTCGGTCGACGGGCACGAAGCGCGGGTCGTAGCGGCTCTCATCCGCGACGAACTCGCCGAAGTCCGTGCCGTTCAACGTCGCTCGACGCCGCGCAGCGTCGATCGACGCGCTACAGCGGGAACGCGCCGTCGCCTTTTTGCGCGTGGCCCAGGCGCTCGGCGACCGTGATGAAAGCGGTGTATTGGCGGCGGAGGTGGCGCGGGACGTCCGCGTAGACGTCTTCGACCAGCGTCTTGAGCGCCATCGGCGGCGCCGCTTCCTGGAGGTGGATCTCGGCGTCGATCTCGGCGGTGAGCGCATGCTCGATGCGCTCGCGCTCGCCGGTCTGGAGCACCTTCTTCGCGAGCAGGTAGCGCTCGTAGCGGTCCATCGGATCGCGCGCGGCCCACGCGTCGACCTCGGCCTGGTCGCGGTACTTGGTCGGATCGTCGGAGCTCGAGTGGCCGAGCATGCGATACGTCTTCAGCACGACCAACGTCGGCCCGTCGCCGGCGCGCGCGCGGTCGAGCGCTCGTTTGCACTCGCGGTAGCACGCGAGCACGTCGTTGCCGTCGACCTCGACGCCCGGGAAGCCGTACGCCTCGGCCTTGTCGGCGAAGGACTCCGCCGCGGTCTGCTCCCGGTTGCTCACCGAGATCGCCCAGCCGTTGTCGATGCACACGAACACGCACGGCGCTTTCCACACTCCGGCGAAGTTCATTCCGGAGTGGAAGCCGTTCGAGCTGGTCGCGCCGTCGCCGAAATAGATCGCGTGCACCTCGCCGGAGCCGCGCAGCTTGGCCGCGTACGCCGCGCCGACGCCGTGCGGGATCTGCGTGCCGATCACGCTCGACCACGAGGGGTAATTCGACCCCTTGTGTTGGAAGTGATTGCACATCTGCCGGCCCTTGGCCGTGTCGTTCGCGTTGCAGTACATCTGCGCGATGTACTCGCCGAGCGGCAAGCCGCGCATCACCGCGGCGCCGCCTTCGCGCAAGCCCGACCACAGCCAGTCGCGGCGCTCCAGCGCGAACGCCGAGCCGATGATCGCCGCCTCGAGGCCCTTCGCGGTGCCGACGAAACCGACGCGGCCGGCGCGTTGCAGCTTGAGCATCCGTTCGTCGAGCACGCGCACGCGCGACATGTGGACGAAGAGCGTCTTCAGCTGCTCGTCGGAAAGCGCGGGTGCCTCGCCGACCAAACGGCCGTCGGGCTCCAAGATGCGTTGCTGGGTGGTCGTCACGTCGGTTCGGCCTCGCGGAAGAGGGCGGCCATTCTAGGGAGCCGCGGCGAGCCGCGTCAGCGTTTCGGGCCCAACGGAAACGTCTCCGACGGCGTGCGAGCGCGTTCGAGCAGACTCTCGGCGACCGCGACGAGCTCGGGCCGCTCCGCGGCGAGGTCCCGCGACTCCGCGGGGTCGCTCTCGAGGTCGAAGAGCTCGATCGCGAGGCCTCCCTTCCGCATCCTGCGTCGCACCGCCTTCCAGCGGCCGAAGCGCACCGCCTGTTGGCCGCCGTAGCTCGCGAGCTCCCAATAGAGGTGGTCGTGTAGGCGCTGCGAGCCGGCGCCGAGCCCGGCGGCCGTCCACGCGGAGGTCGTTTCGTCGCCGAGCCCGAACGGCGGCGAAGCGGAGCTCTCGCCCCGGCCGGACGCGAGCAACGTCGGCGCAAAGCTCACGCCGTCGAGCCCGGGCGGCGGCGCGATGCCGGCGAGCTCGCACACGGTCGCCAGCACGTCCCACGCTGCGGCGACGTGCTCGCTCGTGACTCCGGCGGCGATGCGGCCCGGCATCCGCGCGATCAACGGCACGCGCAGGCCGCCTTCGAACACGCTGCCTTTCAGCCCCCGCAGACCGTGCGTGCTGTCGAAGAACTCCGAGTCGGAGCCGCCGATGCGGTCGTGGGTCGGGCCGTTGTCGCTGGTGAAGAGGATCAGCGTGTCGCCGCCGAGCCCGAGCTCGCCGAGCCGCGCGATCAGCCGTCCGACGTCGCGATCGAGGCGCGACACCATCGCCGCGTACGCCGCGCGCGGAGTCGGATGCTCGGTGTAACCGTTCTTGCCGTCGTACGGCGGATCGTCCCAGCGGCCACGATACGCGGCGAGCGAGTCGTCGGGGACGTCGAGCGCGAGGTGCGGGAGCGTGTAGGCGAGATAGAGGAAGAACGGCCGCTCGCGCTCGTGCTCGACGAACGCGAGCGCCTCTTTGGTGAACGCGTCGTGCGAATGGAACGGCATCGCGAACTCGACGCGCTCGCGATCGCGCCAGAGGTAGCTCGTCGTGTGCGCGTGCGCGTGACGTTGGCAGAGGTAGCCGAAGAAGTGATCGAAGCCCTGGGAGAGCGGCTCGCCCTCGCTCTTCGGCGCGCCGAGGCCCCACTTGCCGATGCACGCGGTCGCGTAGCCGCGCGCGTGCAGCAACTCGGCGAGCGTGATCGACGCGGCGGGCAACGCCATCTGGCCTTCCGGTTGGAGCTCGACGTTGTCGCGCACCGGAGCGTGGCCGGTGTGTTGGCCCGTGAGCAGCGTGCATCGCGATGGCGCGCAGACCGGCGCGCCGGCGTAGAACTGCGTGAACCGCAAGCCTTCGCGCGCGAGCGCGTCGAGGTTCGGCGTCGCGATCTTCGCTTGGCCGTAGCAACCGAGCTCGCCCCAACCGAGGTCGTCCGCGAGGATCAGTACGACGTTCGGCGGACGGCGCAGCGGTTCCTCGCGGTTGTCGGCGACGAAGTCGGCGGCGACACGGTTGTCGGCGACGCGGTCGGCGGCGACGAGGTCGTCGGCGACGCGGCAGGCGGCGAGCAAGAGCGCGGCGACGAGCGCGAGACCCGCGGGACGGAACGCGAGCGAGCGAGTCCCAGGTCCGAAGCGCGGCGCCATCGCGCGAGAGTACCGAGAGCGACGGTGGAGCGCGTCCGCGCGGTGCGCAGAAGGCACGCGTGAACTACGCACAGCGGCCGGGCGCGGGCGGGGGCTCGTCGACGCGATGCTCGTCTCACCGAGGTAGCGAGTTCCTCGCCGCCGTTTCGGATGTGTTTTCTACCGGACATCCGGGGAGAAATCCGCGCCGACCCGGACGACGGCTCGCGACCAAAGAAAGGAAGCGGCGCGTTGAAGTTCGACATCGCCCGAAGGACCCGACTCGAGGCCCTGGTCGCCGTGCTGGCGCTCGTCGCCGGCGCGTGCGGTCGACACGAGTCGAACGACCTCGATCTCTCCGCCGGTTGGGTCCCCGGTCCCGACGCTCCGTCGAGCGACAGCAAGCTCCACACTCCGCCCCCGCCTTTCAGCGAAGGGATCTTCCCCTGTTCGGAGTGCCACGAAGCCGACATGCCGGTCAACACCAAGCGGCGCGAGCTCTCGATGGCGCACACCGACATCGTGCTGAAGCACGACGAGGAGCACCGCTGGTGCCTCGACTGCCACGACGCGGCCGATCGCGACTCGTTGCACCTCGCCGGCGGCGACAAAGTGCCGTTCGAGGAGTCGTACCGCCTCTGCGGTCAGTGCCATGGCGACAAGTACCGCGACTGGCGCGCCGGCGTGCACGGCCGACGCGGCGGGAACTGGGACGGTGAGAAGTCGTACCTGCTCTGCGTCAACTGCCACAACGCGCACTCCCCACGCTTCGCCCCGATCAAGCCTCTCCCGCCGCCCCCGAAACCGGAGCGCACGCCGTGAACGCCCCCGAAACGACCCGTCGCGACATGCTCTGCACCCTCGCCGGGTGCGCCGCCGCCGCACTCGCGGGCGGCTGCAGCGACTTCACGCACACCGAGTTCTTCCGCGGCCACTTCAAGGAGCTCAGCGAGGACGAGCTCACCGCGATCCGCGAGAAGATCGAGGCCGAGTGCAAGACGAAGTACGACAAGGACGTCACCGTCTCGAACACACCGGCGCGTGAGGGCGTGCAGTTCGCGTACGCACTCGACATCTCGCGCTGCGTCGGTTGCCGGCGCTGCGTGTACGCGTGCGTCGCCGAGAACAACCAGAGCCGCGATCCCGTCGTCCAGTGGATCCGCGTGCTCGAGATGGACAAGGAGAAGGGCATCGACTTCGAGCATGCCAATCCCTACTACGACGCCGAGACCGTGCCGCGTCCGGGGCACTTCTACCTGCCGGTCGCATGCCAGCACTGCGCCGATCCCGCGTGCGTCAAGTCGTGCCCGGTCGGCGCGACGTGGAAGGAGCCCGACGGCATCGTCGTCATCGATTACGACTGGTGCATCGGCTGTCGCTGCTGCATGTCGGCGTGTCCGTACGGCGCGCGGCGCTTCAATTGGAAGGAGCCGTCGCTGCCGGCGGACCAGGTGAACGCGAACATGCACATCCTCGGCAATCGGCCGCGGCCGAAGGGCGTCGTCGAGAAGTGCACGTGGTGCGTCCAGCGCGTGCGCGACGGTCGCTATCCCGCGTGCGTCGAGGTCTGTCCGGTCGGAGCGCGCAAGTTCGGCAACCTGCTCGATCCTTCGAGCGAGATCCGCTACGTGCTCGACAAGAAGCGCGTCTTCGTGCTGAAGAACGAGCTCGCGACCCACCCGCGCTTCTACTACTTCTACGGTCTGTGATCGGAGGAGCCCCGATGAACTTGCCCGCTCAATTCCTCCGCTTCGTGACCGGCAGCGTCCGCATCGTGCTGCGCGGCAACGCGCTGTACTGGACTTGGATCGCCGCGCTGCTCGTGACGATCGCCGGCGGCGTGTTCGCGTACGTGCATCAGATGCAGACGGGTCTGATCTCGACCAGCATGCGCGATCAGGTCTCGTGGGCGTTCTACATCGGCAACTTCACGTTCCTGGTCGGCGTCGCGGCGGCCGCGGTGCTGCTGGTGATCCCCGCGTACGTCTACAACTGGAAGCCGATCAAGGAGGTCGTGATCCTCGGCGAGCTGCTCGCGATCGCGGCGATCACGATGTGTGCGCTGTTCGTGCTGGTCGATGTCGGCCACCCCGATCGCCTGCAACACCTGATGCCCGGCATCGGCAAGCTCAACCTGCCGAGTTCTCTGCTCGCGTGGGACGTCGTGGTGCTCAACGGCTATCTCCTGCTGAACTTCACGATCGTCACGTACCTGCTGTTCATGCTGGTGCGCGGCAAGCACCCGAACTACGCGATCTTCACGCCGCTCGTGCTGCTCTCGATCCCGTGGGCGATCGGCATCCACACGGTGACGGCGTTCCTCTACAACGGCCTCGCCGCGCGTCCGTTCTGGAACTCCGCGATCCTCGCTCCGCGCTTCATCGCGTCGGCGCTCTGCTCGGGACCGGCGGTGCTGCTGGTGCTGATGCAGCTCTTGCGGCGCTTCACGCGCTTCGAGATCCAAGACGCCGCGATCTGGAAGATCGCCGAGCTGATGGCCTACGCGATGGCGGTCAACCTGTTCCTGCTCGGCGCCGAGGTGTTCAAGGAGTTCTACTCGGGGACCGAGCACGTCATCCACATGCAGTACATGTTCACCGGCGTGAATGGTCACAATGCGATCGTTCCGTTCATGTGGATCGCGGTGGCGTGCTCGATCATCGCGTTCCTGCTGTTCCTCGTGCCGAAGACGCGCAAGAACCCGATCACGCTCAACACCGGCTGCCTGCTGATCTACTCGGGCGTCTACATCGAGAAGGGCATGGGCCTCGTGATCCCCGGAATGACCCCGGACACCCTCGGCGAGATCTACGAGTACCAGCCGTCGAGCACCGAGCTCATGGTCGCCGCGGGCGTATTCGCCGTCGGCTTCCTGCTCTTCACGTTGATGGTCAAGGTCGCGACTCCGATCATGCTCGGCGAGTTCCGCGTCGTGGACGAAGAGCCCGGCCGCGCGAAGCCCGCGGCGGCGTGAGACTCGACCGACCGACCTGATCCGTATTTGGCGAACACGCGAGCGAACGCGATGCTCTCGCGTTCGCTCGCTCGCTTTCCACACGCACACCCATGGCCCGTTCCATCCGCCCCACCGGTCTCGATGCGCTCTTCCGTCCACGTTCCGTCGCCGTCATCGGCGCGTCGCGACGGCCGGGCAGCATCGGCTACGAGATCCTGCACAACCTGATCACCGGCGGCTTCGTCGGAAAGGTGTTCCCGGTCAACCCGAAGGCCGACGTGCTGCACTCGATCAAGTGCCATCGCACCGTGACCGCGATCGCGGACCCGGTCGACCTCGCGGTGGTCGTCGTGCCGAAGGACGGCGTACCCGCGGCGATCGAGCAATGCGCGAAGAAGCGCGTCGGCGCCGTGATCGTCATCACCGCGGGCTTCAAGGAGACCGGAGTCGTCGGAGCACAGGCGGAAGCGCGCATCCTGCGCACCGCGCGGCGCGTCGGGATGCGACTCGTCGGACCGAACTGCATGGGCGTCCAGAACGCGCAGAACGACGTGCGTTTGAACGCGACGTTCGGCCGCAGCTTCCCGAAGCCCGGCCCGGTCGCGTTCGTGTCGCAATCGGGCGCGATGGGCGAAGCGCTGCTCGCGCAGGCGGATCAGATCAACCTCGGCGTGTCGATGTTCGTCTCGATGGGCAATCGCGCGGACGTCAGCGCGAACGACCTGCTCGAGTATTGGGGCAAGGACCCGGCGATCCGCTGCGTGCTGCTCTACCTGGAGTCGTTCGGCAACCCGCGCAACTTCGTGCCGACCGCGCGGCGCATCAGCCGCAAGATCGCGCTGGTGACGGTCAAGGCGGGACGCTCGCGGGCCGGAGCGTTGGCGGCGTCGAGCCACACCGGCGCGCTCGCCGGAGCCGACGTCGCGGCCGACGCGCTGCTCAAGGACTGCGGCGTGCAGCGCGTCGATTCGGTCGAGGAGCTCTTCGACGTCGGGCTCGCGCTCTCGAAGCTGCCGTTGCCGAAGGGCCGGCGCGTCGCGGTGCTGACCAACGCCGGCGGACCGGCCATCCTCGCGACGGACGCGTTGGTGCGTTGGGGTCTCGAAATGGCGCCGCTCGAGGAGACGACGCGCGCGGCGCTGCGCGAGATCCTGGTTCCCGAAGCGAGCGTGCAGAATCCGATCGACATGGTCGCCGGCGCGACCGCGGGGAACTACCGCCGCTCGCTGCAGTTGCTCCTGCGCGATCGGACCGTCGACATGGTGCTCGTCACGTTCGTGCCGCCGATCACGCACGATCCGGTGCTGGTCGCGCGCACGGTGTTCGACGTCGCGAAGGGCTCGAAGAAGCCGGTGGTCGGTTGTTTCATGTCGCGCGACGAGGTGATGCGCTCGATCTCGCGCGAAGCCGAGCAGGATTGGGTGCCCGTCTACCTCTACCCGGAGTCCGCGGTGCGCGCGCTCGCCGCTCTCGACGAGCGTCGGCGCATCCTCGCGCGACCCGAAGGACGCGTGAAGCGTCGACGCGTCGACAAGGAAGAGCTGCGCGCGCTGCTGAAGCCCGGTTGGCTCGGCGTCGAAGCGCGGCGCGCTCTCTCGGCCGCGTACGGGCTCGAAGTGGTGCCCGGCGGGCTCGCTCGCAGCCAGAGCGAAGCGGTCGCGATCGCGAAGCGCGTCGGCTATCCGGTCGTGATGAAGATGTCGGTGCCCGACGTGACGCACAAGAGCGACATCGGCGGCGTGGTGCTCGACCTCGGCGACGAAGCGGCGGTGCGCAAGGCGTTCGTGCGCTTGATGAGCTCCGAGGCGGAAGGCGTCAACGTGCAGAAGATGCTGAAGGGCGGCCACGAGGTCGTCGTCGGCTTCCACGCGGACCCGCAGTACGGCCCGATCCTGATGTTCGGGCTCGGCGGCGTGTACGTGGAGGTCCTGAAGGACGTGTCGTTCGCGCTGTGCCCGGTCAGCGAGGTGCGCGCGAAGGAGCTCGTGCGCGAGATCAAGGGCTGGCCGATCCTCGCGGGCGTCCGCGGGCGCGCGGGGATCGACGAGCACGCGCTGGTCGAGGCGATCCAGCGCATCGCGCAGATCGCGATCGACCTGCCCGAGATCCAGGAGCTCGAGCTCAACCCGCTGATGGTTTCCCCGCACGGAGCGTGCGCGGTCGACATGCGCGCGCGAGTGGTCTGAGACAACGGCTACGCAGTGTGACCCGCCGGCAGGGGAACACGATTCGCTTCGAGCTGGGGCGCACCGTCGGTGTGGCGACACACCGCGGTGCACCGCGAGGAATCCCGCACTTTGCGCGGGATTTTGCGCCTTCACGCGACGAGCCTAGAGCTCCCGGAGCGTGCGATGAAGATGCCCGATCGGATCCCGTTCCTGCCCCTCCTCTCGAAGCCGTTGTTGGCGCTCGCGATCGCGATGTGCACCGGCGCGACGGGCTTCGCGCAAGAGCCACCTTCCGATGCCGCTTGTCGCCTCTGCCACGAGGTCGAGACCGCGCGCAATCCGAAGGCCGAGAAGAAGTCGCCGCACAGCGACGTCACGTGCGTGCAGTGTCACACCGCGCTCGCGACCTACGATCCGACCGAGGACGAGCACGCGCGCCCGGTGCCGCCCGCGTCGTGCGTCGCGTGTCACGCCGAGCAGGAGCTCGGGTTCTCGAAGAGCGCCCACGCGGAGAACTCCGACGGGTGCGCGAACTGCCACACTCCGCACGACATCGGACTCGCCGATGCGAAGCCGGTCGGCTGCGCGACCTGCCACGGCGACTCCGCGAAGCATTGGCAACAGAGCGTTCACGCCGGCGATCCGGGCAACGGCAATCCCGCGGCGACCTGCGTGAACTGCCACGGCGCGCACGAGGCGCACAGCGCGAAGAATCCGGACTCGCGCACCCACCCGCTCAACCTGCCCGACACCTGCGAGTCGTGCCACAAGCCGAACCCGAGCACGGAACACCCGGCGCCCGGCGGCGCGAAGGTCTCGCAGTACGAGACCAGTGCGCACGGGCTCGCGCTGCGCAAGGACGGCTTGATCGTCACCGCGACCTGCGTGTCGTGCCACGGTGGTCACGACGTGAAGAAGGTCGCCGATCCGACCGCGCCCACCTCGCGGATGCAGATCCCGCACACCTGCGGGTCGTGCCACATGGGGATCTTGAAGAGCTACCTGGCCGGCGTGCACGGCGAGGACTTCGAGAAGGGCGGCAAGGACGTTCCGGTGTGCACCGACTGCCACCGCGAGCACGCCGTCCAAGGTCCGTCGCAAGCGAACTCGAGCGTCTCGCCGAGCCTGGTCGCCGACACCTGCGCGCGTTGCCACAACGACGGCGAGCTCGCGAGCCGATACGGCTTCAAGCAAAGCGCGCGGAGCTCGTGGGGCAGCTCCTATCACGGCATCGCCGCCGCGTTCGGCGAGCAGGGCGCCGCGAACTGCGCGTCCTGCCACGGCTTCCACGACATCTTCCCATCGACCGATCCGCGCTCGTCGGTCCACGTCGCGAACCTCGATCAGACTTGCGGCAACTGCCACCCGAACGCGGGCGCGGCGTTCTCGCAGGTCCCGGTGCACTCCGTCGAAGGCGAGAAGGAGAACCCGGTGCCGTGGTGGGTCAAGCGGATCTACGCGGTGCTACTCGGCGGCGTGATCGGCGCGTTCATCCTGTTCGTCCTGATCGATCTCCTCGGTCGCCTGCGCCTGCGGATGGGCTGGGGCCCGGCGGAGACCGAGCACATCGACCCGCGCGCGTGGCCGGACGAGGATCGCCTGGTCTCGCCGCACGAAGCGTTCGAACGGATGACCTTCCACGGTCGAATCCAGCACGCGATCCTCGTGACCTCGTTCTCGCTGCTCGTGCTGACCGGATTGCCGGTGTTCCTGCACGACTCCGAGTGGATGCGGCGCATCATCGACCTCGAGGGCGGCTTCAGGCTGCGCAGCCAGTTGCACCGCATCGCCGCGTACGGCCTGATCGGGCTCTCGCTGTGGCACGTCGGAGCGATCCTGATCTCGAGCCGCATGCGCGAGTGGCTCAAGTTGATGATCTTCACCCCGCGCGACCTCACCGACTTCATCGGTGAGGTGATGTTCAACCTCGGGCTCACCGCGTGGATGGCGCGACGCGGCTGGTTCAAGAAGCTCTTCGAGCGCTGGCCTTGGCTGCGGTTCGACGAGCGTCCGGCGCTCGGTCGCTACGGTTTGGTCGAGAAGCTCGAGTACGGCGCGGTCGCGTGGGGCAACTGCGTGATGATCGCGAGCGGCGCGATCCTCTGGCGCCCCGATTGGTTCCTCGATTGGATGCCGAGCTGGACCTTCGACGTGTGCCGCGTGGTGCACGGCTTCGAAGCGACGCTCGCCTTCCTCGCGATCATCATCTGGCACATGTATCACGTCCACCTGCGGCCCGGGAACTTCCCGATGAGCTGGGTGTGGCTGAACGGACGCATCTCCCGCAAGGAGCTGCGTCACCACCATCCGGGGGAGTACCTTCGGATCCTCGCGCGCCGGCGTTCGTCGGAGCACGAGCCCCTGTAGAGGCAACGTCGAGATGTCGAACTACCGCAATCCCGCGCGCGAGGTCGAGAAGGTCATGCGCGTCGTCATCTTCCTGGTGGTCATCCTCGTGCTGTGGGCGGCCGAGGCGAGCGCGCAGGACAACGCGAAGTGCCTCGAGTGCCACGGCGTCGCGAAACTATCGATGGAGCGAGACGGCCGGACGGTTTCGCTGCACGTAGACGCCGAGCGCTTCGGCGCGAGCGTGCACAAGGCGTTCGACTGCATCGCATGCCACACGGACCTCGACGGCGTCGAGGAGTATCCGCATGCGAAGGCGCTCGCGCGGGTCGACTGCACCGAATGCCACGACGACGAGGAAGGTCCGATCACGGCGTACCGCGCGAGCACGCACGGCAAGAAGGCGGCGGAGGGCAACGCGCTCGCACCGCACTGCCAGGATTGCCACGGCAAACACTACGTCCTGAAGCTCAAGGACCCGAACTCGTCGATCTCGCCGTTCAACGTCCCCGGCATGTGCGCGCAATGCCACGCCGAGGGTGCGGCGGTCGAACGGACCTACGACATCCCCGAGGAGCAGGTCTTCCAGCGCTACAAGGACTCGATCCACGGCGAAGGCCTCTACAAGCAGGGCCTGACGGTCACCGCGGTCTGCACGAGCTGCCACACCGGCCACAACGTGCTCCCGCACGGTGATCCGAAGTCGACGATCCACAAGGACAACGTCGTCGCGACCTGCGAGAAGTGCCACGGCCAGATCGAGCAAGTCCACCGCAAGGTGATCGGCGGCGAGCTCTGGGAGAAGGAGGGCATGGTCCCGCTGTGCGTCGAGTGCCACTCGCCGCACGAGATTCGCAAGGTCTTCTACGACACGAACATGGCGAACGCGGATTGCCTGCGTTGCCACTCCGAGCAGGAGATCAAGGCGGCGTCGGACGGACGTTCGCTCTTCGTCGACGTCGCGGAGCACGAGCGCTCGATCCACGGCCGCAAGAGCGTTTCCTGCGCGCAGTGCCACACGGGCGCCACGCCGTCGATGGAACGCTCCTGCGCGACGATCACGTCGAAGGTCGACTGCTCGGTCTGCCACGAGGCGCCGTCGGTCGACTACAAGCGCGGCCGCCACGGCGCGCTGCACGCCGCGGGCGACGCGAACGCGCCGATGTGCATCGACTGCCACGGCAAGCACGGCATCCTCGAGAGCTCCATCGCGGAGGACGCGACCAGCGAACTCAAGGACCTCGTCCGCACCTCGCCCACGTACAGCCGCAACGTGCCCGAGCTCTGCGCTCGCTGCCACCGCGACGGCGCGCCGGCCGCGCAACGCTACATGGGTCCCGAGACCGGCATCATCGAGAAGTACTCGGTGTCGATCCACGGGCAGGGGCTCATCCAGTCCGGCCTGGTCGTCACGGCGGTCTGCACCGATTGCCACACGCCGCACAAGGAGCTCCCCTCCAACGACCCCGAGTCGACGGTGCACCCGGGCAACATCGCGAAGACCTGCGGCCAGTGCCACGACGGAATCTACGAGCAGTTCCAACAGAGCATCCACTCGAAGACCGGCAACCCCGACTACGTGCAGCTGCGCGACATGCCGCCGCTGCCCGAGTGCAACGACTGCCACTCGTCGCACACGATGACGCGCACTGACGGCGCCGCGTTCAAGCTCGGAGTGATGCAACAGTGCGGCAAGTGCCACGACGACATCACCGAGTCGTACTTCGAGACCTACCACGGGAAGGCGACCGCGCTCGGCGACACCACGCGCGCCAAGTGCTACGACTGCCACGGCGCTCACGACATCCGCGATCGCGACGATCCGAAGTCGCACCTCTCCAAGGCGAACATCGTCGGAACGTGCGGCAAGTGCCACGAGGACTCGCACGAGCGATTCGCGGGTTTCCTCACCCACGCGACCCACCGCGACAAAGAGCGGTATCCGGCGCTGTACTGGGTGTTCGTCACGATGACGGTGCTCCTGGTCGGCACGTTCGCCTTCTTCTGGCTTCACACCGCGATCTGGCTGCCGCGCTCGTGGAAATTGCGCGACGTCTATCGCCAGCACGTCGCGAAGGCCGAGGGCGAAAGACACTTCGCTCGCTTCACGCCCTATCAGCGCACGCTGCACCTCACCGTGATCCTGAGCTTCTTCGGGCTCGCGATCACTGGGATGATGCTCAAGTTCTCGAACACGCAGTGGGCGCACGCGGTCTCGAACGTCTTCGGAGGCATCGACGGCGCCGGTTGGGTGCACCGAGTGTGCGCGATCGCGACGTTCGGCTACATGGGCGCGCACCTGTGGGACGTCTTCACGCGCTTCCGCAAGACGAAGAAGAGCCTCAAGGAGTTCTTCTTCGGCGAGGACTCGCTGATGCCGAAGTGGAGCGACGCGAAAGAGCTCGTCGCGACGATCAAGTGGTTCCTCGGCCGCGGCCCGGCGCCGCGCTACGGGCGTTGGACGTACTGGGAGAAGTTCGACTACCTCGCGGTGTTCTGGGGCGTCGTCGTGATCGGCACCACGGGCTTGAGCCTCTGGTTCCCCGAGTTCTTCACGCTGTTCCTGCCGGGCTGGTCGATCAACGTCGCGACGATCATCCACAGCGACGAGGCGCTGCTCGCGACCGGCTTCATCTTCACGATCCACTTCTTCAACACGCACTTCCGCCCCGAGAAGTTCCCGATGGACCCGGTGATCTTCACGGGCTCGATGGGCCTCTCCGAGCTGAAGCACGACCGCCCCGCGCTCTACGACCGCCTGGTGGCGACCGGCGAGCTCGAACAACGCCTGGTTCCGCCGCCGACCGCCGCGCTCTCGAAGGCCGCGCGCGTCTTCGGTCTGACGGCGCTAGTCGTCGGCCTGTCCCTCGCGGTGCTGATCGCGTGGGCGATGATCGCGTCGGTCTGAGCCGCACACGCACTCGCTCGAAGTTCTCCCGAAGCGACGGCGCCGGGTTCGACTCGGCGCCGTTCGCGTTTCCCGGTCTCGCTCTACGAATCAGGATCGGACGGACGCCACTACACGACTGGATTCCGATCCAGCCGTTTCAGCGCTGTGGCGGAGGCCCGCGATGCACGCTCATCGCGCCGCGGCGCGCGGCGAAGATGCGTCGGTGCGCGCGAAGCGACCACGCGTCGTCGCGGGTGTAGTAGCTCGTCACCCAGGCCTGCAAGTGCGTGAGCATCGCGTTCCGCGCTTCGAGCGACGCGCACTTGCTCGGCTCCGACGGGCGCCGGAGGTTGTTCGCGAGGCACGTTTCGAGCCCGGGATCGAGGAAGACGAGTTCCGTGCAGAGCGGCGCGGCCGCCTCGACGAGCTCGCCGTAGCAGCGCTCGTTCGCGTCGAGGAACTCGCCGAGCGAGCTCGAGACCTCGCCACGCGACCGTTCGACCGCGAACTCGCCCGCTTCGCAGACGATCGAATCGAGGTCGCGGTGCGCGAGCGCGTGCCGCGCCGCCGCCGCCGGCACGAGCGTGCTCGTCCGCGACCTCGAGTCGCCGAGCACGAGGAGCCGAATCTTCCGCTCGCTCGCCGTGGCGCCGAATCGTACCGGCGCGCGTGAGCGGGTCCCGATGCGCCGGCCGAGCGGTGGAGCTCCGCGGCGCCGCCGGAGTCGCGTGGTCGCGGCGGAGCGTCGCTCGAGTTCGCTCAGTCGTCGTCGCGCTCTCCGCCGCCGTGCTCTTCGCCGCGGTCGCCTGTGCGATCGCGCCTGCCGTCGCCGCGGCCTTCGCCCCAGTGCTCGTCGGCGCTGCGGTGGCACTCGACGCAGTTCGTCAGGTCGCGGATGCCCTCTTCGCGGTGCTCGTCGGCGAGGTTCGCGGGCGTGTGCTCGTGGCAGCCGTAGCACGTGTACTCCGACAGCGGCTTGCCGGGCTCGTGGCAATCGGCGCAGCGCGCCGGGTGGTCGCCGTCGAAGCGGAAGAAGCGCGCGTGATCGAAGGTCGACGGCTTCCACGCGCTCGTGCCGTGGCAGGCCGAGCACTCGTCGACGGAAGCGCCGTGCATTTCGTCTTTGGGCGCGCTCTCGCGGTGGCACGCCGCGCACGCGTTGCGTCGATCGGCGGGCAGCCGTTCATGCACGAACGTCGCGGGCTTCCAGCTCTCGGTGCGGTGACACGCGGCGCACGCGCCGTCGGCGGCGACCTCGATCCGGCGGTGGAGCTCATCCGTCGGCACCCGATCGGCGTGGCATGCGTGACAGCTCGCGCGCACGTCCGCGGGCAACGCCGCGTGCTCGAAGTGCGTCGCAGTGCCGGCGCCGAGTCGTCCGGCGTGCTCGGCGTGGCAAGCGCTACACTCCGCGCCCGCGGAGCGTGCGCTGGCGTGCAGACGTTCGACGGCCGGCCGCTGCGTCGCGAGCGCCTTGCCGTCGACACTCAGCTTGCCGATGTCGTCGACGTGGTGACACGCGAGGCACTTCTGCTCGCTGACGCCGGAGAACGCGGTGTGGCACGCGAGGCAATCGTTCGCGAGCCTCACATGCCCAGCCTGGACGCGGCCGGGCTGCACCGCGGCCGACGACGCGAACCACGCGAGCACCCCGGTGATCGCGATCGTGGCGAGCAGGAAGACGACCGAACGGCTCATGCGCTCACCACAGCACCAACGTGACGACGACGTGGACCAACGAGAGGCCGAGGAAGATCATCGTCAGCGGCATGTGGACCTTGCGCCACTTCTGCATCGTGCCGACGAGCGCGGCGAGCCCGAGGAGCTCGCGCTCGAGCTCGTCACCGACGACACCTCGCCGCACCAGCTCCACGCGCTTCTCGGCGAGCGTCTCCTTCGCCTGCGCTAGCAGGTACTTGCCCGTCAAGCCGCTGACCACGACGACCAAAAGCACCGCGAGCGCGAGCCACGGCACCCACGCGTTCAAGTGGATGCCGCCGTGGACGAGCAGCACCAGCGCACCGAGCCAACCGAGCATCTCGTGGAACTGGAGCAGGCGCTTCGGCGAGCCGGTCGTGATCCACTTGCGCTTGCGCAGCGAGTAGACGAACGAGACCAGCAGCAGTCCCGCGCCCACCGGCCCTAGCCAACGGCCGATCTCCGCGAGCTCCGCGGCGTGGAGTCCGAAGTCGACAGCGACCGCGCTCGCGACCAAACCGACGAAGATCGCCGCCGAAGGCAGGACTTTGGATCCGATGGAGCGGGTGGCCATGCGGGAGCGGAGGCGCGAGGCTTCGCGCTCGGCAAAGCCCGTTCCGTCCTCGTCGAGCCGCCTGTGCACGTCGAAGGAGCACGTGAACGCGCGCGTCGCCGACCTGCGAGAGCAACTTCGCCCGATCGCTCCGCAACAACGACCGTCGACACTACGTCGCCGCTACGCCCTACGGCCACGGCGAGCGCGCGCTCACACCAGCGAGCGACGCGGATAGCGACGGCGCAGCGGACGCGCTTCGAAGAGCAGTGCGGAGAGCAACGCGAAGCCCGCGACGCCGGTCAGGATCACCGCCATGCGCACCCACGGCTGGCCGTCCGCGATCCGCGAGCCCGCGGTCAGGAACGCCTGCAGGATCCAGAGGAACGCGATGCCGAGCAGCAGGAGCTGGAAGAAGCGCGCGACCCACGGACGTCGCACCGCGAGCAACGCGAGCGAGAAGATCAGCGGAGGGATGAAGATCAACGCGCCGGCTCGGAAGAGGTGGGCGCTGAAGATCAGAAAGCTCAGCACCGTCGGTGTAAGCAGCAGGAACGCCATCGCGGTCAGCCGCGCAGAGCGGCGAGCGCGTCGACCAGGAGCTTCTTCGCGTACTCGAAGTTGTGCGCGCCGTTGCTGCCGTCGCGACGGACGGCTTCCAGAGCTCCGCGAGCGACCTCGCGAACGGTCGCGTCGGCCTTCGAGCCGCCGAGCTCGCGTTCGAGCTCCGCGGTCAGGCCATCGAGCTCGTTCTTCCAGTCGATCGCCTTCTGATCGAAGCCCTCGGTGTGGCAGATCACGCAACTCGACGGCTTCGGACGCAGGATGTCCGGCGCCTCGCCGTGGCAATCGCCGCAGTCCATCTCCGACATCGGCCCCTCGAGCTCCGCGAAGCCGGTGAGCACGCCGCCGAGCATCCCGGTCTGCGCGCCGTGGCAGCGCGAGCAGTCGGAAACGTCGAACTTGTCGGTCTCTTGGTGGTGGCAGCTCGCGCAGTCGCCGCGCGGGAACGCGGGCTTGCCGTGCTCGGTGGTGCTGTGGCATTGCGCGCACTCGAAGCCCTGGCCGAGGTGCTTCGCGTGCGGGAACACCGCTTCGCCCTTCCAGACGCTCGCGGGACGACCCGCGCCGGGGTGGCACTCGCTACAGCCGTCCTTCGAGACGAACGGGAAGCCGTCGGCGGCGTGCGCGCCGAGCTCGACGCCCAGCGTCGCCGCGGCCTGATCGAGGCGCTCCGCGCTGACCTTGAGCGCCGCGAGCGCGTACGTCGGGTTGTGGACGCCGCGCGAGCCGTCGAGAGCGACGAGCGAGAGGTTGCGCTGCGCGTCCGCGAGCGGCGCCGCCGCCGGGCTCGTCTTCGGCATGCGCTTCTCGAGGTCGGCGAGCACCGGCTTCAGGCGATCGAGTTGCTCGCCCACCGCGGACTGCCACTCGACGAGCATGCCGTTGAAATCCGGCCCGTGGCAGTGGATGCAATCGACGTTGCCCGCCGCCGCGACCATCGACGCGTGCGAGCCGTCATGCGCGGCGTTCGAGCTCGCGCCGGCGGAATCGTCGGGCGCGACCACGAGCTCGCCCATGTCGCCGTCGTCGATCAACGTCTGACCCGAGCGCCCGGTGTGACACGCTTCGCACACCACGCGCGTCTGGTACATCCGGCTCGGATCGTCGGGCACGCCGACGGCGCCGGTGCCCGAGTACACGAGACTCGCCGCGTCGTGAGCGCTCTCGTGGCAGACGCCGCAGCCCTCGCGCTTGGTCGCTTCGGGTTTCTTCAACGGCAGCAGTCCGTGGCGGATCTCGTCGTGGCACTCGAAGCACTCGACCTTGTGATCGGTGACGTGCTTCTCGTGGAGGAACGCGGTCTCGCCGATGCGCTCGACGTGGCCTTGCTCGGCGTGGCAGGCGTGGCAGCGGTCCTTGCGAACGACGCCGTCGCCCTCGACGACCGGGTTGTGGCATTCGCGACAACCGACGCCGCGCTCGACGTAGTCGGCGTGCACGAACGGCCGCCCTTCGACGTCGACGGGTTGCGTCGGAGGTCCATGGCAGAGCAGGCAGTCGCTGGTCTCCGCTGGGGCATGGCCGTCGTCGCCGGGCATGAAGTGGCAGGTGACGCACACCGTCGGAGTCACGGCGACGTGCTGGCCTTGGACGATCTGCGAGTGGCACGACGTGCAGCGCAGGCGCCGTCCGCGACGCGTTTCGAGCAGGTGCTGGCGGTGGTCGAAGCTGATGTTCCCGAACATCACCGGCCCGTCGAGCATGCGCACCGAGTGGCAGCCCGAGCGCATGCAGCTCGCGTCGCTGACCTCGGCCCACGGCTTGGTGCCCTGCGTGCGCGTGACGTACTTGGCGAGCTGCGAGAGCGCCTTGAACTTGCCCTCGAGCGTCTCCAGCGAGCCCGGTTCGTAGTGGCACTCGATGCACGCGACGTTCTTGTGCTCGGAGTTCTTCCACGACTCGTAGTAGGGCTCCATGATGTGGCAGGAGTTGCAGAACTCCGGCTGCGCGGTGTGGTGCACCGTCGCGTACATCACGATGCCGAACGCGGCCGCGCTGAAGAGCCCGACCACGAACACGAGACCGAGCAGATTCCTGCTGCGATCGACGAGCCGCCTGCCGAAACCGGGGAGCATCAGGATGCGCCTCCGCGCACCGCGGACGCCCGCCGAGCTCGCCCGCGCACCTCGAGGCCGTACATCCACAGCATCACGGCGAACAGCAGCGAGAGCCCGAGGAAGATGCCCGTGAAGATCCGCCGGTCGCGGAACATCCGGTTCTTCGTCGCGAGGCTGTCGCGCGTCTGCGCGACCATGCCCTTGCCGCGCTCGAGCACGTCATCGAGCAGCGCGGGCGACAACGCATGGGTCATCGCGCGAGCGCGCACGAGCAAGCCGCGCGCGTCGTCGAGGTACCCGCGCTCTTCGCCGAGGAAGAGCCCGCGCTCGCCGGCAGTGCGGACTTCGAGCGTCGCGGCTTCGATCGTCGCGGCGAGTTGCTCGACGTCGTCGAAGAGCTTCTGCCCGACTGCCCGCGCCGCATCGGCCGCGTCGGCGTGGCACGCGCCGCAGTGACCGCCGTCGTCGCCGAGGAACATCCGCGGGCCCGGCTTCTGCACGCCGTGGTTGTCGTGGCACGACACGCACTCGATCGTCGCGGGCGAGTCGGCGCGCTTGGCGTGCGGGCTCTGCTTGAAGAAGCCGTCGACGGTCGAGTGGCAGTTGCCGCACACGAACTCGACCTGATCGACCCGCGGCGGCAACGCGCCGTGCGAACCGTGGCAGTCGGCGCACGCGGGCGCGGCGCGGTGGCCCAGCTCGAGCAGCGCGCGTCCGTGCACCGACTTGCGGTACTCGTCGGCCTGGTCCGAGGGTAGACCGTACTTGCCCATCCGCTGGGCATCGGAGTGACAGCCCCCGCACGTCTCGACTTGCTTCGTCGGGTGCGCGGGCGAGAGCGGATCCTTGACCGAAAGGACCGCGTGGCTCGAGTGACAGCTGACGCACGTCGCGACGTCGGCGTTCTCACCCTTCGCGAGCTGTTGGCCGTGGCCGCTCGTCCAGTAGAGCGAGAGCTGATCGGTGCGCAGCCCGAACGCGCGCATCCGTTCGACGTCGGAGTGGCAACCGCCGCACGACTCCACGGCCTCGCGCGGGCCGCGCAGGCTCTTCAGCTCTGTGCCGTGCGCTCCGGCGACATCGACGGAGTCCGGCGAACCGCCGTGACACGTGATGCACGTCACGCCGGCGACGCGGTGGATACTCTCGGAGAACACGCGCGCTTCCTTGCCGTGGCAAGTCGCGCAGTTCGAGACGGGCTCGGGCTCGTCCTGACCGCTTGCGAGCGGAGAAAGCGCGAGCAACGCGGCGAAGAGCCAGGCGCTCATGCGAACGCTCCCTTCAGCGACGCGAGCAGGAAGCTCGCGAGCAGCAGCGCGACGATCACGCGGAACACGCGCGCGGTCGATCCGGTGCTGCGATCGATGAACGGCAACGCGAACAAGAACACGCCGCCGAGCGCGAAGATCGACCAACCGAGCCACGCGAGCGACTCGGGGAACAGCGCGACGAACATCAGCGGCGCGCGCAGGTACCACGGCGTCGGGAGCTCGGCAGGCGCGGAACGCGGGTCGATCTCCTGACCGATCCCGGTCGGGAACATGCCGGCCAGGAAGACGAGGACGCCGAGCAACGCGACGCTGAACGCGCTCCAGTTCACGAAGTGGTACGGGTAGAAGCGCCGCCCCTCGCGTCGCACGCGCGGACCGGACGTCGGCACCAGCGCTTCGACCTGCTCGAGCTTCACGACCGGCCGCGCGCGGCGCGTCGGCCCCGCGATGATGTGCAAGAGCATCCGGCCGCCGGACTCGACCTTGCGGGTCTCCAGCCCGCGGAGCGCGAGCTCGCGCTCGACTTCCTCGACTTCGGGCGGCGTCGCGCCGAGACGCAAGACGACGATCATCGCGAACCTCCGCGGCGCACGCCGAGCCGACGTCCAAGGAACCAGAGGTTGGCGACCAGGAGCACCCAGATCATCCACGGCAGGAGCAGACTGTGCGCGGAGTACGTGCGGCTCAGCGTGGTCGCGTTGACCTCGCTCCCACCGCGCGCGACGTCCGCGAAGAACGCTCCGACGCTGCCGAAGGACGCGATGCGCGAGAGCGCGCCGGTCAGGCGCCAGTACGAAGACTGGTCCCAGGTCAGCAGGTCGCCGGTGTACGTCGCGACCAGCACGACCGCCATCACCAACGTCCCCGCATACCAATTCGGCGTGCCCGCACCGCGATACGAGCCCGTGATCACCGCGCGCAGCAGGTGCAACGCGCACACGACGATCATCGCGTGCGAGGTCCAGTGGTGCACGCCTCGCACCAGCCAGCCCCAGTCGACGTCGCGCATGATGTACTGCACGCTCTCCGCGACCATCGGCGGCGACGGTTGGTAGTAGAGCGAGAGCAGGATGCCCGTGAACACCTGCAGGAAGAACAACCCGAGGATCAGCCACCCGAACGCGAGGTCGCCTCGGTGCTCGGGCGCGACCGGGATGCGCAATGCGCTCCAGATCGCCTTCAGCACGCCTTGCTCGCCGCTCTGCATCGCTCAGCCCTCGCGGCGGATGTAGAGCTCGTCGCCGAGCTGCTCGATGTCGTAGGACTTCAACGGCACGGAAGGCGGCCCCTTCACGACGTTGCCGTAGACGTCGAACGCGCCGCCGTGGCACGGGCAAACGAACTCGCGGCGCGCTTCGTTCCAGTCGAGGTGACAGATGTCCATGTGCGTGCACACGGCGCTGAGCGCGAAGAAGCGCTCGCCTTCGAGGCGCACGAGCAAGATCGGCTTGCCGAGCACCGTCACCTTCTTCGCGGTGCGCTCCGCGAGCTCGGACTTCGCCGCCGCGCGCACCAGGCTGCGATCGGAGAGCGTGCCCTTCGGCGGCAGCAGGAACCCGACGACCGGCAACGAAGCCGCGGCGGCGGTCAGCGCGCCGAAGCCCGCGACGAGCCCGGTCAGCATCCGCCGCCGCGAACGCAATAGCGAGTACTCGCGGTGCGAGAGCAGCGGGAGCACGTCGATGTCGGCGCGTGCGGAAAGCGCGGTCTCGAGCCCGGCGACGTCGCCGGTGCCCGTCAGGCCCAGCACGATCTGCTCGGCGCCACGCGAGATCTCGCAGCGCCAGCCGCGCTTGACGACTTCGGCGACGATCTCGTCCAGCTTCGCGTCGGGGGTGTCGCTCGCGAGGATCAGGAGCATGGTCAGGTCCGCGCAGGGTTCGAGGTGATTCGAGTGGGACAGGAAGAAGCGATCGTCCGCTCGCTCCGGATCACGAGCGCCGCGTGGGCGACGCGTCCGGCGCGAGCGGACTTGGTTTCGAGCCCTCGGATCGGCGAGGGCTAGCGTTCAAGCTACTTGGCGGGCGTCCCGCCGCACTTGTCGTCGCACATGTGCTTGCAGCCTTCCTTGGCGTCGCAACCGCACACGAGCGTCTTGCCGGCGTGGTCATAGCGCGGATCGAGGTGACGGATCTTTGCGCCGCGCTCGTGGGCGCAGAACGGCTTGAAGGTCGGGCTCTCGCTGTTGTGGCAAGCGGCGCAGACCTTCGCGTCCACCTTCATGATCATTTCGCCTTCAGGGATCTGAACGCGGTCTTTCTTGCCCTCGTTCTTGGCGGCTTCGGCCATGCGGGTCTTCATGTGGGTCTCGCCCGGGCCGTGGCACGTCTCGCACTGCACGCCGTCCTTCTGCTCGAAGCCCTTCTTGATCTGATCGGCGGCGACGCCGAACGCCGTCGTGTGGCACTTGAGGCAGGCGTCGGCTTTCTGCGCGTCCTCGATGCCCTTCTCCTTCGCGATGCGCTTGGCATCCTCGGAAGCGAGCGTCGCGAACGCCTTCGCGTGATCGCTCTTCTCCCAGTGCGCGAACTGGTTGCCGTTCTCCTCGACCTTGTGGCAGTTCTTGCACTTGCCGGCGCCGATGTACTTCGCATCGGCAGCGGACGAGTTCGAGCTCGTGAACGGAAGCGCGGCCATCGCCGCGAGAGCCAGACCCAACGCGAACGCCGTGGCAATGGCGCCCTTCTTCGAATGCAGTTTCATCGCTGAACGTCTCCTGGAGACTCCGATCCTGGTTGGACACGGCCGTGAGCGCGAAGTCTCTCCGCTCCCGCCGCCGAACGAGTGAACATCTTGAACTTGCAGCGCAGGCAACGCAGCGACGGACCACTCGCGTTTCCCGCATTCGGGCTCCGACCGCAGCGCCGACAGCCGTGTGGCTCGAGCACCGCGGTCGCAGGCTCCGCGCCCGCGCCAGTCTCTGCTACGCGCGCTCCCGACCCTAGCGAGATCACGGTTCGCGATCCTCGTCGGGGGCCGGGCCGAAGTCGGAAAGCGACAGACCGAGCTGCTCGGCAACGCGCCGCGCGAGCGCCGCATCGGGGTTCTCCGAGAGACCGTGCATCGCGCCGGCGAGCAGACGCGAATCGGTCTCCGCCGCGAGGTGCCGCTCGAGCGCCGAGAGGTCGGTGCCGGTCGCGCAACGCGCGAACGCGCGCGCGGCGCGCACGCGCACCTGGCTGGCGATCGGCTGCTCTTCGAAGGCGATCCGGCGAATCATGTCTCGGGCCTCTGGGTCTTCTTTCGCGGTCTCCCCCAGGAAACGAACGGCGACCTCCGCAAGCGATTCGTCCATGGGCGTAGTCGGTTGGGTCTTCGAGCGGACGACGTCGAGGAAACCGTCCAGACGACCGGGCGTCCGACTTCCGAGGCGAGCGCGCAGAAACGCGAGCTTGACCGCGGCGGGCTCGGGGCCGTTCAAGAGCTCCGCGGCGCGCGCGTCGAGGCTGCCCGGAGCCCGCACCTCGTCCGCGAGGAACGCGAGGTACGCCGCGCGCTCGTGGGTCGCGGCGCGTTCGTCGCGGGGCGCGAAGTCGAGCTCGTCTCCCTCGGCGTTCACCGACGCCGCGGCTGCATCGGAGCGCGTCGTGCGCGCCTCGGACGGTTCAGGCGAGTTGGGCTCGGCGCCCGCCGGCCGCGCCGCGTCGGTCGAGTCCGCCGCGGCGGGTACGGCGACCGCGGGCGCCGAGCTCTGGACGTACCACGTCGCCGCGACCGCGCCACCAATGAAGCACGCGAGGACGATCCACGTCCCCGCGTGCCTTTCAGAGGTGCGTCGCTGCACCATCCGGCCGAGGCGGCTCAGCGCACCTTGTGGACGAGCTCGATCGAGAGCTCGTCGTCCTCGCCGTGACAGGTCTCGCACGACTCGACGCCGCCGAGCGACGTTTGCACGTCGACGTGAGCCTGCGCGTAGTCGGCGTCGTGACACGCACCGCAGACCGTGCGCCATTCGCGCGCCGGCAGCGTTTGCGTCGTCGGGTGGTCGCGGTCACTCGGCGTGAACCACGACTCGTCGTCCGCACCGTGGCAGCTCGAGCACTTCTGCACGCCACTCGGCATCGTCGGAAAGCCGACTTCTTCGTAGAGCGCGACGCTGTAGTTGTTCGGCCATGCCGTCGAGCTGAAGCCCACGACCTCGTAGGAAAAAGCGTTCGCGAGCTCCTTGCCCATGTGGATCTTGTGCAGCATCTCGCGGAACGACACCGAAGTGCGCGTCGTATCCGGAGCGTTGCCCGCGACGTACGGCGGACGGTCTTCCGCGCCGGCGGCGCCGTGGCAAGCGATGCACTGATCGAAGCCGCGGCGGCCGGCGCCGTGCAGGTACATGTCGTTGTGACAGGCGTAGCAGCTCGCAGCGTCGTCGATCAGGCTCCAGGACTCGAGCGAGGTCGCGTCGCCGACCAGGAACTCCGCGCCCGGCTCGTCGGCGACAGCTCGATAGGTGTTGGTTTCGCCGTACGCGGCGAGCGACAGCGACTTGTAGCCCCACAGCGTCGCGACGTACGTGCCGTCGGTGATCGGCTTGCCCGACCAGTCCCCGTCGGTCTCGTCCAGATCCGGCGAGTCGTTGATCGCGTTCGGGAACACGCTCGGCATCACGTAGTCGCTCGTGTACGACACGAGGATGTCGTTGCCCGAGCCGAACTCGACGAGCTCGGTGATCTCGCCGGCCGCCGCGTCGAGCGCATAGTCGGTGTTGACCGTCTTCGCGCTCGAAAGCGTCACTTCCCGCACTTCGGCGCCGGCCGAGTGCGCGACGCGCAGGCTCGGCTGGTAGCTCGTGCTCGCGAGCGACCCGAACCACAGGCGCGTGCCGTCGACGTATTGGATCTTGAGGTACTCCTCGGTGTTCGCGACGTCGTCGTCGATCACGATGTAGTCGTCGCGCGCGAAGCCCGTCGCGTCGTCGATGTCGATGTAGTTCTGCACCGCTGCGGCGTCGTCGGAGAGCGTCGTGTCGCCGACGCCGAAGCCCGTGCGCACGAAGACCGAGGTGGTCCCGCCCGTCACGTTCCAGTGAGGCGTGCGCGAGGTCGTGAACACGTCGCCGTTCGAGCCCGTCGACTCGCCGACGGCTTCCCACGTGACAGGTTGCGGCACCGCGATCGTGAACGGCTGCGCGCCGGTGACGGCGGCGACCGGGACGCTGGTGTTCAGCAGGATCTGCTGGTTGCTGGTCGGACCGGCGAGCACGACGCTCATCGAAGCCAGCGCGCTCGCGGCGACGTCCGTGCCCTCGTCGTCCTGGATCGTGAAGGTCAGCTCGATCTTCTCGCCCGGATCGATCGTGCCGTCGTCGTCGGCGCCCGTGCCTTCGTCGAGCGAGGTGATCGCGATATTGATGCCGCTGTTGAACGTCGCGTCGAGCAGCGGGTGCGTGTGCGCGTCGACCACGGCGAGCGAGTCGCCGGACGCCGCGTGGCAAAGCGTGCAGTTCGAGTCGTCCGCGGTCTCCGGCATCGTCTGGCCGTTCGCGGTGTAGAGCTCGCCCCAGACGATGTCGTCGTGGCACGAGCCGCACGCGCGCTCGGTCGGCTGCGTGTTGATCAAGTCGCCTTGCGCCGGCGCCGGGAGCGGGCCCGCGCCGTCGGGATCGCCGTGACACTTGTCGCATGCGACGACGCCCGTGGTGCGCATCGTGTTCTCGAGCGTCTGCTCGCCCGACGCGAGCGCCGTGTAGCCCTGGTCACGCGGCATCGCGATGGTCAGGCCCGGCCACACCGGGAACGTGAACTCCGAGAAGTCGACCAGGGAGTCCTGGAATCCGATCATCTCGTACGGCTGCGCTGTCGCCGCGTAGTTGCGCGTGCCGTCGACGTCGGTCGACACGCCGAGCACCGAGGGCAGGTGCGCGGCGTTGTGGATCTTGTGAATCATCACCTTGAAGTCGACCGACACTCCCGGGGTGCCGTTGGCCACTGTGTTGGTGTTCCTGTCCTCCGAGCCCGAGGTGTGGCACATCAGGCAGAGCACCACGTCGCGCCGGCTGCCGCCGTGCGCCTGGAGCTCGTCGTGACACGCGTTGCAGTTCGCGTCGGTGACAACCTCGCGCGACTCGAGCGAAGCGACCGTGCCGATCGCGAAGTCGTACGTCGCGTTGTCGACGTCACGGAACGTCTCGCCGTCGACGGTGTAGTTCCAGCGCACGTACATGCCGACCGTGTAGGTCCCCGAGAGCAGCGCTTGGCCCGTCAGCTCGCCGTCGTCCTCGTCGAACGACGCGGTGTCGTTGTAGGGAGCCGCGTACGTCGCCGGGATCGGCGACGCGTAGACGTACGTGTACGAGTCGTCGTCGTTCTGCGTCGCGCGCGTGAGCACGTCGGTGACTTCCGGCAACACGCGTTGGTAGTTGAACGACGGACCGCTGATCAGCGTGCGGCCTAGGCCGAGCTCGGAGAGATCCCAAGTGCCGCCGTCGTCCTTCTGGACGGTGAAGTTCACCGACACTGTGTCGCCCGGCTCGAAGGCGCCACCCGCGCCGCTGCCGCCGCTGAGTCCGAGGATCTCGAGCACGACGCCCGGCGAATCTTCCGACGGCTCGAGCTCGTTGTCGGTGACGGTGTCGCCGGAATCGCCCGGAGGCCCGGCGGGTCCGGTGTCGCCGTCGCTTCCGTCGCAACCAACGAGCACGAGCAAGGACGAGAGGCAGAGTGCCGATGCGAACGAGCGGATCGACGCGAACGAAGGCCTGGCGGTGGATTTCATATGGGGAGCTTCGTCTGGAGGCCGCAGCCTATCCAAAGCGCTGAACGGAGTAGTGCCCGTTTGTCGGCGTTCGCGCGCGCGCGACCAATACGCTCTTTGTCCCGGGAAACGACTTCGGGGCTCCGCGGCCGGAAGTTCCCGACTCCGCGAGCGCGACGCCCCTTTCTCGGACGCTCCTCGGCGCGCGCGCGACGACCGATCACTGGTGGCAGTAGTTGCAGTCGTCGCCGTTGTCGACGTGCGGCAGAGGCTGACCGTTTCCGTGGCACATCCGACAGTTCATCGCGGAATTGTGCGTAGGTGGTTTTGGGGTTGCGAGCGCGTGACTCGGCGTCCCGACGTGACACGTCGCGCAGCCCTCGTCGCGCAACGGGAAGTGGCAAGTCGTGCAGTGCCGATCGATCGGCGCGCCCCACGTCGCGGAGTGGTTCTTGGGCTGCATCGTCGTGTGACAGCTGTCGCAGGAGTCGCTGTCGTGACAAGTAGCGCAGCTCTGGCGATCCATGCTGGCGACGATGCCGTGGCCGCGCAGACGCCAGTGACCGCCGTGGTTCTCGGGCGCTTGCTCGAAGTGGCACGAGCTGCAGCTCGACTCCGTGTGGCAGAGCTCGCAGCGGTCCGCGGTCGCGCCGCTCTTCGCGCGCACGCAGCCGCCGTGGCCGCGCAGCCAGTTGCCTTCGTGCGAGTTGGGCGCGTTCTCTTGCGAGAGCTGCGTGTGGCAGGTCGAGCACTCGTTCGCCACGTCGAGTTCGCCGTGGCAGTTGGTGCACGCGGACATCGACGGCGGCGGGAGCTCGCTCACGTGTTCGTTGGTGTCGATGCCGACGTGACACGCGGCGCACTCCACGCCGGCCGCCACGTGGCGGCCGTGTGGGAAGCGCAGCTCGTCCGTCAGCGCACTGACGTGCGCCGCGCGGAACGAACCGTCCTGGAACAGCGCGGAAACCTGCTTTTCAGCGGGTTTCTCGGCGTCGAGCTCGGCGTGGCAGAGGTTGCACGCGGCTTGCGCGGGCAGGCCCGGCAGGTCGGAACTCTCGGCGCCCCCGGTGCCATCCGGCATCGAGTGGCAGTCGCTGCAGTCGAGCCCCTCGTCGGCGACGTGCACGCGGTGGTTGAACCCCCACTCGCGCGCGCCGTCACCCCAGGCCTCGAAGATCGCGCAGCCCGCGAGCGCGGACACCAGCGCGGCGAGCGCGAGCTTGCCGGGGAAGCGACTCAGAAGCGCCATGTGAACCCCACGCGCAAAGTGTGAAACGTGTCGTCCTCCTCGTCGTCGAGATCGTAGCCGATCTCACCGCGCAACGACTTGCTCCACGTGCGCGACACCTTGACGAACCATGTGCGCACGTCTTCACGTTCGTTGCTGGAGAGCAAGTCGAACTTGTAGAGCGAGTAGTAGGTGCCGAGCGACGCCTGGAGCCCCGACGCGAACGCGCGCGACAGCGACACGCCCCAACCGTTGACTTCACGGCCGTCGGCGTCCCATGCATCGGCGTCGAGCTCGAGCTCGAGCCCGTGGACGAACAAGTCGTGGAGCGTCGCACCCGCGTACGCGCGATCGTAGTCGCGGTTGAACGTGCCGATGTCGCCGTCGTCCTCGACGCGGCGCAGATCGAAGCCGCCGCGGAGCGTCGCGCGTTCGCCGAGGCCCTTCTCGAGCGACATCCCGAGCTGATCGTAGGGGTAGAGGCTCTGGAGCGAGCCGTAGAACGGATCGAGCTCGAGCACCAGGTCCTTCTGCGTCGACAGCAATCGCCGCCACGTCGCGCGCACGACGAAGTCACGGCGCGCGTCGTTCCACGACGTGCCGAGCTCGACGTCGCGATCCTCGCCTTCGAGGCGCGAGTAACGCCCGTCGAAGCGGAGCTTCTCGCCGACGCGCTGCCAGAGGCTGAGCCCGAGCAAATCGTCTTCGTGCTGAGAGAGCCGCGTCTCGTCCTCGAGGTGCATCCAGTCGACCCGCGCGCGGCCCTTGGTCCACGGCACGCACTCGCCGAACGCGCCGAAGAGCACGTCGCCGGAGCGCGAGGACTCGTAGAGGTGCACCGGAATGCCGCCGTAGAGCCCGAAACGCGCGCGCTTCTCGCCGCGCTCGGCGGTCGAGACCGCGACGCCGTCGAAGAACGCGAACTCCGGGGTCTCGTAGTCGATCTGACGGCCGATGCGCAGTCGATCGAGGCCGGTGGTGCGTTCGACGTCGACGTAGGCCTGGTACAGCCACGCGTCGACCGCGCCGTCGAACGTGTCGGCGAGGCTGGTGAACGCGAACTGGTCGGCACGATCGCTGCCGCCGTCGAGGTCGGCGGTCAGCACGCCGAACACGTGGCCGGTGACGCGGCTCGTCTTCGAGTCGCCGAAATCGAGCACGAGGCTCTCGCGCAAGTCGACGTCGTCGGCGTCGTCGCTCGAGCGCGCGATCACGCGCGTCGTGCTGACTCCGTGCACCGCACGGTTCTCGGCGACCGGCGGCCCAACCGGTTGGTCTGCGCCACCGGACGTCGTCGCAGCGTTCGCAGATACGTCGCTGCTCTGCCGGACCGGAGGCTCGTCGGTCCGCCGCATACCCGCGGGTGGTGAAGCACACGCACCGACGGCGCAGAGGATCACGCCTGTCGCGATCCTGCGCACATGCGGCGTCCCCGCGTCGCCCTGACCGCAACTCGATGCTCGAATCGCCCGGCTCATCATTCGACAACCTCGGTGAACTCGGGGTTTCGCTCGGCTTGGACGACTCGCGCCCGACTGCTCAACCGCGCAGCCGCGGGATCTCCATCGCGCGCATCGAGCGCCACCCGGCACGCCTCGAGCACGGCCGGATCGGTCTCGCTTCGCAATTCGGATTCCAGGGTGACGAGCTCATCACCGGTGCACGCCGCAGCGAAGGCAGCGGCCGCAGTACGGCGCAGTTCTAGCGGCAGTGCGGGATCGAACCCGATACTCTCCAACGCGGCCCGCGCGGCGGCGTCGCGATCGCTGGCGCGCACGAGCGTGGCCAGCGCGAAGTACGCCACGGAGTCGCCCGACGCGGAAGCCAGCGGTGAAGACGCGCGCGTTGCGTACTCGAGCCACCGCACCGACTCCGGTGAGCGCGTGTCGCAAAGGGCGCGCAACAACGCCACTTTCTTGCTGCGCGGCCCGTCCGAATCGAGGACCCCTTGCGCGACGGATTCCAGCGCGCCGGGAGTCGCACCCTGCGCAACGAACGCTGCGCGCAGCTCGCGTTCCGACGCGGAGTCTACGCGGGGCCGTGCCCCAACGGAGCGTGCGGCCGGCGCGGGTTCGTCCAAAACGAGAGCAGCAGGCGCCGATGGCACCGCGCGCGCGTCCGGGCCAGGTGCGGCTTCCGGCGCGATGATCTGGCTCGAAACCGCCCGCGGAAGGGCAGATTGCTCCGCGGGCGGTTCGACCTGGGAGGGACGCGAAACGAAGAGCACGACGGCCCCGACCACGCCTCCGAGAAGGAGTGCGAAGCCCGCAAGGCGACGGAAGGTCTCCGACATGCTCATCGTTCGGACCACGTCTTCCGGCCGGGGGTCAATAGGACTTGTGCACGCGCTCGACGCTCCACTCGGAGTCCGCGCCGTGGCACACGGCGCAGGATTCCGCGCCCGCAATCGTCGTCTGTACTTCGATGTGCGCCGAAGCGGCATCGGAGTCGTGGCAGGAACCACACGCGCCGCGCCAATCGCGCGCCGGAGCGACCGCGGCAGTCGGGTGGTCGCGATCACCGGGTGTCTGCCACGTGTCATTCCCTTCGCCGTGGCAGAGCTCGCAATTGCGCGCGCCGCCCGGAATCGGGAGCTCGACCTCGTCGTAGTGCACCGGATAGATCGTGCCGAGGAAGATGCCATTGACCGTGTAGCTCGACGCGTTCGCGAGATCCTTGCCCATGTGGGCTTTGTGGAGCAGCGTACGGAAATCCATGGTAACGCCGGGGGTCGGGCCCACGTACCACGTCGCGAAGCTGTACTTCGAGCCGTCTTCCGCACTTGCAGTCGCGTGACACAACATGCAGGTATCCAGGCCACGCCGACCGAAGCCGTGCGAGGCGAGGTCACCGTGGCACCGGTTGCAGTCGTCGCCCGAGGCGATCAGTGCGCGCGGCTCGATGTCGGTCGCCGCCCCGTACAGGAAGTTCAGCACCGCCGGGTTGGCCATCATGCGGTACGTCGTGTTGTTGGTGCTGATGTTGCTGAAGGTCTCCAGCGTCGTCAGCGAGCCCGTGGGCGTGACGGTGAAGTCGCGGTTCGCCCACCCACCGACCGAGTAGGTGCCGTCGACGAGCGGCAGCCCCTTCCAGTCGCCCCACGTGACGTCGATGTCGTCCGACTCGCCGGTCGCGAACGGGCCGTAGACCGCTTGCAACGCCTCGCCCGCTGCATTGTAGAAGCCGAACCGTCCGTCGGTCCGGTAGCTGACGATCACCGGATTGGTCGCAGTGAACTGGCCCCCAACCAGCGTCAGGTCGCTCGCGCCGGACGTCGCCAGCGTGTACGCGATGCCCTCCCGCTTCGTGGTCAACGTGCACTCCTGGATCGCGGCACCTACGGCGTGGGCGTAGCGCAGACCCGTCGAGAACCAAACGCGGTCCTCGTCTCCGAGATCCGCACTCGATTCGTCGTCGGTCGTCTGGATTCGGCCGATCTGGACGTACTCCTCGGTCGCCAAACCGTCGTCGAGCACGACTCGGTCGCCAACGGCCAGCGCGAGCAAGGAGCTGTCGCAGGCGACGTAGCGACCATACGGCTCGCTCGCGGCGGTCAACGTCGTGGAGCTGCCTACGAGCGCAGTGCGCTCGTAGACCACCTGACGACCCCAGTACGACGGCGTATTGCCGAAGTCCAGCACGTCAGCGCCGCCCGTAGCTTCCCCGAGCAGTTCGAAGCTGACGTCCCGCGGCACGTTGAGCGTGTAGCTCGAGGCCGGCGGAACGACCTCGAAGTAGAACCGATCGCCGTTCGCGAACTGGGTCGCGCCTTGAGTCAGCGTGAACGTCACACCGTTGTAGCTGACGCTTGCCGTGTTTCCGCTGGCGCCGCCGATGGCTTGCGATACCAAGGCCGCACTGACCGAGCCAACCACGTCGAAGGCCGTCGCCGAGTTGAAGACGACGGCGATCGTCTGCGCGACGGCGCCGTTCGCGACCGTCGGAGTCGACGCGGTGCCGGTTCCGGTGAACGGCGTCGACTTCCGCAGCGAGAAGTCGAACGGATTGACGTTGCCCATCATCCACTGCGGATTCGACGTCGGACCGGCGACGATGAGCTGCAGACGCGTGAGGCTGTGGATGCCGATGTCCGCGCCGATGTCGTCGGTCACGGAGAACGTGACCTCGATCGGATCGCCAGCTTGGTGGTTGCCGCCGGGGCCGCTGCCGCCGCCGACGCCGGAGAGGTCGAGGTTTACCCCGGTGTTGAAGTTCGCGTTCAGGTAGGGGTGCAGGTGCGCGTCCTCGACGGCGAGCGAATCGCCGGACTCGGCGTGGCAGAGCGTGCAGTCGGCGTCGGTCGCCTGAGCCGGCATAGTCTGAAGGTTCGAGGTATACGGATCACCCCACGAGATGTCGTCGTGGCAAGAACCGCACGCGACGCGCGACGGTTGCTGCTTGTAGAGGTCGCCTTGAGCAGGCGCCGAAAGTGGCCCCGTGCCGTCGGGGTCGCCGTGGCACTTGTCACATGCGACCGGACCGGTACGCATGCGGTCTTCCAACTGTTTCTCGGTCAACGACAAGCTCGAGTACCCAATGTCTCGCGGCATCGGCCCGTTGCCGAACGCACCCGTGTAGTTCACGCCGGTCGCGTCGTAGGTGAACACGGTGTAGGCGCTCGGCATGATCGGGAAGCCGACTTCGGAAAAGTCCGTGATCGCGTCCTGATATCCCACTAGCTCGTAGGGCGCCGGGGTCGCTGCGTAGTTGCGGGTACCGTCGCTGTTCGTGGCGACGCCGAGCACGGAGGGCAGGTGAGCCCCTGCGTGGATCTTGTGGATCATCACGCGGAAATCGACCGACACGCCCGGTGTCCCGTTCGCTACGGAGAGGTCGTTCTTGTCCTCGGACCCAGAAGTGTGGCAGAGGAGGCAGAGCGTTACATCACGGCGCATGTCGCCGTGAGCGCGCAGGTCGACGTGACACTGGTTGCAGGCGTCCTGCGTCACGACCTCGCGCGGCGTCACCGTTCCGGTGCCGATCTGCAAGTCGAACGTCGCGTTCCCGGCGTCACGGTGCGGTGCGCCGTCGACGGTGTAGCTCCAAACGAAGTAGAGACCGACCGTGTACGTGCCGTCGAGCAGGTCATCGCCTGTGAGCTCGCCGTCGCTGGCGCCGAACGAAGCCGAGTCGTTGTACGGCGCGAGGTACGTCGCCGGGATCGGAGCCGCGAACGTGTAGGTGAAGGAGCCGTCGTCGCGCTCGACCGCGTTCGTGTGGACGTCGCTGACTTCCGGAAGCACGCGCTGGTAGTTGAACGTCGGACCGCTGAGAAGCGCGCTGCCGCTGGAGAACTCCGAGAGATCCCACGCCGTCGCGTCGCTCTTCGTCACGGTGAAGTCGACCTTGACCGTGTCGCCGACCTTGAACGAACCGCCGGGGCCCGATCCTCCACGCACATCGGTGATCGTGAGCTCGATGGCGGGTAGCTCGTCACCTTGTTCGAGTGCCGTGTTCGTCGACCCGGAGCCGCCCGGAGGCCCCTGGGGCCCGCGCTCGCCGTCGTCGCCTCCGGAGCACGCCGCGAGCGTGACGGACAGCGCTGCGGCGAGAGAAAGCGCCGCCACTGCCTTGAATCGTGGGTTGGAAAACGAACGGAGTGCGCACTTCATTGAAGAGGTCCTTGAAAGCCCGGGGAAGACGCCGTCGCCGAGACTGGGTGTCGAAGCAAGGCGATCTACCACCGTCACCCTACCGGAGACACTACGGATTGCCACGCGGGTAGAATCGAGATACCGCGCGAGCAAGTCACTACGTCCCGCTCCGCACGAGTCGTCGTCAATGTACGTAGACCCGACGCTCGGACTTGGCACCGCGGCGCGCGCGAACTCCACGCGGAACGCGAGAGCGAGGAACTCTTGCTGCGCGCGAACGAGCACTGACGCGCGACGCGCTCGCAGCCTAGTTCGCCGGTTCAGGTTCGGAATCGAGACCGAACTTTTGGATGCGATAGCGCACGCGATCTCGGTTCATCCCGAGCAACCGCGCCGCGCGCGTGCGATTGCCGCGCGAGCGTTCGAGCGCCTGACGCAGCAAGTCACGCTCGAGGTCCTCGAACACGACGCCGTTCGGCGGCAGCGTGAAAGGAGATCCGCCGGTCGCTCCCGGCGCCGGCGCAGCGGCAACGGGGCCGGCCGGGATCGCCTCGACGTTGCGAGAGCGCGAGCCGATCTCCGACGGCAGATCGTCGATACCGAGCCAAGTATCCTCGCTGAGCAGCACGGCGCGCTCGATTGCATTTCGGAGCTCACGAACGTTGCCGGGCCACGCGTAGACGACCAGCAGCTCTTCTGCGGCGGGCTCGAGCCCGCGCACGTTCTTGTGGAACTCGGCGTTGAAGTGCTGGATGAAGGTGCGCGCGAGCGGCAACACGTCCTCGCGGCGCTCGCTCAACGGCGGGATCAGGATCGGGATCACGCGCAGGCGGAAGTAGAGGTCGCGCCGGAAGCGACCGGCTTCGACTTCCTTCTCCAGATCCTTGTTGGTCGCCGCGATGATCCGCACGCCGACGTGCATGTCGCGCGTCCCGCCGACGCGGCGGAACGTCTTTTCCTCGAGGAAGCGCAGCAGCTTGCCTTGCAGCGAGAGCGAGATGTCACCGATCTCGTCCAGGAACACCGTTCCGCCTTCGGCGAGCTCGAAGAGCCCCTTCTTCTGCTGCTTGGCGTCGGTGAACGCGCCCTTCTCGTGGCCGAAGAGCTCGGATTCGAGCAACGTCTCCGGCAGCGCCGTGCACGTGATGTTCATGAACGGCTTCTCGCACGACGCGCCCTCGTAGTGGAGCGCTCGGGCGATCAGACCCTTGCCGACACCGCTCTCGCCGAGCAGCAGGATCGTGCTCGCCTCGCTGCGCGCGACGCGTTCGACGATGTGGGCGACGGTTTTCATCGCCGCGCTCTCCGCGACGAACGTCTGGACGCGATAGACGCGCATGTCCTCCTCGCGCTGGCGAGCGAGTTCCTCGCGCAGCCGGCTGGTCTCCAGCGCGCGCGCCACGGTCTGGATCACGTCCTCGACCTCGAACGGCTTGCTCACGTAGTCGTAGGCGCCCTCTTTCATCGCCTCGACCGCCCCACCGATGCTCGCGTGGGCCGTGATCATCAGGACAGGGACACGCGGCGCCGACTTGCGCATCGTGCGCATCACTTCGAGCCCGGTGCGATCCGGTAGCTTGTAGTCGAGCAGCACCATGTCCGGCGTCTCACGGCCGAACACCTCGAGCGCTTCCACTCCGGTCGAGGCTTCCTCGACCAGGTAACCAGCCTTCTCGAGCGCCTGGCGCAGACCCCAACGGACCATGCGTTCGTCGTCGACCACTAGGATGCGTGCAGTCACGGATTCCATGGCGTGGAGGCGATCGCGCGCGAGAATCCCCACCGTCGGGGAAAATGCCCGGATCCGGCGTCTCGCCGGTCGCCTCCAGGCGCCGCGGTCGCAACCGGGCACAGGGTATGCCATCCGATGATCGAGAACTCTACGGACTCGTGCCCGTGCGCTGACCGCAATGTCCCCATTAGGTTTGCGACATGAAGCGCCCTCCCAACGAGCCGTCCCGCGGCCCCTCGCGTCCGAACACCCCGAGGCTCGAGACGCTGGGCGCGGTGATCGACGCCGTGGCGTCGGTCGCGGGGCGGGAGCTCGGCGAGGAAGTGCTCTTCCGCGTCGGCCAGAGCTGGGGCCGCGCCGCCGCGGGCGAGCTCGAACCCGCCGGGCCGTTGGCGCGCAGGCTGGAGCTCGGCGCGGGTCGGCTGAAGGAGCTCGGTCTCGGCACCGCGGTCCTCGACGACGTCCGCCACGATCCCGGACAGCGCGACTGCCGCGTGCGCGCGCGAATCGTCGACGAGCCCGGTGCAGAATGCTCGGACGCCGCCCGGCCGGCCGCGCGCGGCTTCTTGACCGGCTTCGTCGCCGCGACGACCGGCCTCGACCTGGTTTCGGCGCCGATCGATCCCGCGCGCCCCGACGCGGGCTTCGAGATCGTGCCCGCGCACTCGTATCGCCTCGATCAGGAGCCGCCGCCCGCCGCGCCGTCGGGCAGCGCGCGCTTCTTCCTCGGCACGCTCGGCCGCTCGATGGGCGACTTCGACCTCTCGCTCGCCGACCTGCTCGAGAACACGTCCGACGCGATCATCCTGCTCGATAACGACAACATGGTCCGTTACTGGAACCGCGGCGCGGAGCAGATGTTCCAGTTCACCCGCGCGGAGTCGGTCGGCCGCAAGGCGGGCTTCATCCTTCCGCCCGATCTGCTCGCCAACGACGAGCTCGGGTTGCTCCAGAAGAAGCTCGCCGCCGGCGAGCTCGTCCGCAACTACATCACGCGGCGCATGCGCAAGGACGGCACCGTGCGCTGGGTCAGCCTGACGCGCACGCTGCTGCACGACAGCCACGGCGCGAGCATCGGCTCCACCGCGCAGCTGCGCGACATCACCGAGCAACGCGAGACCGAGAGCGCGCTCGAACGGGCACGCATGCTCGCGATGATCGGCGAGCTCGCCGCGAAGATCGCCCACGCGATCAAGAACCCGCTCGCTGGCATCCATGCGTCGGTGCAGGTGCTCGCGAGCGAGCTCGCGCCCGACGATCCGCGCCGCGAGGTCTTCGCCGAGGTCGGCGAGGAGATCCACCGCCTCGACGACACCGTGCTCGACCTGCTCCACTTCGCGCGTCCATTGCCGCCGCGCACGCAGCCGACCGACCTGCGCACGTTCGTTCAGGACCTGGCCGAGCCGTTGAAGCGCCGCTTCGGTTCGCAGGGCGTGCTGTTCGAGGTCGCGATCGAGGAAGGGCTCGTCGTCGCGCTCGACGCGCGGATGATGGCCGAGGCGTTCGACAACCTGTTGATCAACGCGGTGCAAGCGCTGTCGGGGCCCGGCAAGGTGCGCGTCGAGGCGCGCACGATCGGGCGCGGCGTCGAGGTCGACGTCCAGGACAGCGGCCCCGGAATCCCCGCGGCGGACGTCGAGCATATCTTCGAGCCTTTCGTGACGCAGAAGAGCCGCGGCACCGGCCTCGGCCTGCCGATCGCGCGCAAGAACGTCGAGCTGCACGGCGGCACCCTGGTCGCGCTCCCTCGAACGCAACCCGGCGCGGTGTTCCGAATGAGCCTGACGCTCGCACGCGACGAGAGGGCGCCGCCGCCGAGCCCGTTCTAGTCCCGCGAGGGCGCCCGCGCGTTCCGCTCGTTCAGATCGGCGCGCTCGTTCCGCCCTTTCCGCCCTTCCCGCCCGTTTCGTCGTGCCGCGCGGGCAGCACGGCCAGCTCGGCCCGCCTGCGCAGCGCTGCCAACTCGTGCAGGTCGTTCCGTCGGGCAGCTCGGTCAGCTCGGTCAGCTCGGCCCCCGTGCAGCACGGCCAACTCGTGCGGCTCGTTCCGTCGGACAGCTCGGCCAGCGCGGCCAGCGCGGCCAGCTCGGCCCGCCCGTGCAGCGCGGCCGGCTCGTGCAGCTCGTTCCGTCGGGCAGCTCGTTCCGTCGGGCAGCTCGGGCGGTTCGGGAAGCTCGCTCCGCACGCGGGCGCCGGCCTCCCCACGGGCGTAAGTCGCGCGTCGCGCCGACCGCGCGCGAGCTTCCGCCGAGCCGCTCGCGGCCCGCGCGGAATCGGCAGCCCCCGGCCGAATGCGCTCGGTGTAAGGTCGAGCCGAGCTCGAAATCGCCGGCCGAGCCCGGCATCGAAGCTCGCAGTTGCACGCCGGGGACCGGAGCCCTATGAGCGTGCCTCCCGCGCCGGCGCTCCGCCGCGCGATCGTCGATTCGCCTCCGAGAAGGAACCATGGAAATGCAGAATTGGATGCCCCTCGCGCTGCTCGCCGCGTTGCTCGCGTGCTCGTGCGCCGTAACCAGCTGCGCGGGCTCGACCGATCCCGCGCCGAAGGAGCCCGCCGCCGGCTCCGCGAGCTCCAACGCGATCGACAAGAGTGACCTGCGCGCGCGCCTGACGGCGGAGCAGTACGAAGTGACTCAGCAGAACGGGACCGAGCGCCCGTTCCGCAACGCGTACTGGGACAACCACGCGCCGGGGATCTACGTCGATGTCGTTTCGGGCGAGGCGCTGTTCTCGTCGCTCGACAAGTTCGACTCCGGAACCGGCTGGCCGAGCTTCACCCGTCCGCTGAAGCCCGATGCGGTGGTCGAGAAGCGCGACGTGACCCTCGGGATGACGCGCGTCGAAGCGCGCTCGCGGCGCGCCGACTCGCACCTCGGCCACGTCTTCGACGACGGCCCCGAGCCGACCGGAATGCGCTATTGCATGAACTCGGCGTCGCTGCGCTTCGTGCCGGCGGATCAGCTCGCGAAGGAAGGCTACGGCGAGTACGCGCCGCTGTTCGGCAAGCAAGCCGCGAGCGCGACGACGTCGACAACCTCGACAACCTCGACAACCTCGACAACCGAGACCGCCGTGCTCGCCGGCGGTTGCTTCTGGGGCATGGAGGATTTGCTGCGCAAGATCCCCGGCGTGCTCGAGACCGAGGTCGGCTACACCGGCGGCGCGCTCGAGAACCCGACCTACGACGACACGCACGACAGCAAGAGCGGCCACGCCGAAGCGGTGCGCGTCGTCTTCGATCCGGCGAAGCTCGCGTACGCGGACTTGCTCGAGCACTGGTTCTTCCGCATGCACGATCCGACGACGCTGAATCGCCAGGGCAACGACCGCGGCACGCAGTACCGCTCCGCGCTCTTCTTCGCCGACGCCGAGCAGAAGCGCATCGCCGAGGAAGTGATCCGCAAGGTCGCAGCGTCGGGCAAGTGGAAGAACCCGATCGTCACGACGCTCGAGCCCGCCGCCAAGTTCTGGCCCGCCGAGGACTACCACCAGGACTACCTGGTCAACAACCCGCGCGGCTACACCTGCCACTTCCTGCGCGACTGACGCGCGAGCTCCCTTCGCCGCGCCGAGCGCGGAGCCTCCAAACGCTCCCCGCTCGGCGCGCGCGTTCCCTCGGCTCGCGCGCGAGCCGCCGGCCGGCCCAGCGAGCGTCTGCGCGTCGCGCCAACGTTCTCCACGCCACTCGTCACGTCTGTCGTCACGTCTGTCGTCGCGTCATCTCGGCGCGTCGCTCGGCGCGATTCCTCGTTGGGTCGCCTCGCCGTGGTGCCTCTTCGCGCTACCGCGGCGCTTTGCCGCGCCGAAGCGCACGGTCCGGCGGCCGCGCACGTGGGCGTCGCCGATGGGATGCGGGCTCGGACGCAGCTCCGCGCCGTTCAATCGCCGAACCGCGAGCGGCGCCGCGCGAGAGCCGCGGGCAACCCAGCGAACACGACGAGCAGCGCGAGGTACGCGCCGCCGGACGCGGGATCGCGCGAGGCGACGTACTCCGCGATGCTGCGGCCGCTGGTCGCGAGCACGACGCCGAGTTCCGCGGCGACGAGACACGCGAGCGCGAGCAGCCCGACCGCGAGCGCGCGCCCGCGCTCGTCGCTCAGGCGAAAGCGCCGCACCGTCGCGCGCGCGCCGAGCACGCTCGCGATCGCCATCAGCGGAAGCTCGAGGAGCTCGGCCCACCGTTCGCCGAGCCGCGGCACGATCCACGTCACGCGCACGGCGCCGAGCACGAATCCGGTTGCGAACACCACGCCGAAGTAGAAGGTCGCCGCGACGAACACGTTCGCGCGTCGCACGCGCTCGACGACCGGTCGCGGACTCGGCGTGCTCATTCGAAGCTCCCGCGCGATCGTAGCCGAGCTCCACGCGCGATGCGGCTCGGCCGGTCGGCGTACAACGGGTTCTCGGGCGGCGCTCACCCGGCGCTCACCGGGCGCAAGCGCCGCGTCAACGCTGCAGTTCGTCGAACGGGTCGCCGAGCACGTCGGCGAGCCGCTGCTCGGTCTCGTCGCGCATGCGCGCGCTCTCGAGCAGCAGGTGCGTGACCGAGAGCCCGCGCTCGTGCGCCGGCTCGTCGCGCTCGACGTCGAAGCGATACCACGCGTCGCGCAGGTCGTACGCGGAGTGGAACACGCGCTGCGCTTGGAACTGGATCGCGCTTTCGAGCGTCGCGCGCTCGATCAACCCCGCCTCGACGAGCGCGTCGCCGAGCCGACGCTTGGGCGCGGGCATGCGCTCGACGAAAGCGTTCAGCGCTTCCTCGGTCAAAGCGCCGTGATCGACCAGGATGCGGCCGAGCAGGAGCCGGTGCTCCGTGGACGTCGCCTGCGCCGACACGACGGTGCCGCGCAGGAGTCGGATGCGAAACGCGTCGTGGTCGTTCCACACGGTGAACATGCCGCTCTTGTGAAGGTTCGCGAGCAGCCCGAGCACCTCCGGCACCGCGAGCACCGACGAATGTCCGCACAACGCGGGCGCGGCGGCGGCGACCGGAGCGGCTTCCGCGACTGCATCGAAGTCGGCTGCTGAGGGCACGCCGGCGAAGGTGTCGACGGGCGCGCCGGTCGAAGTGTCGGCGGGCGCGCCGTGGGGCGCGGATCCTGGCGCGTTCGACGGCTCCGCGTCGACCAGCAACGTCGCTTCGGCCTGCCCGCCGAAGATGTCGTCCTCGATCAGGAGCTTCTTCGCCGCCCGCAGCGCGCGCGAAGCGAAACTCCAACGGCCAGCGCCGCGCGCGTCCTGCGTCGGTCCCGCGAGCTCGACCGGCGCGGGTGCATCGGCGGCGAAACCGGAAGCGTTCGAATCGCTCGGCGCCATGGACGTGCTCGTCGCGTTCGACACGCTCGGGCTGCTCGAGGTGCTCGTCGCGTCCGACGTGCTCGATGCGCTCGTCGCGTTCCACTCGTTTGGCGCGTACAAATGGCTCGGGTCGTCCGAGGTGTTCGACGCGTCCGAGGTGATCGCGCCGTTCGCCGGCATTGCTGCGTTCGGCGACACGGTGTCGGCCGCGGGGGAACCCAGCTCGGCGCCGTGCGTGCGGTTCGAATCGTTGGTCGCGATCAGCGCGCCCGACGACCGCTCGGCCACGCCGGTCGGCATGCCGAGCAACGTCTGCGACTCGCCTGAGTTCGTCGATGACGCGGCGTGGTCGCTCGGCAGCGCAGCGAGCGGCGCGCCGCCGAGTTCGGGCTCGCGCGTGTGCGTCGCCTCGGGCTCGCGCGACGGCGTCGACGCCGGCTCTCGCGCCTGCGTCGCAACTGGGTCCGAAGCGGAAGCGTCCACGGACGCGGCGACGTGGTCGGGGTTTTCGGGGGGACGCTGCACTCGCTGCTTCCGTCTCTTGTTGCGCTTCCTGGACACGATGGAAGAAACGGCCCTATCGACCGCGGCTTCGCGGAATCCTGAGCGCACGACACGCCCTTTCGGCACGCCCGAGCCTCTGCTCGGCCCGACGCCGCCCCGCGCGGAGGCCTGCGGGCGCGCTCGCGAGCTCCTGACCGACTCGCGCAGAGGTGCGTCGGGCCGACGCGTGCGGCCGCGGGCCGGGCCAACTCGCGCCGCCACGCGCCGGGCCGACTCGCGCGGCCGCGGGCCGGGCCAACTCAGGCGGCCGCGCTCCGGGCTCGCTCGCCCCGCCGTCCGGACGACCGGCGCGCGCCGTGGCGCGGACGATTCGAGCCGACCCCGACCGACGGCCGATACTCGACGGGTCATGCTGGAGCACTCCACGCGCAGGCTGTCCGAATCCGAACGTCGCGTGCTGCGGGCGACGCTCGCTGCGCGACGCAAGCAGCTCTCGAGCGCGCTCCTGCGCAGCCTCGGCGCGACGGGCATCCTCTGCGGGGGACTCTGTGTGTTGACGTCGTGGGCGTCGGGCGTGCGCGCGCCGATCGTGGTGCTCGCTTGGGCCGCGATCGCGGTCGTGATCGCCGCATGGTCGAACGTCAGCACGCGCCGCGAGCTCGGGACGACGATCCGAGCGCTCGAGGACGTGCTCGCCCGCGACGAAACGCGCGTCGTCCACATCCGCGCGTCGGCGGTCGTCGAGCTCGCCGAAGTCGACGACGAAGGCGCGTGCTTCGCGTTCCAAGTCGACGAGCGTCGGATCGTGTTCGTCTGCGGCCGAGGATTCCACGCGTCGGCGAAGTTCCCGAACGACGACTTCTCGCTGGTCGAGGTTCGCGATGCACGTGGCGCACTGGTCGAGTCGCTGATCGCGAAGCACGGCGCGAAGACGCCGCCCGCACGGACGATCCCCGCGCGCACCAAACGCTCGCTGGTCGTGCCCGAGCACCTCGCAACCGTCGAGGGTCGCGTCGAGGAGCTCGAAAGCCTGCTCGCAGCTCCCGGCTCGTCGCGCAGCGCCGCGTAGCACCCTCGAACGTCGCGCGCGGCAAGTCGAGCGCAAGCTCGCCGCGAACGTCGGCGGTGAGGCCCTCGTCGGGCGCCGAGTCGTCGCGACTTGTCCTGCGTGTGCCGTTGGGCTGGGAGAGCGAATGTTCAGCGCCGCCTGAAGCGTGCGCCGGACCTCACCCGCGTGGCAGCGGCTCGCCGCGCACGAGCGAGTCAAGGCGCTCCGAGTCGAAGTCGACCTGCCGGGCCAAACGAGCGTGCCCCACTCGGGCTCGATGCTCACCCGCGCGAAGACCGCCGGATCCGCGAGCGGCGCGAACACGCCGTCGAAGCTCGACACACGCCCGAAGTCGACCTCGCCGTCGACGCCGTCATCGGATCGCACCCAGAGGCGATGCCCACCGAGCGCACGGACGTCGACCACATCGACCAACATGGCGCTCATTCCAACGGAGCGATCGGAGCGAGGGGCGCACCCGATCGCGCCCGATGCCAGTCAGCCTGGAGATCGCCTTGATGAAGCGATGCTCATTCCCCCACCAACCCGAGCACTCTCGGCGGCAGTTTCCCCTCGAGCAGCCTCAGCGGCGACATGCCGACCGTCGCGCGTGAAGCCGCGTACCGGACATGGAAGTGCGGCGGTGTCTGATCGTTGGATTGCATCGCGATTCGTATTTCGAAGCAGCGGCAGAGCGCGGAGCTCGCCCCGGCGATCGTGCTCGCGACTGAGCGCCGTGTCGATTCGCGCGCGGACCCTATCGTGCCGGCTATGAGTCGCTTCGGTCACCGGGTGCCGAGCACGAGCACGTCGAGGTCGCCGATAGCGTGTCGGCCCGGTTCGAGGTCCGATCGCTCCAACACGACGGTGGCGCGTCCATGCAGACTCACGAGCGCGCGCCCCGACGTGAATCCGCCAAGTTCGAGACTCGCCCCGATGTCGGCGCCCTCGAACTCGATGCTGGCGTTGCCTGCGAGTCCCGAACCGAGGGTCACGCGACCGCCGCGACGAAGCACGAGTCGGCCCGAGAGTGCGCCGGATGCGGAAAGCAGCACGGCCTTCTCGCAGAGCACGTCGCCGCGCACGTCGCCCGCGACCTCGATCACGCTCTCCGCGCGAAAACGGAGCTCGCCCTCCAAGCTGCCGCTCGCGCTCACGAGCACCGACGGACGAAGAAACGCGTGCGACGAGGACGCGGTGGAACCACGCTCGAACAGCATCAGGACGGGCTCGCGCTCGATCACCGCCACCACGGGCGCGAGCGAGTAGCGCGTGGCGTTATTGCGAGGATCGATCACGGCGAAAGCACTTCCCGGATCGGCCGAACGCCACACCGACGACGCCGGATCGGGATCGGTCTCCAACAAATGCTCGAGCTCAGCACCAATCTCCGGTCGGAACAGCTCAGCGCCATCGCGACGAAGTCGCCCTAGCGCCTGGTCCAGCAACGCGCGAACGGCCGGCACGTGCGCAGCGTCCAAGTCGGCCGCCGTTTGTCGCGCGCGAACTTCGTCAGACGCGATCGGCATCTCGCCGAACGCCGTACGGCTGAAGAGAACGCCGTCGAACAAACGTCCGAGACTCACGACCGAACCGCGCTCACCGAAGATGTGGCCCGGCCGCAGCGCCGAGCCGAACGCCGGCTGCGACCTCAAATCGACGAAACCCGAAAGTGCCCCGATCTGCGCTAGCTCTGCTTCCAGGCTCGCCGATTCGTTGCTCGGCAGGGTCTGTGGATTCGCAACACTGCCGAACGTCCCGCGCACCGCGGTGGTGCCCACGACGTAGCACGCGTCCTTCATCCTCGAGCGCACCAGTTGCGCGAACGGACGCATCCGATCCAGTCTCCCGGGTAGCCCCTTGGGCGTCTCGAGGTAGCGGACTCCCTGCGCATCGGCGAGCCCGTGGAACCCGCCTGTCCAGACGATCACTTTGCGACCCGGATAGGCCCGTTCGCAGTACCACGCGAGCGTGTCGGCCATGAACTGATCGCGCGGATTGGTGAAGGAGCCGTCGAGCATCGTCGCGACCGCGGCGGGTCCCGACATGTTTGCGGCCCATGCTTCGAACGCTCGCGCGGCAAGGAGGACGCGCTCCAGGAACTCGGCAGAGTGCCCCGAGTCTGCGCGGGATGCAGTCTCATCAGTCCTTTCGCGCGCGAGCTCGGCCAGGAACTCGATCGCGGCGCGATCTCCGTCTCGGCGTCCCGGCTTCATGGCATACGTGCCCTCGTCGAAATCGCGGACGAGCTCGTCGATCGTCCTCACCGCCGCTGCGACCTCCGCATCGTCCACGCCGGTACCCGCGAGTTCCGTGCGCAGGTACTCGCCGAGGTCCGCCGAGAACGGCGCTTCCGGATTCGTGTCGGACGTCTGCAGCTCGGCCGGGCGGAACTTGCAGTCCAATCCGACCATGACGAGCGGTCTCGACGTCGACTGCGTCCGTAAGACGTACTCGAACAACGGATGCATGTACGGAGTCCCGCCCCACATGGGCTCCAGGCCGGGCGGTGCGCCGACATCGGCCGCTCGACCGAGCGTGGGCAGGCGCGCTTGAAGTGCGGCGCACGCCAAAATCGAAGACTCCCAAGCGATCACGTCGAACCCGAGCGACTCGTGAAGGAAGCGCACCACCCTCGACTTCGCCGCGTACGCGGATCCGTCGCGGTGTGTCTCGCCGAGGATGACGACGTTTACTCCATCGAGAATGGGTGCCAGCGCGGCGAGGTCCGCGGTGCTCTCGCATCGAGGATCGTTGTGCTCGAACTCGATGACCTCGAGCGGCTCCGTGTTCGCAACGGCGGGAGGACCGCATTGAACCGTGCCTACACTCGAAAAGAGCATGACGGCCGCAGTAGCACGCGATTCCGCGGCTCCCCCAACGTGCCGCACCCCCCTGCGTTCCCAAGCCATCCATGCCAGCAGCAGCGAGCCCCACCCGAGCAGTTGAGGACCGCCGGGCCATCCGATGCGTGCGACCGGACCGGCGCCGAGGAGCAGGTACTCCATCCAACCTCCCGGCGTACACGCACTGAGCACCGCGACGCCGCAGTTCCACACCACGAGGATCCATGACGCGAGAACGAAGCGGATCCGGAGCGCTAAGCCGACCGCGAGCAGCAGTTCCAGAGCGCCCAGACCGAGCGACAGCGAGTCGAGACGTGTAGTGGCGCCACCAGCGCTCCCCCACAGCGCAAGCGCGGTCGCCGAAGGTGCCGTTGCGGCGATGCGCGCGACCCCGCTGAGTCCCAACAGGAGCGTGAGCAACAGGCGGGGCCAAGCCGCCCACCGCGACCTCGACGTTTCGCGCACTCGACGGTTCATCGCCCGACCCCCGTGCTCGAGTGATCGATCCTGCTGCGATATGCCTGCGGGGCCGACAAGAGGAAGTTCGAATGCGCTTCCGTGTGACACGCGGCGCAGAGATCGTTGCTCGGAGTCCTTCGGATCGCATCGGCTACGCCCGCGATGTGCTCCGATCCGGGCCCGTGGCACACCTCGCAACCGACGTTGCGCAGTTCGGCGCGCGGTGCGTCGAACTCGTAGCCGCTCTCCAGGCCGTAGCCCACGACGTGACACGCGACGCAGTTCCTGATCCGTTGCCGCTGCACGCGCTCGAGCGTCAGCATCGCGCTCGCGTGGGGTGTGGTCAGCCACTGCGCGAACTCGGCGTCGTGGCACGAGCCACACACCTCGCTGCCGACGTACGTCCGGCTCGGCGCCAGGTTCGTTTCGGCGAACGCGAGCTCGACCGCCGGTTGCTCCCGTTCCAGCACTTGCTGGATCCTCCCCTTGAACGTCGTGAGGACGTCCGGGTCGACTTCGCGGTCGGCCAAGCGCTCGCTCTTGGTGACGACCTCGGTGCTTCGAGGATCGTGGGATGCTGTGACCAGGTGGTAGGCGGCGCCCGAGGAGAACACGACCGCTGTCGCGGCGACGTGCCCGTCGACCTGCTGTCGTTCGATCAGTCCGTTCGCGAGCCGCGGAACCATCAGTTCGCGCGAGATCGCGAGGATTGGGCGAGCTGTCGCCTGCGCGAGGCGCTGGAGATCGACCGGCACCAGGTCGCCAGCGAGTACGATGTCCATCTCGGCTGGAGCCGTCGCGATGGCCGTGAGAATCGGCGCGATGGGATCGAGGAAGCCGTACACCGCTTCTGCCGGCTCCCGCACGAACGGCACGGAATGGCGGAGCTGAATCCGAGCCACGCCGATCACGCGCGCCGCGGGCAGTCCGCCCTCGGCCGGCACGTCGACGAACGGAGGGAAGACCAACCCACCGGAGTTTCGATCGATGACGTTGCAGCAAATGACCGGCAGCGAATCGAGTTGGTGGAGCTCGATGCCCCGCGTGGCGAGCGCGGCGAACTCGAGCACCGCCGGTACGAACGCAGTGAGGTGCATGTCGCGCATTCCGTCGAGGATCAACCCGTTTGCGCCGGATACGTGCGACGACCGATCGGGGGTCGAGAGCTCGTTGCCGAGCAGTATGCGACGCGTCCCGACCTCCGGAGGTCGACTCCAACGAGCTACGAGATCGATGAATCCCCCGCCCTCGGTGGACTTGCAACCACAGGTCTCCAGATAGCCTCCGTGCTCGCCGACGAACTCCCAGTGCGTACGATTCGCGTGCAGCTCTTTTTGCGTCCGGATTGGATCGATGCACGAGTTGGCAGCGATGGTCTGCAACGCCGCACGCTTGACTTCGTCGAGGTCCAGCAGCGAAGCGAGTTCCGCGTCCGTCGGTGAACTCATCAGCCACGAACCGAGGACCGCACGCAGCTCGCTCCCCTGCGCGGCGGCGGTCAGCCGCGCCTCCAGCCTCGAGAACGGTTGTGCTCCAACGAGTGCGATCAACCGCGCGGCGTCGAGATCGTCGACAAGGAGTCCGGTCGCGTAGCGGTCCCATTCCACGGTTCTCGCTGCGCGATGAGCCTGTCGCTCGAGCGCGTCCTCCAACACCCACGGCGTGCGGCCCCGGAGCGTCCGCGTGGCGAGATCCGCCCACGCGACGGCGGCGACGGTCACGCTCGGAACCTGAAGCCTGTCTCCGCGCGCCAGGACACCACGCGCCACGAGTCTTCCGAGCTGCGCGAGCGACGTGACGCTTCCCGGCGGGAGCGGTCCGATCCAGACGTTCGCAAACGGTCCTTCGTAGTCGCCGTCGGCCAGATCGAGATCATCCCAGTTGGAGACGATGAGCTGCGGCGGCAACGTCTCGCGTATCGAGCTGCGAGCATGCGCCGGGAAGAGCCCGAGGAGTTCCTCCACCTCCGACGCCAGCCGAATGGCGAGTTCCTCGTCCTGCGGGGCGATCGCCACGATGACCGGTGGAGTCGCCGCGGCTCCGATGATGCGGTGCACCGCACCCGACACGGCCAGCATCCCGGCGGGTGCGTGCCAGGGCACTTCCAGCGTGCGCTCGCCGTCCGAGAGGACCGTGCTCAACGTCGTGCTCCGCCGTAGTTCCGCGGGCGCTACTCGGTGGGGCTCGAACAGCACGGCGTTGCGCACCGCGCTTGCACCCACGGACTTGAGTGAACTCACGGCCGCAAAAGCCCTAACGGACTCTTCGCGCAAGCCGATCGCACCGTCCGGGAGCAACATCACTTGCTCGGCGGGCGCTTTCGAGAAGACTCCGTGAACGCCACCTGGAATGCTCCAGAGCGAGTTCTCGCCGTCCGTACTGTGCAGGTCGAAGCGCAGTTGGTGCTTCTCGGCCGCGATGACGACGACCGCGGGATCGCGTGTCGCCTCGAGCAGAAGTCCGACGGGCAAGGCAACCATCCCGAGCAAGGTGAGAAGCGGCAGTGAGATGCGCATGGGAGCCGACGTGTTGCGATCGATGGGCGAGAAGTACGTGGGCCGCCGACGCGACGGTCGAGTGCCGTCGTGTCGGCGGCGATTCACATCAGTTGGCGTCGATGCACTGGATCCACTTGATGTTGGCCTTCACGTTGGTCGGCGCAAAATTGCCGTCCAGGCAGATCTGCGAGCACTTGTCGGTGGGCGTCGCGGCCATGCAGGCGCCGGTGTTGCCATTGCATTCGTAGTTCTTCGTGAGGCCCTTGTTGCAGAGCTTCGTGTTGATCGGCGTCGTGCCGTTGTACGGGTGGGTTCCGGTGGTCCCGCCCGCCATCGCGGCCAGGCCGCAAACGATCGCCACGAACGACGTGGCCGCCACGAGCTTCACGGACTTGAGAGAGATCATCTCTAGTACTCCTGCTTGAGTTCGCTTGGATGCCCGGGGAGCACGTGCTCCTCTGGGCGTCGACGTCGAGTCGCGCTCGTCACCCGCGCGACGAAGGGCCCATTGGGCGACCTCGACGAGCGGGCACGACGCCTTCCCGCGTCGACGAGGCCTTGGCCCCATGGCGGTCGGACGGAGTTGCAGGAATCGCGCGATCTCGGCTTCGAGCGCGACGCTCAACCCGCGGCTGGGACGCGCGAGCACGCGACGGGTCCAAGCCTGTGACAAGCGCCGCCGCGCGACACGACCGTCCGAGATGGAGTCGTCGTGCTTGCGCGCGAGGCGACGAGAGCTCGGGACGGCGAGCACTTTGTCGCTGGTCGCGCCGCGGCCGTCGCCTGCGCGGACACGACGGTGCCGCGTCGCGGCCGGATGCGAAACGCGTCACGCTCGTTCCACACGCTGAGCGCGCCGCTCTTGTGCAGGTTCGCGAGCAGCCCGAGCACTTCCGGCACCGGGAGCACGGAAGCGTGGCCGCACAGCGCCGGCGTCGACGCGGCGAGCACGTCCGCGGCCGGCGCGGGCTCCGCTGCGGACGAGCTCGCATCCACGAGCGCCGACTCGCTCGACCTGTCGGCAAGCTCGTCTGCTTCGACGGCCGAGCGTTTCGCTGCGCGCAGCGCGCGCGTGGCGAAGTTCCAACGGCTCGCCGGCGCGAACTCGGGACTCTCGAGCGAGGCGCCCGCGACCGACGCGGGTGCGCAGGCCTGCAACGGCGCGCTCGGCACGGAAGGCGGCGAAACGTCGGGCACCTCGAAGCGCGGAGCGAGCGCTCCCCGGCGCGCTTTCGAGCGGCGCCTCGACGCGCTCGACGTCCGGCGTGAAGAGCGCCGACGCGGGCACGCCATCGCAGGGCCCGGCTTCGGATCGCGCGTACGGCTCTGGGCGGTGCGCGCGTTTTCTGGACACGGTGGGGAAGCGGCCGTATCGGCCGAACTCCCCAGCGCGCGTCAGCGATTCTCGATCTCGATGGCTTCGCCGTGACGGGCCGCGAGCGCCGCGAGGTACTGCCGCAGCGTCGCGTGGTGACCGAACGCAAAGCGCGACAGCAAGCGGAAGAGCGCGGGCTTCACGAAACCGTCTTCGGTGATGGAGAGGCGCGCGCCGTCGCCCTCGGGCTCGAAGCGGTAGGTCCAGGCTCCGCCGTAGGGCAGGTCCTCGTTCGCGATCCGCACCACCAGGCGCGCGCCGGGCTCGGCGATTTCGCACACGTAGGTGACGTCGCCCCACTTCGAGCGCTCGCGCCACGAAGTGCAGCCGTCGACGGGCGCGAGTCGCTCGACCGCGGTGAGGTCTTTGCGCCAAGCCGCGAGCCCTTCGAGATCGGTGACCGTGTCGAACAGCGCCTGCGGAGACGCTTTGAAACGCGCGGCGCAGGTCGCCGAGTGCGCGCGCGGCAAACAGGCGCCAACCAGCCAGGCCAGCGCGGCGAGCGCACCGAGTCCGAGAACGAGCCAGACCCACCACTTCATGACCAACGCTCCTTGGCGGATACCCCGCGCGCCGCTCGAGCCAAGTGCTCGAGCCCGCGAACGACGAGTTCGCGCTCGCGCGGCTTCAGGCCCGCGACGACGTGAGTGAGGCGCTCCGTGTCGAGCACCGAGCCCGCGCGCAACGCGTCGGCGCCGCGCTCGGAGAGCCGCACCGCTCGCGTGCGCCGGTCGCGCTCGCGAGGCGCGCGCGCGACGAGCCCGAGCCGCTCGAGGCGCGTCAACATGGCCGACATCGAAGGTGCGCCGACGCCCAAAGGCCGCTCGAGCTCGCGCGCCGTCGTGGGTTCGACTCGATCGAGGTGCGCGAGCAGCGACGCTTCCCGTTCCGTCAGCGCGAACGGCGTCGAGCGCCGCCGCACGTGTCGCACGTGGCAGGCCAGGAACACCTGCGGATAGAGCCTCTGGATCGCGAACACGATGTCGTCCATCGCCCGCATTCCACCCGCTCGCCGCTCAGTTCGTCAAAACGAAACATCGGCGACCTGGAGCTCGAGGGGCGGCGTCGCGGGTGGACACAGAGCTCCGGTTCCGATCGGGGAGCCGAGCGTGGCGATCCGCTCCGTTCGCACGCGCGAAACCCTGGCTCGCCGAAGCGCGCGCGGCCGGGTACGCGCGGAATCCCGTCGGCCGGCTCTCGGTCCGCGCGCGCGTTGAGCGGCGCGAGCGCCCCGCGGTCCGCCGCGCCGGCTAGAGCGCGAGCAGGCCCGGGCTCTCGAGCAGCTTCTTCAGGTAGACGAGGAAGCGCGCGCCGTCCGCGCCGTCGGCCAGGCGGTGGTCGACGGAGCACGAGAAGTTCATGTACTGGCGCACTTCGATCTTGTCGCCCTGCGGCGTCTCGACGACGCCCGGGCGCTTCATGATCCGGTGCACGCTCTGGACGATCGCGACGCACGCCCGGTCAATCCACACGGACGGGTTTGCCCGTCCGCTAGGCCGAGGGCGGGAACCAAGCGCGCAAGGTCCGAAGCAGGTCGTTGAACGCGGGGTCTTCGCAACGTTGGAAGCTCACGCGCTCCGCGAGTTGACCAAACAGCGCAGCGGACGGCGGGATGCGCTTCTCGCGACAGCTCGCTTCGAAAGCCTTCTTCGGATCTCGAGGCTTGCGATCGCCGCTGCGCCAAAGGCCACGGTCACCCAGCCAAGACCGGAGCTCGCCGATGGTCCGCCAGCCGAGCACCTCGGCGACCTGCTGCGACCCGCTCCACACCCAGACTTCGATCTCCGGAACGAGCACGATGCAGCGCACGCGATCTCCCCAGTCGGGACGACACCGAGCCTCGATCTGTGCCGCGAGTGACTCCGTGTCCGCCGGACAGCCCTGCCACGCAGCGTCCAGGAGCAACAGGCCGTGGCGGTGGGTTTCCGCGTGGAATCTCAACAGCTCGTGCCCTGTCTTCCAGACGCCTGGGTCGCGATTCGAATGCACCTGCACCGTCGGTGGGTCCACCGGCCGCATGCCGATCCGCTCATGCTTCGCCAGGATGCCGCGGATCGATTGCTCGATCGCCTTGTCGGGAACGACGATCGCGAGGTCGCGCATCACCCGAGCACGCCGGACGCGAACAGAGTCCCGAGATCCAGCGTGCCTTGCCACGAGCGCAGCCGGGGATGCTCGTGACCGGCAACGATGTCCGTCGCACCGTGCTCGTCCTTCGCGAAGCACAGGAGCTGCTCCGGACTCGCGAGGCCGAGCACGATTGGCGAATGCGACGCGCAAAGCACCTGCCCGTCGTAGATGGACGAGAGCGATTGGAAGACGGTTTCGATCGCTTGCGGATGGATGCCGTTCTCTGGCTCTTCGATCAGGAACACGCCTTCCTGTCGCGGGATGTACGCGAACAGAGTGAGAGCCAGCATCCGCAGCGTGCCATCGGAGACGACCCACGACGGCGCCTCCAGTCCATTCGCGTACCGAACGACCAAGTAGCTGTGACGATCTTCGGGTCGTTCCACCGTCGTGACATCGACGAGATCCGGCAGCGCGGTTTGAAGGTGCCGGATCCATCCCTCGAACCGCGACCGGTCGGCGCGGAGCGCCTCGATCACCCAAGGCAAGTTGCTGCCGTCCGGCAGGAAGTGTCGCGCGGAACCCGGAGGACTCGGACGGCGCATCGCGTCAGCGTCGAGCACGACGCGCTGGACGCCTTCCTGGAGAACTCGCTTGACCCACGTGCCGACGGGAAACTTCTCTTCGTCGTCCGGAAGGTTCGCGAGCGCGGAACGGCCCGGTCCCAAGCGGAACGGCGCGTTCCACTCCGATGTCTCCGCGCGAAAGTAGTCGTTACCCGAGGATCCGAGCTTGCGAACGACGTCCCGGCGGCCGCGCTTGTGCTTGCGTTCCTCGAAAACGAGAGTCTCCGGAGCATCCGGGGCGGAGGGGAACAACGAACGCTGCAGTTCGGGTGTCGCCTCTCGTTCGGCGGCGATCAGCCACAGGCTTTCGGCAGCCAGGCCGAGAGGTGCCTCCGCTCCGCCGACGTCGACGGCGACTTCGTAGCGCGCGACGGTGTAGGGCCCGCCCAAGAGACGCGACTGCAACTCCGCTGGGATCGCTAGCTCGATCGCGATCTCGAAGCGACGGCCCGAGCGCATCCACACGAGTTGCGCCGGGTCTCCGGACCGAGCCGCGATCGCTCCGTTTCCTTGGCACGCCTTGAGCGGGCCATGTTGCAGGACGTCGGCAACGAACGCCACGCAATCGAGGAAGCTCGACTTGCCGGAGCCGTTCGGACCGACCAGCACCTGGAAACGATCGAGCGGCCGCGAGACGTATCGCAGGCTGCGGAAGTTCAACGCTTCGATCTTCGTCAGCATCGGAAGGCCGGTCGCCAAGTGTAGCGACCGCTGGTCGTGGATCGACGAAGCCCGATTCGGAGTACCGGCAAGCCCGGGTTCTCCAGGAGCTTCTTCAGGTAGACGCGGCAGCGCGCGCCGTCGGCCCGGCGACGGTCGACGCAGCGGGACACTCACGCGTAGGAGCGCGATCGCATCGAGCCCGAGCCGTAGACTGAGCCTCGGGATGAACGCGATCTTGCGGACGCTCACGGCCGCCGGTGCGCTTTGGCTGGTGCTCAACTGCGCCGGCTGCGGGTACGTCGCGAGCGGGACCTGGGAAGACGACGCGGAGAATTGGTCGCGCGTCTTCGGCTTCGAGCAACCGCCCGGTGTCGTGTTGGTTCATTCGAAGTACTGGCGGGCGCCGCACTGGACCTACGAAGCAGGCTGGTTCCTCCAGATCGCTCCGAACGCGGACTTCGAGCGGCGCCTCTTCGAGCTGAACGAACTCGTCGAACTCCAAGGCGCGGAAGCCGCGGCGGCGTTGTCGAACACGGTCGGCACCGAGCCCGCGTGGTTCACTCCGCTCTCCGACGAGCAGTACTCGGTCTGGATCTACGCGACGGAGCCCAAGGGCAACTTCATGGTCGCAATCGAGCGCGAGACGCGCACGCTGTTCCTCTCGGATGGACAGAAGTGAACTGAGGTCGCGCGCTGGGCGCCGGCCTGACTAGTCCGAGGTCCGCGCGGTGGACGATCGACGCGCGAATCGCGCTGGATCAGAACGCGAGCGAGCCCAGGTGCTTCAGGCGCCCGTTCGGTTCGGCGAAGCCGTGTGCGCGGTCGGTGAGACCGCGCTTCATCTCGCGCCGTCGCTCGGTGCGCCAAGCGGCGCCGGCGTCGGAGCTGCGCAATCGACAGCAGCGATCACGAAACGTGTGGCTCGACGGGAGTAGGCCGCGAGGTGAGTGCACGCAGGAGCGGCTCGCGGTATCCAGTGTCCTTCTCGTTGAACTCGACGCGCTTCGCCGGCGCGTCGACGTTCAGGAAGACCTCGGCGTACCCCTCCTCGGAACCGTTCGGTTGGAAGAAGAGCTTGAAGCGCACCGGCTGAGTGACGATTCGATCGGGATCGTCTGCGAGAGCGAGCGCATCCACTGGGATCGAAGCGAGCATCGGCGCGTCAGGGGGCGCTAGGCCGAAGTGCTCGGCCAGCGCGGCGACGAACGCATCGCTCTGCGCACCGACGCTCGAGAGCACGGCAGACCCGGAGTGCAGCGTGCCGAACTCCAGCTCGCGAGGCGACCACTACGCGCCGAGGGAGAACGCGAACGCCACGGAACGGCCTCGATGTCTTCCGCGCGCGACGAACTTGCGCGGGTTCTGTTCGCGCTCGAGCGCGAACGTGAGGTCGACGAAATCCGCGGGCTCGCGCTGTGCCGCGGAGATCTCCGGCGGCGGAGGTGCGGCCGGGTCGTCGCCGACGCCGAACAGCCTCCGCCAAAAACCCATCGCGACGCTCCGCGGCTACAGCGCGAGCAGGCCCGGGTTCTCGAGCAGCTTCTTCAGGTAGACGAGGAAGCGCGCGCCGTCCGCGCCGTCGGCCAGGCGGTGGTCGACGGAGCAGGAGAAGTTCATGTACTGGCGCACTTCGATCTTGTCGCCTTGCGGCGTCTCGACGACGCCCGGGCGCTTCATGATGCGGTGCACGCCGAGGATCGCGACGTCGGGGAAGTTGATGATCGGCGTCGCGAGGATGCCGCCGATGTTGCCCGCGTTGGTGATCGAGAAGGTCGAGCCCTTCAGCTCGTCCGGCTTGACCTTGCCGGCGCGCGTGCGTTCGGCGAGCTCGTTCAGCTCCGCCGCGAGCTGCAGGATGCCCTTGCCCTGCACGTCCTTGACCACCGGCACGATCAGGCCGTTGTCAGTGTCCATCGCGATGCCGAGGTTGACGTACCCGTAGCGCACGAGCTCCTGCGCGGCCTCGTCGAGGTGCGCGTTGAGCATCGGGTGCTTCGCGAGCCCGAGCGCGACCGCCTTCATGATGAACGGCATGAAGGTGACCTTGACGCCTTGCTCGGCGCCGACGCCCTTCGCGGTTTCGCGGAGCTTGACGAGCTCGGTGACGTCGACTTCCTCGACGACCGTGAAGTGCGGCGCGGTGAACTTGGAGCGCACCATCGCCTCGGCGATCTTGCGGCGCACACCGCGGAACGGGATGCGCGTCTCGCGCTCGCCAGCGGCGAAGCTCACCGGCGCGGCGGCGGGCTTCGCCGGAGCGACACCCGCCGGTTGCGCGACCGCAGCGGTGCGCCCCGGAGCGCTCGGCGCGCTCGGGACGGGCGATGAAGCAGGCGCCGCCGAGCGCGCGAACGTCTCGACGTCCGCGCGACGCACGACGCCGTTTCGGCCCGAGCCGCGCACGCGACCGAGGTCGACGCCGATCTCGCGCGCGAGTCGACGCGCGCTCGGGACGGCGAGCACTTTGTCGCTGGTCGCGCTGCTCTCCGCGCCCGCGCCGGCAGCGGGAGCGCCGGCGGTAACGAGCTCGCGCGCCGGAGCGGCGACTGCCGAGGCCGCGGCCGGAGCATGCGCCGGCGCGTGAACGCCCTTCACACTCGTCGCGCCCGCGGTTTCGAGCACGAAGATCACCGTGCCGACCGCGACGACCTCGCCGGCCTGCGCGCCGAGCGCAACGACCTTGCCCGGCGCGGGCGCCGGGATTTCGACGGTCGCTTTGTCGGTCATCACTTCGACGATCGCTTGGTGCTCGGCGACCGTGTCGCCGAGCTTGACGAGCCACTTGACGATCTCGCCTTCCGCGACGCCTTCGCCGATGTCGGGCAGCTTGAATTCGAGGCGTCCGCCGCCGCTCGCGGGCATCGCGGGCGCCGGAGCGTGCGCCGCGGCGCGTGCCGGCGCGGCGGCCGGCGCTACGGCGGGAGCGGACGAGGGCTTCGCGGTCGCCGGTCGAGCTGCAGGCGCGGGAGCCGGCGCGGCGTGCCCGTGGCTCTTCTGCGCGGGCGCCGGGCCCGAAGTTTCGAGCTCGAAGATCACCGAGCCGACCGGGACGACGTCGCCGTCCTTCGCGAGCCGCTTCAGGATCTTGCCGGCGGCGGGCGACGGGATCTCGACGGTCGCCTTGTCGGTCATCACCTCGACGACCGCTTGGTGCTCGGCGACGACGTCGCCTTCCTTGACCAGCCACTTGACGATCTCGCCCTCGGCGACGCCTTCGCCGATGTCGGGCAGCTTGAATTGCAGGGCCATAGCTTTGGAGAGAGTCGGGTTAGTAGCCGTGGACGTGCTCGATCGCATCGAGCACGCGACGCGCATCGGGCATGTAGTGGTGCTCGAGCGTGTTCGGGAAAGGCGTGTCGAAGCCGGTGACGCGCGCGATCGGCGCTTCCATGTACTCGATCGCGTTCTCGGCGATCAGAGCGCTGATCTCGCCGCCGAAGCCGCAGAAGCGCGGGGCCTCGTGGACGACGACGACGCGGCCGGTTTGCTTGGCCGCTTCGAGCACGCCCTCTTCGTCGAGCGGCAGCAGCGTGCGCAGGTCGATCACCAAGCACTCGATGCCCTTCTCCGCGGCTTGCTCGGCGGCCTTCATGCAGACGGGCACCATCGCGCCGTAGCAGAAGACGGTGACGCCCTTGCCTTCGCGCACGGTGCGCAGCGTCGACAGCGGCACGGTGTACGTGCCTTCGGGCACTTCGCCCTTCACTTGGCGGTACAGCGCCTTCGGCTCGAGGAAGATCACCGGATCGGGATCGTCGATCGAGGCGAGCAACAGTCCCTTCGCGTCGTGCGGCGTCGACGGGATCACGACCTTCAAGCCCGGCGTGTGACAGAAGTACGCCTCGCCGGACTGCGAGTGGTAGAGCCCGCCGCGGATGCCGCCGCCGTACGGCGTGCGGATCACCATCGGGCACGTGTACTGGCCGCCGGAGCGGTACCGGAACTTCGCTGCTTCGCTGACGATCTGGTCGAACGCCGGGAAGATGAAGTCTTGGAACTGGATCTCGCACACGGGCTTCAAGCCGTTGAGCGCCATCCCGATGCCGGTGCCGATGATGCCGTCCTCGGAGAGCGGCGTGTCGAAGCAGCGCCCCTTGCCGAACTCCTTGGTCAACCCTTCGGTCGCCAGGAACACGCCGCCCTTCGGGCCGACGTCCTCGCCGAGCACCACCACCGACGGGTCGTCGCGCATCGCGGTCTTGAGCGCGTCGTTCACCGCTTGGACGAGAGTGAGCGTTGCCATGTCGTGTCTCTTCGTGAACTCGGGTGGGATCAGAGCGGGAACTTGCCGTCGCCTGCGAACGCGTCGCCCTTGCGGCGCGCGAGCTCGAACGAAGCCTCGCCTTGCTTGCGGATGTGCTGCGGAACGGTCGCGTAGACGTCGCTGAAGATCGTCTCGAGCGGAGGCGGCGCGGTCGCTTCGGCGAGCTTGGCCGCGGCGCCGATCTCCTCCATCGCTTCGGCGTAGAGCTTCTCGCCGAGCTCCTTCGTCCAGAGCTTGCGGGTCGCGAGGAAGCGCTCGAAACGCGCCACCGGGTCCTTCTTCGTCCATTCCTCGACTTCGTGCTTCGGCACGTAGCGGGTCGGATCGTCGGACGTCGAGTGGCCGCCCATGCGATACGTCACCGCCTCGATCAAGGTCGGTCCGCGGCCGGCGCGCGCGTGGTCGAGCGCATCGAGCATCGCCTTGCGCATCGCGAGCAGGTCGTTGCCGTCGACGCGGACGCCGGGCATGCCGTACGCCTTCGCCTTGATCGCGTAGCTCTCGCTCGCGGTCTGCTCCGACGACGGGCAGGAGATCGCCCAGCCGTTGTTCTGGCAGAGGAACACCACCGGCGCCTTCCACACGGCGGCGAAATTCAGGCCGGAGTGGAAGCCGAGGCTCGAAGTGCCGCCGTCGCCGAAGCTCACGAGAACTGCGTGCTTTTCGCCGCGCAACTTCATCGCGTACGCGACGCCGACCGCCTGCGGCAGGTGCGTGCCGATCGGCGAGCTGATCGACACGAAGTGGATCGGCTCGACGAAACTGAAGTGCACCGGCATCTGGCGGCCGCGGGCGCTGTCCATCGCGTTGCCGAACATGTTGTGCATCATGTTCAGCGGCGTGATGCCGTGATAAAGAGCCATCCCGAAGTCGCGGTAGCTCGGGAAGACCCAGTCGGACTTCTGGAGCGCGCTCGCGGCGCCGACCTGACACGCTTCCACGCCCTTGTTCGGGATCGAGAAGCCGATGCGCCCGGACCGCTGGAGCTTCATGCACGTGTCGTCGAAGGCTCGCACCCGCAGCATCGTGCGGTAGCAGTGGAGGAGCTCGTCCTTCGAGAGCCCGGACTCGTGGCCGTTGGTCGAGCCGTCGGGCTCGATCACCGAAAGCAGTTGCTGGGAGGTCATGTTGGGGGCTCCTCCCGAACCGGGCTTTGACGGCGCCGTCGCGGGGGTTTGAGAGTCGAGAGATGTTAGCGTCGAGCGCGCGATCGAACGAGGCCCAAGCGCACGCCGCCGAGGCTCGCCGAACGGCCGCGGACGGGCTTCCGGCCTTGAAGAGGAGCTCGCTCGGGTCCACGCTCGACGCCCCCACGAGAAAGCAGCCCCGCATGAGCACCGTTTCCGCGCGTCCGCAGTCCTTCGGGAATCACCGAGCTTGGCCGGGCGCCGGCTACGTGCTCGCCGGGCTGGTGCTCGCGGTCGAGCTCGGCCGGCGCGTCTGGCTGGTGAAAGCGGCGCCGGATTTCTGGAACGGCTTCGAGGTGCTCGTGCCGATCGCGTTGATCGTGACGTGGTACGCGAGCCGCCGCCGCGCGCAGGTCGTGCAGGATCGCGTGATCCGGCTCGAGATGCGCCTGCGGCTCGAGCGCGTGCTCGGCGCGTCGCGGCGAGCGGACATCGAACGCGTCGGCGTGCCGTGGCTCGTCGCGCTGCGATTCGCGAGCGACGCGGAGCTCGCCGGCCTCTTCGACGACGTGCTCGCGGGCAATTTCGAGCGACCGGACGACGTCAAGCGGCGCGTCACGGACTGGCAACCCGACTGGCTGCGCGTCTGATGGCCGACGAGAAGAAGAAACCGAAGCTCTCGGACGCGTGGCGCGAGACGCGCGAGCTCGTCGTCGCGCACAAGCACCGCCTGATGATCGGGTTCTGGCTGATGTTGATCAGCCGGCTCGCGGGCCTGGTGTTGCCAGCGACCTCGAAGCTCCTGATCGACGACGTCGTCGGCAAGGGCAAGGCCGAGCTGCTGTGGCCGATCGCGATCGCGGGCGGCATCGCGACGCTGGTGCAGGCGCTCACCGGGTACGGGCTCAGCCAAGTGCTCGGGGTCGCGGCTCAGCGCGCGATCAACGACATGCGCAAGACGGTGCAAGCGCACATCGGTCGCTTGCCGGTGCGCTACTTCGACTCGACGCAGACCGGCGTGCTGATTTCGCGGATCATGAACGACGCCGAGGGCATCCGAAACCTCGTCGGCACGGGCATCGTGCAGCTCGTCGGCGGCGTGTTGTCGGCGGTGCTCGGCGTCGGCGTGCTCTTCTATCTGAATTGGAAGCTGACGCTGATCATCCTGGTCGTGCTGTCGGCCTTCGGGCTCGCGATGACGCGGGCCTTCAAGACGCTGCGGCCGCTGTTCCGCGAGCGCGGCAAGATCCAGGCGGACATCAGCGGTCGGCTGACACAGACGCTCGGCGGCGTGCGCGTGGTCAAGGCGTACGTCGCGGAGGAGCACGAGGAACGCGTCTTCTCGACGGGCGTCGACAAGCTCTTCGACAACATCCGGCACTCGATGATGGGCGTGTCGCTGACGACCTCGGTGTCGACGGCGATCGTCGGCGTCGTCGGCGTGATCCTGACCCTGGTCGGCGGCCGCGCGATCCTCGCCGGCGAGATGTCGCTCGGCGATTTCGTGATGTACCTGGTGTTCATCGGGCTCGTCGTTGGGCCGCTGGTGCAGATCGCGTCGATCAGCACCCAGATCAGCGAGGCCTTCGCCGGCCTCGATCGCCTGCGCGAGATCCGGCGCGTCGCTCGCGAGGACGAGCACGACGCCGAACGCGCCGCGTGCCCCGATCTGAAAGGCGACTTCACGTTCGAGGACGTGTCGTTCGAGTACGACGAAGGCAAGCCGGTGCTCGAACACGTCTCACTGACGGCGCCCGCGGGCTCGACGACGGCGCTGGTCGGCTCGAGCGGCTCCGGCAAGAGCACGCTGGTCAGCCTGGTGATGGCGTTCAACCGCCCGAAGTCCGGCCGGATCACGGTCGACGGCGAGGATCTCGCGAGCCTCAAGCTCGCCGACTTCCGCGCGCACCTCGGCGTCGTGTTGCAGGACAACTTCCTGTTCGACGGCACGATCGCGGAAAACGTCGCGTTCTCGCGTCCGGACGCGCCGCGCGCGGAGATCGAGGACGCGTGTCGCCTCGCGCACTGCGACGACTTCGTCGCGCAGTTCGAGAAGGGCTACGACACGGTCGTCGGCGAGCGCGGCATCAAGCTGTCGGGCGGTCAACGCCAACGCGTCGCGATCGCGCGGGCGTTGCTCGCGCGGCCGAGGGTGCTGATCCTCGACGAAGCGACATCGAGCCTCGACTCCGAGAGCGAGTTCAAGATCCAAGATGCGCTCCAGAATCTGCGCCGCAGCCGCACGACGTTCGTGATCGCGCACAGGCTCTCGACGATCCGCTCCGCCGACCAGATCCTGGTGCTCGAACACGGCAAGATCGTCGAACGCGGCACGCACGCCGAGCTGCTCGCGCTCGCCGGCCGCTACAAGGAGCTGCACGACCGCCAGTACGCGTTCGAGCAGGAGCGCTTCGTCAACCCGGGCGAGGAACTCGCCGCGCCGGTCGCGTTGCCGAAGCGCTGATGGCGCGGGCCGAGGCTCGGTGCTCGACGCGCGCCGTCCGCTCGGCACGGCGCACGCGCTCGACACGCGCGGCGCGGCGCGGCAGCCTGTGCGCATGAGATCGCCGCTCGCACTCGTGGTCGGACTCGCCGTCGGCTTCGGAGCCGCCGCGGCGTTCTTCGGGCTTCGTTCGGCGCCGGCGATCTCGCCGGAGGAGCGCCCGGCGGGCTTGGACGGAGTCGCCGTTCCGCGCACGCCACCGCAGGCCGAGCTGGTCACCGCGACGACGGAAGCACGACGCGCGACCGCCGATGCTCCGACGGCGCGCGACCCGTCGACCAACGCGAGCGTCGACCCGCGTTTCTCGCCCGAGCTCGAACGCTACGCGCGCGACGGCATCTCGGCGGCGTGGAACAGGCTGCGCTCGCAGCCGATTCCTCCGGCGACGCTCGACGCCGGCTGGCAGGAGTTCCGCACCGCGGTGCTCGCGCTGCCCGACGCGATCGGCACGCGCCTCGCGGAGAGCGCGACGCAGGTGGAAGCGCTCGCGAACGCGCTCGCCACCGCCGATGCGTTCACGCTGCTCGAGTGTATGGATCGTGACGAAGTCGGACCGTTCGTCGAGCTCGTCGGCGACGGCAAACGCTTCGCGGAGCTCTTCGACTGCAAGAGCAGCGTCAGCGGCGAGGTCCTCGATGGTGCGACGGTCGCCGCGAACCGCGACACGCCCGTGCCGGACGGCGCCGAGTTGCGTTGGGGCGCGGGCGTCCATCGCGTCGCGCTGTCGAACGTCGGCGGCGGCAAGAAGTTCCCGCGTTGTCTCGCGCTCCGCGGCGCGGGGATGGATCGCACTCTGCTCGTTTGGGAGACGCTGGGCACGCGCGACGTGCTCGAGCGCCTCGAAATCAGCGACGCGACGATCTTCGCCGGCAACGTCGTCGACCTGCGCACCAAGCCGGCGACCGTCGTGCTCGAGCGCGTGCGCATCGTCGGCTTCGACACTGGCGCCGGCGGCTCGTCCGCGTTCGACACGGAGGGCAGCGCGTGGCTGGTGCGCGACTCGCGCATCGAGGTCGGTTACGGACGGCACCCGAACTATGGCGCGCTCTTCGACGTGCGCACGCCGGCCCTGCTCGCGCGCTTCGAGAACTGCGTGCTCGCGAACCTCGCGGTCCCGAGTCAGCAATTGCGTGACCGCGCGACACTCGTGTTCGAGAGTTGCAGCTTTCCGAGCACGCTCGAGCCCGCGAGCTTCTTCGCACGTCCGCCCGACGGAGTCGTGATGAATCGGTGCACGTTCACGCTCGCGGAACGCGACGCGTCCAATCAGCCTGTCGTCGAGAAGCGCAACCTCGACGAGCTGTTCCCAGGCTGGAAGTCCGCCGCCCAGCGCTGAGCTTCTACTCCTGGAAGGATCGCTCGGCGTGCCGCTCGACCGCGCCGGACGAGTGCTGGTCGAGCCAGACCTCTCGCTGCCCGGTCTTCCGGAGGTCTTTGCGCTCGGCGACATGGCCGCGTTCCTCCATCAGGGCGGAGCGCCGTTGCCCGGCGTGAGTCCGGTGGCGATGCAGATGGGGCGACACGCCGCGCGCTGCATCCGCGCGCGCCTCGCCGGGCGCGCGAGCTCGACGTTCGTCTACACCGACCGCGGCACGCTCGCGACGATCGGGCGCTCGGCTGCGGTCGCGAAGCTCGGCCGACCCGAGCTCAGCGGCCGGCCTGGATCGCGTGGCTGTTCATCCACATCTACTTCCCGATCGGCTTCCGCAATCGCCTGGTCGAGCTCCTCGAATGGGCCTGGGCGTACTTCACGTACCAACGCGGAGCGCGCGTGATCACCAGCCGGAGGCGGTGAGGCGCGCGCGGTTTCGCGAACTTCGCGCGAAGCTGCTGACAGGACGCTGTCAGGAGCGGTCTGGACGATGCGTGGAGCTCTCGGGCAAGGGTGCTCGGAGCGGAAAGCACCGCATGAACGTCCAAACCATCGTCCCGATCTTCACCACCGACCGCATCCGCGAGGCGCGCGAGTTCTGGGTGGGCAAGCTCGGCTTCCAAGTCTCGTTCGACCACGACCACTACCTCGGACTGCGCGCCGGAGCGAAAGGCGCGCCCGAAATCGCGTTCATGCGCCCCGACGCGGAATGGCCCGACGCGTTCGACGGCCGCGGCGCGAGCTTCTCGATCGAAGTCGACGACGCGGATCGCGAGTGCGAGCGCCTGCGCGCGCTCGGCGTCCCGATCGTCGCGGAGCCCAAGGACCAACCGTGGGGCTCGCGCGGCTTCGTGGCGCTCGATCCCAACGGGATCGTGCTCTTCGTGTCGCATCCGATCCCGGCCGCGGTGGAGTTCCAGGCCTGCATCCGGTAGGAGGAGTTCCGTGCGCCGCGCCGACCGACTGTTCCAGATCGTTCAGTACCTTCGGCGCGAGCGCGCGGTTACCGCGGCGTCGCTCGCGCACGAGCTCGGGGTCTCCCAGCGCACGATCTATCGCGACGTGCAAGACCTCGTGCTCTCCGGCGTGCCGATCCAAGGCGAGGCCGGCGTCGGTTACGCGCTGCCGGCCTCGTTCGACCTGCCGCCGCTGATGTTCGACCGCGAAGAAGTCCAAGCGCTGGTGCTCGGCGCGCGCATGGTCGAGAGCTGGTCGGACGAACGGCTGGCGCGCGCCGCGAGGAGCGCGCTCGCGAAGGTCGAGCACGTGCTGCCGGCCAAGCTCGCCGCGCAAAGCGCGAAGAATCGCCTGTACGCGCCGGGCTTCTTCGTGCCGAAGGAATCGCTCGCGGCGATGACGACGATTCGCGGCGCGCTCGACGAGCAACGCGTGCTGCGGCTCGAGTACAGCGACGAGCACTCGCGGGCGAGCCGGCGCGACGTGCGGCCGCTCGCGCTGTCGTTCTGGGGCCGCACCTGGACGCTGACGGCGTGGTGCGAGCTGCGCCGCGACTTCCGCAGCTTCCGCCTCGACCGCATCGGCGTGACGACGGCGCTCGCGCGGCGCTTCGAGGACGAGCCCGGGCGCACGTTCGAGGACTACCTGGCGCGCCTGGCGCGCGAAGCCCCCATGCAGGCCGAACCGGCGACTTCGAAGCCCGCGCCGCGCGCCGTCAAGCCGCCCAAGCTCGCGCTGAGCGCCGCCGAACGCCGAGCGTTCGCACGCGCGAAGGTGCGCGTCGCCGAGCTCGCCGCGCTGTCCGCCGAGGAGCTCGTCGCGCTCACCGGCGGCTCGATCGAGCTCGCGCGCTGCGCCGAGCTCGTCGCGCTCGCTGCGTTCCAGCAGCTCGGTTCGATCGGCCTCGAGACCGCGCGCGACTTGGTGCTGCTCGGGTTCCGGCGGAACGACGACCTGATCGGTCGTGATCCGCGCGAACTCTTCGCGCGGCTTTCCAAGCTCACGCACTCGAACCAGGATCCGTGCGTCGAGGACGCGCTGCGCTGCGCGATCGCGCAGGCCGAGCACTCCGACCTCCCGGCGCCGTGGCGCGCGTGGCACCGTTGGACGCCGTTGCGCGGCGCGCCGCCGGGGACGTTGCCGCCGGAACTCGCCGACACTTCCCCGCGCTCGTCCGCGAGGAGCCTACGGACTCAGTTGCCGCGCGCGTCGCTTTGATCGGCCGCGAGTTCGTCGGCGCGCATCCACATCGCCGCGAACGGGTTGGTCGGATAGCCGCCGAACCAGTGGCAGCCGGCGCGCGAAGCGTCCCATGTCGAGCCGAGCGAGCCTTGCGGCGCCGCGTCGACGTTCAGCCACTCGTACTCGGCAACGGCGAGTCCCTCCGCGCCCGGCGCGAACGCGTTCGCGACGACGGCGGCGCGTCGCGCGGGTCCGTCGGACGACGCGACGTGCAGGCTCGCGATCGGACCGCGGCGGCCGAAGCGGCGCGAGCGCTCCCAATCGAGGTCGACGTTGCGGCCGCGCGCGAAGGTGCAAAACGTCGGCAGCGTTTCGTCGACCGAGCGAAGGTCGGCGTGGAACCGACCGGTCGCGCGCTCGTAGAAGCCGACGGCCTCGGGCTCGGGCAGCGCGCCGTGGCCGACCACGTCGTCGTCGAACGCGAGGGCGACCGAGTAGAGGCAAGCCACCGCGAGGACGGCGAAGCGGAGCCGGAGTGCGCGAGGCGCGAGCGGATGCGGAGCGGTCACGAACACGCGCGGAGTGCTTGGATCGAGGGCGGACATTTTCGATGGCGATCGTGCGCGCGAGCGCTGCTTGTATCCGCCTTCGTGCGGAAGCCTACCGGACGCGCGCTCGACTCCGACGAAATGCGATGTCTTTGAACGCGCCGTGTACGTATCGGCCGCGTCACGCGACGAGCGCGCTCGCGCGAGCAAGCGACGCGCGCGGCAATTCGTTCCACTTCGATGTCCGCGCCGACATGACGTGCGCGCGCACTCGACGTGCGCTTCCGCTCTGGCGCGTTCGCGTGACCTCGCTACGCTCGACGGGCGATGTACCGGCTGATGTTGCTCTCGCTGCCGCTTGCACTGGCGTTCGCCGCGCCGACCGCGCGTGCACAGTCGCCTTACGAACGCGACGTCGCGTTCGCGCTCGACGAGCTCGAGAAGCAGTGCGGCTCCTTCTTCGCGACGAAGTCGATCGACTGGAAGGCGGTCCGCAAGGAGTTCGGTGCGTCGGCCAAGTCGATCAAGACGGATCGGGAGCACTTGGTGCTCTTGACGCGGCTGCTCGCGCGACTGGAGGACGGCCACGCGACGGTGACCGCGACCGAGAAGACGAAGGACGTCAAGTGGCCTGACGAGCCCGAGCCGACCGGCGCGGGCATCTTCTGGTGCCGTAGCGGCAAGAAGATCCTCCTGAAGTCGGTTTGGAACGAAGCCGCCGAGCTCGGGCTCCAACCGGGCATGCAAGTCGTCAAGGTCGACGGCAAACCGGTGGACAAATGGCTCGACGCGCGGATCGCGGCGTTCCGCGATCGCTATTCGTTCTCGACCGATCACCAGGCGTTCTTCTGGACGTGCCACCGCGGACTCGCGTTCCCCAAGGGCACGCGGTTGGAGCTCGAGCTCGAGAAGCTCGACGGCAAGAAGAAGAAGTGCACGTTGACCTACGTGCAGGGCAAGCCCGGCCGCTGGGGACCCGCGGTGTTCCCGCCGAACCTCGAGACCAAGGGCGACATCACGTTCGGCCTGCTGAAGTCCGGCAACGCCTACGTGCACGTGCGTCGCTCGCCCGACGACCTGCCGGCGCAAATCGACGTCGCGCTCGCCGCGGTCGGCGCGGCGCCGGGCATGGTGCTCGACTTCCGCGCCAACTCGGGCGGCGGTTTCGACCACGAGGACTTCATGGGACGGTTCGTGCCCGCGGGCGAGAAGCTCGTCGGCGACGTCACCTACGAGAGCCGCGGTCCGCACCCGTACGGTGGGAAGCTCGTCGTCCTCGTCGACGGCACGGTGCTGAGCGCCGGCGAGACCGCGTCGGGCGTCTTCAAGGAAGACGGACGCGCGTACATGCTCGGCGAGAGCCCGACCGCCGGCATGTCGTCGCAGAAGACGACGATCGAGCTGCCGTCCGGGCTGTTCGGGCTCTACGTCTCCGTCCGCTCCAACAAGCACCGCTTCAACGGCGGTCGCGGCATCGAGGGCATCGGCGTGATCCCGCACGAGCTCGTCGCGTTCGAAGCGAAGGACCTCGCGGCCGGTGTCGACACGCTGATCCGACGCGCCGACGAGCTGCTCGCGAAGTTCCCCGCGGACAAGGTGCCGTTCAAGACGCGCTGACGGCGGCGGTTCGCCGAGCGGGCGACGTTCGGAACGCGTCGCACGCGGGTTCGCGCTGGCGCTCCGCGAGCTCGGGTGCTCGACTCGCGCTCCATGGCCGACACCACGAGCACCTGGAGGTTCCCGCGCGCGTTCTGGGTCGCCAACGGCTCGGAGCTCTGCGAGCGGGCGGCGTACTACGGCACGTTCATCGCGCTGCGCACATATCTGATTCGCGTCGTCGGCCTCGACGACGTGCAGGCAGGGCTGGTCGCGGGCGTGTTCGGCGCGCTCGTATACCTGCTCTCGTTCTTCACCGGGGCGATTACCGACCGCGTCGGCTTTCGCAAGGCGTTGATGCTCGCGTTCGGGCTGCTGACGGTCGGGTACGGGGCGCTGGCGCTCGTGAGCACGCTCGCGCCGGTTCTTGGCTCGTTGTTCCTGATCGTCGTCGGCGGCGCTTTCATCAAGCCGGCGATCACCGGCACCGCGACGCAGTGTTCCGACGACACGAATCGCGCCCGGGCGTTCAGCATCTTCTACATGGTGGTGAACATCGGCTCGTTCACCGGCAAGACGATCGTCGCGCCGATTCGGATCGAGCTCGGCGTCGCGAACGTGCCGTACTTCTCGGCGGCGGCGTCGTTCGTTGCGCTCGTGTTGATCGCACTGTTCTTCCGACCGCAGGAACAGGCCGTCGCGCGACCGCGCAGCTTGCAAGAGACGCTCGCCGGCATGGCGACCGTCGTGCGCAACGTGCGCTTCACAGCGTTGATCCTCATCACCGCGGGCTTTTGGGCGGTGCAGGGCCAGCTCTACGGCTCGATGCCCGACTACGTGCTGCGCATGGCGGGCGAGGCCTACAAGCCGGAGTGGTACGCGAACGTCAATCCGCTGATCGTCGTGCTCTGCGTCGTCGGGGTCACGCAGCTCGTCGCGAAGTGGAAACCGGAGAACTCGATCACGATCGCGATGATCCTGATCCCGTGCTCGGCGCTGTTGATGTCGGCGTCGAGCCTCTTCAGCGGCCCGGTCGACTTGCTCGGCATCGCGGTGCACCCGATCACGCTGATGTTGGTGATCGGCATCGCCGTCCAAGGTTTCGCCGAGTGCTTCATCAGCCCGAAGTACCTCGAGTTCGCGTCCAAGCAGGCGCCGGCCGGCCGCGAGGCGCTCTACCTCGGCTATGCCCACCTCAACACGTTCTTCGCGTGGTTGATCGGCCTGCCGTTCGGCGGCTACCTGCTCCAGGAGTACTGCCCGGATCCATCGACGCTCTCCGAAACCGAGCACGCGGCCCACACGGCGTGGCTCGCGGGTCGAGGCGCGATGCCGGCGGCGTACGAGCACGCGCACTGGATCTGGTACGCGTTCGCGGGCGTCGGAGCCGTCGCGCTCGTCGCGATGATCGTCTTCGTCGTCGTCACGCGACGACTCGACGCGCGCCGACTCGACACGCGACGGGCCTGATCAGACGCGCAGGAAGATCCGCGCGCGGTACAAGAGCCACAGCAAGAGCCAGCGCAGCGCGAGTCCGCCGCTCGCGACCAGCGCGGGATGGAGTTTCAGCGCGCCGCGACCGTCGAGCAGGAAACGCGCCAGCGCGTCGAAGTCGACGAACGCCTGCAGGAGGTAGATCGTGATCGCGTTCGCGCCGATCACTTCGAGGAAGAACGCGCCGCGTTCTGAGCGCCAGACGTCGAACACGAGATGGAACCCCGCGACCAGGGCGAAGCTCCACCCCGCGCACCACAACGTGAACGAGCTCGTCCACAGGTTCTTGTTGATCGGGAAGTCGAGCGACCAGAGCCAACCGAGGCCGAAGCACGCGAGCGCCCACAGCGCGAGCCGACCGACGCGCGCCGCGCCCGAGCGTCGACCGTCGCGAAGCTCCTCCCCCGCCACCGTGCCGAGCAACGCGGTGCCGATCGCCGGCAGCGTCGCGAGCAGCCCCTCGGGATCGCGTACTTCGCGATGGAGCCGGCCCGGCAGGAACTCTCGATCGAGCCAGTCGGTCAGCGTCGCTCCGGGCTCGAGGTTCCCCGCGCCGAAGCCGGGCACCGGCACGAACCGCAGCGCGAGCCAGTACCCGACGAGCAGCGCGCCCACCCATGCGAGCCGCGCGCGCACCGTGCGTGTGCCGAGCACGATCCACGCCGCGCACATCCAAGCGAGCCCGATCCGCCCGAGCACGCTCGCGCAGCGCAGCGTCGCGAAGTCGAACTTCAAGAGCCCGTTGTAGACGAGTCCGAGCAGCACGAGCACGAGCCCGCGGCGCAGCGCGTGCACCGCCAACGTGCGATCGCTCGCGCCGAGCTCGCGGCGCTTCGCGAACGAAAGCGGCAGCGACGCGCCGGCGACGAAGAGGAACAGCGGGAAGATCAGGTCCCAGAGGTGGAAGCCGTGCCACTCGACGTGCTCGGTTTGCGCCTTCGCGCCGTCCAGCCACGCCCAGTCGTTCGAATCGGCCCACGCACCGACGATCGCGCCGCCGCCGATGATCCAGAGCATGTCGAAGCCGCGCAACGCGTCGAGCGAGCGCAGGCGACCGCTCGCCGCGTTCATCGCTTCGCTTCCGCGTTGGTGCCGGCGGACGCGCCGTAGGTCCTCGACTCGAACTGCGGTTCGGCGAGACGCCGGAAGAGCTCGGTCGCCGCGGCGACGTCCGTTTCGCTCTCGGTCCCCCACAGCGCGAAGTCCTCGCGCTCGCCGCGGTTCATCGCGAGCTGCATCGTGCCCTGCGACTTGTGCGCGGCGATCTCCCAGTTGACGACGACGCGGTAGTCGAGCTTCGACTGGAATCCGAAGCTCTGCGTGCGATCGAAGTGGAACGTCGGCGCGGGCAGCTCGACGCCGTCGGGTTCGTTCGGCGACGCGCTCGATTGGCTCGGCGAGCTCACCGAGCCGATCAACAGCGCCGGTCGCCGCGCCGCGGGCCGGGCGAGCACCGCATCGCGCGCCAGCCGCGTCGCTGCTTGATGGTGCGCGTGCGTCGCCGCGGTCGGCCGCAGCGCGAAGACGAAGTCGTACGGTTCCTCCGCGAGGGTGCGAGCGAGCGCCGCGCGGATCCGCGCGAGATCCCAGACGCGCGCGTCGGACCCGAGCACCTCGTCGAGGTCGGTCGTGTAGCGATGGTCCTGCTCCGCGAGGAACTCGATGCGCCGCACGCCGAGCACGCGCGCGCCTTCGATCAGCTCGCGCCGACGGATCGCGGGCAGCTCGGCGCGGCCGACGCGCTCGTCGGTGAGCTCGACGCCGTAGATCCGCTCGGCGAGCGTCGCGTACTTGAAGCCGCCCTCGCCGTTGGTGATCACGAGCACGTCGCAGACGCCGTCGAGGTGCGTCGTCAGCTTGTAGAGCGCGCCGGCGAACGCGGTCTCGTCATCGGGGTGCGCGATCACGACGAGCACGCGCGGCCCGAGCGCGCCGGAGCGCTCGGTGACCCGTTCGCGCGCGGACGACCCGCCGACGGCGGCGCAGCTCGCGACCCAGAGCAGGAGACACGCGGCGAAAAGACGCATCGCTCCACGATACGGGCGCAGGCCGAGATCTCCAGCCGCGCAGCCGCCTCTGGAACGTGCTGACGATCCCCGCGGCCTGCGCTGGAATCCGCCGGCGCCAGCGCCGGCGTATCGCCGCCTGACGTCGCGCCGCCTGTTCACCTCGCGCGATCGCGTGGGCCCGCGCCGCGGCCTGAGCTCGCGCCGCGGCCTGACCTCGCGCCGCGGCCTGACCTCGCGTGGCCGCTTGGGCTCGCGCGACCGCGTGGGCCCGCGCGTCGCCGGACCGCGCTCGCTCCCGCTCGGACTTTCGACGCACGCCGCACCCCGGATCGCGCGCGCCTCCGTTCCGCGCGCGAGCGCCCCGACATGAGCTCGAACGTCACCGGCCAGCGTTCGAACGCCTGTTGTCGACGGCCAAAGTTCCTCCATCCGGCAGCGGAGGGGTTTTTCGACGCCGATAGTTGACTAGTCATGCAATCGCGCCGATACTGCCCTGCATGTCCGCCCAAGCTCGCTCCCGCCGCAAGTCCGCCGCACCGGCCGTTCGCAGCGTCGCTCAGGAACTGAAGCAGTCCCGGCCGTTCCGCTCGCTCGCGCAGGAGGCGCTGCTCGCGGTGATGGTCACCAGCGATCGGCTGGCGTCGCGCCTCGATCGCGAGCTCGCCGCCGCCGGCGACATCACGCGCCAGCAGTACAACGTGCTGCGGATCCTGCGCGGCGCCGGCGCGGAAGGGCTGCCCACCTTGGAGATCGCCGAGCGCATGATCGAGCGCACGCCCGGCGTCACCCGGTTGCTCGATCGGCTCGAGCTCAAGGGCTGGATCGAGCGCCAGCGCTCCGCCGAGGACCGCCGGCAGGTGCGCTGCAAAGTCAGCCGTTCCGGGCTCGCGTTGCTCGCGCGCCTCGACGCGATCGTCGACGAGTTCGACGACCTGCCCGACAGCGCGTTCGGCGACGCCGAGCTGCGAGAGCTGATCCGCATGCTCGACGCGCTCCGGGCGCTCTATCCCTAAAGACCGCCGCGCGGACACGTCGTCCGCGCGATCGAAGAAACGAACGATCCACGCCCTTTCGGTACAACACATGACTAGTCAAGCACTGACACGACAAGCAACCCGCCCGACGACCTCGCTGCTCTCGAAGGTCTTCGCCACCCACGACGACCTCGGCCTGCCGGTCGCGCGCCTCGCGCTCGCCGTCGTGCTCTGGCCGCACGGCGCGCAGAAGCTGCTCGGGTGGTTCGGCGGCTACGGCTGGGCCGGAACGATGGGCTACTTCACCGACACGATCGGCGTGCCGACTCCGCTGGCCGCCGGACTGATCCTGCTCGAGTTCTTCGGGCCGATCTTCCTGCTGTTCGGGTTCCTCACCCGCCCGGTCGCTCTCGGAGTCATCGGCCTGATGCTCGGCGCGATCACCACCGTGCACGCCCAGCACGGCTTCTTCATGAACTGGTTCGGCGCGCAGCAAGGCGAGGGCTTCGAGTACCACCTCCTGGTGATCGGCCTCGCCGCGGTGCTTGCGTTGCGCGGCGGCGGCAGCTTCGCGCTCGACCGCAAGTTCGTCGGCCGCTGAGTTCGTGTGAAGGCATCGGCCGGACGGTCCCGTCGAGGGATCGCTCCTTCGCGGGTCCCCAAGCCCGTCGCACCGAGCGCGCTCGCCGCGAACGGCGCGGCCGCTGCCCTCACGCGCGCTGCGCCCGGTGCGTCGGCCGCGCCGGGTGCGCCGGGTGCGCCGGGTGCGCCCGTTGCGACGGCCGCGCTCGGCGAAAGGGCTGTGCGCTCGCGAGCTACGACTGCGCACGACGCTCGCGCACGAGGCGGGCGGCGAAGAACTCGCCCGCCTTGTAGCTCGATCGCACCAACGGGCCGGACGCGACGTAGCGGAAGCCGAGTTGCTCGCCGAGCTTCTGGTATGCGAGAAAGCGATCGGGATGCACGTACTCGCGCACCGGCGCGTGGTTCTCGGTCGGACGCAGATACTGGCCGAGCGTCAGGAAGTCGACTTCCGCCGCGCGCAGCCGTTCGAGGCTCTCGACGATCTCTTCGTGCGTCTCGCCGACGCCGAGCATCAGCGACGACTTCGTGAAGACCTTGCCGTCGAGCTGTTTCGCGCCGCGCAAGGTCTTCAGCGAGCGTTCGAACGAGCAGCGCGGATCGCGGATCCTGCGCTGGAGTCGATCGACGACCTCGACGTTGTGCCCGAGCACGTCGGGCCCCGCCGCCATCAACGTCGCGAGCGAGTCGCCCTGGTAGTCCGGGATCAGCGTCTCGACGATCGTCCGCGGGGCGAGCTCGCGCACCCTGCGAATGCACTCCGCGTAGTGCGCGGAGCCGCCGTCGGCGAGGTCGTCGCGATCGACGCTGGTGATCACCACGTAGGCGAGCTTCATCGCGGCGACCGCCTGCCCGACGTGCAGCGGCTCGTCGGGATCCGGCGGCGCCGCGCGATCGACGGTCTTCACCGCGCAGAAGCGACAACGCCGCGTGCACTCGTCGCCGAGCACCATCAACGTCATCGTCGCGTGCTCGCCTTTCCAACACTCGCCGACGTTCGGGCAGCGCGCTTCCTGACAGACCGTGTTCAGCTTCAACGACTCGGTCAGCGCCTTCAGCTTCGCGTAGCCCTCGCCTCCGGGCAGCGGGACCTTCAGCCACGCCGGCTTCGGCGTGCGCACGGGCACCGACGCTGACTTCGGCGTGCTCACGGGAACGCCGGCGGGCGTTTCGGAGCTCCAGGCCGGATTCACGGATGCGTCGGCGGCGGCCTCGTCGGGTCGTTTGTGGCTCATGCGCGCGATTCTCGCAGCGCGCGAGTTTACCAGATGCGGCGGAGCGACGAACACCGGTCGCCGGCGCCCGGGGGGAGCGCGGCGAGCGCGGCGAGCGTGAGCAAGCCGGCCCACGGCGCTCGTGCAGAGCTCGCTCCGCGCGCCACGCGCCGCGTCGATCGAACCACCGCGCGCTCCCGCGGGATCGCGCGATCGATTCGTTCACACGCGCTCAGAGCTCGCGAGTCAGCCGCGTGCGCAGGCGCGCCAACACCTCGGCGTCGGCGGGCGCGCGCAAGTTGAGCTCGCGTTGCAGCGCCTTGACCGCTTCGGCGAAACGACCACCGAAGCGTGCGCACACGTCGCACCCGGTGACGTGCGACTCGATCTGCGCGCGGCGCGCGGCGTCGAGCTCGCCGTCGAAGTAGCTCGAAAGGTCGGTGAGCACCTCACTGCAGCGCATCCCGCCGACTTCGCGATCAGGCAACATGGTCGACCCCCCTGACGAACGCCGCGAACTTCAGGCGCGCGCGGTGCAAGCGGCTCTTGTGCGCGGGCACGCTGGTGCCGGCGATGCGCGCGGCTTCCTCCGCGGAGAGCTCGGCGACGTCGCGCAGCACGATCGCTTCGCGGTCCTCGGCGCTGAGGCTCTCGAAGGCGCGCATGATCTCGTCGCGTTGTTCGAAGGTGTTCATCGGGTCGGTGGTCGGCTCCGAGCCGAGGCCTGCGGTTCTTCCGAGCTCGACGAGCGAGCCCATCTCCGCGGGCTCGCCGGAGCGCTTGCGATGTTGCCGATAAACCGCGTGTCGCGCGATCGAGAGCAGCCACGCCCGCGCGGATTCGTCACCGCGGAAGCCCGCCGCCGAGCGCCACGCGGCGAGAAACGTCTCCTGAAGCGCGTCCTCGGCGCGCGCGACGTCGACCTCCAGGGTCTTGATCACGCGCCAGACCGCGAACTCGTGACGCTCGACGAATCGCTCGAACGCGGCGCGATCGCCGCGCGCCGCAGCCGCGAGCAACTCGACGTCGCCGTTCACTGCGCCTTCAGCGGGCAGGTGCGCCATCCGAACAGCGTGTACAGCGGACAGCTCCCGATCAATCCGGTGAGCAGCGGAACCACGCCGATCCAGCCCCACGGCGTCTTGGGGCCGACGAACACCATCGCGAGCAGCGCGGCGCCGAGGGCGACCCGGACCAGGCGTTCGATCGGGTGTTCGTTGGTGGGCAGCAGTTTGGACAGCATCTCGTTCTCCGCGGTGCGTGAGGGGCGCGTCTGTGTCCATCGAGAGTCGCGGCGGAATCGCGACGGTTCGAGTTGGAACGGATTTCGGTGTTGCTCGCGCGCTCGACCGCGGCGCGGGGCCGTGCGGGTCGCCTACGATGTGCGGAGCGCATGGACGCCGCGAATCGAGGTTGGATCTACCGAGCGCAGGTCGGGCCCGAGGCCGACGGAGTCGAGGTGCTCGCGTACCACGTCGCGCGCTTTCGCCATTCGAACGAAGGCGCATGGCGCGCGTCGATCGAGCTCGGTCGCGTGCTCGTCAACGGCAAGCCGACGACCGCCGAAGCTCGCCTGTGCGCCGGCGACGAGCTCGAGTTCCACCGCCCGCCGTGGGACGAGCCCGACGCGCCCGCGGAGTTCGCCATCGAGTTCGAGGACGAGCACGTGCTCGTCGTCTCGAAGCCCGCGGGCCTGCAGGTGCTGCCCGCGGGCCCGTTCCTCGCTCGCACTCTGCTGGAGCACGTCCGCGCGAGCACTCCATCGCGCGCGCATGCCGCGCCGGCGCATCGACTCGGGCGCGGAACGTCGGGCTTGATCGTGTTCGGCAAGAGCTCGCTCGCACGCTCGTCGCTCGCGCGCCAGTTCCGCGAGCTCGTGCCGCGCAAGACCTACCTCGCGTGGGTCGAGGGCCGCGAGCTCCCGACGTCGTTCGCCGCGCGCCAGCCGATCGCGCGCGTCCCGCACGGACCGCTCGAAATCCACGTCGCCGCGGCGAGCGGCAAGCCGTCGCTCACCCGCGTGCGCGTGCTCGCTCGCTCGGGAGTGCAGAGCCTCGTCGACGCGCAACCGATCACCGGCCGTCCCGATCAGATCCGCATCCATCTCGCGGCGGCCGGCGCACCGATCGTCGGCGACCCGTTGTTCGGCCCCGGCGGAACGCCGAAGAGCGACGCGCCGCCGGGCGAGGGCGGCTACCTGCTGCATTCCTCGGCGCTCGCGTTCCGCCATCCCGCGACGGATGCGTGGGTGAAGCGGCATTCGCTGCCGAGCTGGGTCGCGAGCGGCGGCGCGGGCTAAGCTCGCGCGATGAGCACCAGCTTCCACTTCCGCGTTCACGGCGAGCGGCTCGCGATCGCACGGCTCGCGCACGGCGCCGGTTGGCCGGATTGGGCGCGAGGACGATTCGTCAACTTCGTGCGCACGCCCGACGAGCTCTCGATCGTCTGCGCGGAGGTGCACGTCCCGGACGACGTCGTGCACGAGCGCGGCAAGATCGCGCTCGGCATCGTCGGCACCGTGCCGATGACGACGATCGGCGTGCTCGCGGCGTTGTGCGGAGCGCTCGCCGAAGCGCGCGTGCCGGTGTTCGTGATCTCGACCTACGACACCGACTGGTTGCTCGTCAGCGCGGACAAGTTCGGCGACGCGCGGCGCGCGCTCGAGGGCGCGGGCCACCGCGTCGAGGGCGAATTGCCCGCCATCGTGAGCTCTACGGGTTGATCCGGATCCACCGGATCACGAAGTCGGCCTTGTCGCCGTCGTGGTTGTAGTCGGTGTTGACCAACTGCTCCTGGACGAGGAACGCGGCGCCGTAACGGCCGTCGGTGAAGACGCTGGGCTGCGCGAGGTTGTTCAACGGGCTGACGTAGTCGAGCCCTTGGTGCGACAACGTCGTGCGCACCAGCATGAACGACCCGATGTTGTCTCGGTTCCAATCGCGCGAGTCGGAGGCTTCCGAAACCCGGAAGAAGACGCTGTTCTTGGCTTGGACGAGTCCGCCGTTGCCCGCCGAAAGCGCCGCGGGTCCGCGCGGGAAGACGAAGCGGTCGGGGTCGGAGTTCGGGAAGTACGCGAACGCCGGGACCTCGTCGAGGACATCCTTGTCCTTCCACGACTTGTTCTGCGTCTTGCCGAAGGACTGCTCGGCGATGTCGACGAGCACGCGGTCGCGCTTCTCACGGTCCGACATCCAGGTGACGATCGAGCTCTGGATCCCGACCTTGCTCGGCTCGCGGTCGAAGTTCCAGACGGCGTCGACACCGAGCGTCGGATCCATCCACGCGAGCAGCAGGTTGTCGACGTTCGAGTCGTTGTCGTGGTTGCGGCTGTCGGCGTTCTCGTCGACGATGCAGAGGAAGCGATCGTCGAGGTCGCTGATGCCGTCCGAGTTCCCGCCGACGACCGTCATCGCGATCAGCTCGTTCGGATCGTTGAACGGCTGCAACGGCGTCGCCGTGCTCGTCCAACGGAAGATCGCGTCATTGACGTCGCCGTCGCCGTTCGCATCGCAGCCGCCGAGGCCCATGTCGGAGCCGTCGGCGGATTCGAGCACCGTCGTGCCGACGAAGCCCGGCACGGCGAGCACGCGATTGATGCCGGCCAGTCCGGTGTTCTGGACCGGGCTCGCGAGCGGATCGGCGGCCCACGCGGCGAAGGTCAAGTAGTGCAACACCTGGTCGGCGGTGTCGGTGTCGTCGTAACCGCCGCAGCTCGTCGGCTCCCAACCGGCGGGGAACCCGAGTCCGACCGCGTCGTTGAGCCCGTTCGGGAAATCGGCCTGTTGGCCTTCGCTGACCAGGAACGCGACGAGCCAGTCGCCCGCGCCGAGCGTGCGGGCGCGCACCGGACTGATCACGTTCTCCATGCAGAGCTCGGTGCTGAGCACCTCGGCCGCGACGTCGGTCGAATCGAGCAACGCGAGCACCGCGGGATCGTCGGTGTCGCCGTCGTTGTTGTGGTCGACGGCTTCGACGAACTCGGAGATCACGAGGAAGAGGAGCTCTTCGTCGACCGCCGCCGGCCGGACGTGGCAGCCGCCGCCGGAACTCGCCGTGACGTTGTGTAGGACGCGCGTCGGCGTCGTCGGAGCGTCGCGATCCACCCACTTGAGGTTGGTCTCGCCGCCCGCGAGCGGTTGGAGGCGATCGGCGGCGTAGTAGAGCCGTTCGGACGCGAGCAGGAACGGCGTCGCCGCCGAGGCGTCGAGGTCGTCGAGGTACTCGACGTCGGGTGCGGACGGGCTGCCGCCGCCGTTGCCGGGGTAGTGCAGCAGTACCGTGTCCGTGATGTCGCCGTCTTGGTTCCAATCCCAGGAGTCGTCGCGCTCGCTGACGGCGAGGTAGAGGTGCCGTCCGACGAACTCGGTGAGCTTCGTGTCGACGTTGAGCGGGAGCTCGCGGCGCGTCTTCATGTTGACGACGACAGCGCAGTTGTCGGTGAGCGACGCGTCGCCGTTCTTCGCGTTGAAGTTCTTGCCCGACGCCGCTTCGTTGGCGAGGTAGACGAAGCGGTGGTTCGCGACGACGATCTCCGAGCTCGACAGCGTCGCGAGCTTGGTCGTGTGCGGCTCGAACGCGGTCGTCCCGCTGTCGTCCTCGCCGAGGAAGATGTCCTCGATCTCGTTCTTGACGAGGTCGAAGTAGTCCTCGCACGCCGGCAGGAAGAATCCTGCGACGAGCACGAACGGAGCGATCGAAAGAGCGCGACGAAGTCGTTGGCGGGCGTGAGTCATGAATAGGATCCGGCGCGCCTTTCGAGCGCGAGCCGAGCAGTCATGCTAGCACGCGACCCCGCGCGTCCCAGAACGCGCCCCTCGGTCGGACGGTCGGGAAGAGCCTTCCGTGACGACGACGGCGAGCGCTTGCTCTCGACGAACCCGTTCAGCGCTTCCAGCACGTTCGCAGCCCGTCTTCGAGCCCGAAGCGCGGCGCGAATCCGAGGGCGGAGAGCTTGGCGAGATCCGGCGCCCGGCGCGCGACCGATCCCGGAGGCGCGGGGTGCAGGTCGAGCTTCGGGTGGAAGCCCGTGACGTCGAAGATCGTGCGCGCGAGCTCGTCGATGCGCCTCTCGTGCGGCGAGCCGATGTTGAAGAGGCCCGAGGCGCCGGCGAGGGCCGCGTCGAGCACGGTCAACAACGCGCGACCGGCGTCCTCGACGTAGAGGAACGAGCGCGTCTGGTCCGCCCCGTAGATCGGGAACGGGTCGACGCGCTCGCGCACGCGCTGGAGCATCTCGGGGATCACGTGCGTCTGACCCATGCGAGGCCCGTAGACGTTGTGGAAGCGCACGACGATCGGGTGGAGCCCGTGTTCGCTCGCGGCGCCGAACACGGCGCTCTCGCCGGCCAACTTGCTCGCCGCGTAGGACCAGCGCGGCAGCGCGATGCGGTCGATCGAGAGGATCACGTCCTCGGGCGTCGGCACCTTGACGAAACCCGCGTCGACACCGGAAGCGTAGTTCTCGCTCGACGACGCGAAGAAGAACGGACCGGAGTTCGACCGGAGCGCGAAGTCGAGCACGTTGAGCGTGCTGCGCATGTTGACGACCATCGTCTCGTACGGATGGTCGGTCACGTACTTCACGCCGACGATCGCCGCGAGATGGAAGATCGCGTCGAACCGTCCGTCGAGGTCGAGCCGACCGAGCGCGAGGTCATCGTGCAGCACGGTGACGCGCTTCGTGTGCTTCGCCGCGAGCGCGTCGAGGTCCTCGAGCCCGCCCTTCTTGCCGCAGTCGATCGCGACGAGCTCGTCCCCGCGCTCGGCGATCTGACGCGCGAGCTCGAAACCGATCACGCCCGCGGCGCCGGTGACCAGGATGCGTGCGCCCATGGCGACCTCAGGCCTTCATCGCGGGCACGTCGCCGCGCCCGTAGACGACCAGCTTGATCCCGTTCTCCGCGCAGTGCGCGCCGAGCGCGTCGGTGATCAGACTCCACGCGTCGACGACGATCGAGCCGCGCGCGAGCTTCTGCTTCAGGAGGTCGGGCAGGTAGTTCTTGTAGTGCGCGTCGGGCAGGCAGATCACGACGATGTCGGCGCCGGTCAGCGCGCTCGCGGCGTCCTTGGACATCGCGATCTCGGGGAACTCCTCCCAGAGCTCGATCAACGGATCGTACGCGCGCACTTCGACGCCGCGCTTCACGAGCTCGCGCGCGACGATCTCCGACGGCGAGCTGCGCGTGTCGGCGACGCCCGGACGGTACGTGACGCCGATCAACGCGGCGCGCTTGCCGGCGAGCCCGCCCTCGAAGTGCTTCTCGATCGCCTCCACGGCGCGCAGCGGCATCCTCTCGTTGGTCAGGATCGCGCGGCGCGAGACCGGGAGCTCGGCTTCGACGCCAAGCAGCTTCTGGGCACCGAAAGCCGCGAGCAACGCGTCCTTGGTCAGGCAGTAACCGCCGACGCCGAGGCCGGGGAACATCATGTTGTCGTGCGTGCCCTTGCGCAGCCGGATCGAGCGCACGACGTCGAAGAGATCGACGCCGACGCGCTCGGCCATCATCGCCCACTCCTCGATGAAGGCGATGTTGGTCGCGCGGTAGCTGTTCTCGAGCAACTTGCCCATCTCCGCCGCGCGGATCGTCTTGTGCCGCCAGAGCGGGAACTTCTCGACGTTGACGTACTTCGCGAGGAACGCCTCGGCGCGGTCGGAGCTCCGCTTGTCGATCCCGGCGAACGCGCGCCAGAAGTTGTTGACCGAGTCGAGGTAGTCGGGGCCCGGCATCACGCGCTCGTAGCAGTACGCGAGCATCGGCGGATCCTCGACGACGTCGACGCCGCGCTTCTTCTGGCCTTCGCAGAGCGCGGGGTAGAGCACGCGATCGGAGCAACCGAGCGGCAGCGTGCTCTCGACCGTGACGAGCGTGCCCGGCTGCATGTGCTCGCCGACCATCTTCATCGCCACGGCGTAGCCGGCGGTCGGGCAGTCGAGCACCTCGGTCTGACCCGGCTCGCGCACGAGGTCGAGGTTGATGCACGAGATCACGACGTCGGCGAGCGAGATCACGCGCGGATCGGTCGTGCCGATCGCGTTGCGCGGCTCCTTCACCGCGGCGCCGATCACCGTCTCGAGGCTCGGATCGTTCGCGTACGTCGGCGCGCGGCCCGCGTCGAGCCGCGCGACCTTCTCGCGACCGGGCGCGTCGTCGCGATCGAGGCCGACGACGAAGAACATGCGCTTCGCCTTGGCCATCGTCCGCGCCAGGTTGGCGACGACCGCCGTGCCGACGAATCCGAGGCCGAGGACCACGATGATCTCCTGGCCGTCTTGCTTCGCCTTGGCGGCGCGTTCCTTGATCTCTTCGAACTTCACTCGGTCTCCTTGACGCTCGTCGAACCACGACCGCACCCGTCCGCCAAAAGGGTCGGCCCGGTCGCCGTGGAATCGCCATGGGACGATCCAGGAGCTCGGGACTTCCGCGGGGCGCCGCGCGAACCGCGCACGCGCCGGATCGACGACCCGGGAGCGAGCGGCGCGAACGGGGGTTTCGGGAGGGGCTCTGTCGAAAAAAGGGCGCGGCATTCTAGAGCTCGCGGAGCCTCGAACGAACGAGAAGGCGCTTCCGACGCGCCGGTGCGCAGGCTGGCGGCCCAAAGCAACGTGGAAGTCCGCGTCGCGGGCTCGCCGAGCACCGCGGGAGTCGCCGGCCGCGACGGGAAGGCCGCGATCGATCGGGCACCCGGAGCGCGCGGCGGCGGACGTCCTCCGTCGGCGCCGAACGAGCCGGGGCTCGCACGGGCTGCTGACGGTCGGAGTCGCCGATCCGTCCCCATCCGGGAGCCCACCATGACCGCACTTCGCTCACGCGCCCGGCTCGCACCGATCGCGATCCTCGGCTCGCCGGGTTCGGCGCGGTGCAGCGTCGACAGGCTCGTCGATCCGGTCGGCGGCTTCGTCGAGCCCTTGCGCGATCGCTTCGTGCTTGCGAACGACGAGCGCTTCACCGGCGCACCGAACCACGACGATCCGCTCGGCGAGGAACCAGACGCCGTGCTGCGTTGGGTCGAGAGCGGCGACGCGGGCTGCGATCTGACCGACGGACTGCGCGTGGTCGGCTTCGATAGGAACGGTCCGGTCGAGGGCCGTCGACGGAGCTGCGATCCGAGTCGTGCGCGGCTGACTTCTCGAGGGAGCGGTCAGCGTGACGCGCTTGCACCCGGGTTCCGGGGAGCACGACGGCGGCGAGCTTCGGACCGCTCGAGTCACCGTCCGCGTGGATCGGACGCCTCGAAGGAGTAGGTTGGCGTGCGTTGCGCTACCCGCTGGTGCTCCTCGCGATCCTAATGGTGCTCTTCGCGTTGCTCGCGATCGAGCCGCCCGATCGTGTCACGTGGGCGCTCGAGAACGGCATGTTCCTCGCCGGGATGCTGCTGCTCTGGACGACGCGGAAGCAAGTCGCGTTCTCGAACACGGCGTTCACGCTGATCTTCGCGTTCTCGGTGCTGCACCTGATCGGCGCCCACTACACGTACACGCTGGTGCCCTACGACGCGTGGTGGGAGGCGTTGACCGGCCGCACGCTCAACTCGCTCTTCGGTTGGGAGCGCAACAACTACGACCGTCTCGTGCACCTCGCGTTCGGGTTCTTGCTCGCGTATCCGATGCGCGAAATCTTCCTGCGGCTCGTCGCGGCGCGCGGAGTTGCGAGCTACGTGCTGCCGATCCAAATGACCTTGTCGTGGTCGGCGCTGTACGAGCTGATCGAATGGCTGGGCGCAATCGTCTTCGGCGAAGGGACCGGAGCGGCCTACGTGGGCAGCCAGGGCGACGAGTGGGACGCGCAGAAGGACATGGCGCTCGCGGGAGGCGGTGCGCTCGCCGCGATGCTGCTGACCGCCGCGCTCCACCGCCGGCGGGGACGCGACACACAACTCCAGCGTTCCGTCGCGCGCCGCGAACGCGCCTGAACCGAGCACGGTTCCCGTTTTTCGCGTGACCCCGCGCGAGCGGCGCGGATTCGCGCGCGTGGCTCGAACAGCGCTGCGGGACGCCGAGCGACGTCAGAGCGTGAGTCGGCGGATCTCGACCACAGGCCCGATCGCCGACGCCCGGAGGATCCGAAGCCACGTCCACGGCGGAGAGGAGCGCGGTTCTAGCTGGTAGCCGAGCACGTGCGCGCCGCCGCCGAGCTCGTCGCCGGGCTCGATGCGCTCGACGAACACGCCACGACTCGCCAAGGCGTCGCGCAGCTCCCACGCCGATGCGTGGGCGGCACCCTGCGGAAACTCGATCACGTACAGCCCCCTGCCGAGCGCTTCGAGCACGCGCTCGGGATGACCGACGAGCTCCTTGTAAGGGAGCTTCGCGGGGGCCGCGAGGTCGCGCAGCGGATACACCGGCTCCGGTCGGTCACTTTCGAGGCGCGTCGCTTGGTAGCAGGTCCACGGCCGCATCGGATTGCGAACACGCGCGCCGTCGTGCGCGAGGCTCGTCGCGTCGCGAGCCAGAGGCAGATCCAAACTCGCTTGCACGAAGATCGGTGTGTCGCCTCGCACGGCGAGTTCCTCGATGCGTCGTGCGGCGAGTTCGAGCGTGTCGGGACTGCTGCACAGCCACGACCAACGCGCGCACAGGGTGAACGGTAGCGCGAGGCCGACGAGGACGGCGATGCGCCAACGACCGCCGAGCAGCGCCGTGAGCTTCATCGAGCCCCACGCGGCGAACACGGCGGCGCACGGCACCAGCGGGAGGAAGAACCGCTCGTGGCTCTTCGCGAAAAGGCCGAACGCGAGCAGGTACGGGAGCACGAACACCAGCACGAGGCCGACCGCGCCGCGCGGTGCCGTCGCCGGTTCGTGCCGCGCCCGACCGCGAATCCAAACTCCCGCGGCGAGCAGCACGAGCACGCCGAGGTTCGGTTCGAAGTGGACAACGGTCCTCGCCAGGCTGAGGAACCCGCGACCGTCGAAGTCCGCGAGATTCACGCGGTGATTCGAGAAGATCAACGTCCCGCTCTCGACGCGCGGGATCCCCCAGCTCGACTCCCGCGTTCCCGAGAGCAGAGTTCCGTAGAACGCGAGGACCGCGACCGCGAGCGCGACGGCGAGGATCCACGCGCGCCGCTCGAACGGCCGGCGCCGTCCGTCCCGGTCGATGACGCAAACCCAGGCGAGCACCGGCACGCATGCCCAAGCGCTGTGCAGCGTACCGACGGCGACGCACGCACAAGCCGCGAGCACCACGAGTTCGCGCAGCCGCCCCCGCGCCTGGAACCGCAACGCCGCGCAGAGGACCAGGGTCACGCAGACGGTCGAGACCGCGTGCGGTCGCGCTTGCGTCGAGAAGAGGAGCACGAGCATGCTGCTCGCGGAGAGCAAGCTCGCGAACGTGCTCCAGCCCGCCGACAGGAGCTCGCGCGCCAACCACCACGTGGCCGGCACGAGCAGCACGGACACCACCGCGACCACCGTTCGAACTTCGAGCACGGAGCGCGACGCACGGTCGAGGTGCGTTCGAAGATCGGTGACCGACGACGCGGTCGGCGCGGCGTCCGGCGCAGGCAACAACGCGGTCAGTCGAGCGAGCGCGCTCGGGTACTGCCGATCACTGTGCCCTTGGTTCGTCGACTGAGAGCCTTCGCGCAGCATCGAAACGTGCACGGGAACGTGCCCGTCGGGCTCGGGCGCGTAGGGCAAGCCGTGGCTCAACCCCAGCACTCGAACGACGAGCGCGAGGCAACACGCGAGCGACAGCACGAGGGAAGATCGCGATGACACGGCGGCCGCTCACCAGGCTAGTCGGCCGAGCGCGACCGGGCTCGGGCCGAACGCGATTCGGACGCGAGAACGCGATCGACTCCGTCGTGGAGCGCGCTATCGCAACCGTGTCGACCGTGCGCCCGCGTCGGCCGTGCACCCGTGTCGACTGTGCACCCGTGTCGCCCGCGCGCAAGTGTCGACCGTGCGACCGCTTCGACTGTCGATGGCTGCGACGCTCGTGTCGGTCACTCGCAGCACCTCCGACGCTTGCCGGTCACCCGCCTCGACCTCCGGCCTGGCGACGCCTCCCGGCCGAGTTCGGCGCGCGCGAAGCGTGCGGCATGCGCTCGCTCAGACGGGCTCTTTGCCGAGCTTCAGCAGCACGCCGGCCTTCAGCTTGAACCAACCCACCTTGAAGCCGTCCCACACCGTCACGCCCGGCACGGCGAACGGCACGTTGATCGGCACTTCTTTGATGCGCCAGTTCTTGTTGAGCGCGCGCAGCAAGAGCTCGCTCTCGATCTCGTAGCCGCGCGAGACGAGCCGTAGCTCCCACAGGTTCTTCGCCTTGAACGCGCGGAAGCCGGACTCGGTGTCGGTCATCCACTTCCACGTGACCAGGAACGAGATGATCTTCAGACCGAAGTTGCCGAACTTGTTGATCGTCGACGTGCGCAGCGTGCCGAGCATCCGCGAGCCGACCACCATGTCGGCTTCGCCGTCGAGCAGCGGCTGCAACATGATCGGGATCTCTTCGGGCAGGTGCTGTCCGTCGGAGTCCATCAGGATCACGATGTCGGCGCCGAGCTTCTTCGTTTCCTCGATGCCCTTGATCACCGCGTAGCCCTTGCCGCGCACCATCTCGGGTTCGGGCACGTGGGCCCCCGCGGCGCGCGCCGCCTCCGCGGTCTTGTCCTTCGCGCCGTCGGCGGTGACGAGCACGACGTCGACGAACGGCTGCGTGCGCGCGACGATCCCCGCGATCGATTTCTCGAGGTTGTAGGCAGGGAGGACGGCGATGACCTTGGGCTTCGACATGGGGGCTCTCGTTCGGGCGAGGGGGCGCGGATTCTAGAGGCGAACCGCGCGGATGCACCCATGGGCACTCCGATCGAGCGCGCTTGGCGTGCGATCGGCGCGCGATCGGCGTGCGATCGCTCGCCCGCGAGCCTCGTAAGCGGCCGATTCGTCGCTCAGCCCGCGCGCACCGTCGCCACGAAGCCGTGGCCCTGCTTGTCGAGCGCCTTGGACTGCTGCTCGAGCTCCGCCGAAGCTTCGACGAGGTTCGAGAGGCTCTTCTGGATCGCTTTCGCGGCGTCGGAGACGTCGGCGATGCTCGAGGACACCTCGCGCGTGCGCTCGACCGTGCGGTGCAGACTGACGCTGATCTCGTTGGTCGCCTGCTTCTGCTGGTTCATCTGCTCGGCGATCGCGCCGGAGATCGAGTTCATGTGGTCGATCGTGCCGCCGATGCGGTCGATCGCGCCGGCGACGTCGTTGGTGCAGAGCTGGATCGCCTCGACCTGCTCGGTGATCTCCTCGGTGGCTCCGGCGGTCTCCTGCGCGAGCTTCTTGACCTCCTGCGCGACCACGGCGAAGCCGCGACCCGCCTCACCCGCGCGCGCCGCCTCGATGTTGGCGTTGAGCGCGAGCAGATTGGTCTGCCGCGCGACGTCGTGGATCAGGCGCAGCACGCCGCCGATGCGTTTGGAGCTCTCGGACAGATTCGCGACGCGCTCGCGGGTCGCCCCGGCCTCCGCGACCGCCGAGGACGCGATCTCGCTCGATTCACCGACCTTGCGCGTGATCTCCGACGTGGTCGCGGTGAGCTGCTCGGTCGCCGCCGCGATCGCCTCGACATCGCCCGCCATCTGGCGCGCGGAGTCGTCGACCGCGGTCGTCTGCGCGGTCGTGCGCGCGACGGTTTCCGCGACTTCGCAAGACGTGTCCTTCAACCGGATGACCGACTTCCCGACCGAGGCGACGACGTCGCCGATGAACGTCTCGAACTCACCGGCGAGCGCGGTCCGCTTCTGTGTCGCCTGCTCGAGATCCGCCGTTTTGCGCGCCATGTCCTCGTTGGCGGAGTTGATCGTGCGCGCGGCTTGTTGGAAGCTGCCTTGGAGTCCGCGCAGGACCAGACGACGGTAGAATTTCCCCTTGCTCGCGCAGTCGAGCGCGGCGCGCGCCTCGCGGACGAACGCGTCGATCACGTCGAGCGCGTCGTTGACGCGCGTGCACATCGCCGCGAGCTCGGGCTGGTCCGGGAGCTCTAGCAGCCGCTCTTCGAACTCTCCGTGCGCCGCCGCGTCGCACACCGCGGTCGTGCGCGCGATCCAAGTGCGGTAGAGCGCGACTTCTTCGCGCAAACGTTGGAGCTCGGCGCCGGTCGGATCGGGAGCGAGGAGCTGCGTCGGTTGGGTCGTCATGGGTGCGCCTGGGTCAGAGCGTGAACACGAACTCCTCGTACGCGAGCCCGAGCGACTCGAGCTGCTTCACCAACACCGCCGTCGAGCGTTCGATCGCCTCGCGGTTGTTGCCGCATTGCGCTTCGACGCGCAACAGCGCCTGGTACACGGGCTCGATCTTCGCGAGCGCAGCGCGCTCGGGCGCGCGACGGTTCGAGTGGTAGCCGACGATCTTGCCGCGCGCGTCGAAGCTCGGCGTGACGTGCGCGAACACCCAGTAGTGGTCGCCGTTCTTCGCGAGGTTCTTCACGTAGGCGAAGATCTCGCGTCCGTCCTGGATCGTGTCCCAGAGCAACTTGAACACGCACCGCGGCATGTCCGGGTGACGCACGAGACTGTGCGGTGCGCCGAGCGCCTCGCGCTCGGTGTAGCCCGCGATGCGCAGGAACACGGAGTTCGCGTAGGTGATGCGGCCTTGGACGTCGGTCTTGCTGACGATCAGATCGTCGTCGTCGAGGAAGCGCTCGACGCCGGTGGGGGTGGCTCGGGGCATGGCAGACGATCGTGGTGGGCGAAACGGTAGGGGTACGACGACCGCCATCGGCCGAGGGGGAGGAGCAACATGACCCCGAGCGCGAATCCCCGTTCAAAGTCAGCGCGACTCGCTCGCTCGCGAGCGAGAGACTCGCCTACGCAGAGCGAGAACGCGCTCGCGCCTCTCCTCGAGCGGGAGCCCCTCCGGCGAGCCAGGCCTCGACCGGGCCGCTTCGCTGCGCCACGCGTCGCTCAGCGGTCGGAAGAGCTCGAGCGCCGCCTGAGCCTCCTGCTCGCGAGATCAGCTCAACCGCCGGCGTGCGCGATCGTGTCCTCTTCCATCTGCAGCGCGAGACGTTGCTTCGAGAAGCGCCGGCCGAAGACCGCTTCGCGGACCTTGAGCGTCGTCTTCGAAGACACGCGGCGCAGCAAGTCGAACGGCGGGAACGTGCCGAGCGTCGCCGTCTTGGTCGCCTGCGCGACCGTCTGGTTCTGCTCGCAGACCAAGTACTCCGTCCACAAGAGGTACATCGCGAGGTAGAGCTTCGACAGCATCCGCGCCTTGATCGCCGGCCGCACGAGCGGCATCAGCGACGGGAAACGCACGATGATCGGGAAGAGCTTGTGCAGGTTCTCGATCTCGTGGCGGCGCTCGAAGGCGATCGACGTCGTGCGATTGAACTTCTCGGGGAACGCATCGAACTCGTCGACGGCGAAGCCCATGTCGCGCGTGATGTCGTTGATGTCGGTCTCCGGGTACGGCTGGAGCAGGCTGCACAGCGGATGGTCGACCTTGCAATCGACGTTGAGCTGCAGCGTCGCGAGCTCGTCTTCCAACGTCGCGCCGGGCGCGCCGAGCAAGTTGAGCGTCGTCAGTCGGATTCCCTGGTTCTTGATGTACCGCGACGAGTTCTTGAGATCGTCGAGCGAGGTCCCCTTGCGGTAGATCTTGTTGCGCACGTGATCGCTGGCTGCCTCGAACGCGAGGCGCGCGGAGATGCAACCGGCGCGCTTCAGCTGCGTCATGTGCTCGGGCTTGGTCAAGTTCGTGCGCAGGATCACGTCGAACGGCAAGCCGACGGCCTTCGGATAGACCTCGCAGAACTCGTCGAGCCACTGCTCGTCGACGTTGAAGATGTCGTCGAGGAAGTGGATGAACTTCAGCGGGTACCGAGAGCGGACGTCGTCGATCTCTTGGATGACGTGCGCGACGGAGCGCTTGCGCAGGTACTCCTTGGGCTTGGCGTGGTAGAGCTTGTCGCGCCACGCGTGGTGGAAGCAGAACGAGCAGTTGTAGAGGCAACCGCGCTGCGTGAGGAAGATCTTGCGATCACAGTCGCGGTAGATCTGCCCGGCGGCGTAGATCGGCTCGCGATCGGGCAAGCCCAACGCGTCGAGGTTCGCGGCGAGCGGCCGCAGCACGTTGTCGACTCGCACGCCGTCGCGTGCGAACGAGAGGTTCGCGACCGTGTACGGGTCGTCGCCTCGTTCGAGGCGGGTCGCGAGCTCGGGAACAGCTTGCTCGCCCTCGCCGCGGCAGATGAAGTCGACGCCGTTCTCGAGCACCACGTCGGGCACGAACGTCGCGTGCGGCCCTCCCCAGATCGTCGGCGCTCCGGTGAGCTCTTTCGCGCGCTCCGCGACCTTCAAGTAGAAGCGGTGATCACCGGTCGTCACGGAGAACGCCACCAGGCCCGGATTCGACGCCTTCAGCCGCGACTCCCACTCGGGGTCCGGAAGGAACTGCACCTGCGCTTCGTGGCCGGCATCCTTCAGCGCGCGGGAGAGCCAGGCGATCCCGAGCATCTCTTGAGGCAGGAACTTCTGGAGGAAGACGACGCGCATGACGAGGTGCCGATCGAGGTTTGGTGGCCGTCGCCGAAAAGGGGCGCGAGCGGGCAATCGGCTCGCGCCCTCGCAACGCTACACCCGACTCGTCGCGCGTGGCGCCGAGTACGCACGTCAGCCTCCGACGGCGCACGCGATGCGGCGAAGCTCAGTGGCAGCTTCCGTGCGCGCCGTGGCAACAACCGCCGGCGGTCGCGGGGGTTCGTTGCGCCGCGGGCGTCACGCCGTAGCGCTCCGCGAGCCGCGCGGCGAGCTTCTCCATCTCTTGGTGCGTCCCCGCGTCCAGATCGGTGACTTCGAAGCGCTGGAACGCCGCCAGGAGCTGCGTGCGGTCCTCGTCGCGCAACATCGCCTCCGCCATCGGGAACAGCACGCCGTCCTCCTTCGCGATGTGCTCGCGCAAGAGCTCGACGTACTCGGCGGCGCGGTCGGCGAACGTCCCCGCGGCAGCGCGATCACCGCGCTCGAACGCTTCGACGGCGGCGAGCATGTCGCGCACGTAGCGCCGCCCGAGCTCGTGCTCGTCGAGCATCACCGCGACCGGTCCGACGCCGCGCGGCATGCCGCGCTCGTAGATCTTCGTGAAGAGCAGGTCCTCTTCCTTCCCGTGGTGGCAGCGGTCCGCGAAGTTGCAGATGAAGGTCAGCGCGGACTTCGCCGACTCGAGTTCGATCACGCCGGTGCGGCGCGTGTCGGCGAACAGGTGCTCGAGCGCGTCCAAAACGACTTCGATGACGCGGTGCTCGGCGGAGAGTATGTCAGTGGGTTTCATGGGGCTCGTTTCGTGGAAGGCACTCGACTCCTCGCGAGCGCACAACCCGAGCATCGACCGACGCCGCGAAATCGCCCTTGACCACGGTCAAGCGGCCGCGGAATCCGGACCGACCTCCGCCCGACGCGCTTCCGCGCTGCTCACTCGTCGCGGTCGGCGATCGCGAGGAGGATCCGGGTGTCGAGCAGGTCGAGCGTCCGCCCCTTCGACCTGATCAGCCCGCGGTCCTGCCACCGGCGCAGCAGCCTGGACAGAGTCTCGGGCGCGATCGCGAGGTGCGCGGCGAGGTCCTTCTTCGCGAGCGGGAGTTGGACGACCAGATGCTCGTGAGTGCCTTGGGCCGGCAGCTTCATCAAGTAGTGCGCGAGCCGAGCGGGCGCGCTGGCGATCGAAAGCTCCTCGATCCGCTCGACCAAGCCGAGCAAGCGCATCGAGAGCGAGCTGACGATCGCGATCGAGAGCCGCGGTTCGCCTTTCAAGAGTTCCAGGAAGCGCGCGTCGACCGCGACGAGCTCTGTCGGCGACTCCAGCGCGATCGCGTTGACCGGATAGCGTCCGATCGAGAGCACCGCGGGCTCCGCGAAGCTCTGACCCGCTCGCAGGTGATGGACGACCTGCTCGCGCCCGTCCGGCGTCGCGCGATACACGCGCACCGAGCCACAGCGGACGACGAAGAACGCGCGGGCCTTGTCGCCGTGTAAGAAGATCGTCTCCGCGCGCTCGAAGGACCGGAGCTCCGCGCACGCGACGACGCGCTCGAAGAGCTCGCTGTCGAGCGCTTGGAAGTGCGGCAGGGCTCTCAGCGCCTCGCGGATCGCGTCGGTCATCGTGCGAACCATCCTAGGGACGTCCGCGCGGACCGGGAAACGCGCCGTCGCGGGCCGCGGCGTGCCCGGCGCGGCGCAACCGGTTTCCAAGTCGTCGCGCGGCGCGGCGCGCGCGATCGACACCGCGAGTTGCTTTCGCACGTTCGCCGGCCGGTTTGGAGCCCGCGCGCTCGCTCCGTACCATCCCCTTTCTCCGCCGACCGCCTGCCCGCGCCGACCGACTTCTCGCTCGGTGCGTTCGTTCGAGCGAGTCGCGCGTTGCTCCCCCACCATGAGCGAGCCCGTATTGGTCCTCGATCGCCTGAAGAAGACCTTCGGCGACTTCACGGCCGTCCACGAGATGTCGCTGACCGTGCCGCGCGGCAGTGTGTACGGCTTCCTCGGCCCGAACGGCGCCGGGAAGACGACGACGCTGCGCATGACGCTCGCGATCTACGCGCCGACCTCCGGGTCGATCTCGATCCTCGGACACCCCTCCGCGCTCGAGGTGCGCGACCGCATCGGGTACCTGCCCGAGGAGAAGGGGCTCTACAAGAAGATGACCGGGCGAGACCTCATCGCGTACTTCGCATCGCTGAAAGGCATGAAGGGCCGCGACGCGCGGGTCCGTGCGGGCGAGTTGCTCGACAAGTACGGCCTCGGCGAGTTCAAGGATCGCAAGTGCGAGGCGCTGTCGAAGGGCATGGGCCAGAAGGTCCAGGTGCTGGCTTCGATCGCCCACCGGCCGGAGTTCGTGATCTTCGACGAGCCCTTCTCCGGACTCGATCCGGTCAACCAACAGGTGCTCGAGGACGTGATCCGCGACCTCCAACGCGATGGGACGACGATCATCTTCTCGACGCACATCATGGAGCACGCTGAACGGCTCTGCGATCGACTGGTGCTGATCGCGCGCGGTCGAATGCTCTTCGACGGCACCGTGCCGGAAGCGCGGCGAATGATCCCGCGTCGACTGATCATCCAGACCCAGGTCAATCCCGAGGCGCTGCGCCACGTCACCGGCGTCACCGGACTGCGAGCACTCGGCAAGGACGACAAGTTCGAAGTCACGCTCGCCGAAGGTGCGGACGCCGACCGCGTGCTCGCCGCATGCTTCCAGAACGGAATCAGCCTGCGCTCGTTCGATCGCAGCGAGCCCAACTTGCGCGACGTGTTCTTGAAGCTCGTCGGCGCCGAAGACGCGGAAGAGGTGCTCTCGTGAGGAACGCTTGGCTCGTCGCCGGTCGCGAATACGGCGAGAACGTCCGCACCAAGGGCTTCTGGATCGGGATCCTGATCTTCCCGATCCTCATCACGATCGGCATCAAGGCCGAGAGCTGGCTCGAACGCGTCAAGCCGACGCGCAACTTCGTCGTCGTCGACCAGTCGGGCAAGTTCGACTCGGCGATCGAGACCGCGCTCGCGCGGCTCCAAGAGAAGGCGATCGCACGCGAGTTCCAGAGCTACATGACCAGGTACTCCGCGACCCCGAAGACTCCAACCGCCGAACAGTCGGACCAGATGAAAGCGGGACAGGCGGCGAAGGTCGACTTCGAGCAGATGAGCGAAGCCGAGGCGAAGGGCACGATCGCGTTCACTCTCATCTCCGGCGGGCTCAAGCCGAACGCTCCGCCTTTCGAAACTCCGCGCAGTCTGTTCCGCCAGGTCCCCGCGCCCGAAGGTGTGGACACCACCGTCGCTCCCGGAGCGATCGCGGAAGCGTTGCGGCCGTTCCTTCGCGGCGACCGCAAGATCACCGTCGACGGCGAGGAAGCCGAGCTCTTCGCGACGCTGATCATCCCGAAGGACGTCGACGCGCTCGTCGAACGCCCCGGCGAGAAGCGCAAGAAGCGCGTCGACCGCGACGGCGCGCAGTTCTGGAGCACGAACTTGGCCGACAGCGACCTGCGGGAGGAGCTCGAACGCGCGATCAACGAGGAACAGCGCCGCGTCGAGTACGTCGCGAGGGGGCTCGACGGGAAGACCGTCGAGGCCGTGCAGCAGACGAAAGTCCCGCTGGCTCGCTTCGACCCCAAGAAGGCCGCCGGAGCCGAGGAAGTCAGCATCGCCGACCAGATTCGCCAGTGGGCTCCCGCGGGGTTCGTGTACCTGCTCTGGATCTCGATCTTCTCGATCTCCCAGATGCTCCTGAACAACACGATCGAGGAGAAGTCGAACCGCCTGATCGAGGTGTTGTTGTCCTCGGTCACCTCGTGGGAGCTGATGGTCGGCAAGCTCGTCGGCATCGCCGGGGTCGGGATGACGATGCTCGGCGCCTGGCTCGGCTTCTTGGTCGCGATCCTCGCGATCAACTCCGGACCCGAGGCCAAGGTCGCGACCAGCCTGCTGGAGGTGTTGAAGACGTCCGGCCTGCTGCCCGCCTTCGTCGTCTACTTCCTGCTCGGCTACCTGCTCTACGGCGCGATCTTCCTGGCGCTCGGCAGCGTCTGCAACACGCTGAAGGAAGCTCAGAACATGATGCAGCCCGTCGTGCTGATCATGATCGTGCCGCTGATGACCATGATGTTCATCCCGAAGGACCCGAACGGCACGTTGGCGACCGTCCTCTCGTGGATCCCGATCTACACGCCGTTCGTGATGATGAACCGAGCGGCCGCTTCGCCGCCGATGTTCGAGATCGTCGGCACCTCGGTCCTGCTCGCGTTGACGGTCGCGTTCACGCTGTGGCTCTCCGGTCGCATCTTCCGCATCGGAGTGCTGCGCACCGGACAGCCGCCGAAGCTGATGGAGCTCGTGAACTGGCTGCGCTCCTGAGCTCGGCTGGGCTCGGCTGCTGGCACGAATCGGGATAGGGGGCGGTGACTAAGTCACCGCACCCCTCCCACACCACCGGACATGCGGGTCCGCATCCGGCGGTTCGGGGAGTTGAGGTCAGGGGCGAGTCGGGGGAGGCCGAGCTCGTCGAAGTAGCGATTGGGAAA
>JACRIN010000024.1 GCA_016220085.1 Planctomycetota bacterium
CGCGTACGGCGACTTGCAGCTGCGGCTCGCGGAGGTGCGCACGAAGCTCGGCGACTTCGACACGGCGCGCGCGGCGCTCGACAGGTTCGATCGCAACCACGGGCCGAGCCCGGAGAGCGCGTACCGTCGCGGGTTGGTCGAGCGCGCGGCGGGACGGAGCGAGCTCGCGCGCGCGGCGTTCGCGCAGGTCGGCGTGCTCGCCGAACGCGGTGCTCAGTTCCAGCGCGGCAAGAATCGCAAGTGGACGTGGCTCGCTGCGTTGCGCCGCATCGCCTGAAGTCGACGTCGAAGTCCGGACCAAGCGGAGGCGCCCCGACGGTTCCTCCGACGGGGCGCCCAAGTGAAGGCGGAATCCGGTCCGCGATCGGCTCGCTCGAGCTCGATCAGCGATACTCGCACTGCGCGTTGGTGTAGTGCGCGAGGCCCGCGAGTCGGATGACCGCTTGGATGACGAAGTGCTGGTCCGAGGCACCTTCGACGTCCGTCACCGTGAGCGGCCCGCCCAACGGAGCCTGGTCGAACAGGCAGTACTGGTACGCGAGACCGGACTGTGCGTTCACGTCGGTGTTGATCACGGGACTGACCGAACCGCCCCACGGCATCGGCCCGAACGGCGCGCCGAAGTTGATGTAGCGGGTGGAGAAACCGAGCGGCAATGGCGAGCTGAACGGCGCGGCGAGGGCTCCGACCGGAATCGTCCACGCGTCGTGGGCTTTCGCGGGCGCGATCGGCGGGCACGGCGCCGTCGGATGGGTGATGGCGTTGGCTCCGTTCGCGCTCAGCGTCGCCGTCGAGTTCGCGAACATCGTGGCGATGATGAACCAGCGAGCGGCGCTCGGCCCGTGCTTGACCGCGGTCAGCGGACCATGGGTCAAGTTGTGGCTCGCGTCGTCGTTCGAGTACGTCCCACAGGCGATCAACGAGTGGAACTCGTCGAAGCCGATGTCGACGTGAGCGCCCGCGATGCGGACGTTGCCGTGGTACTCCATGTCCCAGTCGTACGCGTCGTAGTCGGTATCGACGCCTTGCGGGCCCGCGGATCGCGTGTACTTGGTTCCGTTCTTCGCCTCGAGCTCGAAGACGTTGCCGCCGACGTGGATCGGCTCTTGCCCCTGATCGATCATCGACGAACCCGGCATCAGCCGGAAGTCGCGATACGACCCGAGTGTCGCGGGCTGCTTCATCGCGAGGAATTCGCCGACGAAGGCGGGGTCGTTCGCGATGTTGCCGGCGACCGGGGTGAGGTCGACCTTCGGCATCGGTGCGCCGACGCCGCCGGCGATCGCCGAGAAGAGCATCGGCGAGGGTGTTTGCCCTCCGACGCCCGCCATCGGGAACGCGTTCGTCGGTGCGCTGGTGCCGCCCGACATCATCGCGGACGTGTCCTCGTCGTCGAGGCCCAGCATCACCACCTGACTGCCTTGAGACGGCAGGATCCGGAACAAATTGTTCTGCACGTTCGGATCATTGACGCCACGAAGCGTCGGGTCGCAATCGTGATCCGTACCGCTGGTGTCGTAGCAGCGCGGGTCGTTCACGTCCACGACGCCCACCGCGTCCGCGAGCGCCAGCGTGTCGAGGCGCTGGCCGGTGGTCGAGTAGTTCGTGTAGCCGAAGAGAAACGTGTTGTTGAGCAGGTGAGGCTTCTTGAGCGGGTAGTACCCGGCGCATTCCGTTCCGGGGGTGCCGTCGTAGAGGCTCAGCCACGTGCTGACGAGCAGGTAGCCGATCTGCGCGGGACCTCCCTTGATGTCGGTCGCGAGGTCGAACAGGCAGTTCGACACGGTCATCGATCCCTCGGCCTCGAGCGGCGCGTAGATCTGGACATCACCGCCTTGGAGAGAGAAGCCGTCGATGAAGTCGAAGGCATTGACCCACCCGGTTGCATCCACGAGCACGCGTTTGTCGACGTACTGCCCGCACGTCGTGGCGTCGGGCCAGAACACGCTGATCGTGCTCATGTCCTGCGCTTGGCGGATGATGCAGCGGCGGGCGCCCACGCCTTGGAGGCTGACGCCGTAGTGCATCTGCAGAGGAACCGACACCTCGTAGACGCCCGGATTCGCGACGACGATGTCGCCGTAACTGCACGCATTGATCGCGGCCTGAAGCGTCTTGAAGGGCTGGGTCGGATCGTTCAACGGTTGAAAGGAGTCGCATCCCGCCCAGGGATCGACCCAAGCGAGGTTCTGGGCACTGGCCGCCGTGGCGAGCCCGAGTGTTCCGACCAAGGCGCTGACGAACTGATGGATCGTGCGATTCATGACGCAGTGACTCGAATGGAAGAGGTGCTGCCAGCGCCGCACCCGCTGCGACGATCGCGTCGCGGACGAACGGCCTCTGGTCGACGCGTGCCGCAAGGTCGAACTCACGGACATGCACGCCGGATAGGTGTCCGGCCGCGAGTACGGAGTTCTTCCAAGCTCGCATTCGACTCGAGTGCGCCCCATGGCCGGGTCGAGGCGATCCGCACGTGGACCGCGACCGCCCGCCGCGCGTGACTCCGCGTCAGGGCACGCGGCGGGCGAACGCGACCAAAGAGAGGCCGAGCGAGATCAGGCTGGTCGCCGCCATCGGGATCCAGAGCTTCGGATCGAGCGCGCCGCGCTGGTACACGTCGATGTACGTCGGCACGTCGCTCAATCGGAACAAGGACCACTGCGTCGCGGTCTCGACCATGTAGAGCGCAAACTGCAACAAGCCGCCGAAGAGCACGGCCCCGGCGACGAGCCACGGATTGCGCGAGAGGCACGAGCCCAAGAACCCGAGCGAGTAGATCGCGAGCAGGAAGAGCGTCTGGTGCAGCGCGCAGAGCGCGAGCGGAACCTGGTCGAGGCTCTCGCCGACGCGTTCCACGAGCGGCGGGATCGTCAGCGTCGTCAGGAACACCGGCGCGCACAGCGCGAACGCGCCGAGCAGCCACCGCTCGAGCAGCATCCGTGGACGCGAGATCGGACGGGCGAGCACGAGCTCGAGCGTCCCGCGCATCGCGTGCCCCGCGACCGCCGGCGCCGCGAGCAGCGCGGCCGCGAGCACGCCGAGCGAGCTGCAGACCTTGAAAAAGTGTTGCGCGAGCACGTAGCCCGCCACGCCGGTCTGCTCGATGTACGAGAGCTGGTCCTTGAGCACCTGGATCGGCGCCAGCGAGCTCAGGACCTCGAGCTTGTCCTCGAAACGGGGCCAGAAGAGGATCGCCGGAACGAGCAGGATCTCGATCACGAGCGAGATCGCGAGCGTCGCGCCGAGCGTCAGCCGAAGTTCTCGGCGCATCAGCACGCCTCCACGCCGTAGAGGTCGCGGTAGAGCTCCTCGAGCGAAAGCTCGCCGTAGTCGAGCGCGCGCGGCGCCGGCGCGTCGGGCAGCGTCGCGAGCGCCGCGAGGAACGGCCGCGGATCGTCGCCTTCGTACTCGAAGATCAGCGCGCTCCCCAGCGCGTGCCTGCGGCTCGCCGGCAGCGACTGCGCCCTCGCTTCGAAGCGCGCGCGCTCGGCGTCGTCCTGGAACAGCACTCGCACGCGGTGCGAGGCACGCGCGCGCACGTCCACCGACGAGCCGCGGTAGATCACCTTGCCGCGGTGGAGGAAGACGAGCTCCTTGCACGCTCGGTCGACTTCGCCGAGGTGGTGCGACGAGAGCAGGATCGTCGTGCCCGCGCGCGCGTCGCGTTCGAGCACGGCGACCAGCGCGCCGCGCTTGTGCGGATCGAGGCCTTCGGAAGCCTCGTCGAGGATCCGCACCGGCACACGCGGCGCCATCGTCGCGGCGAAGAGCAGTTGGCGTTTCATGCCGTGACTGAACGTTCGCACGCGGGCGGCGAGCGGCAACTCGAGTTCGCGCGCGATCGACCGCGCGCGTTCGAGCGTGTCGCGTGGCCGGCCGCGCACGAGCCACGCGAGGTGCTCGTCGGCCCTGAGCTCGCCGAACAGCGAGAGCTCGCCCGGCGCGTACGCGCACACTTTGCGCACCGCGAGCCCGTCGCCCGCGAGCGTCACTCCGGCGACCGAAACCTCGCCGCCGTCGGCGCGGGTGATGCCGACCAGGCAGCGCATCAGCGTGCTCTTGCCCGAGCCGTTCGGGCCGAGCAGTCCGGTGATCTCACCGGGCCGCGCGTCGAGGTCGACCGGCTCGAGCGCGAGCTTCGAGCCGAAGCGACGCGTCACGCCACGCGCGACGATGCCTGCGGCGGTTGTCGGAGCGACCATGGGTGCGCGAGAGCTTTCCGGCTGCGACGCGGCGTGTCAATCGCTGCATTCGACGAGCTTGCCGTCGTCGTCGAAGCGCACCAGCGCTTCGCTCCACGCCGGGCCCGCCGTCTTCGCGGCCTGCGCGTGCAAGACTTCTCCCGGCGCGAGCTGGTAGCGAGCGTCCATCAGGTGCACGGCGCGCCCATGCTCGTCGGGTTCGACCGCCGCGTGCGGAAAGCGCGCGAACGAGCGCCACGCGACGGTGCAGTCGACCGCGAGCGCGCGCTCGACGAACGCGCTGTCGGTGCCGCGGTCGAGGCGGACGTACCCGCCCGCGCCGTCGCCGAACCTCCAGTCGACGACGTGGACGAAGCGCTGCGTCATCAGGAACACGCGCCACGCGCGCGGATCGAGCGCTTCGGGGTTCGCGGCGTCGTCGACGTGCGTTTCATCGGGCTCCAGACGCTCGGCGAGCCACGCGCCGCCGTGCTCTCGCGCGCTCTCGGACGCAACGCGCAGCGACGCCAAGTAGACGCCGACGAGCCCGGCGGCGCTCGCGAGCACGAGACCCTTGCTCTCGCGCCCGATGCCGAGCCGCCGTGCGACCGCGAGGCTTCCGATCGCGGCGAGCCACGCGCCCGTGATCGCCGTGCTGCGCGTGTACGCCGCGAGCGCCGCCGTCGTGCCGAGCGCCGCGAGGCCGAGCCAACGCGAACCGAGCGGCGTGCGCTCTCCTGCGAGCGCGACCGCGCCTCCGAGCACGAGCCACAGCCACGGATCGACGATGAAGACGAGATCGCCGTAGTACCAGGTCGCGTCGAACGGCAGGAACGGCCGGATGCCGTAACTGTTGAGCGAGTCGAGCAGCGGATGGCTCGCGAGCACCGCGAGCGCGAGCCGCAGTGTGTCGACGAAGCGTCCGCCGTGGCGACGTTCCAGGAGCCAGTGCAGCCACGCGACCAGCGGCACGCACGCGAGCACGCCGACGATCGAGTGCGTGATCCCGCGGTGGTCGCTCAGGTACGCGGCCGTGCCGCCGTAGAGCCGCGCGACGATGTCGGTGTCCGGAACGTTCGCCGCGAGCACCGCGGCGAACGACGCGTGGCGCAAGCGCGCGCCGAGCGCGGTCTTCGCGAGCCCCGCGCCGACCAGAGCGTGCGTCAGGTTGTCCACGCGTTCACACTCGGATCGCGCCTTGGAGATACGTGTGCGCGCGGCCGAGCAGCACGACGCGGTCGCCGACGAGCTCGCACCGGAGTTCGCCGACGCGCTTCGAGACCTGGAGCGCGTGGAGCCGCGTCTTCTCGAGCCGCTCCGCCCAGTAGGGGACCAAGGTCGCGTGCGCGGAGCCCGTCACCGGATCCTCGTCGATGCCCGCGGCGGGCGCGAAGAAGCGCGAGACGAAGTCGACCTTGCCGCGGCCCGGCGCGGTGACGATCACGCCGACCGGGTGGAGCTTCGCGACGCGCGCGAAGTCGGGCGCGAGCGCGCGCACCTCGCGATCGTCGTCGAACACCGCGAGCGCGAAGATGCCCTCGAGCAAGGCCTTGGGCTTCGCTCCGAGCGCTCGGGCGAAGCGCGCGTCCGGTTTGCGCCGCTCCGGCGCGCGCGCCGGCAGGTCGAGCGCGAGGCGAGTCCCGCGGCGCGAAACCCGGAGCTCGCCGCTCTGCGTGCGAAAACGAAGCGTCGGCGCGCGCTCGTCGAAGTGCTCGTACAGCACGTGTCCGCTCGCGAGCGTCGCGTGGCCGCACATCGCGACCTCGCAGACCGGCGTGAACCAGCGCAGGTCCCACGCGGCGCCCCGGCGGACCAAGAACGCGGTCTCCGAGAGGTTGTTCTCGGCCGCGATCGCCTGGAGCTTCGCGTCCGGGAGCCAGCGCGAGAGAGGACACACCGCCGCGGGGTTGCCTTGGAACCGGCGCGCGGCGAACGCATCGACGACGAAGATGGGGAGCTGCATGCGCAGCATCCTAAGGTCGCGCCGCGCGGTCGCCGAGAGTCGTGCCCCGTGGGCGCCGAGCTTTCGGATCGGCGCGGATCGAGACTAGACTCGCGCCGTGATGGCCGACTGCGAGACCGAACGGACGCTGAAGCGCGACGCGCTCGGCCGCGTCGAGCTCTTGAAGCGCGGCGACGAGTTCCGGATCCGCCGCGTCGCGTGCGGGTCGCGCGTGCCGCTCTCGCGCGCGGTCGCCCGCGTGCTCGCCGCGCGCGAGCGCAAGGCGCTGGAGACGCTCGACGGCCGGGTCGCGGCACCGAAGCTCGAGCTCGAGCTCGCGTGGAGCCGCGCGCCGAGCCTAGGCGGCACCGTTCCGCGCCCCGACGGAGTCCTGGTGCGCGAGTTCGTCGAAGGCGTGGCGCTCTGCGGTGCCGAAGCGCTGCCGCGGAACTTCTTCGACCTGCTGGCGGCGGAGGTGCGGCGCATGCACGCGCTCGGCGTGTGCCACAACGACTTGCACAAGGAGCAAAACGTCCTCGTGCGACCCGACGGGCGGCCGTCGCTCGTCGACTTCCAGCTCGCGAGCGTGCATCGCCCGGGCTCGTTCACGTGGCGCGCGCGCGTCGCCGAGGACCTGCGGCACGTCGAGAAGCATCGGCGCCGCTACATGCGCGTCGGCCGAGGGCCCGAAGGCGCGGAGATCGACGTGCTCGCGGTCGCGAAGCCGCGGCGCGGGCCGCTCGCGTTCGCCTGGCGACGCGTCGGCAAGCCGCTCTACAACTTCGTGACGCGCAAACTGCTGCGCACGCGCGACGGTGCGGAAGAGCGACGGCCTTCGAGCGGACCGTGGCCGCGTTGGACCGAGCCGATCGCTTGACCTGCCGGAGACCTACAGGATGTCCTCGCGGTAGATCCAGCGCGGCTTGTGCGGCAGGTCGCGCCGGTAGGTGGCCAGGCGCCACAGATCGTCGGGTCCGACGACCGTCAAGTAGCGTTGCGTCGCGCCGTCCGCGTCGGTGAGCTCGAGCACGCCCGACACCAACCCGACCAGACGTGTCGTGCCCGCGTCCTCGTTGACGTAGTAGACGCCGGCGCCGACTTGATCGGCGCTCTTCGCGAGCGAGCTCGTCGGCGCGAGCAAGATGCCCCGCACGCGCGCGTCGCCGACGACCTCGGTCTTGTCGTCCCACACGTCCTCACCGCGCCGGCCCTTGACCCAGACTTCGTCGCCGGCCTTCGGCACGCGAAACGACAGCGGCACCGCCGGGACCCGGATCTCGGGCTCGGCGGTGAACAGCCCCTGGCCGATCGGCTCGACCACCGCGAGCTCGACCGACGGACCGTCGCCGTACCACACGATCACCTCGATCTCGCCCATCTGCGCGGTCCGACCGAGGAACACGATGCCGTAGTCGGTCGCGACGCCGAGCTCGCTACCCGTCGGCGTGCGGATCTCCAGGATCGGGTCGGCGAGTTCGCGCGTGCCGGAGCAGGCCGAGAGGCCGAGCGCGAGGCACAGGACGATCGTACGAAGGCTCATGGGCGTCGTGGGGCGAGGGGAGACGAGAGCGCGAGGTTGACGCGCCGCGCGGATGAAGTCGAGCTTCTTTTCGGCGCGGAGTCGACGAGCGCCCAAGCTCGCGGCGGGCGAGGCTAGAGCTCCTTCTCCAAATACGCTTTCCAGGCGGCGGTCAGCTCGTCGTAGTCGACCCCTTCGAAGGCGGTGTCGACGGCTTTGGCCAGGTCTCCGGTGACCGCGAGCGTGTCGAGGTACGTCGGCAGGATCGCGTTCCACTCAGGCTTCCAACCGGTGAACTTGCCGGGTGCGGTGCGGAGGAAGTAGATGAACGACCAGCCCTGCGCGTAGTTGTCGCCGACGCGCGGGCCGTAGTACTCCGCCTGCGTGTAGCGCACCAGCGTCTTCAGCGGCGTGAACGTCTCGTCGCGGAGCATGTCCCTGACCGGTTGCACGCGCCAGTCGAACGGCTTGAGGATGAACTTCTTGTTCTTGCCGTACTGGTAACCCGAGTAGAAGTCACCCGAGCCTTCGTTGTACCAGGAGTGCGGAGACAGGCTTCCGTAGAAGTAGAAGATGTACTGGTGGAACGCTTCGTGGTTGAGCGTCTTCCACGTGTTGTTGCGGCCGCCGTCTTTCTGATCGTCGTAGACGACGAGCTCTTCGTGGAACGGACTCCAGTAGCCGGCCGACCCGTTGGGTCCGCCGTAGCTCAGGTACATCGCCTCCTCGCTGCACAAGCGGACGACGCACGCGCGTGACGCTTCGAACGACGCGAGCAAGCCCTCTTCGGTCAGCGGCTCTTCGGGCTCCTCTTCCTCCTCGCCTTCGCCCGCCGGCTTCGCGGGCGCCGTGCCGCCGCTGTCGGTGCGCGCGGCCTTCAACGCGATCGCCTTGCGACGCAGTTCGAGCGCCTGCTTCTGCGTGTACGTCTCCTCGTAGATCTTCCGGATCGCTTCGAGCCGATCCATCATCTCCTTGACGAACGGCTCGTCCTTGCTGTCGGTGACGATGAAGTAGTTGGGGGACTCGTGGAGCGCCCAACCCGGCAGGCGCGTCAGCTCGTCCGCGATCTTCGCGCGCTTCTGGTCGCGCATCGAGCCTCCAGCCGGGCGCGCCGCAGCGACCGTCGTCTCGACGAGCTTCACGCTGCGCGCCATCGTCTGGAACGCCGACTCGAACTTGCCCCACTTCTTCTCGTCGCCCGGACCGTTGCCGATGAGCGCCACGTCGAGGTCCGGTGCGAGAGAGATCACCGCGACGAAGGCACGCACGGGAATCTCCTCCGAGCCCTCCGAGCTGTCGATCGTCCAGGTTCCGGTGAACTGCAGCTCGGTCGCCTTGAGCTTGCCGATCTTGGAGCTCTTCTCCCCGGCGGCCGCCCACTCGATCCGGCCGAAGGCGTCTTCCAGGAACTCCGTCGGCGATTCCGCACCGCGCCCGCGGGGTCGATCGCCGTCGTCGTCGTCCTGCTCGCGTCGATCGAACTTCGCGATCTGCACTTCGAAGCCCCAGTAGATGCCGCTGATCGATTTTGGCCGCAGCCCGCCGTTGTGCGGCGCGACGTACTTGCCGATCAGGTTCGGATCGTTGGGCTGCGGCGGAACGAAGTCCCAATCCTTCGGCACCTGGACCTTGAAGCCGAGATCGGTCTTGTCCTCGTAGTAGCCGCCCGCCTTCGGCGCTTGCGCGAACGCGAACGGAGACGCGGTGACGAGCACGAGGACGAGCCAGAGACGAGCGAGCGAACGCGACATGGACTTCTCCGCGGGATGAGGGCGAGAGCTCCGGCCTCGGAGCGCTGCATCGCGTCCCATCTGACCTCGCTCCGCCGGAGCATGCAAGTACGCCCTGGCCGCGTGTGAGAGCCGTGTCAGTTCCCAGCGCACGGCTTGGGAATCCCCGGTCCTCGCCCAACGCGCGCCGAAACGCTCTCGTACCGCCGCGCGAAGTTCGGCAACCTTGCGCCGACTCGATCCCCGTTCTCGACCATTCTCGAGGTCACCATGCGCTCCGCGGTCGTCGTGCTGCTCTTCGTCGTCGTCGCCGCCGTTGCCGGCTGGTTCTACTTCCGCTCCCAGGCCGATCGACCGACGGGAGCCGCCGCACCGACGGCGTCGGCGCTTCCCATCGAGAAGAGCGCGGCCGCGCCCGCCCTCGCCGGTCCCGAGAGCGTCGCCGCAGAAGAGCGCGCGGCGGTGAAGGGCGGATCGACCGCGATGGTCGTTCCGAAGGGCGCCGCTGCCCCGGTGTCGAAAGTCGGTGTGACCGGCCGCGTCGTCGATGGGGCCGGCAACGGCATCGGCGGAGCGCGCGTGCTCGCCGCGCCGTCGCATGACTTCTCGCGCGGACCGATCGACGTCGAAGGCGGCTTCTTCGGCGAGCCCATCAAGCCGTGGGCGACGACCACCGCCGCGGACGGGCGCTTCGAGCTGAAGGACGTGTCGCCGGGCACGCTGCGGCTCGCGATTCGCGCCTCGGGCTACGCGTGCTTCGACAAGGCCGACGTGCCGGTGCCGGCGGCCGCGGCGCACGATCTCGGCGAGTTCGCGCTCGAGCTCGGCGTGCGACTCTCCGGACGCGTCGTCGATTCGTTGGGTCGCGGCGTCGCGGGCGCGAAGCTCCTGCGCACCGCGGAGCAGACCGGCGCGTTCATCATCTCGGTCGGCCGCCCGGCGGGTGTGCCGCTCGCGACCACCGACGCGAACGGCGGCTTCGTCGTCGACATGCTCGCCGCCGGGCCGTATCGGTTGCTGACGACGAGCGACGACCACCCTGACCAGATCACCACTGGAGCGACCGCGATGCCGGGAGAGCGCGTCGACGGGCTCGAGATCGCGCTGGCGGAAGGTCTCGAGATCTCCGGGCGCGTCGTCGGCCTGCCTGCGAGCTTCGCGGGAGAGCTCGCGGTCCAAGCGTGGCCGTCGGCGGCCGCCGACGACGCTCCGCCCGACGCGCTGGCCGGCGCGCCGAATTCGGACGCGCCGCATCGGGAGCTGCGCAAGTCGAGCGTCGCCGCGGACGGCACGTTCCGCGTGCGCGGCGCGCGCAAGGGAGGGAGCTACGACCTCAGCGTGATCCGGGAGAAGCAGATCGACGGTTGGTGGGGCGATTCGCTGACCGCGCGCAAGGAGGTCGAGGCCGGCGCGCGCGGCGTCGAGCTCGCGTATCAGCCGGAAGCCGCGTTGGTCTTCCAGGTCGTCGATCGCGCGACCAGGCAGCCGATCGAGGAGTTCGACGTCAGCGCCGGTTCCGACTGGCCGATGCCGCTCAACGACGAGAACGATCGCATCAAGCGCCACCACCCGGACGGTCGCGTGCGTTTCGGTCGACTGCGCCCGCGCGAGTCCGGTCCTGTGATGCTGAAGATCGAAGCGATCGGGTACGAGGTGTACACGCGCGACGACATCGTGCTCGCCGGCGGCGAGGAACTGCAGCTCGGAGTCATCGAACTCGCGCCCGCGCCGGTGCTCTCCGTGCGCGTCGTCGACGCCGCGACGCAGCAGCCGGTCGCCGGTGCGCGCGTCGAGCTTGGCGCCGAGCAAGCCGAGGAAGGCGACCATCGTTTCGCGGTGCGCATCACCAACGACGGCGGCGGTGATCAGGTCGAGTTCGGCGACACGAAGGTCGGTCGAACCGACGAGAACGGCGTCGCGCGGGTCGGCGCGATCACGAGCGACCGATGCCGTTTGCGCGTCACGCACTCGGACTTCGCGCCGTACAAGAGCGAGCTCTTCGAGCTCACCGCGGGCCAGAGCGCCGAGCGCATCGTCTCGCTTTCGCTCGGCGGGACCGTGCACGCGAAGCTCGTCGGCTCCGACGGCCAGCCGCAGCCCGGCGCGCGCGTCGAGCACCGCGCGCTCGACCAAGCCGACGCGCCGAATCCGATGGAAGCGGGGCTCGGCGGTGGTGTCGTGACCGATGCGGACGGCGTCGCGCATTTCACGCACCTCGCTCCCGGCGTGCATGGGTTCCGTGCGAAGGTCGCGGGAGACTCGGGCGGCGCGTTCGCCGCCGGCGGCATGCAGATGATGGTGTTCGGGGGCGAGGAGGAGGCGGGCGAGCCGTGGATCGAAGCCTCGGTCACCGACGGCGGTGAAGCGGACGTCACCGTCGTCGCGCCCCAGCTCTCGCGCGTGCACGGTCGCATCACCGAAGCGGGCGAGCCGCTCTCCGGAGCGACCGTCCAGCTCGAGAAGAAGTCCGCGAACGACGCACCGCGCATGCCGTTCGGGCCTTCGGGGCCGAGCGCGCGCACCGCCGCGGACGGAAGCTACGAGCTCGAGAGCGTCCGCGCCGGCGCGTACACGGTCGTCGTGACCCACGCGAGCCGAGTGATGCCGAACGAGTCGGAGTTGGTCGTCAGCGACGTCGACGAACGCCTCGACGTCGAGTTGCCGCTCGCGATCCTCGCGGGGCGCGTCGTCGACGCCCAGCAGAAGCCCGTGGTCGGCGCCGAAGCGTGGCCGGAGCGCGCGACTGCGGACGCGGCTCCGCAGCGACGCGGCGTGATGCGCGCCATGCTGGTGACGAACAACGGCGGAGGCTCCACCACGCTGAGCAGCGGCGACGAGCAGCCGCGCACGCGCACCGATGCGGACGGCCGCTACGAACTCCGCGGCGTCACGGCCGATACGGAGCTCGTCGTCAACTGCCGCGCGAGCGGGTTCCAGCCCGGCAAGTCCGAACCGGTGCGCGTCGCGACCGGTCAGACGACCCGCGGCGTCGATCTCGCGCTCGCCACCGCCGGCGGCGTCGAGCTGACGGTCGTCGGCGCCGCGCCCGAGGGCGAGCGCTACTTCCTGGTGCGCGCGAGCTGGGTCGGCGAACCCGGCGGCCCCTCGGATCGCAACGAGATGACCGACGACAAGGGACTGCTGAAGCTCGACGGTCTGAAACCCGGCCCGTGGAAGCTCAGCGTGCGCAGCATCGGCGGATTCGGACCCGGCCAAGCGCGTCCGACGCCGACCGAGCAGCAGATCGAAGTGCTCGACGGCAAGCTGTCTCCGCTGACGATCCAGATGCCGTAGCGCGTGCCGCGGTCGGGCCCGACGGGCCCGCCGCTCGGATCGAAGGACTTCGGGCCGTCGACGAGCTCCCGCGGAGCTCCTCGCCGGCCCGAGCTTCGCGCTCGACGCCCGCTATACTCGCCGGGTGATCGCGCGCGCCTACGACGCCATTCTGCTCGACCTCGACGGAACCTTGGTCGACGAGCACGACCGCATCCATCCGAGGACGCTCGCGGCTCTGCGCGAGGCGCATCGGCGCGGCGTGCGCGTGCTGGTCGCCACCGGACGCTCGGAACTCGCGACGTTGCCGGTGCTGGAGCAGCTCGCGATTCCCGCGCCCGCGATCGTGTTCAACGGCGCTGGGCTCTGGTGCCAGGAGAAGCGTCGACTGATCGAAGAGCGCGTGCTCTCGAAGCGCACGCTCGACCGCGCGGTCGACTTCGGCGAGCGGCACGGGCTGCTGACGGTCAGCATGTGCGCCGGCGTGACGTACACGCTCGAACCGCGGACCGAGATGGAGAGGCTCGCGCTCAAGGACATGACCGGGCTCGTGCCGAGCTCGCCCGAGGAGATGCGTTTCCGCCGAGCGATCCGCGTCACGCTCTTCTCGGAGACGTACGAGTCGTCCGGCGCGTTCGCGAGCGCGGTCGAGGCGTGGATCGCCCAACCGATCTACGCGACGCACTTCCCGCTGAACGTGCTCGCGCACCATCGCGCGTCCCGCTTGCAGGTCGTCGACATCCATCCACCGTGCCGCGGGAAGGCCGAGGGGCTGCGCGTGCTGGAGGAGCACTACGGTGTGCCCGCGTCGCGCGTGGTCGCCGTCGGCGACGCGACCAACGACATTCCGATGTTCGAGGCCGCCGGGCTCGCGGTCGCGATGGGCGACGGAATGCGCGAGGCGGTCGAAGCCGCCGATCGCGTGATCGGGAATGTCGGCACCGACGCGATTGGCGCGCTGGTCGAAGAGCTCTTCCTCGCCTGAGTCTCCGAAAGAACCCGCGCCGGCTTCGGACGCGCCGGGCGGCGCCCTGCCGCGTCGAGGTTCCTCCACGCCTTCACGGAGTCGTGTCGTCGCTTCTCCTCGCCGTCGACGCACCCGGCACGTCCTCGAGCCGACGCGTGAGTCCCCTCAGCCCGCGCGAGCGCCGCGCCTCAGTGCTTCTTCTTCGAGCTCTTGTGCGAGTCGCGATGCGAGTCCCGGGGCGTGTCTCGATTCGAGTCCTTGGGAGACTCCTTCGGCGCGGGCTTCGGGGGCTCCGCGGGCTTGGCGTCGCTCGGCGAAGCGGGTGTCGCGTCGGACTTGTCCGCCTTCTCTCCGGCGCGGTACGAGTCGGAGCGGTAGTCGGTCTGGTAGAAGCCCGAGCCCTTGAAGAGGATCGCCGCGCCGGAGCCGAGCTGGCGCTCGAGCTTCGACTTCTTGCACTCCGGGCACTTCTTCTTCGCCGACTCGGTGATCGACTGAAAGATCTCGAGCTTGTGCCCGCAGGCCTTGCAGACGTAGTCGTAAGTCGGCATCAGCGCGTCTCCGCGGTCGGCGTCGCTCGCGTCGCGACTCGCACTTGCGCCGGACGGACGACCTGGCCCTGGTACGTGTAGCCCTCTCGCAGCACGCCGAGCACGGTGCCGGGTGCCACGTCGTCGCGCGCTTCGGTCGCGACCGCCTCTTGCTTCATCGGGTCGAGCAAGGTCGTCGGAGCGATGCGTTGCACGCCGGAGAGCTCGAGTCCGCGCAGCAGGTTGTCGCGCGTCAAGCGCACGCCCTGCGCGAACGCGGAATCTCCGCGGCCATCGGGGGTCGCGAGCGCGAGCTCGAGATTGTCGAGCGCGACGAAGAGTTGCTCGAAAAGCGTCGACAGCGCGCGTTTCAGCGCCTGGTCGATGTCGCTCGCCGTGCGTCGCTTCAAGTTCTGGAAGTCGGCCTGCGCGCGCAGGACTTGCGCTTGCAGGCGGTCTCGCTCGGCGCGAAGCGCCGTGCTCTCGTCGTTCGGCATCGGCATCTCGGGCGCCGGCACCGAGTCGGGGTCGGGGGAGTGCGTGGACGGTTGCTCGCTCATGGCTTCAATTGAAGTAGGCGACGATGCGATCGAAGAACGACTTGTCTCCGCTCGACTTCTTCTCGATCTCCGCGAACTGCTTCAGCAGCTCTTTCTGCTTGTCCGAGACCTTCTTCGGCACCTCGACGAACACGCGGACGAGCTGATCGCCGCGTCCGCGCCCCTCGAGCACCGGCAGACCTTGGCCGCGCAATCGGAACACCTTGCCGGTCGGAGTGCCGGCGGGGATCGACATCTCGGCGCGGCCGCGCAGGGTCGGCACCTCGACCGAGTCGCCGAGCGCCATCTGCGCGAACGCGACCGGGATCTCGGTGATCAGATCGGCGCCGCTGCGCTGGAAGATCTTGTGCTGGACCTCGCGGATCGAGCAGTACAGGTCGCCGCGCGGCGCCGCGGGATCGCCCGCGTCTCCTTCGCCGGTGATGCGCAAACGGACGCCTTCCTCGATGCCGGCCGGGATCGCGATCTTGACGTCCGCCTTCTTGGTGTCGAAGCCGGTGCCGCGACAGCTCGTGCACGGCGCTTCGACCATCTGGCCGACTCCGGAGCACCGCGGACAAGGCGAGGCGATCGCGAACAGCCCCTGGCTGCGCATCACTTGGCCGCGGCCGCCGCACGTGGTGCAGGTCGTGCGCGAGGTGCCGGGCTTCGCGCCGCTGCCCTTGCAGCCGACGCAGTGCTCCTGGCGCTTCAGCGAGAGCGTCTTCTCGACGCCGTTGTCGATCTCCTCGAGCGTGAGGTCGAGCACGACCTTGAGGTCGCGTCCCGCGCGGGGTCCGGCACGGCCGCGACCGAACAGGTCGCCGAACATGCCGCCGCCGAAGATGTCGCCGAAGGCCGAGAAGATGTCCTCGACGTTGGTGAAGCGCTGCCCGGCGTGGCCGCCCTGTTCGAAAGCGCGATGTCCGAACTGGTCGTACTGCGCGCGCTTCTGCGAGTCGGAGAGCACTTCGTAGGCGGCCGCCGCCTCCTTGAACTTCGCTTCCGCTTCCTTGTCACCCGGATTGCGGTCCGGGTGGAACTTCAGCGCGAGCTTGCGGAAGGACTTCTTGATCTCGTCCTCCGACGCCTCGCGCGGCACGCCCAGGATCTCGTAGAAGTCGCGTTTGTCGCTCATGACTCGGGCGCGTTCGGTCGTCGAGGGGTTGGGTTTCGCGAGCGAGGAGCATCAGCGTTCGAGGCGGCTCGGCGCTTCCGCGAGGAAGGCACCGACCGCCTCGAACGGACGGGACGCTCGTGCGGCGCTCAGGCGATCGAGCCTTCGATCCGCGACGCGTTCTCCTTCAGGTCGGTCACCATCGAGTCGGTGGTCAACAGGAGTCCCGCGATGGAGCCCGCGTTCTGCAGCGCGGTGCGCACGACCTTCGTGGGGTCGATCACGCCGGCCTTGAACATGTCGACGTACTCGCGGGTGAGCGTGTTGAAGCCCATCACGCCGCCCTTCTCGCGCACCATCTCGACCACGACCGAGCCGTCTTCGCCGGCGTTGTCGGCGATCTGGCGCAGCGGAGCCGCGAGCGAGGCGGCGATGATGTTCGCGCCGAAGCGCTCGTCGCCTTCCAGCTTGAGCTTCTCGACCGCTTCGATCGCGCGCAGCAGCGCGACGCCGCCGCCGGGGACGATGCCCTCTTGGATCGCCGAACGCGTGGCGTTCAGCGCGTCCTCGACGAGCTGCTTCTTGTTCTTCATCTCGGCTTCGGAGTTGCCCCCGACCTTGATGACGGCGACGCCGCCGGTGAGCTTGCCCAGGCGCTCCTGGAGCTTCTCCTTGTCGTAGTCGGACTTCGTGTTCTCGATCTGCGTGCGGATCTGCGCGCAGCGCTCGTCGATCGCCTTCTTCGAGCCGGCGCCGCCGATCAGGACCGTGCGGTCCTTGTTGACTTGGATCTTCTTGGCGCGGCCGAAGTGGGTGATCTGGACCTTGTCGAGCGCGATGCCGAGGTCCTCGGTGATCGCGGTGCCGCCGGTGAGCACGGCGATGTCGCCGAGGTAGCTCTTGCGGCGGTCGCCGAAGCCCGGAGCCTTGACGGCGCAGATGTTCAGCACGCCCTTGAGGCGGTTGATCACCAGCGTCGCGAGCGCTTCGCCTTCGATGTCTTCCGCGATGATCAACAGCGGCTTGCCGGTCGGCGCGGCCTTCTCGAGCACCGGGACGAACTCGCGGACGTTCGAGATCTTCTTGTCGTAGATGAAGATGTACGCGTCTTCGAAGTCCGTCGTCAGCTTGGTGAGATCGGTCGCGAAGTACGGCGATAGGTAGCCCTTGTCGAACTCGAGGCCTTCGACGACGTCGAGGCGCGTGTCGACGCCCGAATTCTCCTCGACGGTGATCACGCCGTCGTTGCCGACCTTCTCGAAGGCTTCGGCGAGGAGTTCGCCGATCGACGAGTCGTTGTTGGCGGAGATCGTCGCGACGGACTTCTTCTCCTCTCGCTTCTTGACCGTCCGCGACTGGCTCTTGATCGACTCGACCGCGGTGCCGACGGCCTTCTCGATGCCGTTGCGCAGCGCGATCGTGTTGACCCCGGTCGCGAGGTACTTCAGGCCTTCCTTGTAGATCGCCGCAGCGAGCACCGTGGCGGTCGTCGTGCCGTCACCCGCGACGTCGTTCGTCTTCGACGCGACTTCGCGCACGAGCTTCGCGCCCATGCTCTCGAACGGGTCGGCGAGCTCGATCTCCTTGGCGACCGAGACCCCATCCTTGGTCACCGACGGCGATCCAAAGGACTTCTGGAGGATGACGTTGCGCCCCGCGGGCCCGAGAGTGACGCGCACCGTGCGCGAGAGCTTCTCGATGCCGGCGAGCATCTTCTGGCGCGCGTTGTCGTCGAACATGATCTGCTTGGCCATGTCTGCTTCTTCCTGTTCCGTGTGCTTGGGATGTGCTGGGTGTTGGGTGGCGTCGCGCGACTAGAAGTCCATGCCTCCGCCCATCTCGTCCATGCCTTCCATGCCGCCGCCCGGACCGCCCGGACCCGGCTTCTTGCCCTTCTTCTCGGGCAGGCTCGCGATCAGGCAATCCGTCGAGAGCAGGAGCGACGCGACGCTGACCGCGTTCTGCAGCGCGGCCTTGGTGACCTTCGCGGGGTCGACGATGCCGGCCTTCACCATGTCGGTGTACTCGCCGGTCAGCGCGTCGTAGCCCCAGTTCGGGTTCTTCTCGCGCAGGACGCGGTGCACGACGACGGCGCCGTCCTTGCCGGCGTTCTCGGCGATCTTCTCGACCGGGCGCGACAGCGCGTGATAGAGCACGTCGAGACCCATGTTGTAGTCCTCGTCGTCCTTCTTGCGGAGCGACGTCAGCGACTCGCGCGCGCGCAGCAACGCGACGCCGCCGCCCGGCAGGATGCCCGACTCGACCGCGGCGCGCGTGGAGTGCAGCGCGTCCTCGATCAACGCCTTGCGCTCCTTGACTTCCGTTTCGGTCGCGCCGCCGACGTTGATCTGCGCGATGCCGCCGGTGAACTTGGCGAGCCGCTCCTGCATCTTCTCGCGGTCGTAGTCGGACGTCGTGCCTTCGATCTCCGCGCGGATCTGCGCCACGCGCGCGGTGACCGCTTCGCGCTTGCCGTCGCCGCCGACGATCGTGGTGTTCTCGGCGCCGATCACGACGCGCTTCGCGCTGCCGAGGTCGCGCAGCGTGATGCGGTCGAGCTCGAGGCCGAGGTCCTTCATGATCGGCTTCGCTCCGGTCAGGATCGCGATGTCCTCGAGCATCGCCTTGCGGCGATCGCCGTACCCCGGCGCCTTGACGGCGCAGCAGGTCAGGATGCCCCGCAGCTTGTTCACGACCAGCGTCGCAAGCGCTTCGGACTCGACGTCCTCGGCGATGATCAGCAACGGACGGTTCGCGTTCTTCGCCGCTTCGAGCAGCGGCAGGAGCTTCTGGATGTTGCCGATCTTGTCCTCGAACACGAGGATCAGAGGCTTCTCGTACTCGACTTCCATCGAGTTGGTGTTCGTGACGAAGTGCGGCGAGACGTAGCCGCGGTCGAACTGCATGCCTTCGACCACCGTGACTTCGGTGTCGAGCGTCTTGCCTTCCTCGACCGTGATGACGCCGTCCTTGCCGACCTTGTCCATCGCGTCGCCGATGATCTTGCCGACGCGCGCGTCGTTGTTCGCCGAGATGGTCCCGACCTGGCGGATTTCGTCGTTGCCCTTGACCGGGCGCGCGGCCTTGTCGAGCGCGGCGCTGACCGCGGTCATGCCGTTGCTCAGCGCGGACGCGATGCGAGCGTGCGACGCACCTGAGGTGATCGCGCGCAGACCCTGGACGAAGATCGCTTCGGTCAACAAGGTCGCGGTCGTCGTGCCGTCGCCGGCGACGTCACTGGTCTTGCTCGCGACTTCCTTGACGAGCTGCGCCCCCATGTGCTCGTACGGGTCGACCAGCTGGATCTCTTCGGCGACGCTGACGCCGTCCTTGGTGACCGTCGGCGCGCCCCAGCCCTTGTCGAGCACCGCGTTGCGTCCGCGCGGTCCGAGAGTGCTGGTGACGGCCTTGGCGAGCTTCTCCACACCGCGGCGAATCGCATCTCGCGCGTCCGCCTCGAAGACCATTTGCTTGGCCATGGAATCGTGCTTTCGAAAGGAAGGGGATCGGTCCAAAACGAGCGCGCCGGGCACGGCCAGCACACGAACGCACGTCGACATCGACGTGGTGGGGGCCGGCTCAAGGCGCGAGTGGGCGCCGCGTGTGCAAGAACGGTGCCGCCTGCGCAGGCGGGCGGGCCGGCCGTGGCCGCGGCGGCCGAGCGCTGCCCTAATGGCAGCAGGGGCGTTCGGGCTCCAAGGATTCTGCCTGTTTGGCAGCAGCGCGCCGCGCGCGTTCGAGGCGAGTCCCGGGCGTCCTTCGCCGGCGCGGCCCGAGTACGATTCCGCCGCATGTCGATCGCAGCAGTGATGCTCGGGCTCTTGGTCGCCGGGAGCGTTTCGGTACCCCAAGACGAAGCGAAGCCGAAGGCGGTTTCGGCGACCGCGCGACTGCGCGACGGTTCCCGCCGCGAAGTCGACGCGACGGCGTGGTCGCCGGCGAGCGCGCTCGAAGCGGGGTTCCTGGTGCTCGACGTCCGGGCCGGCAGCCCGCCGACGGCGGAGGGGCTTCCGATGCAACGGGTCACCGTGGAGCTCGTCGGCGGCGAGCGCTTGATCGGCGTCGTCGAGAAGGGGCGCGGCGACGATCTCGAGCTGCGGCTCAACCCCTCGGTCGCCGCGAACGTCAACGTCGACGCGCTGGTCAGTTTGGTGTTCACGTCGCGCGTCGCAGCTGGAGACGCGGCGCTGCTCGGGCCCGCGGCGAGCGGCGATCGGCTCTACCGGATCGTCGGCGGTCGCGTCGAGCGCGTCGATGGTACGTTCGAGAGCTTTGCCGCCGACGGCGTCGCGTTCGAGAGCGTGCTCGGTCGCAACGTCTTCCCGTGGAGCGACGTGCTCGCGCTCTTCGTCGAAGGCGCCGAGGCTCCGCGCGCGGACGCGCCGCCGCCCGCGAGCGTCTGCCTCGAGCTCTCGGACGGCTCCCGACTCTTCGGCACGTGGACCGCATCGACGCTGCGCGGCCTCGAGTTCGAGCGCGGTGGTTCGCGCGCCACGATCGCGTGGCCTTGGATCGACGAAGTGTCGTTGCGCTCCAACGACTTCGCGTTCCTCTCGTCGCTCGCGCCCGCGAAGGTCGAGGCACCGTCTCCCTTCGGTGACGAACTCGGTTTCACGTACGCGCCGCGCTTCGATCGAGCGGTCGACGGTTCTCCGCTGGTCGCAGCCGGGCGCACGTGGCACCGCGGACTCGGCGTCCATGCACCGACCCGGCTCGTGTGGCAGCTCGACGGCGGTTGGAAGCAGCTTTGCGGCGCCGCGGCGATCGACGACCAGGTGTTGCGCCTGCCGAGCCACGGCTCGGTGCGCTTTCGCATTCGCGTCGACGGTCAGCTCGCGTGGGAGAGCCCGCTGGTGCGCGGCGGCGAGTCCCCGCTGGAGTGGCCGGCGATCGAACTGACCGGCGCGCGCGAACTCGCGCTCGAAGTCGATCCGACCGAGGACCTGCACGTCGCCGATCGCGCGGACTGGCTTGCGCCCTACTTGGTTCGCTGAATCGACGCGGCGATTGCGCGCGCCTGCGCGACCGCGGTCAGCTCGCCGGCGTCGCCGGCTTCTCGCCGTTCGGCGTTCGGAAGTAGATCCCGCGGTGCCCCCCGGCCTGCTTCGCGAGCCGGAGCGCTTCCTCCGAATGCTGACGTAGCGTGTCGGCCGATTCGAGATCGGTTCCGTCGAACGTCTCGTAACCGATGCTCGCGCTGACGTCGATCTCGCTGCGCGCGCCCGGAATGCGGCCCGACAGCGCACGGATCGCGTCGAGCAGTCTCTGCACGACATGCGACGCGTCGTGCTTGCGCGTGTAGGGGAGCAGCACGGCGAATTCGTCGCCGCCGAGTCGGCCCGCGACGTCTTCCGCGCGCAGCGCGTGACGGATCGAGCCGCCGACCTGCGAGATCACGTAGTCGCCGACGGTGTGGTCGTTCTGCTTGTTGATCTGCCCGAAGCGATCGAGGTCGATCAAGAGCAGCGCCAAGCTCAGGTGGTGACGCTGGGCCGCCGAGAAGTGCTCGCGCAAGCGCTCTTGGAAACCGTGCGGACGCAAGAGCTCGGTGCGATCGTCGTAGAGCGCGCGGTGGCGCAACTCGCTCATTTCGTGCAGCCGCAGGAACTGGCTCTTCAGGCTCTCGATCCGCAGCACGAATTCCTCGGCCGGTGCGTCGCGTCTCACGAGGTCCCAGAGCCCGCGATCGAGTGAACGCGACGCGAGCACCGCGGCGAGCGGGTCGCGCGGATCGGTCACGAGCAGCACCGGAACGGGTGGATCGCTCGAGCGCGCGCGGTCGAGGGCCTCGAGTTCGATCGAGCCGCTCGACAGCGGATCGACGACGAGCACGCACGGATCGAGGCGTTCGAAGAGCTCGAGTGTCTGCCTCAGGTTGCGGCTCTGCTGCAGGCGGTACCCCGCGGCTTCGAGCGACGGCACCAACGCCGAAAGGCCCTCTCCGCGATGGTCGCAGCAGAGGATCAGTTGGGCGTTGGGCATGCCAGGAGAGGGGGCTCGACGAGCCGGACCTGGACGCGCGGAGCCGGGAGGTGTCGGCGCAGCGGCGCCGACCGCGACCGAAGGCGCGGGCGTGCTGCGTGGACCCCTCCCTGCTCGGGCGAGACCGGGCAGGCTCGATGTCTCTACCGGGATTATGTCGGGCTGAGGCAAGTTTAGGAACCTGCTTTTGGCGCCCAAGCCGATTCCCGGCACGTTTCGTGGCGGCCGGTCCTGGCCGAACACATCGCGTGAGGTGCCGACCCCAGCGAAGTCCCCTTCGACCCTGACGACCGCTCCCGAAGCCGTGCGCGAAGTACCTTCCGGCGCGAGCGAGCGATCATCGGATCCTCTCGCGCGTTGACAGGCAAGACCCCACCCGTAGAATCTCCGCCCACTTCTTGCCGGGAGTCGCTGGTTCTCCAGGGCGCACAGTTCTTGTGCCCCGCCAGTCGTCACCCGAACCGTCGGTCGAACCACCTGGGCGCAACGTGGGCGGCGTGCCGCTCGCGATCTGCGCTCTGGGGCGACCAGGTGCAAGAGCACGAGAACCCATGCAGAACGTCACCGTCAAGGAACTGATCGACTCCGGCGTGCACTTCGGGTGCCCGGTGTCCCGCTGGAATCCGAAGATGCGCCCCTTCATCTGGGGCCGCCGCAACCTGATTCACATCATGGACCTGCGCGAGACCCTCCGGGGGCTCATCCGCGCGCAGAACTTCCTGATGCATGTCGCCGCCGACGGCCACCAGATCCTCTGGGTCGGCACCAAGCGCCAGGTCAAGGGCGTGATCCGCAACGCGGGCGAGCGCACGGGCATGCCGATCGTCACCGAGCGTTGGATCGGCGGCACGCTGACCAACTTCTCCGTGATCCGCAGCCGCCTCCGTCGCCTCGAGGAACTCGAGCAGCTCGACGAGAACGGCGCGATGCAAGAGCTTCCGAAGAAGATGCAGTCCAACCTGCGCCGCGAGCGCAAGAAGATCGAGCGCAACCTCTCCGGCATTCGCGAGATGACGTCGATCCCGGGCGCGGTCGTGATCGTCGATCCCGCGCGCGAGCACAACGCCGTGCGCGAAGCGCGGCGACTCGGCGTGCCTCTGGTCGGCATCCTCGACACCGACTGCGATCCGTCGCTCGTCGACATCGTCATCCCGGGCAACGACGACGCGCTGAAGTCCGTGCGCGTGCTGATCGAGAGCCTCGCTTCGGCGGTCGAGGAAGGCTGCCAGAACCGCAAGCAAGTCGCGATCGAAGGTCCCGGCAAGGGCGATCAACAGGGCGGCGACGAGCCGCGTCCGACGCGCGGCAACCGCCCGCCGCCGGCGGGTGCGCGCCGTCGTCAAACGGTGCACGCGCTCCCCGGTCTCCCCGGCAGCGCGACCGAAGAGGAAATCGGGGTGACGCCCGAGGAAGTCGCGTCCGCCGATCTTCCGATCAAGCGCGACGAGACCCCGGCCGAGTGACGCCCACGCGCGGCGCGCCGTTTTCGCGCGCCGTGGATCCTGCGAGTCGCGGCCGAGTTGCTCGGCCGCGCTCTCCATTCAAGCTCTCCGCCGCCGGGTTCGCCCGCCCTCCGCGGGCGCCGGCTCTCCAAGGAACACGACACGATGGATATCTCCGCGAAGATGGTTTCGGAGCTGCGCGAGCGCTCCGGGGCACCCCTGATGGACTGCAAGCGCGCGCTGGTCGCTTGCAACACCGGCTCGATCACCGAGGCGGCGCTGATGGATGCCGCGTTCGATCAGCTGCGCAAGACCGGGCTGAAGAGCGCCGACAAGCGCGCCGGTCGCGCGACCGCGCAAGGCCGCGTCTGCGTCAAGCTCGCCGCCGACGGCAAGAGCGGCGCGATGGTGACGCTCGGCTGCGAGACCGACTTCGTGGCGGCGACCGACGACTTCAACAAGCTGCTCGGCGAGCTCACCGACCTCGTGCTCGCGAAGAACCCGGACAACCTCGAGTCGCTCGGCAACGCGCAACTCGCGTCGCGCAAGGCGACCGTCGGCGACGCGATCAAGGAGTGCATCTCCAAGTCCGGCGAGAACACCCAGGTCGTCGCGATCGCGCGCTTCGAAACCGCTGCGGGCCGCGTCGGAGCGTACGTGCACTTCAACCAGAAGGTCGGCGCGCTGATCTCGTTGTCGACGTCCGCGCCGGCGGACAAGGCCGACGCGTTCCTGAAGCAGCTCGGCATGCACATCGCTTCGTCGAAGCCGACCGTGCTGGCGCGCGAGCAAGTCGCGGCCGACGTGATCGAGCGCGAGAAGGCCGTGTACCGCGAGAGCGACGACATGAAGGGCAAGCCCGCCGAGAAGGTCGAAATGATCCTCAAGGGCAAGCTCGAGAAGTTCTACGCCGGCATCGTCTTGAACGAGCAGCCGTGGGTGCACGACGACAAGATCAACGTCAAGAGCGCGGCGGAGAAGGCGCTCGGCGCCGGCTCCAGGATCGAACGCTTCTCGCTCCAGCAACTGGGGTGAGCGTGGACGCGGACGCGCGGACCCGCTAGGAAGGCTGTCCATGGCCTACCATCGCGTCCTCCTGAAGTTGTCCGGCGAGGCCCTCGGCGTCGCGGGGAACGGGCAGGGTCTCGACCCTGATGCCGTCAATCTCGTCGCGCGCCAAGTCGCGCACGTCGCCAGCCTCGGCGTCGAAATCGCCCTGGTCGTAGGGGGCGGCAACATCCTGCGCGGCGCCGAGTTCTCGAAGCTCGGCGCCGATCGCGCGAGCGCCGACTACATGGGCATGCTCGCGACGGTGATCAACGCGATCGCGCTCTCGGATGCGATCGAGAAGCAGGGCCGCGACACCCGCGTGATGACCGCGATCGAGATCAAGCAGGTCGCCGAGCCCTTCCTGCGCCGCAAGGCGATCGCGCATCTCGAGAAGGGCTTGGTGGTCATTCTGGCCGCCGGCACCGGGAATCCGTTCTTCACGACCGACACCGCGGCGGCGTTGCGCGCCCGCGAGCTCGGTTGCGAGGTGCTGCTCAAGGGCACCAAAGTCGACGGCGTGTACACCGCCGACCCCAAGCGCGACCGTTCCGCGGAGCGCTTGGAGACCCTCACTCACATGCAGGTGCTGGAGCGTCAGCTCAAGGTGATGGACACCACGGCCATCAGCCTGTGCATGGAATCCCGCCTGCCCGTCGTGGTCTTCAATCTGTTCGAAGAAGGCAACATCGAACGCGTCATCCGAGGCGAGAACCTCGGCACGATCATTCGGAGCTCCTCATGACTTCACCCGCTTTCCAAAAGATCGTCACCGAAACCCAGCAGGGCTTGGACAAGGCCCTCTCGCACATCAGCGAGACCCTGCGCGGCGTGCGGACGTCGCGCGCGTCGAGCACGTTGGTCGACAACATCCGCGTCGACTACTACGGCACGATGACCCCGATCAACCAGATGGCGGCGGTGTCGACGCCCGAGCCGCGCCAGCTCGTGATCAAGCCCTTCGACGTCTCGTCGATCACCGAGATCCAGAAGGCGATCATGAAGTCGGACCTCGGCATCACGCCGCAGACCGACGGCAAGATCCTGCGCCTGACGATGCCGCAGCTCTCCGGCGAGCAGCGCCAGAAGTACGCCGCGAAGGTGAAGGAGATGGTGGAGGAAGCGCGGATCGCGATGCGCAACGTCCGCCGCGACCAGAACAAGCACGCCGACATCGCGCTCAAGTCAGGCGGGCTGACCGAGGACGACAACCGCAAGCTCCACGACAAGATCCAGGAGCTCCTGAAGGACGCGGAGAAGAAGCTCGACCAGGTCCAAGACAAGAAGATCGCCGAGATCATGGAGGTCTGAGACCTCCGCTGTCGCGAGCCTCTTCCATTCCGGCTCGCCGACGGTATGCTCTTCGCCCTTGCGGAGCTCGGAACGAGTTCCGGAGACCTTGCCCGCGTAGCTCAGCTGGTAGAGCAATTGACTCTTAATCAAAAGGTCCCAGGTTCGATCCCTGGCGCGGGCACCAAACCTCTCTCGCGTGCACGCTCGGCGAGCGCGAGAGCTGCATCGCGAACGGGCGCGTAGCTCAGTCGGTAGAGCAACTGGCTTTTAACCAGTAGGTCCTAGGTTCGATCCCTAGCGCGCTCACCACCCCTCGTGCGGTGGCGCGGTCCCGCTCCCGGACACCGCTAGCGCCCGGCGCCTTCGCGGAGCCCTCGCTCGCCGCGCGCGAGCCGCTCGGAGGGCTCGTGGCGCGCGCCGTCGAGCGTTCGCGCGCTCAGGGCGCCTGCGCGAGCCCCGGCACCCCGTCCGCGGGCGACAACCCGCCGAGCGCACGATACGCGCGCGCCCAGTACAGCGCGCGAGTCACGCCGACGAAGCCCCCGAGCGCGATGTACGCCGCGAGCGCGATGCCGCCGAACACGGGCACGTGCAACAGGCCGAGCAGCATCCAGAACGCGATCCAGTAGACGAACGAGAGCAGCGAGTCGCCGATCAACGCGCGGATCGTCGCCCACGGATCGCGTCGCGCGAGCCGCCACGCGTGCACGAGCGCGGAGCCCGCGCCGCGTCGGTTCTGCGCGAGCGAGTGCAACGCGAGCTGGAAGAGGATCGAGATCGCGAGCGCGTACACGAGCACCACGAGCGAGCTCGGCGCCGACACGAGCACCGTCACCGGGTGCGGCAACGCGGCGGATGCGCCGGCGTTGCCAATCGGGAGTTCCGCCGCGTGCACGAGCGCGACGACGGGAAGCAGGAACACCGCTGCGGCGATCACGACGAGCATCCAGCATTGCACCCAGAGAGCGCCGCTCGAGAGCGTGTTGCCTCGCCCATGCCGCCACGCGTCGCGGAAGCGTCCTCGCGCGTAGGGTGTCGCTTGCGACGACCAACCGGCGAGCCCGACGATCAGGCGAAAGATCGGCAAGAGCAGCGGGAAGAGCAGCGGCGCCGCGCAGCCGACCGCGAGCGTCCCGACGAGCAGGCTGGTGAACCCGTCGTTCGCGCCGAGCGCGCCGAGTCGCATCGGGGCGAGGACCCACGTCGAATTCTCGTCGCCCCCGGCGTTCTCGATCGAGCGCAGGATCCAGCTCCATCCGAGCCCGAGCCCGAGGCCGACGCCGGGATAGAAGAAGCCGGCGAGCCAGAGCAACGAGGGCCGGCCGGCGATGCGCGCGGACTCGGTCAGGGCGTCGACGGCGGAAGCGAGCGACCACGTGCGGTCATCGCTCGCGAGGATCTTCGACATCGGGGGCTCGGGTGCGCGTCGCGTGGGCTCGGATTTTCGAGACTAGCGCGCGCCGACCGGTTGGCCGCGCTCGCGCAGTCGCTCGAGCTCGGCCGGATCCTTGGCGATCGCTCGCGTCAGGACTTCGTTGCCGGTCGGCGTGACGAGGACGTCGTCCTCGATCCGGATGCCGATGCCGCGCCAGCGCGGCTCGACCGTGTCGTCGTCCTCGGCGACGTAGAGCCCGGGCTCGACGGTGACGACCATGCCGGCCTCGAGCGTGCGCGGCGCGCCGTCGACGACGTACGCGCCGCAATCGTGCACGTCGAGGCCGAGCCAGTGCCCGGTGCGGTGCATGTAGAAGCGCTTGTACGTCTCGTTCTTCAACGCGTCGTCGAGCGAGCCCTTCAAGAGACCGTGCTCGATCAGCCCGGCGGTCAGGACGCGCAGCGCGGCTTCGTGCGCGGCGGTGAACGCGAGCTTCGGCCCGACCGAGGCGATCGCGGCGAGCTGCGCGGCGAGGACGACGTCGTAGAGCGCGCGTTGCTCGCGCGAGAAGCGACCGTTGATCGGGAAGGTGCGCGTCACGTCGCACGCGTAGCAGTCGACTTCCGCGCCCGCGTCGATCAGCAGCAGGTCGCCATCGCGCAGCGGCTGGTCGTTCTCGACGTAGTGGAGGATGCACGCGTTGCGGCCGCCGGCGACGATGTTCGTGTACGCGGGACCGTTCGCGCCGTGGCGCAGGAATTCGTACTGCAAGAGCGCGTCGAGCTCGCGCTCGTTGACGCCGGGCCGCGCGCGGCGCAGCGCCTCGGCGTGCGCTTCGGCGGTGATCGCGGCGGCGCGGCGCATCGTCGCGAGCTCCGCGGGGCTCTTGAAGAGCCGCAGCTCGTGCAGGATCGGCGCGGGATCGAGCACCTCGAGCGGCACCGCTTCGGCGATGCGCGTCTGCATGCGCAGCTTCGCGAGCACCTGCTGGAACTGCCGATCGCGCGCTTCGTCGAGCGCGCTGCGGTAGACGACGCGTCGATAGCCCTTCAGGAGGTCCGGGAGCTTCGTCCAGAGCTCGCCGATCGGGAACGCCTCGTCGACGCCGAGCGTCTCTTTCGCGGCGTCGATGCCGAGCCGGCGGCCGCTCCAAATCTCCTCGTCGCGCTTCTTCTCGCGCAGGAAGAGCACCGAGCGATCGTGTGCGTCCGATCGAATCGCGGGCAACAGCAGCAGCACCGAGTCGGGCTCGCCGAAACCGGAGAGCCACCAGAAGTCGCTGTCGGGTCGGAAGCGAAACTCCGCGTCGAAGTTGCGGATCTTGTGGGTCGCGGTCGGGATCAGCGCGGCGGCGGCGCGACCGCGCAGCGCTTCGAGCGCGCGTCGACGGTGTTCGCGGTACATCGGGTTCATCGCAGGCGGTCGTGGGTTCGCGGGTGTCGGGGATCAGCGTCCGGGCGGGGGCGCGGACGGATGGGCGAGAGCCCAGCGCTCGGCGAGCGACAGGATCGAGCTCCACTTGCGTCCGCTCGCGTCGTCGGAGAGGTCGATGCGCACGCTCGCGCCGAGGCGCGCGCGGTCGAGAGAGCCCGAGTCGCGCGCGAGCGCTTCGACGCGGCAGGGCGCTTCGATCAGGCGCGCGAGCCCGTCGCTCGCCGCGCGGACGAGCGCGAGCCGCGGATCGTCCGCCGAGAGCGCGATCACGAGTCCGTCGTTCGCGAGCGCGTGCGACGCGCGCGTCGGCAGCTCGGTCGGCCACGCGACGCGGCGCGGCTGGAAACGACCGAAGAGCGAATGCGGCTCGTCGCCGGGCGCGAGCTCGATCTCGAGCGCGCTGCCGACGCCGTCCTGGCGCACCCAGTCGTCGTACTGCACGTAGATTTCGAAGTCGGGGAGCTCGGGCAAGAGCACGCGCAGCTTCGCCGGCCCGCCGCCCAAGTGCGCGACGTCGACTTGGACGCCGTCGCTCTCCAGCGCGACCGTCAAGCGCACGCGCGCGGCTCCGATCGTGAGCTCGTCGACGCGCATCGAGCGTCGCTCGATCGTCGGGTAGCCGAGTCGCACGTCGGCCGCGCGCGTGCTCGGCGGCGGCGCGGCGGGCCGCAGCACGACCCCGTCGGCGAGCGGCGGCACGCACGGCCCGCGTTGCCCGCCCTGCGGCGCGAGCGCGACCAGTTCGGCGGGCGCGACGCCGGGCAGGAAGAGCGGCAGCAACGCGGCCGCGTGCTCCGGGTGCTCCGCGAGCGACGCGAAGTGATCCCACGCGTCGTCGTCGCGGCCCTGCAAGCGCGCGACGAGCGCGAGGCGCGTCGCGCGCGCCGGATCGAGGCCGCGACCGCGCGCCTCGGCGCGCACCGCGTCGGCCCAATCGACCCAGGTCGCGGCGATGCGCCACTCCGGCGC
>JACRIN010000005.1 GCA_016220085.1 Planctomycetota bacterium
CTGCGCGCACGCGATCGCTACCGTGCTGAACGCGAGGCGATCCTCTGCAAGCTCGCTGAGCACGGCCTGGTCGACAGAACTACTGGAGGTGGCCGATCGTCTCGACCCTCAAAGCGGAAGGAGTTTCTGTGACACCACAGGACCGATGCCGGTGTGGACCTCGCGCTCGGATGCATGGCCGTTGCGCACGACCAGGCGACGGCCGTGCTCGTCCACGACGTGCTTCAGCTCGTCGATGTACTTCGTCACCTCGACCTCGAGCGCAGCCGCGAGCAGCTGGCGCGCCCCAGCCTGCAGCACTTCCGTGAGAGCATCCTTCGACGTCGTTGCGCCGAACCGGTGCGGTGTCGTAGCCTCGAACATGTGGCGTATCCTTGCTCCCTTGTTGGGAGCGTTGGGTGTCGGAGTGATTCCAAGCACCAAGGGTACGCCGCTTCTCTTTTCAGCTCACCGTCCACAACTTCCGGTCATACCTCCCCAGCCCATGCGGCCGTAGTTGTAGTAGGGACCGGCTTCCGCCAAGCGCGCGGGGCTCCCGCCGGACCCGACCACGACTCGACGTACCCCCGCCGATGCTTCGGCAGCCACGAAGCGCGCATAGGTGACCGCGCAGGAAATCGGCTCGGGACCTGTCGTTGGGCTCTCACAGACAAACCCCGAGACCGCCATGTTCTGCCCCCAGGGTTGCGCGAGGTCGATCTCAACCAGACCTCGGTCGTCCGCCGCCGCGTAGAGATAGCCACCGGCGACGGCGACATCGCACACACGCGCGTTCGACTCGAAGAACGCGGTCGACGAGTACGGCGCTCCTGTGCCGCACGTACCACACACGCCTTTCGCGGCGTAGTACGTCGCCAAGTCCGGATACTGCGCAGGATTGGACATCGGCGGACCCTGCACCGGCAGGAGTGTACCGCCGAGGTACGCCCCCGGATCGACCTTCAAGATCCCACCGGTTCCCATCGCGACGTAGACGCTCGAACCGTCCACTGCGATCGCGTAGGACATCGCGTCCGCAGGCAACGTCGGATTCGTGCCTCCGGTTGGATCGAGGATCACGGACCCGAGCGGCGCCACGGGACCACTGGCAACGCGAACAGCCGCCAGCGAGTATGCGCGTAGTTCCGACTGGGTCTCAGGCCTCGGCTGCGCGGGTGGTTGGTAGACCCACACGGTCGTGGCAAACAGCGCGACCAGGAGATCGGGGTGCGTTCCGTCGCTCCCAGCGACCATCGCGACGTCCATGCACCAGTGATCGTTCACGACTTCGCTCACAGGACGAATCGCCGGCGGGTACGTCGGGCCATCGAGCGAGATCACGGCGCACGTCGGGCAGTCGTCCCCGTTCGTCGGCAGCCCGCCGAGGTCGACCCTCAACAGTCCCATGTCGCCGCCGGCGACGTACACGTAGTCATCGTCGGCCGACCCGTCCGCGTCGGCATCGACCAGCATGTTCATGAAGGTCGCGTCGACGGGGATTCGTCCGAGCAACCCCTGGTGCAGGTTGAGGCCCGACACCTTCGGGTCTTGGAGTGCGGCGAGGTCGAGTGCCGAGAGACTCGCGCCTTCGCTGACGTAGGCACGCGTCCCTGCCGGATTCAACGCCACGCCGTAGACCGCGCCGTACGGATACGTCCCTGCGAGTTGCCCCAGGAATCCCGGGACACTGCCATTTGGCACGACCGATGGGCCGATCGGCACGGATGGCTGTTGCGTTCCACCCGTCGGTACGACAGCCGGAACCTGAAAGGCCAGCGCGTTTGCGAATCCTGCGGTCCAAGCGATCAAAACGATCGCGATTGCGCGGCACACTTGACGAGCGAGCAGCATGCGAATGCTCCTTCCCTGAGGGGCGCACTGAGTTGCGAGCACGAGCACTCGAATCGAAGCGGCGGAATCCGAACGACCGAGTCATTCGCAGACTACGCCCGCCCTGCGACTCACTGCCATACGTCGGAATCCGGAGTCGTCGCTCGAAAGTGCTTACTCGAATGCCTAGATCGAACGCGAACGTAGACGGTCGAGTTCGGCAGTTCGAGCGCCTACGCAACCGCGAATCTCACGCGCTCGGCATCGTCGTTCTCGAGCTGACGGTCGGCAACTCGACCGCCGCTGCATCTCACATTCAAGACGCGACGCCCTCGCCCCGTCGAGTCGGCTCTCGCCCGACCCCCGCCCGCTCGCCCCTACTTCGCGCCCGTGCGCCGCACCAGCACGTCGAACGCGCGGTCGAACATCGGGATGCGCTCGGCGAACGCGTAGTTGCGGCGCAGCGGGCGCAGCATGTCCGGCGGCGTGTTGTACACGCCCGACAGCATGTCCGGCGGCACGATCACGATGTCGTACGTGCGCTCGCGGATCGCGGCGAACACGCGCTCGGGGTCGAGCTTGCCCGCTTGCCACAACAGCGCGTACAGGAACGGATCGTTCAGGTGCACTTCGCCGGGGAACGCACCGGTGATGCTCGCGCTGTAGAGATTGAGCACCTTCGGACTCGGCCCGCCGAGCGCCGTGATGCGCGCGGACACGTCCGCGGAGAACTGCACGGCGTGCGGCGTGATCTCCGACGTCGTGTACGAGTACTGGTTCGGCTTGGCGATCACGACCTCGACGATCGAGAGCACCAAGAACACGCTCGCGAAGCTCGCCGCCGCGATCACCGGGCGCCACGAGTCGATCCACGCCGGCACCCAACGCACCAACACCAACAGCGACGCGAACTCCCACTCGTTGAAGTAGTTCGCGCCCGCGCCCTGCTTGCCGACCGTCGCCATCAACACGACCGCGGAGATCACCGCGTACAGCGCGAACGGATCGGAGCTCCACGCCTGCTTGCCGCGCTTCGCCGTCGCCCACGCGATGAAACCGAACGCGGCGAGCAGGTTGAGCATCGCGACCGGCTGGATCAGCATCTCGAGCCACAGCCCGCGGAACACGTCGCCGTTCAGCGGATTCTGCGGCGCCTGGAACACCGAGAACCAGAAGCCCTGGCCCCACAGCGCGAGCGCGCCGCCGAGCAGGCTCCCCGCCGTCAGCACGAACGTGCCGCCGAACACCCACGCCGCGCGCCACGACTGCAACAGGAAGAACAGCCCGCACGCCGCCGCCGCGGCGAGCATGCTCTGCTTGCACCAGAATGCGATCGCCGCGATCAGCGCGGCGCCGACGATCCACGCGGTCCGACCGCGCGCTCGATCCGCGACCACGACGGCGAGCGCGGACAGCAAGATGCCGAGGAAGTCGTTCTTGAACAGCGCGCCGTTGTTGATGACGACGCGGACGAGCACGTACGCGCCGCAGCCGAGCAGCGCGAGCGCTCGATCGGCGTCGCGCACCCAGAACAAGAGCGCGAGCAACCCCGCGACGCACGCGAGGTCGACGATGCGCCCGGTGAAGAACGGGTTCTCCGGATGCGAGGGCAGCGCCGCGACGAGCTGGTAGTAGAGCGGCGTGTACATCGTCATCCAGAACGGTGGCTCGGCGTACACCTCGGGCGCGTACGGATTGCGGTCGGCGCGCAGGAGCTCCAGCGTCGCGAGGCTCGGGCTCTCGAGCACGAGGTCGAGCGGGAGCTCGATCTGGTCGATCCACGTGCCGATCGCGCGCGTGAATCCGAGGCCGGCGATCAGCAACGCGGCGACCCACAGGATCGCGCGCACGCCGAGCGTCCTCGAACCCGCGCTGGTCGCCGCCGCCGCCGTGTCCATCGCCGACGCTCAGACGCCCTTCTGGATCGCGGGCGAGAGGTCCTTCGGTCCGATCACGCCCGGCGTCAGCGCGACCGAGCGGCGGATCTCGTTGTCGAGCTCGCGCACGTTGCCGGGCCAACGCCAACGCTCGAGCAACTGCAGCGCTTCCTCGCTGAGCTCCGCGTCGCGCCCCATCTCCTTGCCGACCTTCTGCAGCAAGTAACGCACGAGGTGGCGCACGTCGCCCTTGCGATCGCGCAGCGGCGGGAGCTGGATCGTGATCACGTTCAGGCGGAAGTACAGGTCCTCGCGAAAGGTCCCCTGCTTCGTCATCGCCTTCAGGTCCTTGTTGGTCGCCGCGACGATGCGCACGTCGACCTTGATCACCTTGTTCGAGCCGACCGGGCGCACTTCGCCTTCTTGCAGGACGCGCAGCAGCTTCGATTGCATCGCGAGCGGCATGTCACCGATCTCGTCGAGGAAGACCGTGCCGCCGTCGGCCGCGACGAAGTGACCGTCGCGATCGACGACCGCGCCGGTGAACGAACCGCGCTTGTGGCCGAAGAGCTCGCTCTCGAGCAGGTCGGCGGGCACCGCGGCGCAATTCTCCGCGAGGAAAGGCTTCTTCTTGCGAGTGCCATACTCGTGCAGCGCTTTCGCGACGAGCTCCTTGCCCGTGCCGGTCTCGCCTTGGATCAGCACCGCGACGTCGCTCGCCGCGACCTTTTCGAGCAACGCGAAGACCTGACGCATCGGCGGCGAGTCGCCGATCATGCCGAAGCGGCGCGGGATCGCGCTCGGATCCGCGGCGACCGGCACGATGCGCAAGACTTCCTCGAGCACCGGCCGCAAATCCTCGAGCACGCCGGCGGTCTTCGCCTCGCCGAGCAGCACCTCGAGACGCGCGCGGAACTCGTCGGCCAGTCGGGATTGCGTCAACTCATTCCTCCAAGTCGGCGTCGAGTCGACGCAACTTCGCGTACTGCTGGATCAACATCTTCTCGCCGTACTGCGTGAAGCGGACGCTGACCCGCGTGTTCGGTCCGGAGCCGGAGATGCGCAGCACGACGCCGCGGCCGAAGTGCTCGTGCTGGACCCAGGCGCCGGGCGTCAGACGCTCCATCGGATCGTCGTCGACCTCGGCGACGTAGCTCGGCTCGCTCGGGAAGTCGTCTTGCGCGGAATAGCCTTCGAGCAGCTCGGCGGGGATCTCGCCGAGGAAGCGCGACGGATCGCACCACGCGGTCTGGCCGAAATGCCGGCGCACCTTCGCGAGCGTCAGCAACAGGTGCTCCTGCGCGCGCGTCATCCCGACGTAGAAGAGCCGCCGCTCCTCCTCGATCGCCGCTTCGCCGTTCTCGGCCTCGCCGATCGCGCGCGAGTGCGGCAGCAGATTCTCCTCGAGCCCCGCGATGAACACCGCGGGGAACTCGAGGCCTTTCGCGGAGTGCAGCGTCATCAACGACACCTTCGCGACGCCTTCCTGAAGTCCGTCGACGTCGCTGACGAGCGCGATGTCCTGGAGGAAGCCGCGCACGCCGCCCTCGGGCTCGCTCTGATCGTACGTGCCGGCGTTGGCGAGCAATTCCTCGACGTTCGCGGCGCGATCGACGTCGTCGCGATCGGCTTGGCTTTCGAGCCACTTCCAGTAGTCGGTCTCCTGGATCACCGCTTCGAGCGCCGCGAGCGCGGGCCCGTCGGCGCGCGCGCGCAAGCGCTCTTGGATCGCCGCGAGGTCGACCAGCGCCGACTTGCCCTTGCCGCGGACCAGCCTGCGCGCTTCCTCGGACTTCACCGCCGTCGAAAGCGGCACGCGGCGGTTCTCGCACCAGCGCGAGAGCTCGTCGACCGTCTTGTCGCCGATGCCGCGCGACGGCGCGCCGAACGTGCGGCGGCAGGCTTCGTCGTCCGACGGGTTGACCAGCACGCGCAGCCACGCGACCAGATCCTTGATCTCGCGGCGCTGGAAGAACTCGGTGCCCGCGACGATCTGGTACGGGATCGACGAGAGCCTCAGCGCGCGCTCGATCGCTCGCTGCATGAAGTTCGCGCGGTAGAAGATCGCGATCTTGTCGTGCGTGACGCCGCGCGCGACGAGCCCCTTGATCTGCGTCGCGATCTCGCGGCCCTCGTCGTCCTCGTCGCCGCACTCGATCGCCTGCACGCGGGCGCCGAGCTCGCGCTCGGACCACAGGTCCTTCTCCTTGCGCTGGCGGTTGTTGCGGATCACTGCCTGCGCCGCCTTGAGGATGTTCTGCGCCGAGCGGTAGTTCTGCTCGAGGCGCACCGTCGTGGTGTTCGGGAAGTCGCGCTCGAACTCGAGGATGTTGCGCACGTCGGCGCCGCGCCAGCCGTAGATCGACTGATCGGGATCGCCGCACGCCGCGAGGTTCTTGTGGAAGCCCGCGAGGTGGCGCATCAGCAGGTACTGGACGCGGTTGGTGTCTTGGTACTCGTCGACCATCACCTGGCGGAACCGGCGCGCGTACGAATCGCGGACGCCGGGCTCCTTCTCGAAGAGCTCGACGACGCGCAGGAGCAGGTCGTCGAAGTCGAGCGCGTTCGAGCGCCGCATCGTCTCGTCGTACTTCGCGGCGACGCGGGTGAACACGTCGCGCTCGAGGTCGCCGGTCTCGGTCGCGGCGGGCACACCCGACGAGACGTTCTTCTCCTTGCTGATCCACGCGCCGATCGCGGAGGGCTTGAAGCGGGTCGTGTCGTAGCCCTCGCGCTCGACGATCTCCTTGATCACGCGATTGCGGTCGTCGGTGTCGTAGATCGAGAAGTCGCGGGTGAAGTCGCCGAGCAGCGCGATGTCGCGCCGCAGGATCCGCGCGCACATCGAGTGGAACGTCGAAACCCACATACCGCGCCCGTCGACGCCCGTCCCCCATTCGGCGAACAGGTGCTCGACGCGCTCGCGCATCTCGCCGGCGGCCTTGTTGGTGAACGTGATCGCCAGGATCTCGTCGGGGCGGAGCCCGCGCTCGCGCACCAGGTAGGCGATCCGCCGCGTGATCACCCGCGTCTTGCCCGAACCGGCGCCGGCGAGGATCAACAGCGGCCCGTCGGCGTGCAGGACGGCGGTCCGTTGCGCGTCGTTCAGGCCGGTGAGCAGCTCGCTCGCGTCGCGGCGGACCGACTTCGCCGCGGGGGAGTCCGCGAACAATCCCAGGTCTTCCTGGCGGGGTCGGGAAGAGGTGCTCATCGGCGGCGTCTGAACGACGCAGTCTATCCGCGACGCGCGCCGGGCCGAGCCCCGAAAAAAGCTCCGTGCGACGCGCGCTCACGGATCGAGCTCGCGCGCGTAAGCCGCGGTCCCGCCCGACGCGCTCGCTCGTTTGTCCCCCCTTCGCCGCACGGCTACGATTCCCCCGATGAACACGTCTCTTCCGCGCGTCCGCGGCCTCGCGCTCGCTGCGCTCGCCGCCGTGCTCGCGAACGCCTGCGAGCACCAAGACGCGCCGGAACGGCCCTCGATCGTCCTGATCTCGATCGACTCGCTGCGACCGGATCACCTCGGCTGCTACGGCTACGCGCCGCCGACCAGCCCGACGATCGACGCGGTCGCCGCGGAAGGCGTGCGCTTCGAGACCGCGCTCTCGACGACGTCATGGACGCTGCCGTCGCACGCGGCGATGTTCACGGGGCTCTTCGACTCCGCGCACGGGCTGTTCGAGAACGGCCTCGCGCTCTCGCCCGAGCACCAGACGCTCGCCGAGCTCTTGAAGAGCGAGGGCTACCAGACCGCGGGCTTCTTCGGCGGGCCGTACCTCCATCCGACGTACGGGCTCGACCAGGGGTTCGAGTACTACCAGAGCTGCATGACGCAGCTCGCCGACGACCTGACGCCGGAGCAGATCCGCGACAGTTCGCGCGCCCACTTCGGGCCGTCGCACCGCGACATCACCAGCCCGCGCACGGTCGACGAGGTCCGCAAGTGGCTGACCGGCGCCGACGATCGGCCGTTCTTCGCGTTCGTGCACCTCTGGGACGTCCACTACGACTACATCCCGCACAAAGGGCTGATCGAGCTCTTCGACGCCGACTACCAGGGCGGTCTGAAGACGCAAGGGTACATGGCCAACGAAGGCGTGAACCCGGGCATGGATCCGCGCGACCTCGCGCACGTCCTCGCGCTCTACGACAACGAGATCCGCTTCACCGACGACCACATCAAAGAGTTGCTCGAACTGCTCGAATGGAAGGCGGACGGCAAGGAGAACCTGATCGTCGTGATCACCGCCGACCACGGCGAGGAGTTCTTCGAGCACGGCAACAAGGGCCACCAGCACGGACTCTTCGACGAAGTGGTCAAGGTGCCGATGGTCCTGCGTTGGCCCGGACACGCGCCCGCCGGCAAGGTCGTCGGCGAACAAGTGCGGCTGATCGACCTGTTGCCGACGCTCGCGAGCGCCGGCGGAGCGCCGACGCCCGCGCACGTGCAAGGTCGCGATCTGCTGCCGCTGGTCGCCGCCGACCAGCCGGTGCCGAAGGAGCCCGCGCTGCTCGAACTCCTGGTCGCGCCGTACCAGGCGCGCCTCCTGCGCACCGAGTCGTTCAAGGCGGGCCAAGCGTCGTTCGCCGGCCGGCCGGGCGTGGACTTCGGTTACCGACTCGACTCCGATGCCGGAGAGCACGCGATGCTCGGCGGCGACGATTCCGACGTCAAACGCGCGCTCGACGGCATGCATCGACTCGTGCGCGGCTCGCAGGCGATCAATCGCGAGCTCGGCGCCGGCCCCACGCGCGTCAAAGTCGACCCGGCGCTGGAGAAACGGCTCGGCGAGCTCGGCTACGTCGACGCGGCCAAATGAGCACCCGCACCCTCGCGCTCGCCGCGTTGCTCTGCGCCGCCTGCTCGTCCGACGACGCGCCGGTCGCGACGCCGACCCGGCAACCCTCGATCCTCTTCGTGTCGATCGACTCGCTGCGCGCGGACCACGTGCGCTGCTACGGCTATCCGAAGGAGACCAGTCCGACGCTCGACGCGCTCGCGGCGAGCGGTGTGCGCTTCCAGACCGCGGTCTCGACGACGTCGTGGACGCTGCCGTCGCACGCCGCGATGTTCACCGGGCTCTACGATTCCGCGCACGGCGTCGTCGACAACGGGCTCGCGCTCGCGGAGAACCACGTCACGCTCGCGGAGTCGCTCAAGGACGCGGGCTACCAGACCGCGGGCTTCTTCGGCGGTCCGTACCTGCACCCGATCTACGGATTGAGCCAGGGCTTCGACGTCTACGAGAGCTGCATGACGACGATCCCGGCCGACATCGACGCGATGGAACTGCGCCGCGAGGTCACCAAGGCCGTCAGTCCGTCGCACGCCGACATCACGAGCCCACGCACGCTCGAACGCGTGACGCACTGGGCCGAAAGAGCCGACGCGCGCCCGTTCTTCGCGTTCGTGCACCTCTGGGACGTGCACTACGACTACATCCCGCCGAAGGAATACGTCGAGCGCTTCGATCCCGACTACACCGGCTCGCTCGACGCGCGCGACTACATGGGCAACCCGGCGATCCGTCCGGACATGCCGGCGCGCGATCTCGAGCATCTGCTCGCGCTCTACGACGGCGAGATCCGCTTCACCGACGAGCACCTCGGCAAGATCATCGAGGTCTTGCGCAAGAAGGCCGGCGGCGACGAGAACCTGTTGATCGTCGTCACCGCCGATCACGGTGAGGAGTTCTTCGAGCACGCGCAGCGCGGCCACGCGATGACGCTGTTCGAGGAAGTCGTGCGCGTGCCGCTGATCGTCAGCTGGCCCGGCCACGTCGCGAACGGTCGCGTCGTCGACGAGCTCGTGCGCACGATCGACGTCTTCCCGACGCTCGCGGCCGCGGCGGGAGCGAGGGCGCCGAGCTACGTGCAAGGCCGCGATCTGCTCGCCGCGCTGGCGCAGCCGGGCGCGATTCCGACCGAGCCCGCGTTGCTCGAGCTCTGGATGGCGACCTACGACTTCCGCGCGCTGCGCACCGAGACGATCAAGGTCCACTCCAGCGAGACGAAAGGCGACCTCGGCGGCTTCCGGCTCGACAAGGACGCGCGCGAGCTCGATCCATTGAAGGCGGACTTCCCGAACATCAAGAAGGCGCTGCTGCGCCTGCACGAGCTCGCCGGTCAATCGACGGAGCTGCGAACCAAGATCGGCGACCCGACCGAAGCGATCGTCCAACCGTGGCTGCAGGAACGGCTCGAGCAGCTCGGCTACTGAGCGCGCACGGCGCGGCTCTCGCGGTCGCGTTCGTCGCGCTCGCGGCGTGGACGTGGGGCACGTGGCCGGACGTGCTCGTCGACTTCGGTCGCGAGTGCTACGCGCCGTGGCGGCTCGCGGAGGGCGACGTGCTGTACCGCGACCTCGCGTGGTTCAACGGACCGCTGTCGCCGTACGTCAACGCGCTCGCGTTCGAGCTCGGCGGCGCGAGCTTGCGCACGCTGTTCGTCGCGAACCTCGCGGTGCTCGCCGGCGTCGTCGCGGTGGTTTGGGGTGTGCGCGCGCGCGCGAGCACGCCGCTCGCGGCGACCGCGGCGTGCCTGGTCGTGCTCGCGCTCTGCGGCTTCGGCCAACTGGTCGGCATCGGCAACTACAACTTCATCGCGCCGTACTCGCACGAGACGACGCACGGGCTGCTGCTCGGGCTCGCGGCGCTCGCGTGCTTCGAGCGTGGCGCCGCGCGCGGCGCGGAGCGCGTCGCAGGGCGCCCTGATGAACGCGGCGCTGAGCGCGCTGGGGAGCGCACGGAGCGCATCGCATGGCTACTCGGCGGGCTGTGCGTCGGGCTCGCGTGGCTGACGAAGCCCGAGCTCGCGCTCGCGGTGACCGCCGCGGCCGCGGTCCGGCTCGCGCTCGCGCGCGACCGCGCGACGACCGCGTGGGTCGCGGCCGCCGCGTTCGCGCCGACCTTGCTCGCGACCGCGCTGCTCGCCCCCGCGCTCGGCGCGGCCGAAGCGTGGCGCGGCGCGACGTCCGCCTGGCGCGGCCTCGCGGCGAGCGACGCCGCCGGGCTCGACTTCTACACCGTCGGCATGGGCCTCGACGCGCCGCTCGCGAACCTCGGACGGCTCGCCGCGAGCGCCGCCGCGTGGCTCGGCGTCGTCGTCGCGCTCGGCGTCGCGAGTTTCGCGCTGCGTTCGACGCCGCTCGCGCGCCGTGCGGGCCCGTGGAGCGTCGCCGCGGCGGCCGCGCTCGGCGCGTGGCTGTTGCGCGAGCACGTGCACTGGCTCGCGATCGCGCGGCCGCTGCCGCTGGTCGCGTTGCTCGTCCTCGCGACCGGTTGGGCGGCGCGGCGCGCGCCCGAGCGTCGCGCGGGCGCGGCGACCCGGCTCGCGTTCGCGACGTTCGCGCTCGTCTTGCTGCTCAAGATGAGCCTGAACGCGCGCGTGCAGCACTACGGCTTCGTGCTCGCGGCTCCGAGCGTCGCGCTCGCGGTCGTCGTCGCGGTCGGCGACCTGCCGACGTGGGTCGAACGACTGCGCGGTTCGGCGTCGCTCGCCCGCGCGCTCGCGCTCGCCGGTTGCGCGCTGGTCGCGGCGGCGCACCTCGAACTCTCCGACGCGAGGCTCGCGAAGAAGACGGTGATCGTCGGCGAGGGCGCCGACCGTTTCCGCGCCGACGTGCGCGGCGAGTACCTGAACCAGGCGCTCGCCGTGCTCGCGCGCGAGCCCGCCGATGCGACGCTCGCCGTCTTCCCCGAAGGCGTGATCGCGAACTTTCTTCTGCGTCGGCGCAATCCGACGCCGTTCGTCAACTTCATGCCGCCGGAGCTCGTGCTCTTCGGCGAAGCGCGGATCGTCCAGGCGTTCCGCGACGCGCCGCCGGACCGCGTCCTGCTGGTCCACAAGGACACCAGCGAGTACGGATTCCCGCTGTTCGGCGCCGACTACGGCCGCGAGCTCGCCGCGTGGCTCGTCGCGACCTACCGGCCGCTCGGCCCGCCGTTCGGCGATCCGCCGCTGACGCCGGGCGCGCGTTTCGGCGTGCAGGTGCTCGGGCGCTGAGCGCGCACCGCCCCATCGCTTCGTCCGATCCCGTCGCAGCGGGTGCACCGCCCGAACGCGCCGCCGCGGTTACGATGAAGCTCTCCGAGGACAGCATCGTGGTGTTGCGCAAAACGGCTTGGACGCGCAGCGCGCGGGCGACGATCGATCGCGCGCGCTGGTGGGCGGAGAAGCACGGCAACCGACGCGTCGCGGCGCGCCACGTCCTGATCGCGCTCGCCGAGACCCAGGATCCGCGCACCGTGCGCGTCACCGCGGAGGTCGCGAGCCTCGCGCGGCTCGAGTTCGCCCTCGCGAACCTGCGCGGCAGCGCCGATGAAGACGGCGGCTCGGTCTCCGGCATCCGCGACGTCGCGTTGACGCCGTCGGGCCGAGCGTTGCTCGAACGCGCGGTCGACGCGGGCTCGCGCACGCGCGGCGCGGCGGTCCAGCCCGAGCATCTCTGGCTCGCGCTCGCGAGCACCGACGACGTCGAGCTGCGCAAGCTGCTCGCGCTCGCGTCGAGCAGCGTCGCGGCGCTGCACGCGACCTTGCGAACGCTGGTTTCGCCGCCGAGCGAGCCGCTGCACGCGCCATCCGATCCGCCGCCCGATGCGCGGAACGAAGTGCCTTCGCACGCGCCAAGGGCAGCGCGGCCGATCGAGCTCCCGGCGCCGCCCGTTCCGATCGTCTCGATCGAGCCGGAGCACCGCGAGCACGGCAACCTGTTCTGCGCGCCCGGCGTGCGGCGCGCGAAGCTCGAAGGCGCGCGCTTGACCGACGAGGAGCTCCTGCGCGCCGCGACGATCGTCTTCCAGCGCTCCGGCGACGACGGCGTCCGGGAGTTCGTCAGCACGCTCGACGTCGACGACCGCCTGCGGCTCGCGCGCGAGCTCAAGCGCCGCGCCGACGACGAGCTGCGTGCGTTCGATCCGTCCGCGCGGGCCGCCAGGACCACCGGGGCCGCCGAACTTCGCGCCGACGCCGAGCACGCGAACGGCAACGGCGACGCCGAGCCCGAGCAGCCGCGCCCCGCGCCGCTCGATCTTGCGCCGAGCGCGACGCGGCTCTCGCCGAGCACGCGTCCGCTCGCGGCGCCGCACCCGCTCGCGCCGGAGCCGACGCTCGAGCCGCCGCGCCCGCTCGCGCCGGTGCCCACGCTCGGGAGCACACCCGCCGTTCTCGACGCAGAGCCCGGGCTCGAGTCGCGCGTCGCGCCGTCACCCACCGAGCCGACGACGGCGCGCCGTCCGGCCGCGCGGTCGCTTTGGGACCGACTGACCGGCACGCTGTTCCCCGAGCGCGAACCCGGCGAGCGCTGACCGCGGCTCGGTCCGCCGCGGCGCAGGCCTACGCGCTCCGACGCGCGAAGAGCCCCGCGCGACCGTCGGCTTCGCGGGTCGCCAGCGTCTCGAACCCCGGCAGCCCGGCGGCGAGCTCGCCGCGCGCGAGGCAATAGCGCTCCGACGGCTGGTCGCCCGGCCGATCGACCGTGAACGTCGCGAACACGAGGTGCCCGCCGGGCGCGACGAGCTTCTGGAAGTCCGCGAACAGCGCGCGTTCGAGGAAATCGACCGCGATGACGAGCTGGAACGGCTTGCGACGGAAGTCGAGCGGCGCGCCGGTCGCGAGGTCGAGCTCGCGCGTCGCGAGCAAGAGTCCCTTCGCCGTCGCGCGCTTGCGCAGGAGCTCGAGCGCGACCGGGCTGACGTCCCACGCTTCGACCAAGTAGCCGCGCCGCGCGAGGTCGAGCGCGTGGCGTCCCGCGCCGCAGGCGAGGTCGAGCGCGCTCGCGCCGTGCGGATCGGGGAAGCGCGCGAGCGAGCGCAACACGAAATCGTCCGGCGGTTCCGGGCTTCGGTTCCACGCCGCCTCGTGCTTGGCGTTCCAACGCTCGCGATCGCCCTCGGCCACGCGTTGCTAGCATACCGGGCCGATGTCGCCCGCGAAGCGCCGGATCGAGCTCCTCCTCGTGCTCGCGTTCGTCGCGGTGCTCGCGTTCGTCGTCCGCGACGTGCCCGGGCTCGCGCATCCCTACGCGCCGCCGGAGACCGGCGACACGCGCTGGTTCTCGCGCGACGCCGACGGGCTCTACCACACGCGCCGCGTCGCTCGCGCGATCGAGGAAGGCTCGGTCGCCGAGCTCGATCCCTACCTCAACTATCCCGAGGGCGCGCGGATCCCGTGGCCGCCGTACTACGACGCGCTGCTCGCGAAGACGCTCGCGCCGTTCGCGCCGAGCGAGCCCGCGGCGAAGCGCGTCTTCCTCGAGCACGCGGTCGCCGGCGCGCCGCTCGCGTGGGCGCTCGCGCCGACGGTGCTGCTCGCGCTCGCCGCGTGGCTGGTCGCGGGCACCGGCGCGGCGCTGGTCGCCGGCGCGTACTACGCGCTGACCCGCGGCGCGATCAACTACCAAATCATCGGCAACGGCGACCATCACGCGGTGGTGACGTTCGCGTTCACCGGGATGTTGGTGCTGTTCATGCTCGCGGCGCGCGGCGACGGCTTGCGCCGCGGCGCACGCGCGGCGGTGCTCGGCGCGGCGGCGGGCGTGCTCGCGGGCTTCGCGGTCGGCGCGTGGGTCGCGAGCTTCGTGTTCGTGCTCTACGCGCAGCTCGCGCTCGGTTGGTGGATGCTGCGGCGCGCGCCGGAGAAGCTCGCGGGCGTCGGCCCGTTCGCGCTCGCGTTCCACGCGGCGGCGTTCGTGGTGCTCTTGCCGGCGGTGCTCGCGAGCCCGTGGCGCGCCGAGTTCCCGTGGATGGTGGTCAATCTCTCCAACTTCCACTTGGTCGAGCTCGCGCTCGGCGCGCTGATCTCCGCGCCGCTCTGCGCGTCGGCGTCGGGGCCGCTCGCGCTCGAGACGCGGGCCGCGCGGCTCTATCCGTGGCTCGTCGGAGTCGCGTTGGCGTCGGTCGGCGGCGCGATCGCGCTGCTCGACCTCGGCCCTGCGGCGGGCATCCGCGAGGGGTTCGACTGGGTTTCGCGCACCAACCAGTTCATGGACGTCGTCCAGGAGTCCGCGCCGCTCTACGGCGAGCGCGCGGAGCCCGGCGTGCTCTTCTTCGCGCTCGGCTACGCGGCGCCGGTGGTGGTCCTCGCGTGGCTCGCGCTCGCGCTGCGCGCGTTCCGCGGCGGGCGCCACGAGCTCGCGCCTTGGGCGCTCGCGCTGCCGCCGATGGCGCTCCAAGCGCTGCAACAGCGCCGCTTCTCCGAGGCGTTCGCGGTGCCGCTCGCGTTCGCGCTCGCGCTCGGCGCGGCGTGGCTCGTAGCGGAGCTCGTCGAGCGACGCCCGCGGCTCGCGCGCGTGCCGCGCTTCGCGTGGGCGCTTTTCGCGCTCGGGTTGGTCGGCGCCGCGCAGACGAAAGCGATCGCCGCGTACCTCTCGCATTCCGATCGCTCGCGGAACTGGGCGGTCGGCACCGGCACCGATTACTACCTCGCCGAGCGCGTGCTCTGCGAATGGCTGCGCGAGCGGACTTCGCCCGGTGATTGGTCGGTGCTCGCGCACTGGGACAAGGGCCATGCGCTCGAATGGGCCGCCGATCGGCCGACGGTCGCGACCAACTTCGGGAGCTACGTCGGGGAAGGCAGCTATCGCGATCCGCCGCGCTTCTTCCTCTGCGAGGATCCCGCGCTCGCCGAGGCGATCCTCGAGCGCCGCCGAGCGCGCTACGTCATGGTCACCGCCGGACTCGCGTACAACGTCGCGACGTTGGTGCGCGCGACCGATCCGGCGACGCGCGGGCTCTATCTCGCGCCGACCTCGTCGGGCGAGCTGCCGACGGCGCGCTGGTTCGCGACGCTCGGCGCGCAATTGCTCGGCGACGGCGCGCCGCGCGACGGCAACTTCGCGACGATCGGCGACTCGATCGGCTACCTGCGCCTGGTGCACGCGTCGCCGTTTCGCGACCCGAGGCTCAACGATCCGCGCACGCGTCGGCCGCTCTCGGCGGGCGCGATCTGGGAGCGCGTCGCCGGCGCGCGCATCGAAGTCGTCGGGGCGCCGGGCGAGGTGCTCGAAGTCGGCTTGAGCGTCGTCTACCCCGGCCGCGACGAGCCGCTCGCGTTCCGCGCGCGCGCTCCGGTCGGAGCGAACGGCGTCGCGACCGTGCGCGTGCCGTACGCGACCGATCGGCCGAACGGCGAAGGCACGGCGACCGGCCGCCTCGCGTGGCGCGTCGGCGAGGCCCAGGGCGAGCTCGACGTGCCCGAGAGCGCGGTACTCGCGGGTTCGAGCTTGCGCGCGCGCTGACCGCGAGGCGGAATCGACGGCATGCATCGGACGTCGAGCAGCGTGCGCGAGAAGTGGCAAGCGCCCGAGGTCGCTCGACACTACGCCGAGGCGCGCTTTCGGAGCCGCCGAGCCGAAGCGCGCGATCCGCGGCTGGTCGCGCAACTGCTCGAACACGCGGTGCCGTCGCCGGAGCGCGTGCTCGACGTGCCGTGCGGCACCGGGCGGCTCTTCCCGACGCTCGCGGCGCGCGGCGCGTCGATCGTCGGGCTCGACGCGTCGCGCGAGATGCTCGCGCACACCGATCGAGACCGACCCGTGGTCCAGGGCGACGCGCTCGCGCTGCCGTTCGCGGACGCGAGCTTCGACGCGGTCGTCTGCTGCCGACTCGCGCACCACCTGCACCGCGACGAGGACCTGTCGCGCCTGCTCGACGAGCTCGCGCGCGTCGCGCGACGCTGGGTGCTGCTGTCGTTCTGGGACGCCGGCGCGTTGCCGACCTGGCGCAAGCGCGTCGGCCTGAAGCGCAACGAGGGAACGCGCGGACGGCTCGCGCGTTCACGGCGAGAGCTCGCGCACGCGCTCGACGCCGCGGGCCTCGAGCCGCGCGAGTACCGCACCAGCCTGCGCTTCGTCTCGCAACAGACGTTCGTGCTCGCCGAGAAGCGATGAGAGTCGCGCTCGACACGCAGTACGGCGGCCTCACGGGCGTCGCCGAGGACGAGGCGACGTTTCGCGCGCTGCTGCCGACCGTGTTGGAGGCGCTGTTCGAGCCGGGGCGCACGGCGCGCGAGCTCGTGCTCGGCGAGCGTCGCGCGTGGTTCAAAGGCAGCGCGTTGCGCGGACGAGCGAGCCTGCGTCACGCGCTGCGAGCGCGGCTGCTGCGCCGCCCGATCCCGCGCGAAAGCGAGTACCGCGCGCTCGGTTGGCTGCGCGACCGGATGTTCCAGGCGCCTCGGCCGCTCGCCGCGGGCTCGCTCGCGCGCTTCGGCTTCCCGTCGTACCAATTCCTCGCGACCGAGCTCGTGCCGGACGCCGTGCCGCTCGATCGCGCGCTCGAAACCGCGAGCGCCGCACCGCGCGCGCGTTGGCTCGCCGAGCTCGCGCGAGAGACCGCGCGGCTCCACGCGCTGCACTTCGTCCATCGCGACCTCTTCACGCGCAACCTGCTGGTCGCGCCCGACCACGGCCGCGAACTCTGGTTCATCGACTGCTGGCGCGGCGGCGACGCGTTGCCCGGACGCGACGCGGCGTGGGACCTCGGTTGCCTGATGCTCGACGGCGCGACGGTCTTCACCCGCGACGAGCAACGCGCGTTCTTCGAGCTCTATTTCTCCGAGCGCGGCACGCAGCGGCGAGCGCTCGACCTCGCCGCGCGCAGGAAGCTGCTCGAACGCGCGGCCCGCGCCCGCGCGGCGTGGCTCGCGCGCGTGCGCCGCGCACCGGGGCGTTGGCGACACGCGACGCCGCCCGCCGCCGACTGGGATTGGCGCGAACTCAGTGACTGAAGCGGCTCTCGCGGTCGGCGGCGACCGCGACCAGCTTCGCGCGCGCGGCGGTGTGGCGCTCGGCGGGCAAGTCGCTCGCCACCCACTGCCCGAAGAGCTTCCAACGTAGGTGATCGCCGGTCAATCGCCACTCCTCGAGCTCGGCGAAGCGCCGCGCGTGCCACCCGCGCTGCACGCCGTGCGCGCCGAACTTGGAGTCCTGGAAGCCGGGGCTCAGCAGCACCAGCGCGAGCCCGAGCGCGAGATCGAGCGCGAGCGGCGCCCGCGGCAGCTCGCTCGCGCCGATCAGCACCCCCGCCGCCGCCGCGACGTACGCGACGAGCAACGCGACGCGGATCGCGCCGCGGCGCCGCACGAACACCTCGACCGCACCGACGGCCGCGCGATTTCGCGCGAGCCAGGCGGCGAGCACGGTGAGCCCTAGGCCGAGCAAGCCGGCGAGGCCCCACAGGACCGCGGGCACGACGGACGTCGAAAGCGCTTCCGGAGGCATGGTCGAGCGGCGGAGTCTAACCGCGAACGCATCGAAATCGCAGGCGCGGCTTCAGGGCTCGCCCCCCATCGCACCGAAGAAGGAAGCCCCACCATGGCATCCACCGATCCCATCACCGCACCGACGGCGGCGACGCCGGAAGTCTGGTTGCTCTCCGCCCTCACCCAAGTCGTCGACGCCGGCGCGATCGACCTGCCCGTGATGCCCGAGGCCGCGGCCCAGATCATGGATCTGGTCAACGACCCGAAAGCGGACGCGAAGAAGCTCGCGGTGATCCTGCAGCGCGACCCGTCGCTCGCGAGCCACGTGCTCCGCGTCGCCAACTCGACCGCGTTTGCGCCGCGCGAGCCGATCGTGTCGCTGCAACAAGCGATCTCGCGCCTCGGCATGACCAACCTCACGCAGATCGCCACCGCGGTCGCCGTGAAGTCGAAGGTGTTCCAGGTGCGCGGCTACGAGGACCTGCTGCGCGAAGTGTGGTTCCACTCGGCGACCGCCGGCGCGTACGCGAAGGAAGTCGCGCGGCTGCGCCGACACAACGTCGAGGGCGCGTTCCTGTGCGGGCTCCTGCACGACATCGGCAAACCGATCGTGCTCCAATCCGCGGTCGACCTCGCGGCGCAGAAGGGCGTCAAGGTCGAGCGTGCTGTGATGGAAGCGGCGCTGGACGCTTTGCACGGTCGCGTCGGCGCGTTGCTCGCATCGAAGTGGAAGTTGCCCGCGTTCATGGGGAGCGTGATGCTCCACCACCACGATCCGGCGAACGCGAAGGAGCACGTCGAGGACACCCGCATCGCGTGCCTCGCCGATCAACTGTCGTACTGGGCGAAGGACGGCGACCCGGCGAGGGCCGAGGAGCTCCGCCGCCTGCCGGTGATCGCCGCGCTCAACCTCTACGCCGAGGACTGGCAAGCGCTGGTCGGCGCGCGCGACCGCGTGCTGAAGATCGCGGAGGCCTACGCGTGAGCGGTCCGGTCCCGTCGTTCGATCTCGTCGTCGTCGGCTCCGGACCGGGCGGTCAGAACGCCGCCGTGCAGGCCGCCAAGCTCGGCAAGACCGTGCTGCTCGTCGAGCGTGACACCGCGGTCGGCGGCGAGTGCGTGCACCGCGGCACGATCCCGTCGAAGACGCTGAGAGAGAGCGCGATGACCGCGCTGCGCATGACTCAACTCGGGCTCGCGAGCGGCCGCCTCGACGAGCAACAGATCGAAACGTCGAGCCTCATGAAGCGCCAGGAGCTCGTCACCACCGCGCACGAGCAGTACATCTCGAATCAGCTCGAACGCAACGAGATCCGGGTCTGGAAGGGCCACGCGCGTTTCGTGTCGCCGTGGGAGCTCGAGATCACGTCGGTCGACGGCTCGTCGCGGCGCGCGCTCGGCGCCGCAGTCGTCGTCGCGACCGGCTCGCGCCCCCGCACGCCGCCGAACGTCCCGATCGACCACGAGAGCGTGCTCGACTCCGACTCGATCCTGTCGATGATCTACGTGCCGCAGTCGCTCGTGGTGCTCGGCGCCGGTGTGATCGCGTGCGAGTACGCGTCGATCTTCGCCGCGCTCGGCACCAAGGTGACGCTGATCGACAAGGCGCCGCGCCCGCTGTCGTTCATGGAGCCGGAGCTGACCGATCGCTTCTGCGCGTGGTTCGGGCGCCACGGCGGCCGCTACCTGCCCGGCCGGCAGGTGAAGACGGTCGACTGGGACGGCGTCGCGACGGTGACGACGGTGCTCGACGACGGCGAGACGCTCGAGAGCGACAAACTCTTGTGCGCGCTCGGCCGCATCGCGAATCTGCGCGGGCTCGACATCGAGGCCGCCGGGCTGAAAGCGACCGACCGCGGCTACCTGCGCGTCGACGCCAACTGCCGCACCGAAGTGCCGCACATCTACGCGGTCGGCGACGTGATCGGACCGCCCGCGCTCGCCGCGACGTCGATGGAGCAAGGCCGCCGCGCCGCGCGCCATGCGTTCGGGCACGCGAACGACGCGATGACCAGCACGACGCCGATCGGGATCTACACGATCCCCGAGATGGCGTGCGTCGGGCTCGGGGAGGCGCAAGCGCGCGAGAAGCACGGCGACGTGCTCGTCGGCTACGCGAAGTACGACGAGCTCGCTCGCGCGCAGATCAACGGCGACCGCGAAGGGCTGCTCAAGCTGATCGCCAGCGCCGACGGCAAACAGGTGCTCGGCGCGCACGTGATCGGCGAGAGCGCGTCCGAGCTCGTCCACGTCGCGCAGCTCGCGATGATCGCGGGAATGACGCCCGAGGTCTTCATCGAGCAGATCTTCAACTTCCCGACGCTGGCCGAGGCGTATCGCGTCGCGGCGCTCGAGATCATGGAGAAGCTCGAGAGCGCGAAGCTCGACCGCGCGCGCGCGACCGCCGCGAGCTGAGCCGCGCTCAGCGGGCGATGCCGCGGAACGTCCCGTCCGGCGCGACGGCGGCGAGCGGCCAGGCTTCGGATGGCACCGCGGAGAGCGCGGCGGCGCGCGCTCGTTCGAACGCGCGGAGGAACACGCGGAACTCGCCGTCGATCTCGGAGGAGAGCGACTGATCGATCCCATCCCAGCGCCGCTCGACCGCTTGGCCGTCGACGACGCGCGTGAAGAGGAGCTCGCTGGAGTCCGGGTGTCCATGCCGCACCGGCGGTCCGTCGAAGAGCCCGCGCTCGGCGCGCGCAAACCATCGAGCTCGGTCCCGTTCACCCTCGCGCGAACGGATCGCCGGCGCCCGCAGCGACGAGCGAAGCGCGCGCGTCTTCCGCGAGTTTCGCGTAGCGCGGCGGGGTGCGGCGGATGAGCTCGAGTTCGCGGGCGGAGAGCTCGCGCTTGACCACCGCGGGCACGCCGACGACCAGCGAACGCGGCGGCACCTGCATCCCCTCGCGGACGAGCGCGCCGGCGGCGACCAAGGAGCCCTCTCCGATCCGCGCGCCGTCGAGCACGCGCGCGCCGATGCCGATCAGGCAATCGTCCTCGACGATCGCGCCGTGCACCGTCGCCTGGTGCCCGATCGACACGCGCGCGCCGATCACCACCGGCCATTCGCCGAGCGTTCCATGCAGCACCGCGCCGTCCTGCACGTTCGAATCTTCGCCGACCCGGATCGAGTGCACGTCGCCGCGCAGCACCGCGCCGTACCAGATCGAGCAACGGCTGCCGAGCTCGACGTCGCCGATCACCACCGCGGTCGGCGCGAGGAACACGTCCGCTCCGAAGCGCGGCGACTTGCCGCCGTGGCTCACCACCAGCGCTCGCGTCATTGGGGCTTCTTCTTTTTCTTCTTGTCCTTGTCGCCGTCGAGCAAGTCCTTGAGCTTCTTCTCGAGCGCTCGCCCCGCCGCGTCCTCGAGCACCTTCGTCAAGAACCCGTCGGCGATGCGCAGCTTCGGCTTCGCCGAGTTGCCGCGGATCTCGATCGGGATCTTGGTCTCCGGATCGAGGAAGTCGGCCGCGCCCTCGAGCGACTTCGTCACCGACTTGCCGAGCGCGGAGAGCGGGAGCTCGACCTCGAGCTTGTACGCGCGCTCGACCAAGTCGAACGAGCCCTTGAACACGTACGTCTTGCCGCCGATCGGCAGCGCGAGGCGCTCGTAACGCGCGACGCCCTTGGTGATCTGCACGTTGACCGGCTCGAGCTTCGCGCTCGACATCCCCTTGGCGGCGGAATCGCTGAAGAGCTCCAAAATCCCCGGCAGGAAGCGATATTCGAGCGCGCCGGGATCGAGCGTGATCTCGCCGTTCAACTGGCGCAGATCGCCCGACAGCGGCAACGAGAATTTGCGGCCGCTGAGCAGCGCGCGTTTCGAGCCCTCGACTTGGCGGATGTCCGCGATCAACGGCACCAGGCTGCCGACGACGCGCTGGCCGAAGAGCGGCGTGACGATCATCGACGCGTCGAGCCCCTGCTCGCCCGTCGACGTCAGAACGCCGCCCGCGGCGCTCGCTTGGACCTTCAAGTCGGCGCTCGGCGAGTGCAGCTCGGCGCTCAGCGCGTCCGCGCCATCGGGCGGCCACGTGCCGTGGAGCTTGACGTCCGCGCCCGCGCCGAGCACGTCGACGATCAGGCCGTCCTGCGCGGCGAGCGCGTCGACCAGCGCGGTCGGAATCTGCTTCACCTCGCCGTCGACGACGAGCTTCGGCTTCAGCGCGCCGCCGCGATCATCGAGCAACCCGAACGGGTGGACGCCGCTGATCGACAGCGCGAGCGAGCCCGGCGGGGTCGCCTCGAGCTCGCCGGTGACCTTCGCGCCGACCAATTTGCCGGGCGCGAGCTCGACGCCGGTCAGCGCGAGCGAGCGCAACGTCACGTCGACCGGCGCGCCGTTCGGCGTCACCGCCGGCGCGCGCACGCGCACCGAGGGCAACGAAAGCTCGACCTTGACCTTGGTGCGATCGAGCGCGACCGAGAGCGCCTCGGGCTCGGCGCCGGGCGCGGGGAGCCACGGATCGAGCGCGAGCTCGAGCTCGCTCGCCGTGAACGCGACCGCTTCGCCGTCGGTGACCAGCTCGACCGAGACGCCGGCGGGCAAATACGTCGCGAGCAGCGGCGCGAGCGTCTTCGAGTGCAACGGCAGGCTCGCCACGATGCGATCGGCGCCGGTCGCGCGGAACGTGCGCCCGTCGAGCACGCCGGCGACGTCGAGCTTCGCGCCAGGCGCGTCGAGCGCGACCGAGAACGATTGCGTCGCGCCGGCGCTCGCGCGGTTCGCGACCTTCAGGCCGAACTTCTGCCCGAGCGCCTCGCTCGCGAGCTCGCGATACTCGGCCGGCACGAACGCGAGCGCCAGCGCGGGATCGGAGACGTCGAGCGCGAGCTCGGCCTCGGGCACCAAACCCTTCTCCATCGCCGCGAACGGATCGGCGAGGCTCGCCTTCAACTCCGCCCGGAACTTCGAATCGAGGCGCACCAAGCCGTCGACTTGGATGCGCTCACCCAACGGCCACGCGACATCGAGCCGCGCCGACATGTCGACATGCGGTCCGACCTTGCCATCGAGCGAACCCGTGTACGCCTCGAGCCAGCCGGTCGGCACCCGCTTCGCGTCGAGGAGCACGCCGGCGCGACCGAGTTGTCGGCGCTCCATGAACGTGAGGCACTCGCGCACGTCGTCGAACGACAGCGAGCACGTCACGGAGTGGTCGCCGACCGCGGTCGTGTGCTCGAAGTTGCCACCCAACGTCAGCGCGCCTCTGGGACGCGCGCCGGGTTCCCTCAGGTCGACCGACACGAACGCGTCGAGCGAGACGGTTTGCTGCGCGGCCTCCAATTTCGCGTCGCGCCAACGCCAGTTGCCGAGACGAATCGTCAAGCCGACCATCGAGGCATCCAGCGCCGCGCCGAGGTCGAGCGTTGAATTCGCGGCCGACGGCATCCACGCGTCCAGTGGAACCCCCAAGTGCTCGACTTGGACCTTCACGCGCTGCCGACCGTCCACGGGCTCGAGCGAAGCCCCTGGCGGCATGTAGGGTCCGAGAAGCTCGGCGACGGTCGCCACGTCGACATCAGCTTCGAACTTCACGGGCTCCGGCCCGAGACTGACCTTCCGATCGGCGACCGCGAGGTCGGCGGCGAGCGTCGCGTGCGCGCTGGTGAACTTCAGCTTCGCCGTCGCGGCGTCGAGGTCGCCCTGCGCGTCGAGCTCGACGTTGGCGCTCGCGCCGACGCGCTTGGCGAGCTGGTACGCGTCGCCGGTGAAGCGATCGGCGAGCGCGAGCGGCAGGTCGGTCGCCTTCAGCGAGACCTCGACGTTCGGAATCGCGCCGCTCGCGAGCTTCGCGACGCCGTCCGACATCGACGCGGAGAGCGTGAACGACGACTCGCTCGTCGAGTCGAGCGCCGCGCGACCGCGCGCCTCGAGCTCGATCGAGCCGTGCGCTCGGAACGTCGCGTCGACGCGGGTGTTGCCGAGCGCGAGGTCGGGGCTCAGCGCGACGCGGCCGGCGGAGAGCGCGAGCTCGCCGCTCGCGTCGATGCGCTCGAGATCCTGCGCGGTGAACGGCCCGGGCGTCGCGCGCGGCGCGAGCGCGACCGAGCCCTTGCCCTTCAGGCCGAGGCCCTCGGTCGCCGGCGCGCCGAACGACGCGAGCAGCGCCGGCGGAATTCCGCGCGCATCGAGCGTCCAGCTCGCGCCCTGCAACCCGCCGCCGTTCGCGACGCCGAGCGCCTCGCGCGCGTCGACGATGCCGAGCTGGAGTTCCACCGGCTCGCTCGAACCGACCAGGACGAACGACATGCTCGCCGACGCGGGCGCGGAGTCGGCTTGCGCGTCTCCGTTCGCCGACGCCGAATCGAGCGACGCTTGCGCCGTCAGCGCTCGCACGCCGACGTCGAGTCCGCGCGCCGCGTCGCGCACGCGCCAGTCGCCGAGCTCGGCGCGCACACCGCCGCGGCTCGTTGCGAGCGCGAGCGCGACGACGTCCTCGCCGCGCGCGAGCGCGTCGAGCAGCTTCGCGAGCTCGACGGTCAGGCCTTCGACCTTCAGCGCCACCCGCGGTCCCGCCGCGCGCTCCAGCGCGAGCCCCGGCGGCAAACTCGGCGACACGAACGCGTCGAGCACGCCTTGGTCGACCTCGACCTCGGCCGACAACGCTTGGTCGCCGACGCCGCGCAACACTCCGTCCGCGAGCGTCACGTTCCCGACGATCCGCGCGCGCGGCGCGTCGAGCGCGAATTCGAGCGCGCCCGCGGTCGCCGTGCCGTTCCCTGTCGCCGTCACCGACACCTGCGGCCCGAGCACGCGCGTCAACGTGCCGCCGAGACCCGCGAGGCCGTCGATCAGGCCGGTCGGCAGCTCGCGCAGGTCCGCGGTAAGCGCGAGCGTCGGCGGCTCTGCCGCACCGGGCGCCGCGAACGGGTGCAAGACCGTCGCGTCGAGCTTCAGCGGCCGCGGAGCGTCGTCGACGAGCTCGGCGGCGAACGCGAGGTCCACTTTCTCGCCGTGCGCGAGCTTCGCCGTCGCCGCGAGGTTCGCGAGCGCGATCGGCCGGCCCGCGGCGCGCGTGCGCGCGTCGCTCCACGTGATGCGCTTCGAGACGAGCTCGACCTCGACGTCGAGCTCGGCGAGGGTCTTGCGCCAATCGGTCGGCTCCGACGAGCCGTCCGAGGCGTCCGGCGCGCGCTTCGCGTCGTCGCGCGGCTCGAGCGCGCGCTCGAGATTGGTCACGCCCGCGTCGTCGGCGACCAGATCGGCTTCGAGCTCGATCCGCGCCTTGCCGAGCTGCTTGCGGTCGAGCAACTGCCGGAGCGACGGCGCGACGATCGTCGTCGCGAGCACCTTCTTGCCCTCGGGATCGAACACCTCGACCGAGCGGATCGTCTGCGGGCCGTTCCACGCGAGCTCGAGCTCGCCGAGCGCGACCGTGCCGTGGAACCGCTTGGCGAACTCGCTCTCGATGAACCCGCGCGACGCGTTCGCCAGCGCGGACGGGAACACGAACACCGCGAGCGCGAGCACCACGAGCAACGCTCCGAGCCCGATCGCCGCCCACTTCAGGAATCGCTTCACGCCGCTACCCACTTTCCGCTCGGACCGCTTCCGACCTCGACCACCCGTCCGCGCGTCGACGCGCGGGCGTCAATTCCATTCCGGCGCCGGGGGCTCGTTCTCGAGGCCCTCTAGCTCGCCGCGAATCGTGCGCAAGACGTCGCGCCATAGGTTCTCCGGGTCGCGGCGAAACACGTCCTCCGGCGCGCACGGCGCCGGTACCCACGAGCCGCCCGCGAGCTCGGCTTCGAGCTGACCCGCGCCCCAGCCCGCGTAACCGACCAACAGGCGCACGCGATCCTCGGTCGCCTCCTGCTCCGCGATGAAGCGCGCGACTTGGTCGAGCTCGCCGCCGATCCACAGGCCGGGCACGAGCTCGACGCCGCCGTCGATGTGATCGGGCGTGCGGTGCAGGATCTGCATCGAGTTCAACTGCACCGGACCGCCGACGTAGATCGGATGGTCGTAGCAGCCGAGCGTCGGATGCTCCGACAGCAGCGTGCGCGTCGTGTACTCCGAGCGACGGTTGAGGACGAGCCCGTACGCGCCGTCGCTCGCGTGCTGACACACCAGCACCACCGCGTGCATGAAGTTCGGGTCGAGCATCTCCGGCGTCGCGGCGAGGAGCGTGCCCGGCTCGCAGTGGAGCTTGATCGACATGGCGTGAATCTAGGCAGCCGACCACGCGCCCGCAACGAGCGCCGGCCGCGTCGCTCACGGCGCGAAGCCGCTGCACGCCAACACCGGCTGCGGCGGGTACTTCGGGAAGCGCGGATCGGTCTTGGCGAGCGCGCAGAGCAGGAACACCGAGCCCTTGGCGCTCTCGACGAGCTGCACGTGGCGGCAGCGAGCGCAGAGGCTCGCGCGCGCGACCGGCGGGAGCTTCGGACCGAGGTCTCTCGGCTCGCTGCTCATCCGGTGCGCTCCAGGGTGAAGACGGTTTCGAGGTGCGGCGTGTGCGGGAAGAAGTCCAGCGGGCGGACGCGGACCAGGCGCCAGCCGGCGGTGACGAGCTCGGCCGCGTCGCGCGCGCCGGACGCGGCGTGACACGCGACGTAGACGATCCGCCGCGGCGCGCGGACGATCAACGCGGCGAGCACCTTCGAGTGCAAGCCCGCACGCGGCGGATCGACGACGGCGAGCGTCGGCTCCCCCGCCGGACGCGCCTCGGCGACCAGAGTGTGCGCGAGATCGCCTGCGACGAACGTCGCGTTCTCGATCCCGTTCGCCGCCGCCGTCGCGCGCGCGTCGGCGACCGCGGCCTCGACCAGCTCGAAGCCGGTCACCGCGCGCACCCGGCGCGCCAGGTTCAACCCGAGCGCGCCCGTGCCGCAGTAGAGGTCGTCGACGTGCTCGTCGCCGCCGGGCGCGAGCTCTTCGACGACCGTCTCGAGCAGCGCCTCCGCCTGCGCGACGTTGGTCTGGAAGAACGAGTTCGACGAGAGACGGAACTCGGTTTCGCCGAGGCGTTCGCGCACGAAGCCCGGGCCCTGGTGGACGAGCTCGCGCTCCGAAAGCGCGGCTTGCGCGGGCTTCGAGTGCAGGTTCTGGACGAAGGTCGTGATCGCGGGCGCGCGGCGCAGCAGCTCGCGCGCGAACGTCGCCATGCGCTCGGGCTCCTCGGTCGCGGTCACCAGGTTCGCGAGCAACTCGCCGGTCGCGCGGCTCTCGCGCAAGACCAAGTGCCTCGCGAAGCCGGTGTGGCGCACGACGTCCCACGGCGCGAAGTCGAGCTCGCGGCACAGCTCGCGCACGGTGCGGAGCACATGGTTCCCGCGCTCGAACTGGATCTCGCAGCGACCGACGTCGATCACCTTGCCGTGGAAGTCGCGCGGGTGCAGGCCGAGCGCGAAATCGGCGACCGCGCCCGCGGGCTCGTCGAGATCGATCCACCGCCGCGCGGAGAACGTGAAGTCCATCTTCGTGCGGTAGCCGAACACCGCGGGCGCCGGGCGGATCGGTTGGAGTTCGAACGCGCCGAGCGCGAGGCCCGCGCGGGAGAGCGTGCGCTCCAGCAGGCGCGCCTTCGCCGCGAGCTGCGCGGGGTACGCCGCATCCTGGAAGCTGCAGCCGCCGCACGCCGCGAAATGCGCGCAACGCGGAGCGACGCGGTCCGCCGACGCGCGCGTCCACGCGAGCACCCGTCCGTGCAGCGCCTGACGCCGGCGGCCGAGCACCTCGATCTCGACCTCGTCGCCCGGCACGCCGCGCGCGAGCTCGACCGCATACTCGCCGCTCGCGTCGCACGTCCGGCCGCGCGCTCGGCCGCGCTCGTCGAAGCCCTCGACGGTCGCGACGAGGCGATCGCCGTGGCGGGGCTTCCTGAGGTTGCTCGGGGCGTTGGAGGGGTGCATCGGAACGCGCGACGGCGGCCGGTCGTTCGGACCGCCGCCGTCGCCATCGGTCGAGGAAGCGCGCTCTACTGGTAGAGCGGCATCCACGAGCGAGTGAAGTAGTCCTGCAGCGTGAATGCGAACAGCGTGAAGAGCCAGATGAAGCCGCCGGCGGCGAACATCATCGTCAGCCTCGACTGCCACTTGACGTGCATGAAGTAGAGCACGACCACGCCGGCTTTGACGATCGCGATCGCCATCGCGACCGGGGTGTTGAGCCAGCCGAAGTCCTTGTAAGCGACGAAGTACGTCAACCACGTACCCGCGATCAACGTGGCGAAAACTAGGAAGTAGACCTTGAGCGGCGTGATGTGCGGATGGGTGGAGCTCATCAGTGTCCTCCGGTGACCACCGCGCCGATCGCGTGGCCGTGCTTGCCGAGCAGGTAGAGCAGCGGGAAGAGGAAGATCCAGACGATGTCGACGAAGTGCCAGTACAGGCCGATCATCTCGACGTGCGTGTGGTTCTGCGGCGTGTAGTCGTTGCGCAGCGCCTTGAGGATCACCCACAGCATCAGGCCCGCGCCGATGATCATGTGGAAGGCGTGCATCCCGGTCATCGCGAAGTACAGCGCGAAGAAGATCTGCTCGTGGCCGCCGACGACTCCGTCGAGCTGGAAATTCGGCCCCGGCATCAGGTGGTGATCCCACTTGTGCTTGTACTCGATCACCTTGACGCCGAGGAACACGAAGCCGAGCAGCAGGGTCAGGAACGTGAAGCCGGCGACTTGCCTGTTGTTGCCCTTGGCGGCGCAACGCACCGCGAGAGCCATCGTCAGGCTCGAGACGATCAGCACCGTGGTGTTGACCGCGCCGAGGAGCACGTCGAGCTGGTTGCTCGCGTTGTCCCAGGCTTGCGGATACATCGTGCGATACACGACGTAGGCCCCGAAGAGCCCGCCGAAGAACATGATTTCGGTGACGAGGAACGCCCACATCCCGAGCGTCGCAGCCTCGCGCTGCTGCTCGAGATCTTCGAAGTGGTGGGCGAGCCCGGTTGCGTCGACGCTAGACAACTTTGGCCTCCGGTTGGTGACGCGCGCCCTCGGGGTACGCGTAGGCTTCCTCGGTGACGACCGGCACCTTGTCGAAGTTGAAGGTCGTCGGCGGCGAATCGGTCTCCCACTCGAGGCCCTTCGCGGCCCAGGGGTTCTTGCCCGCGACCTTGCCGAACTTCAGCGACCACGGCAGATAGACCATCGGCAGCAAGTAGCCGAGGCCGAGCAGCGTGGCGCCCGCCGTCGAGAGCACGTTCAACACCTGCCACTCCTCGGGGTAGAAGTGATAGCGGCGCGGCATGCCCATGTACCCGAGGATGAACTGCGGGAAGAAGGTCATGTTGAAGCCGATGAAGATGATCGCGGCGGAAACGCGCCCCATGTTCTCGGGGTACATGCGTCCGAACATCTTCGGCCACCAGAAGTGGAGCCCGCCCCAGAACGCGGTCACCATTCCACCGACCATCACGTAGTGGAAGTGCGCGACGACGAAGTACGTGTCGTGCATGTGGATGTCGAGGCCCATCGTGCCGAGGAAGATCCCCGTAAGGCCGCCGACCGTGAACAGGCCGATGAAGGCGATCGCGAAGCACATCGGCGTCGTCATCCAGATGTCGCCCTTGTACATGGTCGACACCCAGTTGAAGACCTTGATCGCCGACGGCACCGCGACCAGCATCGTGATCACCGAGAACACCACGCCCGCGTAGGTCGATTGACCCGTCACGAACATGTGGTGGCCCCACACGAAGAAGCCGATCACCGCGATCGCGAGCGACGAGAACGCGACCACCGGGTAGCCGAAGACGCGCTTCTTCGAGAAGGCGCTGATCAGCTCGCTGATCACGCCCATCGCGGGCAGGATCATGATGTACACGGCCGGGTGGCTGTAGAACCAGAACATGTGCTGGAACAGCACCGGGTCGCCGCCGTAGGTCGGGTCGAACACGCCGACGTGGAAGAGACGCTCCAGCGCGACCAACACGATCGTGATCGCGACCACCGGAGTGCTCAGCAGGATGATCAGACTGGTCGCGTAGTGCGCCCAGATGAACAGCGGCAGGCGGAACCACGTCATCCCCGGCGCGCGCATCTTGTGGATCGTCACCACGAAGTTGAGGCCGGTCAGGATCGACGAGAAGCCGGTGATGAACACGGCGACCGCCGCGAGGGCGACCTGGCCGTTCGAGTACGTGCTCGAGTACGGCGTGTAGAAGGTCCAGCCGGTGTCGATGCCCCCCATCGCCGCGGCGAGCAGCGTCAGCAGGATGCCGACGAGGAAGATGTAGTACGAAAGCAGGTTGACCTTCGGGAAGGCTAGGTCCTTCGCCCCGATCATGATCGGCACCAGGAAGTTGCCGAGCACCGCCGGCACGCCTGGGATCAGGAAGAAGAAGACCATCACCACGCCGTGCATGGTGAAGATCTTGTTGTAGGTCTCCGACTGCAGCATGTCGCCGGCGGGCGTGGCGAGCTCGAGGCGCACCAGGATGGCGAAGCTGCCGCCGACCAAGATCATGAACGCGATCGTGATCAAGTACATGACCGCGATGCGCTTGTGGTCGGTCGAGAAGACCCACGACTTCCAGCCGTAGTCGACGTTGAGATAGTTGGTCCGCGGCTCGGCCGCGGGAGTGGCGACGGTGCTGCTCACGGCTTGGCACCTCCTTGGGCGGGATCGGACAACGACTTGAGGTACGCGATCAAGGAGAGGATCTGATCCTCACCGAGTTGGCCGGCGTAGGTCGGCATGAGCTGTTGGAAGCCGGCGACGGTCTTCGCGGTCGGCAGCAGGATCGACTCGCGCACGTAGTCCTCGTTGAAGATGACGCTCGAGCCGTCGGAGAGCTGCACTTGCGTACCCCAGAGGCCCTTGAAGTCGGGGCCGCGGGCGTCGGGCTTGCCCGTGTGGCACGTGTCGCAGCGCGACGCGGCGAACAGCTTCTCGCCTTGCGCCTGCGGGCTCTCGCCCGCGGCGGCGCCGGCGAGCCAGAGCTCGTAGTCCGCCTGCTCCATCACGATGACCGAGCCGATCATCTGCGAGTGCTTGGTGCCGCAGTACTCCGCGCAGAACAGGTGGTACGTGCCCGCCTTCGTCGCCTCGAACCACATCGTCGAGTAGCGGCCCGGCAGCACGTCGCGCTTGACGCGGAACGCGGGGATGAAGAACGAGTGGATCACGTCCTCGGAGATCATCCGCAGCTGGATCGGCACTCCGACCGGCACGTGGAGCATGTTGATCTCCCGCTGCCCCGTCGGGTGCTGGATCTTCCACATCCACTGCTTGCCGGTGACGTAGTACTGCTCGGCATGCGCGGGAGGTCGCGTGATCACGAACCAGATCTTGGTCGACCAGACGAACAGCGCCATCACGATGACGAGCGGCACCACCGTCCAGAAGATCTCGAGCCCGTGCGAACCGTGGATCTGCACGGCGCCGGCGCTGCCAGGACGGGTCCGGAAGCGGATCGCGAAGACGACCACGAGGGCCGCGACCAGCACCGTGAAGAAGATGCTGATGACGACGAGCGCCAAGTAGAAGTAGTCGACCGCGTCGGAGTACGTCGAGGCGCTATCGGGGAATAGGGGAATGCCCTTCCACATGGGGTCTACCTGCTTTCACCGGCCGTGGCAGCACGAAGGCCGGCGGCTTTCTTGGACTCGCGCACCCAATGGCGCACGACGAAGGACGCGATCGCGAGCACGGTGAGCACTCCGAGGATGCGCACCACGGACATCACGGCGAGCGTGTAGCGGCCCGTCGCGGGATCGTAGTGGAAGCACATCATCAGGACTTGGTCGACGATCGATCCGACCTTGCCCTGACCCGCCTCGACCAGACCCAGACGCACGTCGCGTGGGCTGTACTCGATGCCGTAGAAGTACTTGGCGAGCACCCCGCCCGGCCCGACGACGATGACGCCGCCGGCGTGAGCGAACTGCTTCTGCTCGGTGTCGTAGACGTAGCGGAAGCCCGCGGCGGCCGTGAGCTCGCGAATCGCGGCCGCGTCGCCGACCAGGAAGTGCCACGCGGGAGCGACCTCCGGCCGACCGAGATCGCCGACGTAGTTCTGCTTCTTCTTCGCGGCGAGCTCCGGCGTGTCCTTCGGATCGATCGAGATCGTGACGATCTCGAAGTCCTTGCCGGGCTCGAGCGAGAGCGCTTTGAGCAAGCGCACTTCCTCGTTGAGCACCTCGGTGCAGAGCATCGGGCACTCGAAGTACACGAACGAGAGCAGCACGGGCTTCCCGAAGAACTCCGCGAGCTTGCGCGGAGTGCCGGTCTCGTCGCGGAACGTCAGGTCGAGCGGCAGCTTGTCGCCGAGGCGCTGATCGATGCCGACGTCCTGCGCCGGGCTGAAGCGCTGGACAGGATCGAAACGCTGCGCGGAGGCGACGCTCGCGAACGCGAGCGACACCAGGCACAGCGTCGAGAAGAGGCGCGTGAAGGTCATCGTGCGGGGCGCTTGCGGCTCACTTGCGATGCGGGAGGCCGCGCTCGGACACGATTTCCAACGCACGCTCGACCGGGATCTGGACGACGCCGTTCGTGCGATCGAGCCAGCGGTAGACGCCGATCGCGGTCTGCTGCTCGGTCTTGAATGCGTTCCACTCGGCGCTCGGCACCGCTTGGAGGCGCGGCGCGGGCGGCTCGGCGACAACGGCGAGCGGATGCGCGACGACGTCCTTGCTCGCTTCGGCGGCGGTGAATGCGTTGTTGGTCCAGATCATCGCGTAGAAGGTCGCGACGTTCGCGAGCACGAGCAGGATGGTGAAGATCAGGATCGGCTTGACCTTCGGATCTTCCTTCTCGTATCCGGCGGCGACCGCGGCGGCGTGGCCCGAGGAGGGGGCGGCGGCTTGATGGTTCGACATGGCTCAGTGTCCGTGCGAGGGCGCGAGCTCGAGCGAGCGCTCCAGGTAGGTATCCGCCGGCGCGCTCGCGAGTCGCCCCTTCAGCTGATGCATGAAGTAGGCGACCCACAGTCCGCCCATCGCGGCGGGCGTCGCGAGGTACAGCCAGTGGAAGTGGAAGCCTTCGGTGTGGAAGGCCGGCACGATCAACCAGCTCATGTCGACGAAGCGCATCATCAGGATGAACAGCGCGATCTTCGAGACCAGCGCCGGGTTCTGCTTCACCTTGCGCGAGAGCAGGATCAGGAACGGCAGCGCGAAGTGGCAGGTCAGCAGGAAGACGAGGATCGCGCGCCAGCTGGTGTAGCCGCGGTGCATGTACCACGGCGTCTCTTCCGGCAGGTTCGCCGACCAGATGATCAGGAACTGCGAGAGCGTGACGTAGCCCCACAGCAAGGTGAACGCGAACATCAGCTTGCCCAAGTCGTGGTAGCGCTTGGTCTGCATGATCGCCGAGTACGGCGCGCTCTTCGCGAGCCACGCGCACATCACGATCGTGAACGCCATCGTCGACAGGCCTTGGCCGACGACGAACATCACGCCGTAGATCGTCGAGAACCAATGCGGCTCGAGCGACATCGCCCAGTCGGTGACCGCGAACGTCACGCTGAGCACGAAGAGCAACGTGCCGACGCCCGCGAGGTTGCGCGTGGTGCGGGCGTAGCGTTCGTCGCGCGTGCGTTCGTAGTGGTCATGACGCGCGCTCAACACGTACGCGTAGCCGATCCACAGCGCGAAGTAGAGCACCGCGCGGATGTAGAAGCCCTTCGCGTTCAGGTACAGCGACTTGTGCGTCAGGATCGGATCCGCGGCGACCACGTCGAGGTGCGACCACTCGTAGAGCTGGTGCAGCCCGATGCCGACGACGATGAAGAACAGCGCGGTCAGCGGCAACGTGCGCATGCCCGCGTGGTGCACGCGGCGCACCGAGATGCCCCACTTGCCGCCGGTCAGCGTGTGCACGAGCGTCAGCCCGAGGCAACCGAGCGGGAACGCCATCCAGAAGAGGAAGGCGAGCAAGTAGGACCGGAAGAACTCGGTCGGATCCATCGACCAGCCGGCGCCGGCGCCGATCGCGCCGACGACGCCGACGCCGAGCGCGAGCTTCTGCACGCCGTCGATGCGTGCGCGCAACGAATCGTTGTTGAGGGCCATCATTGGGCTTGCCCTTCGGGCTTCTGCTGCTCGAGCTTGGTCCGCTCGTCCGGCGGAACGTCGGCGAGCGTGCCGTTCTGCGAGAGCTGGAGCACGCGGATGTACGCCGCGATGCGCCAGCGATCCTCGGGCTTGACGCGGTCGGAGTAGTCGAACATCGCTCCGAAGCCGTTGGTCATCACGTCGAAGAAGTAGCCAGGCGGTTGCTCGCGCAAGCGTTGGATGTGGTACGAGGGCGGCCGCTTCATGCCGCGCTGCACGATCATGCCGTTGCCCGAACCGGTGCGGTCGTGGCACGGAGCACAGTAGATCTCGAAGCGCTCGCGACCGCGCTCCAAGTCGGCGCGCGTGATCTCGAACGGGAAGACCTCGGACGGCTTGCCGTCGAGCTTGCCGGTGTGCAGCAGCTCGTCGGCGTTGAGTTGGCCGCGTGCGACGGTGCCGGGCACGGTCGGACGCATGCCGCGACCGTCGGCGAAGAACGCCGAGCCGCGCATGCCACGCAGCTTGGGCTGGTCGTGCATGTCTTGACGGCAACCGGCGGAGAGGAACGCGCCGGCGAACACCGTGATGGTCGCCGTGCGAAGGCCGGCGAGCACCGTGAGGGTCGCCGTGCGAGGAATCGGAGCGCGCATCAGTGAGGAACCTCCTCGACGAGCAGGGGCTGGGTGCTCGCCAGGACCTTCTTGGCTTCCGCGAGGTCGAAGCGCGGATCCGCGGCTTCGATGCAGAGGAAGAAACGATTGCGGCTGGCGCGCTCGAACGCCGCCGAGTTGAACAGCGGGTGGTACGGCTGCGGCAGCCCGTTCAGCGCGATCATGCCGATCACCGCGGTCAGCGCGGAGAAGAGCACGGTCATCTCGAACGTGATGACGATGAACGACGGCCAGGAGAAGAACGGCCGCCCGCCGACGTTCAGCGGGTAGTCGATCACCGAGATCCACGTCTGCATCCCGAAGCCGGTCAGCGCGCCGGTCATGCCGCCGCAGAAGATCAGCGAGGAGAGCTTGGTGGTGTGACCGAGCGCGTGCCCCACCTCGGGCAGCGGCAACGGCGAGTAGGCCTCGACCTTCTCGTAGCCCGCGGCCTTGACGCGTTTGCAGGCTTCGACCAGTTCGTCGGCGGAGCCGAATTCGGCGAGCACGCCGTAGAGCGTCGGAGTCTCGTGGTGCATCACGGGTGCGCTCCTTCCTTGTTGGAGCTCGTCGTCGCGCCGACGCCCTTCTTCGCACTTGGATCACGCGCGGGCACCAACGTGCGCATCTCGAAGACCGCGATGACCGGCAGGAAGCGGATGAAGAGGAAGAACGCGAAGAAGAAGAAGCCGACGGTGCCGACGTAGAGCATCACGTCCCACTTCGTCGGGTAGTAGTCGGCCCAAGCCGAGGGCATGAAGTCTCGTTCGAGGCTGGTGACGACGATCACGTAGCGTTCGAGCCACATGCCGATGTTCACCACGATCGAGATCATGAACAGCGTCACCGGGTTCAGGCGCACCTTGCGGAACCACAGGAGCTGCGGGATCAGGACGTTGAAGAGGATCAGCGCCCAGTACGACTTCCAGGCGTCGCCGAACATGCGATTGTTGATCATCGCGAGCTCGTACGGCGCGCCGCTGTACCAGGCGTAGAACGCCTCCATCACGTAGCCGTAGGCGACGATCAGGCCGGTCGCCAACATGACCTTCGCCATGTTGTTGAGGTGTCGATCGGTGATGAAGTCCTTGAGCCCGTACACCGAGCGCAGCGGGATCATCAGCGTCAACACCATCGCGAAGCCCGAGTAGATCGCGCCCGCGACGAAGTACGGCGGAAGGATCGTCGCGTGCCAGCCCGGCACGATGCTCACCGCGAAGTCGAAGGACACCACGGTGTGCACCGAGACGACCAGCGGCGTCGAGAGACCCGCGAGGATCAGGTACGCGACCTCGTAGCGCTCCCAGTGCTTCGCTGCGCCGCGCCAACCGAGCGCGAGCATGCCGAATGCGCGCTTCGCCCAGATGTGCTTCGCCTGGTCGCGCAACGTCGCGAGGTCGGGGATCAACCCGGTGAACCAGAACAGCGCGGAAACCGTCGCATAGGTCGACACCGCGAACACGTCCCAGAGCAGCGGGCTGCGGAACTGCGGCCACACGCCCATCGTGTTCGGGATCGGGAAGAGCCAGAACGCGAGCCACGGCCGGCCGACGTGCAACAGCGGGAACATGCCCGCGCACGCGACGGCGAACAGCGTCATCGCCTCGGCCGCGCGGTTGATCGACGTCCGCCACTGCTGGTTCAACAGCAGCAAGATCGCGGAAATCAGGGTGCCGGCGTGGCCGATACCGATCCACCACACGAAGTTGATGATCGCGAAGCCCCAACCGACTTCGTTGTTGATGCCCCAGACGCCGGTGCCCTTGGCCAAGAGCCACGCGATCGAGATCGCGAGGAAGAACAAGCCGGTCGACGCGAACGCGAGGCTCGCCGCCCAGGCGAGCGGCGTGTCGCGCCGCAGCACGATCGAGGTGATCTTGTCGGTGATCGACGAGAGCGTGTGCCCCGGAGCGATCACCGGCAGGTCTTGGCGGTCGCCCGCCAGCGCGTGGTGCTCTTGCACCGCGGGGTCCTTGGCTGCTTGCATGGAGCTCAACCCTTGTGATCCGCGCCGGTGTTCTCGACCTTCGCGAGGTAGGTCGTGCGCGGTTTGGTGTTGACGTCCTCGAGGATGCCGTAGTGGTGCGGCTCGGCGCGCCACGCGGACACCGCGCTCTTCGGATCGTTCTTGTCGCCGAACACGATCGCGTCGGCCGGGCAGACCGACTGGCAAGCGGTGACGATCTCACCGTCGCCGATCGGGCGATTGCCTTCGCGCGCGGCTTGGATCCGCGCCTGGCTGATGCGTTGGATACAGTACGTGCACTTCTCCATCACGCCGCGCGAACGCACGGTGACGTCGGGGTTGCGCTGGAGCTTGACCGACTCGGTGACGAAGTCCTGGTAGAGCAGGAAGTTGAAGCGCCGGACCTTGTAGGGACAGTTGTTCAGGCAGTAGCGAGTGCCGACGCAACGGTTGTAGACCATCTCGTTCAGGCCGTCGTTGCCGTGCACCGTCGCGCCGACCGGGCACACCACCTCGCACGGCGCGTTCTCGCAGTGCATGCAGGGCACCGGTTGGAAGCGCACTCGCGCGGTGTCGAAGTCGTCGCCCTCGAAGTAGCGATCGAGTCGGATCCAGTGCATCTCGCGCGCGTTCGCGACCTGGTCCTTGCCGACGACCGGGATGTTGTTCTCGGCCTGGCAAGCGATCGAGCATGCGTTGCAACCGGTGCACGAGCTGAGATCGATCACGAGCGCCCACGCGTTGCCGTTGTACTCGTACGGCGTCCAGACGGTCGGGTGCTCGGTGTGACCGTGCGGGCCGTGACCCTCGAGGTCGCCGGACTCGCGCACGCGCACGAGATCGCGACCTTCCATCGAGTTGTGCATCTGCGCGCTGACGAGGTGGTACGTGTCGCCCGTCTTCTTGACCTCGAGGCCGCCGGCCGACCACTGACCGTTCGCGGTGCGCAGCGGATACGCGTCGAAGCCGATGCCGTTACCGACCGAGCCCGCGCGCGTGCGCCCGTAGCCGAGCTGCACCGCGACGCACTCCTCCGCCTGGCCGGGCAGCACCCAGACCGGCGCGCGAACCGTCGTCTTGCCGAGCACGAGCTCGACCACGTCGCCGTTCTTCACGCCGAGTCGCGTCGCCGTGGCGAGGCCGATCAGCGCCGCGTTGTCCCACACGAGCTTCGAGAGCGGCCGCGGCAGCTCTTGCAGCCACGCATTGGTCGCGAAGCGCCCGTCGAACGTCGAGTCGTCGGCGCGGATCACGAGCTCCATGCCGCCCGCGGTCGAGCCGCTGACCGCGACCGAGCGCAGAGTCACGCTCGTCGGCGCGAACGCGGTGTCGGCGATCAAGCCGTCGTGCAGCGCCGCGCGCCACTTCGCTTCGAAGCCGTCGGCGCCGAGCGCCGCGGTCCAGTGCTCGCGCACCGCTTCATAACCGGTGACGCCGCCCTTGCCGAGCAACGCGTTCGCGAGCTCTAGCTGGCTCTTGCCGCTGTACAACGGCGCGATCAACGGCTGCGTCAGCGCGACGGTGCCGTCGGACCCCCGCGCGTCGCCCCACGCTTCGAGGTAGTGCGTCTCGTTGAGGTGCCAAAGGCAAAGCTCGGCGGTCTCGTCCTGGTAGAGCCCGAGGTGCGAGCGCCACGCGACCTTCTCGAGCGCCGCCTTGAACTCCAGGTCGGCCGGCGCGTCGTAGACCGGGTTCACGCCGAGCATCACGAGCGTCTCGACCAGCCCGTTTCGCATGTCGGCGACGAGCTCGCGCAACGCGGCCGTCTGATCGATCGACACCGGCGCGACCGGCGGGAAGTACGACACCGTCTTGCCGACGTTGCCGAGCGCGGCGTTCAACGCGTGGACGAGCGCGTGTACGTCGGCGCTCGCGGCGTCGCCCGCGATCACCACGCATTCGCCTTTGTGCGCGGCGAGGTCGGCCGCGGCGGCCGAAACCCAAGCCGCCGCCTTCGCGCTCGGCGCGCCGACATCGCCGCCGAACGGCGCACCGACTACCTTCGCGAGCGCCGCGGCGACCGCGAGCAGCTCGCTCGGACGCACCGCGACGAAGTGATCGGCCATCGCGCCGGAGAGCGACATCGACGACTCCGCCGCGTAGAGGCGGTTGGTCGTCGGCTTCGACTTGCGCGCGCGACGCGCCTTCGAGAAGGCCTTCGTCGACGCGACCGAGGACGGACCGCCGCCGATGAAGTCGGCCTCGAGCGCGACGACGACCTTCGCCGCGGCGAGGTCGGGGCGCGCGACGACGTCCTCGCCGAACGCGGCGAGCGCGCCGGCGCGGGCTTGGTCGCGATGGATGGGCTCGTACTGGATCCACTTCGCGCTCGGGTACGCCGCGAGCACCGCTTGCAGACGAGCCGCGAGCGTCGGCGACACCACGGTGCCCGACAGGATTCGCAGGCCGGCGCCCTGCTTGCCGACTTGCGTCGCGAGCTGTCCGGTGAGATCGGTCAGGAAGTTCCCCCACGTCGCGATGCGGCCGGCGCGCGTCGCGGTCGTCGAGCGATCGGGGTCGTACATCTGCAGCACCGACGCTTGCGAGAAGCAATCGGTCGCGCCGAGGCTCGACGGGTGCTTGTCGTTGCCTTCGATCTTCGTCGGACGGCCCATGTGGCTCTCGACGAGCAAACCGATCGCGCCGCTCGCCCACGGCATCGACGTCGCGAAGTAGAGCGGCTTGCCCGGCACCAAGGCCTCGGGGGTCTTGCCGTAGGGCAGGATCTTTTCGTCCGGCTGACGCGTGCACGCGGAGAAGCCGGCGAGCGCGACCGACGCGCCGAGCAGACGCAACACGTCGCGGCGCGCGAACGGATCGGAGAGCGGCGCGAGCAACGACGGATGCTGACGTTCCGCGTAGTCGCGCACGGCGGCCGCGTTGGTCTCGGGCGCGATTTGATCGAGGCTCTTCCACAACGCGCGGCTCGAGCCCGCGAGCGAAGCGTCGGCTTCGCCCCCGTGCGCGTGCGAGTGGGCGGCCGGCGAGGACACGTCGCTCATCGGTGGCAGACTCCGCAGTTCGTCTTGCTCGTGATGTGGTAGTCGCGCACGAGCGCTTCACCTTGCTCGCGCTGGTTCGCGGGAGGCGTCCAGGTCATGTCGAAGACCTTGTCCTTCGGGCGCACGAACTGCGCGGGATCCCGGTGGCACGAAAGGCACCAGGTCATGTTGAGGGTGTTCTCACGCCACATAAGCGGCATCTGGTCGACCTGTCCGTGACAGGTCGAGCAACCGACGCCCTTCGCGACGTGGATCGAGTGATCGAAGTAGACGAAGTCCGGAAGGTCATGGACCCGCACCCACTCGAGCGGCTTGTCGGTGCGGTAGCTCTCCCGCACGGGCTCGAGGATCGGCGCCTCGGTCCACACCTGCGAGTGGCACGTCATGCACGTCTTGGTCGAGGGGATCCCGGCGAAGCCGGCGTCCTCGACCGTCGTGTGGCAGTAGCGGCAATCGATGCCGAGCCCCGCGACGTGGTGCTTGTGGCTGAACGGCGGAGTTTGCTCCCGCGCGACGCCGACGTAGGAGATCCAAGCGGTCGTGTTCGCCGTCGCGACCAGCGTGAGCGCCGTCGCGGCCACCAGGCCGCCGACGACGATGCTCACCTTGGAGAGGGAGTTGAAACTCTTGTGGAAGATCTGAGCCATCAGACCGGACTCGCGGAGGGGGTATGGGAGACGCGCGAAGTCTAGGTATGAAAGCGGAGGAGTCTAGCGCCGAGTTCGTACGCGGCCAGAGTTGAGTGCGCGAAACGTCGGAGGCGCGCCTGCGACGCAGTTCGTGGGACCGCGGAGAATTCAGCGGACGAGGCGCTCACGCATCGACGTTCGAGCGTCGCGCGCGTTGGATCGGAAGAACGTTCTCGTTCGCGCGAGGGTGCGGTGCGTGATTTCCGTCGTTCGCCGGCAACGCGAGACCGGCGCGCACCATCGCGGTGTAGGTCGCGAGGCAAACGACGTTCGCGAGGTTGAGGCTGCGCACCTCGGCGCGGATCGGCACGTAGATCCGGCGCGTTGCGTGGGCGTGCACGATTTCGGGGGCGAGCCCTCGCGACTCGCAGCCGAACACGAGCACGTCGTCGTCGCGGAACTCGGCCTCGAAGAGCGAGGTGCCGCCGCGCGCGGTGAAGAGCTGCAAGCGCGCGCCGATCGGCCGCTCGCTCTCGCTCTCGAGCGCCGCCACGCACTCCGACCAACCGCGATGGACGACCAGGTCGACCATCGGCCAATAGTCGAGGCCCGCGCGCTTCAGGTACCGGTCCTCGAGCGAGAACCCGAGCGGCTCCACCAGGTGCAGCCTCAACCCGAGCGCCGCCGCGAGCCGCGCGGCGCAGCCGGTGTTGTGTGGAATCTCTGGGTGGACGAGCACGAGGTCCATGGCGGGTTCAGGCGATTGGGGAACGTCGGAAAGCCCTGGAAATCAAGGAGTTGGGGCTCGCGACGCGCGTCGCCCGCCGAGCCGCGAAAACCGCGCTGGACAGCTGTTAGGTATCCGTTAGGATCTTCGCGGGGCCCGGTTGTGGCCGGCTTTCGCCGCGAACCCTCTCCACTAGTTCGTCAGCCCACCACCCGAACCGGCGCAGGCGGCACGACCGGGCCCCACTCTGACCGATCCGCGCCAGGAGCACAACGGCCGCGCGCGACCTCGGCGCTCGCCAAGCGGCGCCTCGCCGGCAGTCCGGCGCGATCCGCGGCGCGCCTCGAACTCTCGACTCGCCTCCAGCGCGCGACCGAGGCCGAAGTCATCGGCTCCGCCACACTCGGTGCGGGCGGAGAGCGCCCGACCCGACGCGTGCTCGCCGGACAACTGGGCAACCGGACAGCTGGCGGCCGGGGACGCGCTCGCGACCCTCGGCCATCCGCTCGGGCATCTGCTAAGGTTGGAGCTTCCAACCCGCGCGATCGCACGGCATTCGGACCCGCTCGAACGGCCGTTGCCCGCGCTCGCCGCCCGTCTCGACCCCACCCATCGCCCGACCGCCTCCCCCCTCGGCGGGACCCATGGCCACCGAAGCCCCTCCGCAAGCCAGCTGTCCGACCTGCGGCGCCCAGCTCAAGCGCACCAACCTCTCCTTGTGCGCGTACTGCGGCAGCCCGCTGCAGCTCGGCGCCAAGGCTGTTCCGCCCGACGATGAGGTCGCGCGGCGCCTCGCGCGCCTCACGGAACACGCCGAGTTCAAGGCGAAGCTCGCCTGGAACCCGATCGACTCCGAAGCGGAAGCGCCGGCGCTGAAGCTCCGGAGCTTCGCGGGTTTCGCGATCGTGCTCGGCGGCCTGTGGGCCGCGGTGACGCTGTTGCGCGGCCTGCCGCCCGCCGGCACGTGGGCGCTCGTCGGGTACGGCGTCGCGGGAGTCGGCGTGATCGCGCTGCTCGCGTCGCGCGGTTGGCAGCGTTCGCTGCGCAACGGACCGATGCTGAAGCGCGCGGCGATCGTCACCGACCGCCGCAGCGACACCAACCCCAAGCGCGGCTCGACCAACTACCACTTCAGCCTGCGCTTCCATGACGGCAGCGAAGGAGAGTTCCGCTTCCACGGCCGCGGCACCCAGTACGACCCCATGGCGAACGGCGCGGCGGGCCTCGCGTTCACGCGCGGCGAGCGCTTGGTCGAGTTCCACCGCATCACCGGCTAGCGCATCACCGCGTACCCCGCGCGCCGCGCGGGCTTCGCGGCCGCACACGCGGCCCGCACGCGCGCCCCACGTGCGCCGACCCACACGCCCCGCCGACAGACGACGCTTGCCGCCGCGGCTTCGCAGTCCGCGCGACGCGCCACCGACCTGCGGCTACCTCGCCGACGGTGCGCGCGTGCGAGAATCCGTGCGCGCCGAAAACCCGCGAGAGCCTGCCATGCCCCTCTACCACAGCGTCGACGAGCTCGACTTCCGCTTCGAGGACCTGCAATCCCTGCCGCTTCCCGACCGCGTGCTGATGGCGGATCCGCGCGACTTCGAGTGCGCGTACGCGATCAACCCGCACATGGTCGACGAGCGCGGCGAGCTCAAGCGCGTCGATCGCGAGCTCGCGCGCCGTCAGTGGGCCGAGCTGCGCGCAGCGTTCGAGAAGAGCGGCCTGCGCGTCGACCTCGTGCCGCCGCTCGATCGGCATCCCGATCTCGTCTTCTGCGCGAACCCGGCGCTGCCGTTGCCGCGCGCGCTTTTCGCCGACGGACGACCGCGACTGGTGCCTTCGCGCATGGCGCACGCCGAGCGCCGCGGCGAAGTCGAGCACGTCGTCGCGACGCTGCGCGCGCTCGGTTATGCGATCGAGCCGCTGCGCGGCGCGTCGCAGCGCCTCGAAGGGATGGGCGACGGCATCTGGCAGCTCGGTCGCGCGCTGCTCTGGGCCGGTGTCGGTCCGCGCTCCGATCTCGCGGCGTGGCAGGAGCTCGCCGAGCGCTATCCGATGCGCGTCGTCACCTTGTCGCTCGTCGACCCGGCGCTGTACCACCTCGACACGGCGCTCGCGTCGCTCGCGCCGGACGCGTGCCTCTGGTGGCCGGGTGCGTTCGACGCGCGTGGTCGCGCACTGATCGAGAAACTCGTGCCGCGCGCGATCGCGGCCGACGCCGACGAAGCGCGTCGCTTCCTCGCGTGCAACGCGTTCAGCGCCGACGGCAAGCGCGTGTTCATCGAGCGCCGCTGCGTGCGCACGTCGGCCGCGCTGACCGACGCCGGCTTCGAGGTGATCCCGCTCGACACCAGCGAGTTCCTGAAGTCGGGCGGCTCGGTGTTCTGCATGAAGCTCGCCCACGGACCGCTGGCCTGAGCGACGCGACCGCAGGACGCGTCGCGAAAGTCAACCCGACGACGCGTCGGGCGGATGCGCGCCGAGCCGCGGCTCGGCGCCGGGAGCGACAGGACGCGCGCGAACCTCAGCTCGACGACGCGATCAGAAGGCGCGTGTCCGCCTCAGATCCACGAGGCCCGAGACGAAAAGCGCGCGGCGGACGGGACGTGGCGCGCGCGGGTCGGCGCCCGCGACTCGGAGAGGTCACTCGGAACGGTAGCGCAGCGCGACGTTCTCGCGGCCCATCTCGCGCAGGCGCTCGACGTCCTTCTTGAGGTCCAGGTGGTGAGCCTTGGACACCACGCTCTTCACCGAACGGTTGAGCCGTTGCGCGATCTCGAGGTTCGGCGTGTTCGGGTAGAGCCGGCGCAGGATGTCGAGCTCCTGATCCGACCAGCGCGGCATCCGCGTCGCGCCGCGGCCCGCGAGCTTCTTCACGTACGCCTTGTCCTTGGCGAGGCAATAGCGCTGCGCGAGGCGGTGCACGGAATCGACGGTGCGGCCGAAGATCAGCGCGAGGTCATCGTCGCTGCGCGTGCCGTACAAGCGCCGGAACTCGTTGGTCTCGTCACGTGTCCAGCGACCGTTGTGCTGCTGCAGGCGACCGAGTTCGGTGATCTGTTGGCGGATCTCGTCGATGTCGCGACCGAGCACCTGCGCGATCACCTCGTCGTTCGACGCGCCGAGGTACTTCTTGAGGTCCTGCACTTCCTGCGCGGACCACGGACCGGTGCGTTTCGCCTCGCGGAAGACGACGTCGGCCATCTTCTGCACCGCGTCGGGCGTGCGATGCAGATCGCGCGCGATCGCGCCGTTGTCGCGCAGCCCGTACCAGTCCTTGAGCAACTGGACCTCGTGCGAAGACCAACGCCCACGGCGCGGCTTCTCGGGCCTCTCTTCGTGCCAACGCCAACCCTGCACTCTTTCTCCTCCGATCGAACTCACGCGGTGAGTCTAGCGACCGCGCGGTCGGTTCGAAGCCGCGCAGAATGCGACTTCCCAACTCTCGGACGCGCGTCAGTCGGCGTGCAGTCGCGCGCGCGCGGCGGAAAGCGTGCGACGCACCGACTCGCAGTCGTTGCACGCGAGCACGTCGCGCGCGAGTTCGCGAGCTTGCTCGCGCGTCGTGCGTCGCAAGGCGTACTTGATCTCCGCCATGAAGTGCGGCGCGACACTGACGGAGTCGTAACCCATCCCGAGCAACATCAGCACGATCGCAGGATCGTCGGCGATGTCACCGCAGACCGCGCACGGTTTCTGCGCGGCGTTCGCGACCTTCGCGACGTGCGCGAGCGCGTGCACGACCGCAGGATGTTGTGGCTCGTACAGTCGCGCCACCCACGGATTGTCCCGGTCGGCCGCGAGCAGGTACTGGACGAGGTCGTTCGTGCCGACGCTGAGGAAGTCGACGTGGCGCACGAGCTCGTGCAGCGTGAACAGCACCGACGGCACCTCGACCATCATGCCGACCGGCACTTCACGTTCGACCTCGTGACCCTGCTCGACGAGCGAAGCTCGCGCGGAGTCGAAGATCTCGTGTGTGAGCTGGATCTCCTCGAGCGACGTCACCATCGGCAGCAGGATCCGCAGCGGCCTGTTCGCGCCCGCGCGCAACGCGGCACGGATTTGCACCCGCATCAGGTCCTGCCACTGCAACGTGATGCGGATGCCACGCCAGCCCAGCGCGGGGTTCGGCTCCGGCGGCGTCTTGAAGTAGGGCAAGCGCTTGTCGCCGCCGATGTCGAGCGTGCGCAGCGTCACCGGTTGGCCTTCCATGCGCTCGAGCACGCGACGGTAGAGGCGGAACTGCTCGTCCTCGGACGGGAATTGCGGCCGCTCGAGGTACATGAACTCGGTGCGCAGGAGACCGACGCCGTCGCAGTGCGTCCGATCGAACCCGTCGAAGTCGCGCAGGCTCTCGATGTTGACGTTGACGCCGAACCGGAAGCCGTCGGCGGTCACCGCGGGCTCGGCGGCGATGTTGGCGAGCACCTCGGTGCGCGCGAGGCGGCGCGCGCGGCGCTGCTCGAAGTCGCGGATGTCGTCCTCGCCGGGGCGGAGCTGGACGGTGCCGCGCTCGCCGTCGACCGCGAGCACCATGCCTTGCTCCAGGCGGCCAAGCAGCTGGGGCAGCCCGACGACGCACGGAACCCCGAACGAGCGCGCGAGTACCGCTCCGTGCGAGAACCGCCCGCCGGACTCCGTGATCACGCCGAGCAGCCGCTCGCGCGGCAGGTACGTCATCACCGCCGGCGTCAGCTCGGCGGCGGCAAGGATCACCTTGCTTCCGCTCGACGCGATCGTCTCGCGCTCGACCCGCATCAACGCATCGAGCACGTAGCGCCACGGATCCGAGAGGTCGGCGGCGAAATTGCGCACGCTGTTCCCCTCGAGCTTGCCGAGCATCTGCTCCATGCGCCGGATCAGCGCCTGCACCGCGGCTTCCGAGTTGATGCGCTCCTCGCGAATCGTCTTCTTGACCTGCGCGAGCGCCCCCGGGTCCGAGAGGATCATGCGGTGCACGCCGAAGATCTCGGCGTCCTTCTCGCCGGCCTGCGTCGCGACGACCTTTTGGCGGGTCGTGAGCTCGCGGCGCGCTTCGTCGAGCGCGCGATCGAGGCGTTCGAGCTCGCGCGCGACCTCGTCCTCGGGCACCGACCACGTCGGAACCTCGGCGGGCGACGCGCGCACGACGTAAACGGGCGCGAGGGCGAGGCCGGGGGAGACGCTGGTTCCTTGAACGAGGCGCACGGGAGGATCGACCACTGTAGGAGCGCCCGGAGGGCGACACAACCGCGCCGGACGCGGTCGAAAAGTCTTCCGCCGCGCGCGCTCGGCTTTCGCTCAAGACCGGCGGCGCGCGGACTCGACGAGGGAGCCGATCGCGATCGCCGCGCCCCGCGCATGCGGGCCGTGCGCACTTGGCACCTCCGGAGAGTCCGCATGTTCAAGCGTTCCACGTCTCGTACGAATCCGAAAGAGAACACGATCCCGGGCCGCACCGCCGGCACGGGCTGGATGGTGCTCGGCGGCGCGGTGGCGCTGGTCGGCGTGGTGCTCGGCGTGCAAAAGCTCTTGCCCGGCCAGGTCGGCGAGCTCGCCGCGTCCGCGCGCGACTCCGGCCTCGAAGCCGGAGCCCTCGCCGTCGGCGGCCTGGTGCTCGTCGCGGTCGGCTCGGCCGCGCGCGCGTTGACGCGCCGCGCGGCGCAGCCCAACGACGACGCGCTGCTGCTGGAGCAGGTCGCGAACGACCTCTTGATCGTCAAGGACGCGCTCGAGCAGTCGACGGAGTCGACCCAGCGCGTCGCCGACGAGGTGCGGATGCTGCAATCGAGCGTCGGCTCGCTCGCCGAGTCGCAGAACGCGGTGCAGCAACACCTGCTGGCGCAGCAACAGCAGCAAGCCCCGCCCGCCAGCAACGACGACGCGATCTTCCGCCTCGCCGCGAGCCTCGATCAACTCGGCGCGCGCGTCGAGCAACGCATGAAGGCCCAGTACGGCGAGATGCAGGCGAGCCTCGACGAGCTCAACGCCGTCGTCGCCTCGGTGCGCCGCAACGTCGACGAGCTCTTCGACGGCGTGCACGACGCCACCAAGATCACCGCCGCCGCGCATGCGCCGACGAGGAGCACGCCGCCGCCCGTGAACGCGCCGCGCGCGCCGATCGTCGTCACCGAACCGCCGCGCGCCGCGCTGCCGGTCGAGCCCGCGCCGCGCGGCGTGCCGCTCGGCTTGCTCGATCAGCTCGACGATCCGATGGCGCCGATGCCGGCGCCGATGCACGCGCCGCAGATGCAGCTCGCGCACGCGGAGCCCGTCCACGCCGACGCGTCGGCGCACGCGCCTCTCGCGGCGCAACCGCTCGCGCACGACGACACCGACGACAAGCTCGCGGAGCTGCGCTCGCTCTTGACCGACGAGCGCTTGCGCGCGGCGCTCGAGCAGATGCGCCGGACAACCTGAACCCGCGCCGCGCGAACGCGCGGCGAAACAAGCCACGAGGCGCGAGCCGCTGTGCGGATCGCGCCTCGTGCGTTGGGGACTCGTGCGTGCGCCGCGCGGACCGCGGCGAAGCGTTCAGGTCTGCTGCTCGCCGTCGCCCTCGCCGTCGTCCTTCGCCTTGAAGAAGTCCGCGAACGGCGTGAACTTCACCGGGCCGGACTTCGCCGCGCGCAAGTCCTCCGGACGGAAGCCCTCGTCGCGCTCGCCCGGCCGCTGACCGGGGCGGCCGCCGCGGCCGCCGCCGAACCCGCCGCCGCCGCTGCGCCCGCCGCGATCGTTGCGATCGCGCGAGGAACGGCCGCTGCCCGGCACCAGGCCGTCGCGGCGCGAAACCGCGGCGCGCACCGGCGCCGCCGGCTTCAGCGGTTCGCGCTCGCGGCCGCCGCGCGGCCCGCGGTCGCCCCGGCCGCCGCGGTCGTCGCCGGGGCCGCGGGCACCTCGATCTCCTTGGGCACCGTGGGCACCGCGGTCGCCTCGGCCGCGGAACTCGCCGCGTTCACCGCCACCGCGCCGCGCTTCGCGATCGGGATGCGGCACGTTCTTGAGCGACAACGCGACGCGCGGGCCGTGGCCCTCGACGATGCGCGCGCGCACGACCTGGCCGATGCTCAACAACTCGCGAGCATCGCGCACGTAGCGATCGGAGATCTCGCTGATGTGCACCAGGCCTTCGCGCTCGATCCCGAGATCGACGAACGCGCCGAAGCTCATCACGTTGGTGATCACGCCTTCGACGACGCGATCCTTGGTCAACGTCACCGGGTCGGTCGCCGGGTCGAGCAGACGGAACTCGAAGTTGCGCGAGCGCGGATCGCGACCCGGGAACGCGAGTTCGCGCATCAGATCGCGCCACGTGAACTCGTCGACGTCGAAATCGCCGCGCTTCAGTCCGCGCGTGTTGCCCGGACGGCCAAAGCTCTCCTCGAACGACGCGCCGGTCGCTTCGAGCAGGCGGCGCGCGAGTGCGTACTGCTCGGGGTGCAGGCTGGTCGCGTCGAGACGCTCCGCGCTCTGAGGCACGCGCAGGAACGCGATCGCGCTTGCCCACTGGGCTTCGCTGAGGATGCCGGCGTTGCGCAGGTCCTCGCGGCTCTCGATCGGTTTGGTCGCGCGGTACTCGACGATCTTCTTCGCGAGGTCCGGCGTCAGGCCCGGCACGCGCGCGAGCACCGAACTCGGCGCGCGGTTGACGTCGCAGCCGACGTGCGAGACGCAGGACTCGACGGTCTCGTCGAGCGTGCGCTTCACGTTGGCCTTCGAGACGAGCCCTTGCTCGGAACCGAGCCCGAGGTGGCGCGGATCGACCTTCAGGATCTCCGCCATCGGGTCCTGGAGCCGGCGCGCGAGGCTGAACGCCATCCGCTGCGGCACGTTGAACGCCGTGAGCTCGTGGCGCGCGAGGTCCGAGTTCGCGTACGACGCGAGACCCGACTCGTTGACGACGGTGACGACCCCGGGCTGCTCGCTCGCCGCGAGCGCCGCGCGGAGCTTGGGGAACGCGTTGCGGCCGAGCTTGCCGTGGCCGACGGCGTACGCGCGGACGTTCTTGCCGTCGAACGCGGCCTTGAACTCCGCGCCGAGCGCGGCGGCGTCTTTTTCGCCGACCTCGACGCGCAGCGGCTCGCCCGCCGGATTGCCGTCGCCGTCGATCAGCGCGATCGTCCAGTCGCCCTTCGCGTTGACGTCGACGCCCGCGACGAAGCGGCCGGGAAACGTCGGTGAGAAGAGGACCTGGCGCAGGTGCTGCGCGAGGAAGCGCAGGGCTTCGTCGTCGGCGCGCTCCTTGAGCTCGAGGCGCACGTCGGCGTCGACCGTCGGCAAGAGCCGGCGCTCGAGCGCACGCAGCGCGATCGTGTCGAGGACGTTCGCGAAGTCGGGGCTGGTGCGCTTGCCGAGCGCGGCGCGCACCTTCGGCAGCACGACCGCGCGGTCGAGGCTGATCACCGCGGCGACCGCGCGCTCTTTCTGCGCCTGGCGAATCGCGAGCAGACGATGACCCTGGATCTGGCGCAGCGGCTGACGCACGCGCAGCAGCGGCTTGTGCCGGCTGAGGCGCGATTCGTCGATCAACGCGCGCACCGAGAGCACGCCGTGCTTGCGCAGCATGCGGCGCACGAGCGAACGGAGCTTCGCGCTGCGGCCGAGTCGGTCCGACAGGATCCGCATCGCGCCGCTCAACGCTTCCATTTCGGTGTGCACGCCCTTGTCGGGTTGCACGAACGGAGCGCAGACGCGCGCGAGCGCCGGGGTGAGCTCGATCTCGCCGTGCAGCGCGGCGTCGGAGGCTTCGCTCTGGGTCGAAACGCTGACGCCCGAGCCCGAGTGCGAGTCCTCGCCGTCGTCGGCGTGCGTCGAGACGGTCTCCATCGCGTCGGCGACGGCGGCGACGTTGGTCTCCGGGACCTCGCGCGTGACTGCGTGCTCGGCGACGGCGTCGTGGGAGCCGTCGTGGGCTTCCGCGTCACCGGTCGCGGCGCCGGATCCGTCGGCGTTCGGCGCATCGGCGTTCGGCGCCGGCGCGGCGGCGTCGCCTTCGTGTTCCTCGTGCTCGTCGTGCTCCGCCTCGTCGGGCGCGCCGGCGACGCTCGCGACCAGTTGGTCGGCGAGGTGGCCGAGTCCTCGATCGAGCGCGAGCTGGACCTCGGGTTCCGGTCGACGGTGCGGCAGGAACAGGTCTTCGAGCTCGAAGCGATCGACGCACGTGCGCACGCGATCGAGCGTCTGCGCGTCGGTGACGCCGCTCGACTCGAGCATGCGCAGGATCGTGCCGCGGCGTCGATCGAGCTCGGCGAGCTCCTCGCGCCGACGCGCGAGCCGCCGCACGATCGTCTCCGACAGCCCGCCGGACTCCGCGCGACGCACGCGTCCGATGTAGGGCGCGACCAGCCCCGCATCGATCATCTCGAGGGTCGCGCGCACGCTCTCGCTCGAGGTGGAAAACTCCTTGGCCAAATGCTCGACGATGTGCGTGGACGTCACGGCGTGTGTCCCTCGAAAGGGTCCTGGGTCGGTGCGAACGGCGCGGTGGGATGCGCGCGCCGGACGCGGGGCATGGAAGAGCGCGAAATCCTATCCGAAGGCGGAAATCGCGTGTAGCCGGGTCGGTCGGCGTAGCGCCGAGCGCACGGGACCCACGGGGCCCACGGGTCGTTCGAGGCTCGCGGCGCGCAAGGTGCTCACGGGACGCTCGAAGCTCAGGCGGGCAGCTCGAACACCGAGACGCGCGTTTCCTCGGCGAGGACTCCCGCGCCTTGGCAGACCTTCCAGCCGACGCGTTCGTCGAGGCCGGGAACGGTCCATTCACCGAGGGCGCGACCGGTCAGCGCGTCGCGCACCTCGAGGAACGCGTTGCGGATGACGTAGAGCTTCCCGTTGTCGGAACTGATCGAGACCTCGGGCAGATCGTCCTCGTCGTCCGGCGTCGGGAAGATGTCGAACCACAGCGGCTTGCTGGTCGCCTTCTGCGGACTGATCGCGTAGAGCGCGAGCCCGCGCAGCTCCGCGGCGTCCTTGTCGGGATGCTTTTGCAGGAGCTCGAGCAACGCATCGTTCGGCAACGCGGCCGTCACGTCGCCGATCAAGAGCACGAGCGCGCCGGGCTCGACGACGAGGTCGTGGATGCGCGCGGCGGTCGGAGGCAACACGATCGATTGGAAGTCGCCGCTCGCGGCGTCGAGCGCGAGCACGCCGCGCTTCTTGGTCGCTTGTTGCGTGTAGAGCACCAGGACGCGCTCGCCGACGCGCGCGAGGTGGTGATAGCGCTCGCCCTCGCGATCGTAGCTCCAGCGCACGCGCAGCGTGGTGCTGTCGATCGCGACGACGCGCTTGGCGGAGACGCAGACGCAGACGTCGCCCCACACCGCGGCTTCGTCGAACGCGGGCACTTCGCCGACGCCGATCAGCTCGCCGTTGTCGAGCGACATGCGCGCGATGCGGTGGCCGGACGAGCCGCTGGAAGACGGGCCGAGCACCAACGCGTCGTTCGCGGCGCCGAAACCGGCGCCGAAGCCGCGGCCGTAGCCGACCTCGCACGGCGAGAGCCAGAGCTGCTCGCCGCTCGAGCGATCGTACGCGCCGAGCTTGCCGGGGATCGCGCTGTCGACCCAGCGGCCGCCCGCGGGCTGGTCGTAGCCGTGGAGGAGCACGGGCCCCTTCTCGCCGACGGCGATGCCGTCGACTTCGTTCTGGAGCTCTCGCGTCCAGCGCCTGCGAGCGGTGCGGGTCATGCGGATCGCGAAGCTTACTTCGCGACCTCCGCTAGGATCTTCTCGGCGATGTTGCGCGGCACGTCACGGTACTCGTGCAACTCCATCGCGAACGAGCCGCGACCCTGCGTCGCGCCGCGCAGCGCGGACGAGTACGCGAACATGTCGGCGATCGGCACCAGCGCGCGAATGATGCGCAGGGCGCCCATCGCGTCGACTTCGCTGACTTCGCCGCGCCGCGAGTTCAGGTCGCCGACGACGGCTCCCATGTACTCCTCAGGCACGCGCACTTCGAGCTTCATGATCGGCTCGAGCAGCGTCACGTTGCTCTCCGCCGCTTGACGGAACGCGAGCATGCCGGCTTGTTGGAACGCCATTTCGTTCGAGTCGACGTCGTGCGACTTGCCGTCGTAGAGCGTCGCGCGGACGTTGATGAACGGGTAACCGAGCTTGCCTCCGCCGCCGAACGCCAGCTCGAGGCCGTACTCGACCGCCGGGATGAACTCGCGCGGCACGTTGCCGCCCTTGACCGCGTCGACGAACTCGAAGCCGTTGCCCTCGGTCTGGACCGGCTCGATCTTGACGTTGATGACCGCGTACTGACCGCGACCGCCGGACTGTCGGATGAAGCGCGCTTCGGTGTCGACGGCCTTCGTCAGTCGCTGCTTGTAGGCGACCTTCGGCTTGCCGGTGACGACCTCGCACTTGTGGTCGTTCTGGATGCGATTGACGATGATCTCGAGGTGGAGCTCGCCCATGCCCGAGATGACGAGTTCCTCGGTCGCCGGGTTGGTCGACGCGCGGAAGGTCGGGTCTTCGCGCATCAGCTTGGCGATGATCTCGCTGAGCCGGTCGCGTTCGCCGCCCTTCTTGGGCTCGAGCGACATCGAGATGACGGCTTCGGGGAACACGATCTTCGAGAGCTGGATCGGGTGATCCTCGTCGCAGAGCGTGTCGCCGGTGTACGTGTTCTTGAGACCGACCACCGCGGCGATGTCGCCGGCGCGCACGTCGTCGATCGCTTCACGCTTGTTGGCGTGCATGCGCAGGATGCGGCCGACGCGCTCGGTCTTGCCGGTGCGCGGGTTGAGCACGCGGGTGCTGGAGTTGAGCACGCCCGAGTACACGCGCACGAACGTCAGGTCGCCGGTCGGCTCCGCGATCGTCTTGAACGCGAGCAAGCACATCGGCTGCGCGTCGTCGGGCAGGCGGATGACTTCGTCGTCCGAGCGCGGCTTGGTGCCCCTGGTCGCCTTGACGTCGAGCGGGCACGGCAGGTAGTCGATGACCGCGTCGATCAGCTGCGCGACGCCCTTGTGCTTCAGCGCCGAGCCGCAGAGCACCGGCACGATGCGCATCGAGAGCGCGCCCTTGCGCAGGGCGCTCTTCGCGAGCTCGACCGAGATCTCCTGGTCCTCGATGAAGAGGTTGAGCAGCGTGTCGTCGAACTCCGCGGCCGCTTCGAGCATGTCGTGGCGCGCCTTCTTGGCGGCCGCGAGGTGCGACTCGGGGATCGGGCTCTCCTTGAAGTTCTTGCCGTCGCCTTCGTCGGGGTACTCGATGTAGACCATCCGGACGAGGTCGATGACGCCCTGGAACTCCTTCTCGGCGCCGACCGGGATCTGGATCGGCACCGGGTTGGCTTCCAAACGATCGATGATCGTCTGCACGCAGTATTCGAAGGACGCGCCGGTGCGGTCCATCTTGTTGATCAGACAGATGCGCGGCACGCCGTAGCGATCGGCTTGGCGCCACACCGTCTCCGACTGCGCCTCGACGCCCTGCACGCCGTCGAACACCGCAACCGCGCCGTCGAGCACGCGCAACGACCGCTCGACCTCGGCGGTGAAGTCGACGTGACCCGGCGTGTCGATGATGTTGATCCGCGTGCCCTTCCACTCGACGGTGGTCGCCGCCGACTGGATGGTGATGCCGCGTTTGCGCTCTTCCTCCAGGTAGTCCATCGTCGTCGCGCCGTCGTGGACCTCACCCATCTTGTGGATCTTCTGGGTGATGAAGAGGATGCGCTCGGTGACCGTGGTCTTGCCGGCATCGATGTGCGCCATGATGCCGATGTTGCGCTGGGCGAGCAGGCGCTTCTGGGTCGCGGTAGCGGTCTTGGGGTCCATAGCGGTGGTGGTCATCGAGGACGGAGACGGCGCGAAGCGCCGAGTCGAAGGGTCCGGACGCGCGGAGGGCGCGTCGGTGGGCGGGCTGCAAACGATCGGACGGCTCCCCCGTCGCGGGGAGTGCGCCGGATTCTCTGAAGCCGAAATAGGGTAGTGACCCGCTTCTCCCCGTCAAGGGCAGCTCAGGGTTCGTGCGAGCCGGCGTGTCCCGACGACGCCGCGCACGCCTCTCCGGGCCGGTGCGCGTGCGAGTGAGCGTGAGGCTCGTCGCCCGAACCCGAAAGTTGGCCGAGGAACGCGCGCGGACCGGTGCGCAGGACGAGCCAGGCGGTCAGCGCGATCAAGAACCACGCGCACGCCAGGTGGAACCACGTGTGCTCGTGCTCGTGCGAACCGGTCGGAACGCCGACGCCGAGCCGCGGCAGCACCGCGTCGGCGCCGAGCGCGAGCGCGAACGTCACCGCGAACGCCGTGACCACGAACGCGACCGCGACGCGGGTCGAGTGCTCGCGCCGCAAGGCGCCGATCGTCGTCAGGTTGGTCGCGGGACCGATCAGCAGGAACGCGATCACCGCGCCCGCGCTGAAGCCCTTGACCAGCAGCAACGCCGCGAACGGCGTCGCCGCGGCCGCGCAGATGTAGGTCGGCATCCCGATCGCGGAGAGCGCGAGGATCTGCAGCCAGCTCGGCAGCGACGCCGCCCATTCGGTCGAGATCCACGGCTCGAACAGGACCGTCGCGTAGAGCCCGACCAAGATCCACGGCGAGAGGTGCCCCCACGTCTCGAAGAGGCCGCGCTCGATCGCGCGCCACGGCGAGAGTCGCGGCGCGGGCCGCTCGGATGAAACTCGCGGCGAAGGCCGCTCGGGTGAAAGTCGCGGCGCGGCGACGACCTCGGTGCTCGCGAGCCGGCCGACGATCCAGCCGACCGCGAGCGCGAGCACCAACGCGCACACGAGCCGCGCGAGCGTCGCCGGCCCGCCGAGCTGGTTCCACGAGAGCAACAGCGAATCGACGCCGATCTCCGGCGCGGCGACCAGCAGCGAGAGCGCCGCGGTCGCGGGCACGCCCTTCTTGATCAGCGAGCGATAGATCGGGAGCACGCCGCACGAGCACACCGGCATCGGCGTGCCGACCGCGACGCCGGTCAGCGCTTGGCGGAAGCGCGAGCCGCGCGAGAGGAACCGCACGGTCGCGTCGGGCAGGAACGCCTCGATCAGGCCGGCGGCGAGCACGCCGAGCAGGAGCGGCGGCGCGGTCTCGAGAAAGAGCTCGTAGAACTGCCCCGGCAGGTCGTGCTGGCCGTGCTCGTGCGGCCCGGCCTCCGGCGCGAGGGCGGTGTGCGCGAACACCAAGGTGACCGCGCCGAGCGCGCCGAAACCCGACCAGCCGTGGTACGAGCGCTCGCCGAGAGCGCGGTGCTCGGGCGTCGAATGCTCGACGACCAGGTGCACGAGCCCGCCCGCGAGCAGCGCCGAGCAGATGCCGGAGAACAGCCCTTCGCTGACCGGGATCACCACGGGGCCGAACCACGTGACCGCGCCGACCAGCACGAGCACCGCGGCGGACCACAGCGGTCCGAAGCGCCGCTTCGTGTGCCCCCACAGCACCGCGCCGACCGGCAGGTTGTGGCTCGCGACCGCAAACAACGTCGCGAGCGCCAGACGCTCGTCGTTCGCGGTCGACGCGAGCGCCGCGCCCTCGGCGAGCAGGTGCGCGACGAACAGCACCGCGATCATCACGCCGACCAGCACGCGCCAGCCCTGCCAGCTCTGCTCGGCGAGCCGCTCGGTGTAGCGCGGCACGAGCAGGCCGACGAAAAAGAGCAAGAGCGCCCACCAACCGATGTGCGCGCCCGCTTCGGGCATCAAGTGCAGCGCGGCGACCGCGACGATCGCGCCGACGGTGCCGCCGTCGATCAACGCCGCCGCGATCGGCAGGCGCCGGCCGACGCGGTCGAGCATCGGACCGACCGCCAGCGCCAGCGTGGCGATCAAGAGCAACAGAGTCGGGTTCAACGCGGGGCTCCGAAGCGGCAAAGGGTAGCGCGCACGCCCCTAGCGAACCGGGCGCACGGGCCGATTGCGCCCGAGCTTCTCGTGCGCCGCGACGAACTCGTGCGTCGCGAACGCCGCCATCAACGACAGGTCGCCGGCGAGGACGACCGCGCCGAGCAGCTCGGCGAACGTGTTCGCGCCGCCGGCGCCCTCGCAACCGAGCAGACGCAGGCACTCGACCGCGGTCCCCTTCTGCGAGCCGCCGCCGACGGTGCCGACCAGGAGCGACGGCAGCGTGACACTCGCGTAGAGCGCTCCGTCCGCCGCGACGTCGAGGTCGAGGAACCCGGTCGCGCACTCGGGCAGGTACGCGACGTCCTGACCGCACGCGAGCAGCACCGCGGCGAGCCCGTTGGCGCTCTGGACGCATTGGTTCTGCGTCCCGAGGCGCGCGAAACCGACTTGATAGGTGTGCCAGAGCGCGCGCAGGTCCTCCGGCGTCGTGCGCGCGAGCGCCGCGAGCGCGGCGCGCGGGATCGTCGCGTCGCAGACGACGCTGCGGCCGCGGCCTTCGTACGTCGCGCGAGCGTTGGCGCGTTTCTCGACGTCCTGGCCGTGCAACGCGTGCTCGAGAGCGCGGGTCGACTTCGCGATGCGCGCAGCGACGAGCTCGGTCGCCCGCGCCGCCATGTTGATGCCGATCGCATCGCCGGTGGTGAACGTCAGCTCGACGACCAGACGCCTGCCGACGACATCGGCGAGCACGCGCACGAGCTTGCCGTGCCGCGTGGTGCCCGCGACCAGCTTCGTGAACGACTTTTCGGCGCGGAGCACGCGAGCGCGGGCCGCGAGCGCGCGCTCGGCGTTCGCGTAGACGAAGATCGGCACCTGCGTCAGCCCCTCGCGCACGACGCGCGAGCGCGCGCCGCCCGCCGCGGCGAGCAAGCGCATGCCGCGCGAGTGCGAGGCGACCAGCGCGCCTTCGTTGGTCGCCATCGGCACGTACACCTCGCGCCGACCGGCGGTGGTGTCGACCGCGAGCGGCCCCGCGAGCCCGAGCGGCACCTGCGCGAAGCCGATCAGGCTCTCGCACTTGCCGCGCGCGCTCTCGAGCGGCGCGGGAGCGCCCGCGACGAGCTCGAATTCGACGCCGGTCGCGGCGCGCACGAGCTCGCGCCTCGCGAGCACCGCGGCGGTCGAATGGTCGTCGTGCGCGTCGCGCGGCAAGCGCGGCAAGATCGGCATGCGCGGCAAGCTCGACAAGCTCGCCAGGCTCGGCGAACGCGCCGCGTGCGGCAGCGCCGCGCGCTTCTTGGGCTGCTTTCGGGCCATCGGGGGCGCGGAGCCTAGCGGATCACGCCGCCCGCCGCCCGCGGCCGATCGGGCGCTTGCGCGAAGCCGTCGTCGGGAGCTCGGCAACCACGCCTTCGCCGGCGCGCAGCCGGGGCGAGGAGCTCGGTGTTCGCGGCCACACCACCGTGAAGCGCTCGCGCGAGCCGTTCGCGCCGCGAGAGTCGCTCGCGCGGCGTGCGTGCGTCTCGCGAGCACGCGCCTCGCGCGGTCGCCCAGCGTGCGCGCCGAACGTACTCGACCAGTGCGCTCGACCAGTGCGCTCGGCCAGTGCGCTCGGGCAACGTGCTCGGCCAGAGGGCTCATTCGGCGTGCTCACTCGGCGCGATCACGAGTCGGCCGGTCGGTCCGAACGGGTCGCGCCGGACACTCGCACCGGTCGCGCGCTCGCCGACGAAGCTGGACGCCGCGGC